>CAMAWH010000007.1 GCA_945861635.1 Klebsiella pneumoniae | reverse complement strand
GATCTGCGCGGACAAGGGAATTGCTGCGCCGGCCTTGGCGCAGGGCACTCCGCCGCCGTCCCAGCGGGCGTGCCGGAACGTGAGCGCGTCGCGGGCGGCGTGAGGCAGCGTGAGCGTCGAATCGCGCAGCGCGCCCGGCGGCAGCGCGGCGGCCAACGCTGCTCCCGTTGTCGAGGCGGTATCGGCCATCGCCAGCCTTCCCAACACTCGAATCCTTGCGACGATTCGGCGGCTCGATCGCAGCTCTGCGCCGTGCGCCTCCTGTTCGATCCACCACAGGGCGAGATCGACCGGCAGGGAGCGGGAGGCGTCGTCGTCGGCCGCCCGCGCCATCAGCCTGCGGTGGTCGCGCATCCATCCCGTCGCCAGTGCGACCAGGGCGGCAGTGGCGAGGATCTCGACAACCATAGGGGGCAGATCGGATGGCTCACCCGAGCACTTGAGGGCCCCCCTTGACCGCCCCCCATGATCGTCATACCCCCGGCCCGCTTTCGGGGTCGCAATGTCCGCCGCCACGCTGCTCCTCGAGGACGGTCGCATCTTCGTCGGTGATGCGTTCGGCGCCTCCGGAACGCGCGTCGGTGAGGTGGTTTTCAACACCGCGATGTCGGGGTACCAGGAAGTCCTGACGGATCCGTCGTACTCGGAGCAAATCGTCGTGATGACGACGGCGCACGTTGGGAACTACGGCGTGAACGCGGAAGACGAGGAATCGGGCGGCGTTCATGTCGCCGGATTCGTTGCGCGCGCCTTCTCGCGGGTGGTTTCCAACCATCGCGCCACAGGGTCGCTGGGCGATTACCTTGACAATGCCGGCATTCCCGCCATCCATGGCATCGACACCCGCGCGCTTGTGCGCCACATTCGCAGCCGGGGCGCCATGCGCGCCGCCATCACGACAGAAGGGCTCGATCCGGCAGAATTGATGCGGCGGATCGAGGATTGGCCGGGAATGACGGGGCGCGCGCTCGCGGCCGAGGTGTCGACGAAGGCCCGGTACACGTTCGCTCCTGCGTCGCAAGCGGGTACCTACGCAGGCCGGCGGATACACGTTCTTGACGGCGGCGTGAAGCGCAACATGCTTCGCCTGTTTCAGCAGGTCGGTTGCCACGTCGAGGTGTTTCCAGCATGGACGCCTTCGGACGAGTTGGCGGACGGGGCCGATGCCGTTTTCCTCTCGAATGGCCCCGGCGATCCCGCGGCGTTGCCGGGCATGGTGGCCGAGGTCAAAAAGTTGCTGGGAAGGAAGCCGATCCTCGGCGTCTGTCTGGGTCATCAACTGCTCGGCCTCGCCCTCGGCGCGGACACGTTCAAGCTGCGCTTCGGGCACCGCGGAGGAAATCACCCGGTACGGGATGCGGAATCTGGCCGGGTGGAAATCACGTCCCAGAATCATGGGTTTTGCGTGGACCCCGCCGGCATCGAACGCGCGGGTGGGCGCGTGACGCACGTGAACCTGAACGACCACACCCTGGAGGGGTTCCGACACGACGATCTCGGCGTCATCTGCGTACAGTTCCATCCCGAGGCGGCGCCCGGGCCCCATGATTCCGCGCACCTGCTCGTCGATCGCTTTCTCGCGTTCGCGGACCTCCATGCTGGCCTCCAGACGGGCGGAGTCCGCTGATGCCGCGTCGCGACGACATTGAATCCATCCTCATCATCGGTTCCGGTCCGATTGTCATCGGTCAGGCGTGTGAGTTCGACTACTCGGGCACGCAGGCGTGCAAGGCGCTGAAAGCGCTCGGCTACCGGGTGATCCTGATCAACAGCAATCCCGCTACGATCATGACGGATCCTGAGGTAGCGGACGCCACGTACATCGAGCCCCTTACGCCGGAGTTTGTGGAGCAGGTCATCGCTCGAGAGCGGCCGGACGCCGTCCTGCCGACGGTGGGCGGCCAAACGGGTTTGAATCTGGCGTTGGAGATGCACCAGCGCGGGGTATTGGCCCGCTACAACGTGGAGTTGATCGGCGCCAAGCCTGCGGCCATCGCGCTTGCGGAAGACCGCGCGCAGTTCAAGGCGGCGATGGAGGAGATCGGGCTCAACGTGCCGCGGGCCGGCATCGCGCGGACGGTCGCCGAGGCCGAGGAGATCATCAAAGACATCGGACTTCCAGCTGTGGTACGCCCGTCATTCACCTTGGGTGGCGCCGGCGGCGGCATCGCCTACAACATGGACGAGCTGCGCGACATCGCGGGACAGGGGCTGGATCTCTCCCCCACGCGCCAGGTGCTCGTCGAGGAAAGCGTGGTCGGCTGGAAGGAATTCGAACTGGAGGTGATGCGCGACCTCGCGGACAACGTCATCATCATCTGTTCCATCGAGAACGTCGATCCGATGGGCGTCCACACCGGCGACTCGATTACCGTTGCCCCCGCGCAAACCCTCAGTGACGTCGAATACCAGCGCCTTCGCGACGTTTCCCTCGCCATCATCCGCAGGATTGGCGTAGAAACAGGAGGTTCGAACATCCAGTTTGCGATCTCACCCACCACCGGCGAGATCCGGGTCATCGAGATGAACCCGCGCGTGTCGCGGTCGAGCGCCCTGGCATCGAAGGCTACGGGCTTCCCCATCGCCAAGATCGCCGCACAATTGGCGGTAGGGCTGACCCTCGACGAAATCCAAAACGACATCACGCGCGTGACGCCGGCCAGCTTCGAGCCCGCGATCGACTACGTGATCGTCAAAATCCCACGATGGAACTTCGAAAAGTTCCCCGGCGCGTCCCGCGGACTGGGCACGGCCATGAAGTCCGTAGGAGAGGTCATGGGCATCGGCCGCACCTTCGACGAGGCGCTTGGCAAAGCTATCGCCTCGCTCGAAGGTGGATTTCCCGATGCATCCGGGTGGGACGAGATGACGCTGCGGGAGCGCATGTGCCTCCCGACGCCGGATCGGTTGTCAGCGATCCTTGAATCGCTGCGGCGCGGCGTCACGCTGGACGAGATCCACACCGCCACTCAAATCGACCCCTGGTTCCTGGATCGCATGGCCGCGTTCGTTGGCGCAGAGTCGGACGTTCGCGATATTCGGCAGGCCAAACGCGCTGGAATGACCGATGCGCGAATCGCGAGCCTCACCGGGCGCACGGAGGCGCAAGTCATGCTCTCGCGGGAAGAGGCGGGAATCGTTCCCACCTACAAACGCGTGGATACATGCGCGGCTGAATTCGAAAGCCACACGCCGTACCTGTATTCTTCGTGGGAGGAGGAGGACGAGGCTGGCGAGAGCACGGCCGAGCGGGTCGTCATCCTGGGCAACGGTCCGAACCGAATCGGGCAGGGGCTGGAATTTGACTATTGCTGTTGCCACGCGGCGTACGCGGTGCGTGAGGAAGGCTTCGTCTCGGTGATGGTCAATTGCAATCCCGAAACGGTCTCCACCGACTATGACACCAGTGACAAGCTCTACTTTGAGCCCGTTACCGCCGAGCACGTCCGTGGCGTTGTGCGTCGAGAGCAACCGCGCGGCGTCGTGTTGCAGTTCGGTGGACAGACGCCGCTGAAGCTCTGCCATCGGGTTGGCGCTGTGCTTGGAACGCAGCCCGACGCCATCGACATCTGTGAGGATCGACAACGCTTCAACGCGCTGATGTCGGAGTTGAAGATCCGACAGCCCGACGGGGAGATGGTGGCCACGCGCGAAGAGAGCTTTGCCGCGGCGGCGCGCCTGGGTTTCCCGCTCCTCGTGCGTCCGTCGTATGTTCTGGGTGGGCGGGCGATGAAGATCTGCTACGACGAGGCCGATTTCAAGGCCGCCGTCGACGAGGCGATCCTCGTGAGCGGCGATCACCCGCTGCTGATCGATCGCTTTCTGGAGGGCGCAATCGAGTACGACGTCGATGCCCTGTGCGATGGCGGCGCCGTTCACATCTGCGGCATCATGGAGCACATCGAAGAAGCCGGTGTTCATTCCGGTGATTCGACGACGGTCTACCCTCCCGTTCAACTAAACGAGGCCAACCGCAAGGACATGCAGGACATCGTCCGCCGCGTCGCGTTGCGGGTCGGTGTGCTCGGGCTCGTGAACGTGCAGTTTGCCGTGCAGAACGGCGTCGTGTTCGTGATCGAAGTGAACCCGCGCGCATCCCGCACAGTGCCGTACCTGGCCAAGGCCACGGGCATTCCCATCGCCCGCATCGCAACGAAACTCTTGTTGGGGCGCAAGTTGGCGGACTTTGGCGACATGAAGCCATGGGGCAGGGGAATGAGCTTTATCAAAGCTCCAGTTTTCCCGTGGCGGCGTTTTGCCGGCGTGGACATGGTGCTTGGGCCGGAAATGCGCTCCACGGGAGAGGTGATGGGCATCGGTTGGAGCTTCGGAGAGGCCTATGCCAAAGCGCTCATCGCGTCTGGAATGAAGCTCCCGACGGAGGGCGGCGTGTTCCTCTCCCTCCGTGATGGCGATAAACACGAGGCTGTCGGCATTGCCGGCCCCTTACGGCAGATGGGTTTCACGATTTTTGCGACCGGCGGCACCGCGCGCGCGCTCACGACGGCCGGCATCGCGTGCGAACGCGTCTACAAGGTGCGGGAGGGTCGGCCCGATATCGTGGACCGCATCAAGAACGGCGACATCCACCTGATCATCAACTCGCCGCTGGGAAAAAAAGCGCAGTACGACGAAGCCGCAATGCGGCTCGCCGGACTGCGCTTCGGCGTGCCATGCGTGACCAACTTGCAGGCGGCAAAAGCGGTTCCACAGGCGATTCGGGCGCTCAAGGCCAACGAGTTGCGGGTCGTGAAGTTGCAAGAAATTCGGCGCTGACGGGCAGCGTGACGCACAGGGTGGGTCGATTCTTGCCGATCACGGAGGGCCGGTGACGCGGCGCGTTTTCCGGAATTCAGCCGGGCGTATCCGCAATGGCCCGGCGAAAACGTAGGATGCGGTCGGCCAGGGCAGCGGCCTCCTGCTCTGTCGCCAACGCGCCGAGTGCGTCAACGCGCCCGTCCATCGTGTCCAATTCCACGAACCACTGCCGCCAGGCATAGCGCGGCCGTGCGTCACGCAGTTCGCGGAGCGCAATCGTTCGTACCTCGTGCCCAATCGTGCTCGGCCAACGAATCGTCAGGCGATTGGAGCGTCGGTCGAGCACCAGCGTCCACGAGTGGGTCATGCGACTGAGCAGTAGAAACGCCAGCAACCACAACGTCACCGACACCGAGATCGCCACAATCTGACGGCCCGCGATGATCTCCAGGCGGCCAACGGGATGCTTCAACCACGATTGAACGCCATTTGCCATGCGCTCCGGATCGTCCAGGAGGTCGAAGAAGCCGGGAAACGCACGCCGTTCTCCTCCGACGACGAGAATCACTTGTGTCGATGGCAAACGCGAGTGCAAAAACGTGCGCTCTGCCTGTGCTTCCATGAGGTTCGCAGATGGAAATTCGCTCTCCCGCTGCTGAATTCCACCGACCCATTCCTCACGAATCGCGCACAGCTCCCCCTCACACGTCAACGTTGCCACGACCGGATCCCCGAGGGTCACCAAGGCAACGGCGCCGAAAACGAGTGGCGCCGCGAACATGAGGCGTAGAATGCTGGCGGGGACGTGCGCGCGCAGGCGACTCGCCGTCTCCGAAACCGTGGCCCGGGGCATCGGGCGAAGCCTACCCCATCTGGCGCCTCGGCGCCGTCGTGGCACCCGTGACGTGCCCGCGGTTTTGGTTAGTTCAGTGCCGTGCGTACCCTTCTCGTCGGCGATGTTCATGGCTGCTCCCGCTCGCTGGTCGACCTGCTTGACATCGCTCGTGCGGATCGCGTCATCTTGCTCGGCGACCTGTTCACCAAGGGGCCGGATCCGCTCGGCGTGTGGAAAATCATCGAGGAGACCGGGGCCGAGTGCATCCTCGGGAATCACGACGCCAAGATGCTGGTGGTGTGGGGGGGAGAGGGGCGCGTAGCCGCCACGTGTGCCCAACTACCGACCGACGTGCGGGATTGGATGGGAGCATTGCCGATTTTCATCCATGGCGATGGCTGGGTGGCGGTGCACGCCGGCGTCCATCCGTTCGAGGGTGTGACCGGGACGACGCCACGCATGGCCATCCTCATGCGGCGGTGGCCGGACGATGAAGACACCGCCAATCCGTTCTGGTGGCAGCTGTATCGCGGAGGCGATCGTGTGTTCTATGGTCACGACGCGATGCGGGGCGTGCAGGTGCATGCGCGCACCGTCGGGTTGGACAGTGGATGCTGCTATGGAATGCAACTCAGCGGCTGGTTGCTCGAAGAGGAGCGGCTGTACGCGGTGCCTTTTCGGGCGTAGCGATGCGGTGCGAATGCGCGCCCTCGTACCGCCCGCCGACTACCGGCGCGTAACCTTGCGAACCAAGGATTCGAGGGTGCCGACGGCGCTGCGCAGGACGTTGCGACGAACGAGGAACGAAGGAACCGGCATCGAGACGTCGGACCGGAGGCGGTAGACGACCTCCGTGCCGTCGGCCCGCGGCGTGACCGACCACTCCGCGTCCATGGCCGTAAGCGTGTCACTTTCCAATAATGACGTCCGCCAACCTGTTGCCGTGGGACAGCGCAACGCCGTATACGAGATTGCGTCGAGCGGGCCTGCAACGGCCACATTCAGATGCAGGCAAGCCCCCTGTGGCGCCGTCGACATCGACATGAAGCCGGGGGCCAAGCGGGCTGACGCCATCGGATCCGAGAGCAACGCGCGAATCTCCGCCTCGGACGCCGAGACGAGCGTGCGGACTTCGACGGTGCCGTTTTCGGATACGGTCGTTACCGGCTCTACGGCGAACGCGAGGGCGTAAAGGAGGGAGAGGAACATCGGTTCGCCCGCGATACTACCGCGCTGGCCTCCGCGCGGGGAGGGGGGGTGCGAAAAGAATTTCGCACCCCCCTCCCGCCTTCGCCTATTCGGCGAAAACGGCGCCGACATCCTTGAAAATATTGTCCACATCCGTTGCGATTCGGTCGATGTACTTCGGGAAGTCACCGATGGCCTTCACGTTGTCGGCGGTGATCTTCGACACCTTCGGCAACTCCATGGGGTTGGAAACCAGGCTCGGCAGCTTGCCGGGGAAGTCCTTGCAGGCCTCGATCAGGCGCGCGGCGTCGCCTTTGAGGCCAACCGCAGTGGTCGCCGCCTTGTCTCCCGCGTCGCTGAGGCCGTTCACGGCGTCGACGCCCTTCTGCACGTTTTCGGGCACGGCTTCACTCGGCTGCAGGTGGGGAACGCGGCCAGCCAGAACGATTTTGAGCTTCCCGTTTGCGGCCTGTTTGAGGCTGTCCAGCGCCGTGCGCACCGGGGCATCCGTGGCAACGGCGAGGGCGGTATTCAGGTTTTCCCTTGCTTCTTTGATGTGCTTGTGCTCGCCATCCAACTTGATCTGGATGTCACGACCTTCACCGTAGACGCCATCAAGGGCCGATACGCCGCTCATCGTGATCCGCGGAATCTTCTCTTCCTTGGCGCCGGCCGGCGGTTTGCCCGCCAGCGCTGTGGGGGCCATGGTGAAGGACAGACCGGCGATGAGGAAACCGGCGAGAATGAACGAACGACGCATGGAGACTCCAAAAGGAGCGGCGCGATAACGGCGAGAGAGGGGCCTGTCAACGCGGGCGGTCGGCGTGCGCCGGTCGGGGGACGGAATTGGCGACGAATGTACGTTTTTTGCGTTTGCAGTCATTGTGAGTTGAGTTAGGGGTTGCCTGTGCGCATTCTGCACCTCTACCGGCCCACGCTGCCATCGACGCGCGCGCAGACGGTTCAGGTGATCCACACCTGTCACGCGCTGGCCCGCCGCGGGCACGCCGTGACGCTGCTCGCAGACGTGGATGCCGATCGGCCGCTCGCGACGGTTGAGGATGCGCTCGCCGCCTACGGGCTGGACCGGCCGCCCACCTTCGACTTGCGGCTTGCGCCGACGGCTTGGAAACCGGCGGCGAGTCTGTGGTTTCGCGCCCAGCTCCGGGCATGGACACGCGTCGCGGTACCCGACTCCATCGTTTATGCCCGTGAGAAACGGTATATCTCGCTGCTACCTGCCGCGATGCCGCTCGTCTTCGAGGCGCATGACAGTGCGGTTGAGATCGAGCGGGAGGCGGGTCGCGATCCAGCGCCGGCGTACGCCGAGGAATCGGCCGTGCTGCGCCGCGCGGACGGCCTGGTGGCGAACTGCGGCGGGACACTGGCGCTGATCGAGGCCAGCTACGACGACCTGCCGCCGTGCCGTCGCATCATTCACAACGCGACGCGTCTCGACCGCGCCATTCAGCGGCATCCCGCTTCGTTCCCGCTCGTCGGGTACACGGGATCGCCGCGCCCGTTCAAAGGGCTCGACACGGTTTTTGCGTCCTTGCCGCTGTGGCCGGCGCGCGCGGCCTTGGAGATGGTCGGGGGCGCGCCGGAGGACGTTCCGGCCGGCGTGAACGTCATCCCGCCGGTGGCGTATGGCGCGCTGCCGGAATGGCTGGCCCGCTACCACGCGCTCTTGCTTCCGTTGGACGATAACCTTTTTGGGCGGGCGCTCACCTCGCCGCTCAAGCTGTGGGACTACCTGGCGACGGGCATTCCGATCATCGCCGCCGACCTTCCCACCGTGCGGGAAATTGGGGGCGACAGCCTGCACTATTACACGCCGCGCAGCCCTCGATCTCTCGCCGACGCGGTGGCCGAGGCGCTCGCCGCCGGGGCCAGCCCGCGTCGGGTCCGGACGTGGGATCACCGTGCGACGGAGATTGAACGCTTCCTCCACAATGTGTTGGCTGATCCGACGTGATTCTCTATGTTCTTCGGTACTTTCCGACGCTGACGGAGACCTTTGTTCACGACGAGATACGCGGCCTGCGGGACACCGGCCTGCCCGTGGAGCTTGCGGCGTTCGACCCCCGGGGTGACCCGGGTGCTCGCCCGATCGGTGTGCCCTTCCACCCGCAGCCCCACCGCTGGGGGTGGTTGCGGGCCCTCCCCGCCTTGTTCCGGGAGTGGCTGCGACTTCCCGGCCGCGTGCCGATTCGCGTGCTTTGGCTTGCGACGGTGGTTCGCGGCGCGCGCCGCGTGCACGTACACTTTGCCGGGGAAGCCGCCGAGTGGGTGCGTCTCGCTTGCGCCCGGGCGGGCGTTCCGTTCAGTGTCACAGTGCATGCCGTGGACCTGTTCAAGCCGCGCAGCGGTCTCCGCGACGTTTTGGCTGGTGCAGCCGCCGTCGTCACGATCTCCGAATACAACCGCAAGGCGATATTGGAGAATTACGGGATTGCGGCGGAGATCGTGCGTTATGGAGTACGCGTGGAAGCTCTCGGCCCGCCGACTCCCGTGACACCGCCGGTTGTCCTGGCCATCGGGCGGTGGGTGCCCAAAAAGGGACTCGACACGCTCGCAGCCGTAGCCCCCCGACTGGCGCGTTCGGCGATCGTTCGCTTGGTCAGTGATGCGCCGGACTTGCCCGGTGTTGAGGTCTTGGGGCTTCGGCCCCACTCGGAAATACCGCAGCTTCTTCGAGATGCAACGGTATTTGTCCTGCCGTGCCGGCACGCGCCCGACGGAGACCTTGACGGCCTGCCGGTCGCCATCATTGAGGCCATGGCGTCAGGTTTGCCGGTGATCACGACGCCTGTTTCCGGCATTCCCGAGCTGGTGGACGACGCCGTTGGCTGGATCGTGCCCTCGGACGACGAGGAGGCGTTGCTTGCCGCAATTCAGGCTGCGCTGGACAACCCGGAGGAGGCGTCGCGGCGTGGGCGAGCGGGGCGCGCGCGCGTCGTCGCGCGTGGCTACACACATGACGTGGCGGTCGCGGCGATGCGCGCTGTGGTGTCCGCGTGAGCCACGACGTCGCGCTGCGCGCCTACCTGCGCGCGGCGTCGGTCGGTGGAGACCACGTCGATAGCTGCGTTGCGGCGGTGGTGAGCGTCGCGAGTGACCCATGGCAGGCCGCGCTGATCGCCGCGTGGCTTCGGGGCACAGAACGGCGCGAGGCCACGGAAGACATCGGGCTCACGGCGGCGCTCCGTGCCCGCGCGCTCCACGGCGCTGGCGTCATCGCCGTCGTCCCGCGCGGGTCGGCCTACCCATCCCCCAGGAAAAACGCCCCGTGGGAGCCGACGCGCGAATTCGCGATGCGGATGGCGGACGCGGCGCGGAGCATCGCCCGGGTGCCCGTCACGCGTGCGTGTGACTTGGGTGCGGGCGTCGGCACCGTCCTGTTGGCGATGGAGGCGTGGGGAGTGACGGAGCTGGTCGGCGTGGAAAAAGATCCGCTGGCGGCTGCCCTGTGTCGCATCGTCGTGCCGCGGGCGCGCGTCCTGAATGGTTCGGTGAAGGGGCCCTTCGACGTGGTCGTGACGCGCGCTGCCACGTTGGCGTCCGCCCCCGCGATGGTCGGCCCGGGCGGCGGTCTCGCCGCGGTTGTTCCCGAGTCCACGCTCGTTGATGAAAAGCACGCTCCCTTGCGTCGGGACTGGGTGTCGCGCCACGCCATCCGAGGCATCACAGGACCCGAACGAGTCCCCGGTCAAGTCCACGGCCTCTGTCTCCTGGCGGTCGAACCGCTGGCCGGCCCCTCCACCGTTCTGGGCCGACCGGCCGCCGAGCTGTTGGCAACCCCGTACGTTCCGTTGCGCGGGCGGTAGACTACCCGGCGGATGCTGTTCAACTCGCTCGTCTTCGTCGCCTTTTTCGGCGTCGTCTACAGCGCGTACCGCTTGCTCCCCCACCGCGGCCAGAACGTGCTGCTGCTCGTGGCGTCGTGGTTCTTTTACGGCTGGTGGAATTGGCGCTTTCTTGGGCTGCTGATCCTGACCACGTTCATCGATTGGTCGGTTGGGCTTGCGCTGGATCGGCAGGGGCAGTCCGAACGCGGCCGCCGGGTCTGGGTCACGCTCAGCGTCATTGTCAATCTCGGGATTCTCGCGACGTTCAAGTACTTCGGGTTTTTCGCCGCGGAGGTCAACGCATCGTTGGCGGCGCACGGAATCCGCTGGCTGATTCCGTTTCCGGATCTCGTGCTGCCCGTCGGGTTGTCCTTCTACACCTTTCAGTCGATGGCGTACACCATCGACGTGTACCGACGGGATGTCCGGGCGACGCGCAGTTTCTGGCAGTTCGCGTTGTTCGTCTCGTTCTTTCCGCAACTGGTCGCCGGCCCGATCGAGCGGAGTGGGCACCTCATCCCGCAATTGGAACAGCCCCGCCGGGTCACCTCCGTGCAACTCGCCGAGGGCACGCAGCTCATCCTGTGGGGCTTTTTCAAAAAGCTGTTTGTGGCCGACAACATGGCGGCGCTGGTGTCCAGGATCTTCGAGCAGAATGGTCCAGATTGTTGGTCGGTGCTCGTCGGTGCGTGGGCGTTTTGCTGGCAGATTTACGGTGACTTCAGTGGCTATTCCGACATTGCACGCGGACTTGGAAAATGGATGGGCATCGAGCTCTCTGTGAACTTCCGCCTGCCCTTCTTCGCGTCGAGCCCGCGCGATCTATGGCGCCGATGGCACATCAGCTTGAGCCAATGGTTGCGCGACTATCTGTACGTCCCTTTGGGAGGCGACAGGAAGGGGCGGGGGAGAACGTACGTCAACCTCCTTACGACGATGGCGCTCGGCGGGCTGTGGCACGGGGCCAACTGGACGTTCATCGTGTGGGGCGTCTACCATGGTGCAGCGCTCGCCGTACAGCGCGCGCTCCCCACGTTTTCTCTGCCGCGAGTCGCGCGTCCGCTCGCCATCATCGCCACTTTTCAGTTTACGGCGCTCGGGTTCCTGATTTTTCGGGCCGACTCGATGACGCAGGTAAAAACAATGGTATCGACGTTTCTTCACGTTGTCCCACCGGGCGCAGTCGCCATAGAGCGCCTTGGCCAGATGTTGGTCATCATCACGCCCCTCCTGCTGGTTGAGGGCGTCCAGTATGTCCGTGACGACCCGGACTGGCTGCTCCGAATCCCTCGCCCGATTCAAGCCGTGCTCTGCGCCGCACTTTTCCTTGCTACAGTCTTTCTCGGATCCTCCTTTGACGTCCAGTTCATCTACTTCCAGTTCTAGACGTTGCGGTCCGGTCCGCCCGCTCGGCGTGGGCTGGGTTGCGGCGGTGATTTTGCTGGCGACGGTGGCGCTGAACGCTGGCGTTGCGCGGTACGTTGAGCAGCCGCCAGACGTGGTCACCGCCAAGATCCGCGGCTACCGCGCGCGCCCGCCCGGCCCCCACATTGTGTCGTTCGGGAGCTGCCATGGAGATGCGTTCGTGCCCCAGGCCGTCGAGGCGGCGTGGGGAGCCGGCGTACGGGTCATCAATGTCAGCTTCAAGAACACGGAACCGATGGAGTGGGCGCTGATCTTCCGACGCTACATCGAGGAGGATCCGGATTTGGTGGGAGTAGCGGTGGTGTTTGCGAACACCGAACTCCGCATCGCCGCCAACCCATGGGAGGAGCAGGTGATGGGCCTCGCGTCGTGGGGAGACATTCCCTTGCTGGCCCGCGTCGGGTGCAAGACGTTTGGGTGCGCGGGGGAGTTGGTCCTGCGCCGGGCGTGGCCTGCGTACCGGCAGCGCGGCTACCTGAGCGCGCGCGTTTGGCACTCGGTCGGCGTACGCCCTCCCTCGCTCCCTCCCGGGAGTCCGAAGCCCGGCAAGAGCGAATCCAGCTGGTTTGATGGCACACCGGACCCCTATGTGTGGGCGCGCGCCTTCCTAGCGGAAGCGCATCGGCGCGACATTCCCGCATGGTTCATCCCTCTCGCCCCCAACCCCGAATTCCCGCCGGCCGATAAAGATTTGGCGTCGTTGGCGGTGATCCGTGAGGGGGGCGGCGTTGTGCTCGACATCGCGGTCGACCCACCCCTGACGGCGGCGGACTACAAGGATGATCGCCACTTGAAGGACGCGTCACAACCCAGGATGGCGCAGGCTATTGGCAAGGCGCTGCGTGTACGGATGCCGACGGGGAGGTGAGCACGCGGTTGGGCCGCGCAAAGAGCGCGTAAGACCCTTTCCGTCCGCGCGACGCTCCGCCGGGCTCGCGCTACAGTGCGCCGCGATCGGGATGCCCATGTTTGTACTGTTCCTCGCCGCGTGTTCGGGATGGATTGATCAGTCCGCATCCTGCGGTGAAGAGCCCTACGCGTGGTCCGACGACCTGCTCGGATGGATCCTCACGGGAGATGGGTCGGGTGCGTTCGATCTGGAGCCGGACGACGAGTACCGGAGCAACATTTCGGGTACATACGACCCCTCCGACGGCGAATTTGACTGGAAAGTGTCCTACGTCGATGGCTTCTACCTGAAGGCCGCGGTCGGCGCCGGTTTCGGAACGGTCTACCACAGCGGCGATCTGGATCTTGAGTACGACGTGGATACGACGGATATCCTCGGTGACACGACGACAACTCGCTACCGTGTCATCCGCGAGGGCTGCGAGATGTCCACCTGGGCCTGGGATCCGGACGGCGCTTCCGACGCGGCTATCGAACAAGCTGGGGCATACGACGCAAACGCGTTTTCGTGGACGGGCGAGGATGAAATAGCGATGTACGCTGGTTCGTTCACCTCCGATCTCGACGTCTCGTCCGGGTACGAACTGGCCAGCGGCAACTACAACCAGTGGCGTACCTTTCAGCGAGAGGGCACGACTCACATCGACTGGGCGGGTGAGGGAGAGGAGGGTTGCGTTGGCAGGGGCCTGAGTTGTGAGGGCGTGCAGGATGTCGCGTTTGACGGCTCCACGGTCTACGATCAGACGGTGACCGAGGATGGCGGGGCGTGGGCCGATATGCACGGGGAATACTCCTACAATGGAGACGGGGAGGAACGACAGACCTACTACTCCGGGGGAGAGGCAGTGCGTTGTGATCTGACCGTGGAGGACGGGGACTGTACGTATTCGTGTGACGACGGTACGGACGGGAAGTGCGACTAGGCGGCCGGCCTGCGCGTTAGCTTCCGCGCATGGGATTGCGCGACCGCCTCCGCCGCCTCGTCAGGCCGCTCCCCGTACCCGACGCGGCCGTCGTGACACGTCCGACGCTCTCGCGCCCCGTCGCGGCGATTCCACGGATCGTGGATGTTGCGCCGTTGGGTGCGGTGATCCTGGACATGGACGCGGAACCTGCGCCGAGCACGGAGCGTCTGCGTGCGCTCGCCGGGGCCGCCGGAACGATAGTGGTGCAAGGGAAATGGGCGCCGGCCGTGGCGGAGCGTCTGTGCGCGCTCGGCGCGCGCGATGTCGCGTGGCTGGGGGAAGCATGAACTCGATGACGGGATTTGGCAGGGGAGACGCCTCGAACGGAGGCACGACCGTCGTCGTGGAAATGAAGTCGGTCAACAACCGATTCCGAGACGTCCAGGTGCGTCTTCCTCGCGAGTATACGGCGTTTGAACCTAGGGTTATTGCGGCCCTGCGCGACACCATCCAGCGCGGCCGGGTGGACATTGCCGTGCGGCGCACCTGCATCGAGGGCGCAACGCGAATCGTGGCGGACCTGAAGCTGGTGGAGCAATACCGCCTCGCGATGGTGGACGTCGCAAGGCGTTTGCAGCGGGACCCTGCGGAGGTCTCCCTCCTCCACGTGCTCAGCCAGCCGGGCGTACTCGTTACGAGCGATAACGACGATGACGCCATGGGAGAGTGGGAATTGGTCGAGGCTGCGGTGAACGCGGCGCTGTCGGACCTTTCCGCCATGCGCGCGGCGGAGGGGCGCGCACTGGCCAACGATCTCTCCCGGCACCTCGATGAGCTGAATCGACTGCGTTCGGAGGTGGCGGACGCCGCGGAAGGCGTCGCGGAGCGCCTCAAGGCCAAGCTCGTGGAGCGGATCGGCCGCCTTGTGGCCGGCCACGTGGACCCGTCGCGGATTGCGTCAGAAGCCGCGCTTCTGGCGGACAAGGCGGATGTTTCGGAGGAGTTGGCGCGGTTGCAATCGCATGGTGACCAGTTCGTTGCGGCGCTGTCGGCCGATGAGCCGGTGGGCCGGAAGCTCGATTTTCTGCTTCAGGAAATGAACCGCGAGATCAACACCATCGGATCAAAGGCGGCGGAACTTCCGATTTCGGCTCGCGTCGTCGATTTGAAGAGCGTACTGGAACGTATGCGGGAGCAAGTGGCGAACGTCGAGTGAGCTGTCCCGAAGGCGCAGTTGCGGGGATATGCTGATGCCATGCCGTGGATGATCTTTTTCGCTGTCGGCTGTGCTCCGCCGGCAGGCAAGGGTGGGGATTCGGCGGTGGACAACCTTGCGCCGGTGCTGACGCTCGACGCTCCGGTGGAGGGCGCGGTTCTACCGGGATCGGTGCAGGTGGCTGGCTTTGTGGCCGATGATCACGACGAACCCGGCGCGGTGATGGTCACTGCTACAGACTCGGCATCGGGCAGCACGACGTCGCTGCTGGTCGGCGTCGATGGGCAGTTTGATCAGGATCTGACACTCTCCGCGGGGGCTCACGTCATCACGTTCCTTGCGACGGACACGGAAGGTGCGCGCAGTTCTCATGCCATCGGCATCACCGTCGCGGAAAACACGGCGCCGTCCGCGCCAACCGTTGCGATTGAACCCGACCCGGCGATGACAGGGTCTGGACTCTCGGCCACGATCCTGAAGGACAGCGTGGACCCGGATGGAGATGCGGTGACGTACGCGTACGGGTGGTCGGTGAACGGTGCGGCGGCCGGCGCGGGCACGAGCGTGGATGGAGTGGCGGTGGCGCGCGGCCAGACCTGGGTGCTCAGCGTCGTCGCGAGTGATGGCACGAATGAGGCTGCGCCGGCGTCAGCGTCTACGGTGATCGTGAACGCGCCTCCCGTGATCGACACGATCGAGGTTTTGCCCGCTGCGCCGACCGTTGCGGACGCGCTGAACTGCGTGGTCACAGGGGCCCGCGATCCCGAGGCAGACACGGTGGAGCGTACGACGTTCTGGACGGTAGATGGCGTCGAGACCGGGGCGATCACCGATGTTCTTCCAGTCGGAAGCGTGCACGGCGGGCAGACGGTGGCGTGCGGCGCGCGGCTCGATGACGGACGGGATGTTGCCACGTTCGTGAGCACTGCCATTGCGGTGGTTGGCACCGCGCCGACGATCCCGACGGTATCGATTTCACCCGATCCCGCGATGGACACGGACGATCTCGTCTGCATTGCCACGGGCGCGGTCGATCCCGACGGCTCCGCCATCACCTACGCGTACACGTGGACGGTCGATGGCGTGGCCGCGAGCATCGTGGAAGGCACGGCGCCCGCCGCCGGTACGCATCGCGACGAAGTGTGGGCGTGCACGGTCACGGCGATCGATGAAGAAGGCCTGGACTCCACGAACACGAGCGCGCCGATCACCGTCGGACTTGCGTGGCAGGAAACGATTTCTGCTGCCGACGCTGACGTCGTGATTGACGGCGTTACCGCTGGTGGGGCCTTCGCAAAGACGATCGCGCTTGTCGGTGACATCAACGGGGATGGTCTGGCGGAGCTCGTCGTTGGCGCCAGTGGAGAGGATGCTTCGGCAGGTGTCGTCTACCTTTTCGACGCCACCGCGCTCACGGGCGCACTCACCACCGCCGACGCGTCGGCCCGTTGGACGGGTTCGGCGGCCGGCGTCGCCTTGGGTGGCTACCGGGCCCTCGCCGCCCCGGGCGATCTCGACGCGGACGGCCGGTCGGAGCTGATGTTCGCCGCGCCGGATGACGACGAGAACGGCGAAGGCGCGGGCATGGCCATGCTGCAATACGGCGGCGGCACTCCCGTGTCGGGAGACGCCGCGGACGCCGCGGACTGGACGGTCGTGGGCACGCTGGGTGACCAGATGGGCGCCCGGATTGCCACTGGGGACCTCGATGGTGACGGTCTGATCGACGTTGTGCTCGCGGCGCCGCGCTCCAGCGATTCCTTCCGCAACTCCGGAACCGTCAGCATCTTCGCGGGCACAGGCGCACGCTGGTCTGGGCGCGCGGACATCGCGGACGCTGACTTTCAGGTGTACGGAGACGACGAAAGTGAGGAGCTTGGATGGACCACCAAGTTCATCGGGGATGTCAACGGTGACGGAGTGGACGACCTCTTCACCACGGCAATTTACGCGGACACCGGAGGCGTTGACGCCGGTTTGGCGGGGATTATCGCTGGGGGAATTTCACTTTCTGGTGGCGACGCGCTTTCGGGTGCGGCCGTCACGCTTTTTTCCGGGGACGCTTCGGACGACCGCTTTGGCTACGACGCTGCCGGTGGCTTTGATTTTGACGAGGACGGCGTGGGTGACCTGATGGTCGGCGAATATCTGGACGATTCGTCAGGAAATAATGCAGGTGCGGTGCGAATTTTTCTGGGTCGATCCGGATGGGCCAGTGGTTATGTGCCCGCGGACGCCGACCACACTCTGTACGGCACGGGCGCAGACGACCATTTCGGCCACGTCATTCAATCCCCGGGAGATGTGGATGGAGATGGCTCGGATGACGTGTTGATCGGCGCGCTCTTCGCCGATCCGGGCGGGCTCGCAGCGCAGGGCGCGGCCTGGTTGATTCTTGGGCCCGATTGGGACGCGGTCGGTGCGGCCGCGGATATCGCAACCGTCCTCACCGGCGAAGCGGCAAATGACTGGTTTGGCGATGCATTGGGTGTGGGAGAAGGCGATGTCAATGGGGATGGTCGCGTGGACTTCGCCGTCGGCGCCCAGGCGTATGACGCCAGCGGGTCTGCAACCGGTCGTGCTTACGTTTGGTTTGGGCGATGAGTGCATGGACGCCGCCGGATCGGGGCGCGTGCTTCGTCGTGAGTGGTGCGTCAGGGACGGGAAAGACGACCCTGTTGCGGCGCGTATTCGTCGAGGTGCCCGGTCTCGAATTCTCCGTCTCCGCGACGACCCGTTCCCGCCGAACCGGAGAAATTGACGGGGTCGATTACACGTTCGTGTCCATGGAGCAGTTTCTCGCGCTCCGCGCTGACGGGGCGCTTCTCGAAAACGCGGAGGTCTATGGCCGATACTATGGAACGCCGCGCGCGCCTGTCGACGCTGCTCTGGCAGAGGGTAGGTCGATCGTGCTCGACATCGACACGCAGGGGGCGGCGCAGGTTCGTCAGAGTCACCCCGAGGCGGTTCACATCTTCATTCTGCCGCCCTCGCTTGGTGCCATCCGCGCGCGCCTGCTCGCCCGCGGAACCGACACCGTCGAGGTGATCCGGCGTCGTATTGCGGAGGCGAGCGACCAGCTCCGTCACTGTGGCGAATACGACTACCTGGTGATGAACGACGAAATTGAAAGTGCGGTGGCCGCCCTCGCAGGAATCGTTCGCGCTGAGCTGCTCCGCACGAGGCGTCGCGCGAGTTGGGTCCGGCGCTTTCACGAAACAATCGCTTGACAAACACGTGACGAAGACGCATCAAGGAGGGTGGTGTCCCGCGTGAGTGAAGAGCATTCTGGGGTTGGCACGAGCCTGACGATCGACGATGTGGTTCGCCGGGTGCAGGAGTATGCGCCGGGCGCCGATACCGCGCTCGTCGTCGACGCGTATCAGTACGCCGCCCTGATGCATCACGGTCAAACCAGGAAGAATGGGGAGGATTATATTGTCCACCCGCTCAACGTTGCTGCGATACTCGCGGAATTACGGATGGATGTGGAGACGATTGCGGTCGGCTTGCTCCACGACACGATCGAGGACACGCCGGCGTCGAAAGAGGAGATTGAGGTCAGGTTTGGTAAGCCTGTCGCCGAGATGGTGGAGGGCGTCACCAAGCTCTCGCGCTTGGCGTACCGTGGAAAAATCGAGGAACAGGCTGAGAACTTCCGAAAGCTGGTGCTCGCGTTCGGCAAGGACCTCCGCGTTGTCATCGTCAAATGTGCGGACCGTCTGCACAACATGCGGACGCTGGAACACCATCGTCCTGAAAAACAGAAAACCATCGCCCGGGAAACGTTGGAGATCTTCGCCCCGTTGGTGCATCGCCTCGGACTGGAGGTGCTCAAAAGGGAGATGGAGGATCTCTCGTTCCGCTTCCTTCACCCGGACGAATACTTCAAGTTGGCCGACGCCGTCGCGTTAGATCAGGTCGAACGCTCAGGATTCGTTGACGCCACCACGTCGCTGCTCAACGAAATTCTGACGGGACGCGGCATGGTTTGCGACGTTTCGGGGCGGGTGAAACACCTCTACAGCATCTGGCGCAAACAGGAACGCAGCGGCAAGGATCTGGCCGATCTACACGATCTGCTTGCCTTCCGCGTCATCGTTCCCGATCGCGATGCGTGCTACATCGCCCTTGGGTTCGTCCATTCGGCATTTTTGCCGGTGGCCTCGCGCATGAAGGACTACATCGCCGTTCCGAAATCGAACGGCTACCAGTCCCTGCATACGACGGTCATCGGGCCGGACGGTCGCGAGGTCGAAATCCAGATTCGGACCCAGGCGATGAACCGGGTCGCGGAAACCGGAATTGCCGCCCACTGGCGCTACAAGGGCGGCCGATTGGCTGTGAGCAACGCCGAACTCGCGGAAATCGCACGGTTGCGCGGGTTCGTGCAGATGGCGCGGGAGATCGAGGACCCGGCCGACTTCATGGAGGCGGCTCGTTCGGATCTATCGGCGTCTATCCATGTATTTACGCCGCGTAAAGACGTCATCCTTCTGCCGGAGGGCTCCACCGCACTCGACTTCGCGTACCATGTTCACACGGAAGTAGGAAACCACTGCACCGGAGCGAAGGTCAATGGTCGCCTTGTGCCGCTTCGGACGCCGATCAAGACGGGAGACACGGTCGAGGTCCTGACCCGCCCCGACGCCCGCCCCAGTCGCGATTGGTTGGAGTGGGCCCGCGCGCATCGCTCGCTGGAGAAGATTCGCAAAAGTCTCAAGGAACAACTTGGGGATCGTGGGGTCGATCTCGGCCGGGAGATCATCGATGGCGCACTGCGCAAGCTTGGGCTGTCCATCAAGCGTGTGTCGCAGGATAAGGAGCTAGGCGCACGGATAACTGCCGCGGGATTTGACGACCTCGATGCACTCGCCGAGGCCGTGGTCGGAGGGCACACCAGCCCGGGCGAGGCGGCCCGGATTCTTTCGCCGCCCCCGGAAGCCCCGGCACCGCCGCCGCCGAGCGCGCTCGCCAACTTTCTCCAGCGCGTCCGCCGGCAGTCTGAGAACGCAATCGTCGTCAGCGGAGAAACCGACATCCTGGTGGAATACGCCCGGTGCTGTCGTCCGATGAAGGGTGAGGCCATCCTCGGCTACATCACGCGCGGCCGAGGCATGAGTATTCACAAGGCCGAATGCGCCATGGTGAAGGGTCTCGACCCGGAGCGATTCGTGCCGGTCACGTGGGACGCAACGACGAAGACGCTGCATCAGGGCGTCCTCCACATTGCCTGTGAGGATCGGCCCGGTCTTCTGGCGGCGATTACCGGTGCGTGCTCCGCGCGGAAAATCAACTTGTGGCGTGCCGATATGCGGGCCGACAGCGCGGGCGGTGCGACCTGTGAACTAGGCGTGGCCGTTCACGACATCGGCGAACTCGACACGATCATCAAGATCCTGCGCTCGATCAAGGGTATTGTCTCGGTAGACCGCGGCGTCCAGGGTTAAAAGTAATAGTGCACGGCAGCGCCCGGGGCGCCCGCGACGGTCTTGACGCCAGGCGCTGCGCCAAGATCGATATTCACACCCCACTCGGCGGAGAATCCAAGATTCTCCACTCCAAACAGGAAGAACTGCGCGCTGATTGCCGGCTGTAGGCGCACGAAGGATGCCGAACCGCCCATGACATAGGCGCCACCGGCAACGAGGTACAGGTTCAGGTTGTCCTCGGCCACGACGCCGTAGAGTAGGCGTCCGCCCGCGATAATATCGGTGCTGCCTCCACCCCCGAACGCTGCGCCGGCGTCCGCTTCGATTTGCACGTTGACCTTCGGATCCCCTGTGGGCAGGCCATACCGGAACGAGAGGGCGGCGATGTCACCGAACTGAGCGGCGAACCCCAGCGCGGCGCGACTGCGCAGGTCCTTCGCGAAGGCGGGCGTCGGCGCGAGCAAGAGGGCGAAGGGGAGTACGGCGAGAGCGGGTCGCATGGTGGTGCGTCGTATAGCGCGCGGCCATCAACGCCGCTCGATGAGCACGCCGATGCGCTTCCCGTCGCGGCCCTGCACGGTCACGGTGGCACGGCGAACGGTAGCTCTGGGCGGCGGGAATCCAACCATCCACGCGAGCACGCGCTCCGCGACGAGCGTGTGGCTCAGCGAATGCTGCGTCACGGCGTCGATCCACGGATGCACGAGGATGACCAACGGGCCGACACCCAACTCGAGGTCCTCTCCGTCCACCACTGGTAGCGGCATCGCGGCCCCGGTCCACCGGCGTTCCCCATCGATCAACCATGCCGGGCAGTCCGACAGCCCATCAAGGCCGAGCGAGAACTCTGGCGTGAGGACGTACAACGCGCCATCGCGTACGCTGTCCTGCGCGCGGGTGCGGACGAGAATACCGGAGCCGTCCACAGTTAAACCCAAGGCGGCGCCGGCGTTGTCAGCATCTCCGGCCTCGACGACCCCCGCGAGGCGTCCCGGCGTTGGAGGACAGGACGTGGGGCTATCGGCGACACGCAAACGGGAATGAAGGGTTTCGCCGGCGGTGCGGATGGACCAGTCACTCCCGTGCTGTTCGATGGCGACGGCACCGGCGCGAGCGCCCGCTGCATCGATGCTGCCCGGCCCCTCGATGGACCGGTACTCCAGCGGCGTGCCGGTTGGCGGGATCACAACGACGCGCGACGTCAGCTGGTCGGCGAACAATCCCGTGTTGGCGACGGACAGGCGGGCGAGGATGATCGAGGTGTCGGCACTCGTCCCGACGAGTGTCCACGCGTCCCGACGGGGCGACAGGCTGGTCACGGCGAGTGCCCACCCAAGCGTGCCGACCCCGGCGGTGATGCATGCCGACCACCGGAGCGGGGTCACGGCGTTTCGGGGAGGGGAGGGGCATGCTGCGCGACGCGGTCCCGAAAGATCGGATTCCACGGGCGCGCAACGGTTGCTGGCGTTTTCCCGCACGCCTCCGAGAGCGCCAGCGCCGCTTCGCCGTCGAGGTCCGCGTCGGGCAGATACAGCGTTCCGACGGCCGTTCTCGCCATTCCCGGCTCCCCCCGGCACAGCCGATCGCGCGCCTCACGGGTGGTTCCCGGTCGGAGGATCGTTTCCGTCACGGCGCGGCGCACATAGGACTTCGTTCCAGACTCACACCGCCCGCGATCGGTCGAGTCCGCCAGTTGGCCGCACTTCGCCATGTCGGCCGGCTTGTTGTGGGCATGCGCAAAATACCACCAATCCCGCCACATCTGGTCCTCCGCTGCGGGTCCGATCGTCTGGATCTGCGCCCAGTACGCGATGACCGGGCGCGCCTTCTCAACGCCGTTTACGGCGGTGCCAAGGTCGTTACTGACCGCCTGCAGATCGAACGTCCACGCGTGGTAGAGGCACTCGTTGTAGTAGGTACCCGCCTGCCCGCAGCCGATGAGGGCGCCCCACCGATCCCCGGCCTTTCCGCGGCGCTCCGCGGCGGCGAATTGGCACTCGGCCCGCCATTTTTCAGCGGGGATGTCGATGCAGGCACTCGACGTGGCCGCTGGTCGATTTCGCACCACCGATGCCGTGCATTCACCGGCATCCTCGCCGGCGTGTGCGCACCAGTCAAGCGCGTCGGCGAGCGTCGTGGTTGGATCGAGGGCCCGCGCCATGGCGTCGGCCGCCGTGGGTCCGCAGGCTAAGGATGCGAGGAGGTACATAGGTCCTTTCGCGCCGCCCGAACGGCGTCGAGTTCGGGATCGGGGGTGGTGGTCAGCACCTCCGGAAGCGCGCCACCGTCGCAGGGATAGAGCTTCTTGTCCCTTGCCATGTTGAGCAGGTCGTTGTAAAGCGCGATGCCGGTGTGCAGACACGCCTCCCGACGAAGTTCCAGAGGGATGGCCGTGCAACCTGCCCGGTCAATCGGCCGGCGAGCGGACAGCACGTGCCGATACCACGCGGACCACGGCCGCGGATCGTCAACGGCGAGGCCGGCGTCGAGGATGTGAGGCTCTACCATCGCTTCGTCGCGGCCGGCTGTGGGGTCCGACGGCGCCCACCGCGCGAAGCCCGCGCTGAACAGGTGAAGGCGGCAGTCATCGGCGAACGCACCCGCGTCGCGACACATCTTGGCGTCGCCGGCGGCCTCCGCGGCGCGAAAAATGCACTCGTCGTGGGCAGCTCCGACCAGGCTATCGCATGACCCGCGCGTTGCCATACAGGCGTTGCGGGTCGCATTGTCGCGGATCTCCTCGCATTGTCCCTCAAGAGTAGCCTCGGCGTCCGATCGGCCGCAGGCGGCGAGTATCCACAGGGCAATCACGGTTCGATGCGGTCGACGGTCACGAAGCCCCATGTGTGTGGCGCCTCGAGGGGCAAACCGTCGACATCCTGGACCTGCCAGATGTCGATGGGCGCCGTGGTTTCTTCGTCTGCGTCGTCGTAGTCGAGATGGCCGGAGGCACCCACGACATTGATGGCGGTACTCGCCGCGAACTTCGTCCGCACGGTGCCCCAGTTCAGCGGTTTGATCTCAAGCTCCGGCGTGTAGTCGGGGTCGCTGATCTGATGAAGGCCGCCGGCGATGCCAAGTCCGGTGATGCTGCCGTTGGCAGCCAGAGACCACGCGGTTCCGTAAATGGCGAGCCACGCTGCGTCGTAGGAGTACGCCGAATAGGACGAATCGTCTGCCGATTGGCCTTGGAACGTCGTGGTGTACGCCGCCGCAAACGACTCGTAGACATCCCCTTCGGGAACCGCCGGGGCCGTTCCTCTCACCTGAGGTAACAGCTCCGCCGCCCACGACTCACTTTCGGTCTGGGTGAGCAGTTCCTGATCACGCGCGGCGTCCGCCAAATAAATCGGGATGCCGAGGAAGGACTCGACGCGCGAACCGGCGGCGTACATGAACTTCACGACGTCGGAAACGTCCGAGGAGATAAACAAGATGGCCTGTGGTGGCGTTGCGAGGTTGGCTACCTCGTTCACCGCGTTGTCTCGTTGGGTGTCGTTTTCGAAAAGCCAACGGTCAACCGTGTGCGTGGTATCTGCGTAGTTCGAGATGAATTCGTCCGCGAGCCCTTCTCCGTACGGGCCGATCTGGTAGAGGATGGCCACGCTTTGGTCCGCATCCCCCAACGACCGGGTGATGTCGATGGAGAGCGCTTCGCCCTGAAGCGAGTCGGGCGGGGCTGTGCGCCACACGAGGCCCGGATTCGCCGGCCCCTTGACATCCCCGTCGATCGTCGTCAGCGCCGGGCTGGTCGCCGAAGGAGAGATGAGAATGGGAGCATCGGCGCGCTCGGCGATTCCGTACCACGCCGCCTCCATCATTCCCGAGGTTGCTGGCCCGATGACGGCGGTGATACCGAGAGAATCTACCATCCAGAGGAGCGTCTGGACCGTCGCTTCTTCCATCGTCAGGGCGTCGAGTTCGGAGTCTTCCTCATAGCCGCACTCCACGATCGCAAAGGAGCGTCCATCCAATCCTTCACTATCGTTGGCTTGTTTCACGGCGAGCCGCGCGGCCTGCGTCTCTACCAGATCTCCCTGTTCCGGGTCGTGGTTGAACAGGCTCCCCATCACGATTACGTCTGGGTATTCTTCAGGGCGCTCCAGCAGATCTTCGGGGTACGTGTTCGCGCACCGGGGCTCGGACGTCATCGCCGTGCAGAGTTGCTGATCCCCACACACGGAGCCCAGCCCGAAGGCCTCCCGACACTCTGCATTGTCGGTGCAGGGCGTGTACGAATAGGCGGAAAGGGTGCAGGACAACGAGAGGAGAACGAGGAGCATCAAAACCGCCCCTGCCATGTGATCATTCCCGGAGACACGGACAAAGGACCGCCGGTGCCCCAGAGTCCGAGCGCGACACCAGCGAGCAAGCTGGCGGTACCGACCCCAAGGGAGATGTCGGCGAGCATGGCATTCTGTTTATCCGCTGCCAACGCCTCGGACGCCGCGTCCGGGCAATACGTGGCATCGCCTACCGGCGTGCAGTAGGTCGCCGCCTCTGCACGCGACGCTAGCGCAGCGACGCCAAATCCTGCGCCAACGCCGAGACTCACCAGTCCGACGCCGCCCAACGCCAAGGGTACGGGCCGCAGAACCGTGACTTTGGCGGCCGGCTTGGGCGCGGGGGTGGCGGCGGCGACCGGCGGCCTCTCGACGGGTGCAGTGGCTTTCATTTCATCCAGTCGGCGTTCGATATTTCGGATCCTGCGGTCGAGCGTCTCGCGTTCGATCGCAGGGGCGTACACGCGGTACCGCCCGAGGGTTTCCATTGCGTTTGCCCATCGGCCAGCCCGTTCTTCCGCGTTCGCGATGTTGAACAACAGCGCCGGACGGGGACTCAACCGATACGCCTCTTCAAACGCGATGATGGCGTCTTCGTAGCGGCCCTCTTCATAGAGCATTGCGCCGTTGTCGTAGAACTGCCGGGCGCGCCCGTCCGCGTCGTCCGTGGATTGGGCGCGCGCGAGGGAGAGAGCGAAAAACAACGAAAACATCAGTGGGCCCACGGATCTCGGAGATCGGACGATTTCGACGGCGAGGGCACGCTTTCCGGGGGCGCCGGTGGCGACGGTGTCAAGGTCGCAGCTGGCGTCGAAGGTGGCGAGGCAGCCGGCCCCGCCGTGGGGGAAGGCACGCTTTGAGGCCGACCTTTCGCGGACGTCGTCCCGGTGGAGGTTGGCAGCGCCCGCCCCGCTTGGTTGGGCCCACCAACGTCACTGCCTGCCGATGGTTGCGACGCGTTCGCTTGCGAGGGGGCTGCGTTTTCCGACCCCTCCAGTTCAGGCCCCCCCGCGTCACGCTGGAGCTCGATACGGACGGGATCGTCGCCCGCATTGACGTGGGCGACGGCGGGCTGGAAGCCGTCGGCCACGATTCGGACGTTCCAACTCTCCCCAGCGGCGAGCGGAAGCACAACGGGCGATTCGCCAAGATCGACCTCGTCATGAAAGACGTGGGCCGTTGCCGGAACCGTGGTGAGCCGGACGGATGTCGGGCCCGCGAGCACGTCCGCGGCGGCCCGTCCACCGGAGCCCTCGTTCGGTGCTGGCGTGCCCAGAAGCCGCTCGTGGCGGAGATAGAATGCTCCGCCGCCGACAATCACCACCACTGCCACGGCCGCGAGCAACAGGGAGCCTACGGCCAGGATGGGTCCTTTCGTTCTGGAAATTGCGGTTACAAACGACGAAATGCTGGTTTCCGCCACCGCTGGCGCCTCGCCGTGGGCCGGAAGGACTTGCGACGTCGATGGTGGCGGCGCACGCCCATCGAGGAGCACGCGACCGCCGACCAAGCTGGGCTGCGACCCACGCTCCCCGCGCACCTCGGCATCGCACAGACGCAGCGCGCGGACCAGCTCGTCCACGTCGGCGAACCTGGACGCACGATCCTTGGCAAGGCAGGTTTCAATTAACCACGCCAGCGTGGGCGAATCCCGCAGCGCGGGCTCGTTCGGGGAGAGCGGCGGCGGCGGCTGATTCAGATGGGCCAGGAGCACGTTCACGGAGTTGTCACCGGCAAACGGCGTGCGTCCGCACACGCATGCGTACAAGATCACGCCCAGCGCGTAGATGTCGGTGCGCTGGTCGAGGCCATCGGCGCGAATCTGCTCAGGTGCCATGTAGGACGGGGAGCCGACCACGGCGTCACCGCTGGTAAGTTCACTATCCCCAGTCAGTTCCTTCACGAGTCCGAAATCCAGGACCTTCACGAACTCGTCGTCATCGCCATGGCGAGTGAGCACGACATTCGCGGGTTTCAGGTCGCGGTGCACGAGTCCGAGTGCGTGGGCTTCCCGGAGGGAGCCGCAGATTTGTCGAGCGATTCTCAGGGTTCGTTCTGCCGAGAGCGGCGCCTCCGTCTTGATGACGTGGTGGAGGGTGCGCCCGTCGAGGAATTCCATCGCGATGAAGAGGATGTCGTCCCAAGTGTTGCCATAGTCGAAGATTCTCACCGTGTGCGGATGCGTCAGCCGCGCGTATGTGGCCGCTTCGAGCATGAAGCGTCGCCGAAATTCTTCGTCCTGATCACCATTTTTGCCGATCTCCAGAAGCTTCAACGCTACCACACGATTCAGCTGGGCCTGCTCAGCGCGGTACACCTTTCCCATGCCGCCGCGCGCGATCAATGAAACGAGGCGGTAGCGATTGTCAATGACCTTTCCGATGAGCGGGTCCACGCGTGCGCCGCGCGCCGCGGGCGCCGGTGTGAGCGAAGGATCGGCCGCTCCGGGTTCGCCGCCGGCGGTTTCGTGCGGCTTGCCGCTCACGGGCGCACCGCCGTGCACCCGGCGTTGGCCGTGCGCGCGAGGACGTGGGCAGGCGTCCGGTTTTCGGCGTTCACGTCGGTCAGCATAGCACCCGCGCCAGAGGGCGGCGGCTGTACCGTGTTTGTGTACGGCCTGCCGTTCGTTGTAGCTTCAGCGTCCCTCGTCTATGTCATCCGCCCCCGGAATCGAGAACGAACTTGCCTCCGAACCGCTCGGACTCGCCGGGCGTTTGCGCGTGAGTGTGGAGTCAGGCGGTTCGGCGCTGGTGGTCGGCGGCTTGCTGTGCCTGATTCCGTTGGTCTTGTTCGCCACCGCGCCGTTCAACCTGCGCTCTCACGCCGTGCTTTCAACGGTAATTATCGCGGTTGCGCTTTGGGTTTCGAGGCGGATGCCGGACTGGCGGATCGTTGTCGCGGTGCTGTCGATCGCGGCATCGTTCCGGTACATCTGGTGGCGCGGATGGTACACGCTCGCGTTCGATCGGCCGCAGGACGTCGTCTTGTCGTTGATGCTCTACGCTGCGGAGTTGTACGGGTTCGCCATTCTCGTCGCGGGCTATTTCCAGACTGCGGTTCTCCGGCCGCGTCGGCCCGTGCCCCTTCCGCCGGAGCTGTCGCGCCTGCCGTCCGTGGATATTTTCATTCCTACGTTCAATGAGGATGAACAGATCGTCCGGCGCACGCTCGTCGGCGCCCTGGCCATGGACTACCCGAAAAAGACTGTTTACCTGCTGGACGATGGGCAGCGCGCCCGCATGGGTCAACTCGCAGCGGAACTCGGCGCCCGCTATTTCACGCGCGCGGACAACCGTGGGGCGAAGGCGGGGAACATCAACGCCGCCCTGCGGCGGACCCGCGGCGACCTCGTCGCGATCTTCGACGCGGATCACGTACCCGTGCGGAGTTTCCTCAGCGTGACCGTTGGTTTCTTCCTCGACAACCCGAAGCTTTCGCTGGTTCAGACGCCGCATCACTTCTACAACCCCGACCCGTTCGAGCGCAACCTTTGGCTCGAGGACATCGTTCCGCCCGAGCAGGAAATGTTCTATCAGGCGGTCCAGGTCGGCAACGATTTCTGGAATTCCGCCTTCTTTTGTGGATCGTGCGCCGTTCTGCGTCGCGACGCGCTGCTTGAGGTCGGCGGCGTGGCAACCGAAACGGTCACGGAAGACGCCCACACAGCGCTGCGCATGCACGCCGCTGGCTGGCACTCCGTGTATTTGGACATTCCGCAAGCGGCGGGTCTAGCCACCGAGCGTTATGCGTACCACGTCGCACAGCGTATCCGCTGGGCCCGCGGGATGATTCAGATTTTACGCCTTGATAATCCGCTTTTCAAGCCTGGCCTCACGATCCCGCAGCGGATCAACTACCTCAACTCGATTCAGCACTTCCTGTTCGGGTGGCCGCGCCTGGTCTACCTGTTGGCGCCATCGGCCTACTTGTTGTTCAACGTCCACCCGGTCAACGCAAACGCGTGGGAGGTCGTCGCGTATGCGCTGCCTCATGTCGCCCTTTCGATGATCGGTGGCCTGACGATCGCGCGCACGGTACGCCACGGATTCTGGGCGGAGGTGTTTGAGACTGCGCTGGCGCCCTACGTGGCCCTTGTCACCACGTTGGCGTTGATCGCGCCGAAACGTGGAAAGTTCAACGTAACGACGAAAGGTGCGCAGAGCGATCAGACGACCTTTGACTGGAGGCACGCCGCGCCCACGCTCGTCATTCTGGCGCTGGCCGTGGGAGCGGCTGGCGTGATGCCGACGCGTTGGGTGGAGTTTCCGTTGGAGCGGGGAACGCTCGGAGTCGCGGCGTTTTGGAATTTCTGGAACATTGTGATTCTGGTGGCGGCGTCCATGGTTGCACTGGAGCGGCCGCAGCGCCGGGCGCACTGGCGCTTACGTCGAAATTACGCCGTGCACATCGTGCCCGCGGGCGAGCCTCGGCATGCCGGCTGGGGTGGACATTGCGTGGACGTCAGCGAAGGGGGCGCGAAGCTTCGCGTCAGCTCGCATGCGCCGCTGCCGGTCGAGGTCGACGTGACGATCGAGTCGCAGTTCGCGTGGGTCACCGGCTTGCGTGCCCAGGTGCTGCAGACCATCGAGGTGGACGGCGAGTCCGATATGACCGCTCGGATCACGTTCGTGGCCCCGACGCCGGAGCAACACCGGTCGATTCTGGAATTGATGTTCTGCGCCCCGGACTCGTGGCAGGCCAGCCGCGTCGCAACCGGGCACCCGCTTCGGGCGCTCGGGCTGGTCGTATTCAGTCCCTGGCGCGCGTTGGCACGGGCGTTTGGGTTCATGGGGCGCGCGGAATCATGAGTCGCTGGACCTGCCCGTGCTGCTCCACCCCGAACGAGGAAGCGGACGAGGAATGCCGCGTCTGCCGTGGTGAGCGCGGAGACGTCTCCTTGCCGCGCCCGACCCTCGACCCCGTGGCGTTCAGCGTGCTGCGATCCATCCCGGCACCGGCGATGCTCAGCGTGTTCGCCGTGGTTCTGTGGCAATGGTGGGAGCCGCTTACGCGGCCGCTCGCGGCGACGAATGTTCACAGCGGTTGGGGTGCCGACACGCACCGTGACCGTCGCGACGAGCTTCGGTCGGCGCTCACTGCGCTGAAAGCGCTGAATGTCGAGTTGCGCGGCGCCGTGGCAGGTACCGCTGGGATTCGTTCTGACTGGAATGCGCGTTTGTCGCAGGCTCGCCTCAAGTGGGAGCTGTACGGTCAGCAGGAATGGAGCCCCGGACTTGGGGATGTCGAAATTTCGCTGAACGAAATTGTTTTGTCTCTGGCGTCGATTCGGCACCAACTCGGCACGGGTCAGCCCGAAGAGTCGGTCCGGGTACCGCTGGATGTTGTTCAAAAGATGCTTGAAATTGCTGAACGGAGGTTGTCCGATGCGCGTTGAATCCTTGTTTTTTGCTGGCCTTGCCGGCCTCGTTGCGTCACCCGTCTGGGCCCAGGATCCTGCGGCTCCGCCGCCGCCTGAGGAGCCCGTCGCCGTTCCGGAGGCCGGGGTTGCTCCCGCCGCTGCGGATGCGCCGGCCGACGCCGCGATAGCCGACGCTGCGCCGGCCGCGGAGCCGCCCCCCGTGACGCCGCCGCCCGTGTCCGCTGTCGTGCCCCTTCCGCCCACCGGTACGTTTACCGCCGCGTTCTCGCCGACGTTGGGGCAACAGCACGACGTCATGCTGCAAGGCATCCACGCTACCGAGCAGATTCCATTCACGACGCCACGCACGTGGCAATTGACCGCTGATCCGGTGATCCTGGTCAAGTTCGAGCACTCCGCGGCGCTTTTGCCGGAGCGGAGTCACCTGAACGTCTCTGTGAACGGCCTGTTTCTATCCACGGTTCGCCTGGACGCGCTCAACGCCGTCGGCGGGGTGCTCCGTGTGACCGTGCCGCGATCGGCGCTGAACGATGAGTTCAATGCCATTGCGCTCGACGTCGAGCAGCACTACACCAACGATTGTGAGGATCCGTTCGATCCTGCCCTTTGGACGCGCGTTTCGAAGGCATCCGAGGTGTCGATTCCGTATGCGCGACATGACGTTACGCCGGATCTGCTGCAGTGGCCGGCGCCGTTTTTCGACAAGTGGGGCTACGGACCCATGCAGTTGACCTTGGTCGGCGGCTCGGCGATGTCGGCCCCGTCCGTTCAGGCAGCGGGTGCGCTCGGCGTGGCGATGGGCCGGCTCGCCGCGTGGCGCGGCGTAGAGTTTCAGCCGCCCGTTTCGACCGCCGGTGAGGTGCGTACGAACGGGATTATTATCGGAACGCCGGCCGAGGTGCCGGAGATCGGATCCCTCCTGGGTGAACTCGCGCTTCGCGAGGATCAAGGGTTGGTCGCGGTGGTGCCGAGCCCATCCGACCCGACGCTCGCAATCCTGATCGTGACGGGGGGGGGGGCCGAGGGCGTGGCGCGCGCGGCGGCGGCGCTCGCCGGTCAGGACCGCTACCAGATTTTGTCCGGCGCTCGCGCCACGGTTAACAGTGTCGTCACCGCGTCCCCGCCGCCGACCCGTCAGGACCCGCTGCCTGCGCCGCATGAGGACTCCTTCACGGTCGCGGATCTCGGCTTGGAAGGACAGACCCTGCGCGGGTACTACCCCGCGATGTACCGGATCCCGCTCCACTTGGAAGCGGATGCGCTTCCACGCCCCGGAGGGGGCTCCGTTCGGATCGACTACACGTACTCTGCCCAGCTCGATACCCGGCTTTCGGCGATGGAAATCCGCCTCGGTGGACTCTCGCTTCGTAGCGTTCCGCTCGCCAAGGTGGAGGGCGCGGACAAGGGAAGCGTGATGGTCTCGATCCCGGAGGACCTCGTCAATCCAAACACGCCCGTCGATGTCATTTTTCACCTCTTTCCCCGTGACTTCAACGCGTGCGAGCACATCACGGATCGGCAGATCTGGGCGACCGTACTCCCGTCCTCCACGATTGACCTTCCCCGCGATCATCTTGCACGCATGCCGGACCTCTCGCGGCTGCAGTACGACACGTGGCCGTTCACGATGGAGAGCGGTAACGGCGTCGTAGCCGTGCTTCCGGACAATCCGTCCCCGGGCGCGATCTCGGCGGGGCTGGATCTGGCGGCGGAGTTGGGTCGAACATCGGTTGCGGAAAATCCCGACTTCGCCCTGCAACTCGCGACGAACTCGGCGTTCTCCACGAAAAAGGACTCTCACTGGATTCTGCTGGTCGATGACACCTCCCACGCGCTGTACGACTCGCTCGCCAGTGAAGACCGCCTTTCGACGGAAGGCGGCCCGGCGCGCGAGTTGAAAGAAGGAGCGCAGAAGCAGCTTTTGGGCGCGGACGTCGGCACGTCGTACGGTACGATCGAAGAGGTGCTCTCCCCGTCGAACGACAAGCGAGCGGTCCTCGTCCTCCGCGCGCCTTCCGCAGCGTGGCTGCCGCAGTTGGTCGATTTCGCGACGGACAGCGGAAAGACGCGGTTGTTAAAGGGTAATCTGGCGGTCGTGAGCCCGCAGGGTGACGTGCGTACCGTGGACGTGGGCAAGCGTAAGGACTGGGGGCAACTTTCCGCGGCCACTGCGGCGCAAATCGGTGTCCGCCAGAACTGGTGGGTGATCGGCCTTGGCCTCCTCGGGGCGGCGTTTGTCGTCGCGGGCGGCGTCCGCATGTGGGTGCGCGGTCAGGGTGAAACGCGATAGCCATGCTGGAACTTGCCGCTATCGTGGCTGCGATTCCGGTTGCCGAGGCACGCGTTCCCGACGATCTTCGGGACGCGTGGGCGGCCTACGTGCGGGTGTATGTGCAACCCGACGGAAGAGTGGCGGACCCATCCACCGCTGACGCCACCACGAGTGAGGGGCAGTCGTACGGACTTGTGCGCGCCGTGTGGATGGACGATCGTGAGACGTTCGATCGCCTGCTTGTTTGGACACGTGACAACCTGCAGAGCGGCGATGCGACGAAGCTGCCGGCATGGAAGTGGGGGCAACACCCCGCTGGGGAGTGGGCGGTGCTGGACCCGCAGCCTGCGGCGGACGCCGACCAATGGATGGCCTGGGCGTTGATCCTTGCGGATCGACAGTGGGATGCGCCGGCGTACCGTCGGCAGGCGCAAGCGCTGCTCAACCGTGTCTGGGAAGAAGAGACGGCGGTGGTGGGAAGTTTGCGGGTGCTGCTACCCGGCCCGTGGGCGCAGAACCAGAACCCCGTCCAACTCAATCCGTCATATTGGCTTCCGTTTGCGTGGCGCGAGTTTGCTGCGGTCGATGCCGCGCATGATTGGACCGGCCTGATCGGCGATGCGTACACTGCCTGGGAAAGAACGGCGATGGCTTCCGGTCTCCCGCCGGACTGGGTTTGGGTCGATGCCGCCTCCGGGCTGCGCGTTCCCCCTCCCATTGGGCAAGAGGCGAAGGAAGACTTCGGCTTTGAGGCATTCCGAATCGCTTGGACCCTCGCCGCGGAAGTGCGCTGGTGGGATGAGCGGCGGGCGCGGGCGCTCTTGAAGCCATTCCGCGAGTTGGAGCCTCGCTGGAGGAAGGACGGGCGCATTCCGGCCGTCTTGCGACCCGACGGCCAACAGCGCGTCGAGTGGGAATACCCTGGGCTTTACGGTGCGCTTTTGCCGGCGTGGGCGGTGGACGATCCCTTCGCCGCGAACGGACTCTTCCGCCGCGAAATTCGCCCGCTCCGGGCCGAGCACGGTTGGGGGGAGGTGGGGGATTACTACGCGCAGAACTGGGTCTGGCTGGGAATCGCGCTTTGGCGCGGGGTGGGTACACCGTGATCTTGTTACTCGCCATCGCCGCGTTTGGGAATTCCGCGTTTGCCGCTCCGGCGGATGACGCTCTTCAGCACCTGATCGCGGATCCGACGGATCCGGCGCGCCGCTTGGCGCTCGGGCGGGCGCTCGGCGCCACCCCCGGCGGCGAAGAAGACGGCGTGGAAGTCCTGCGCGCGTTGCTTCCGGACCTTCAGGCCCGCGATGCGTTGGCCGCGGTCGTTGCGCGGGAGGCGCGGCCAGGCTGGGAGCCGCTGTACGTTCTGCTCCTGCGGGCACCCGACGTGCCGCAGAAAACACTGCTGCGCATCCGTCTCGACGAAATTCGGATCCTCTCTGGCAAGACCCGGAGTTCGGCGTTGGCTGACTTGCACGCGGTTGCCAAGGAAGCCCCGTCGGTTGACGTGGGACTTGCGCTGCTTCGCGCTGGCGATGTCGGGGCGGCGCGTCCGTTGATCCCTGTCGAACTGGCGCCGCTCGTAGACGTTTCGCGCGCGTGGGAACTGCGAGCGCAAGAGCTGATTGACCGTGGCTTCTGGCGGGCAGCCATCGCGGGTGCTCCTGCGCGAAGCACCGCGGCAAGCACGCGACTCGTCGCGACGGCCTACAGTGCAGGCGGCGAGACTTCCTCCGCGGTCACGGCGTGGCAGTCGGCGTTGAAGGCGTCGCCCTCCGACGAACGCGTGCGTATCGCGACGGCAGACGCGCTCGCCGCGGCCTTCCGGTACGCGGAGGCGATCAAGGTCGTGGGCGAGGCGGATGCAGCCCGCACGGCCCGGTACATCGCGCTCCGCGGCATCAGTTCGGCTCACTCCACATCGTCGCGTTCCGACGACCGTGTCGCCGCCGAGGCGGCCCACACCCTCGCGCCGGACGACCCCATCGTCATCGGTGCGTGGGCTCAGGTTGTGCTCGCGAACGGTGACGCGCGCACCGCGGCATCGGATCTGGAGCGCGCGCTCGCGGTGCGGCCGGCCGATCGCGGCCTTCTGGGCACGTTCAGCGCTGCCGGAATCGCAGCAAATCGGCCTGGCGATGTTGCCGAGCGGCTGCGGGTCGCCATCGCGAAGATGCCGACGGCGGCGGCACGGAGTGAGCTGGCGGAGCAGAGGATCAATTTGCTGGTCCTCGATGCCGAGGCTCACAAACGCGCGGGCGAAAACGCTGCCGGCCGCTCGTCCTACGCGCTCGCCGTTGCCGAGCGTCCGGGCTCCGTTCGCGTGCTGGTGGGCGCTGCGGGAATGTTCTGGCAGGATCAGCGTCCGGACGCTGCGTACTCGCTGTACCACGCGGTAGTCGCGATGGATCCGGACAATGTTGAGGCGTTGATGTCGGCGGTGACGCTGGCGCTGAGCGTCGGTCGAGACGCCGACGCACTCGCGCTCCTGGAAGCCGCGCCTGACACGGACGTGCGGGTCAGGACCCTCCGGGTCACCGTGCAGAACGCGATGCGGGCGCGCGATGCGCGGCAGGCGGTTCGCACGGGTGACCTCGCGGCCGCGGAAGCGGCGTGGCGCCAACTCACGAAGGACTTCCCGGGGGTTGCCAACTTTCTCCACGGGCTTGGGGATGCGTTGGCGGGGCTCGGTCGCTTTGACGAAGCGTTGGCCGCGTACCGAGAGGCTGGCCGCGTCGAACCGACTGACGCGTGGATTCGGCTGGGAGAGGCCAACTGCCTCGTTGCGCTGGGCCGGGCGGACGAAGCGCGTGCGCGTTTGGCCGAGTTTCCGGCCGATGCACCGGCCGCCGCCGTTGCCGAACGTCGTCGTGTGGAGGCACGCGCTTGGCGCAGCACTGGAGATGCGTTGCGCGTCGCTGGGAAGGAGCTTCCGGCGTTCGACGCCTACGCTGCTGCGTTGGAACTCGATCCGGAGCAATGGTCGATCATCGGACTGGCGGCGATGTACCTTGACCATCAACAGGCGCCGGTTGCAGAAGCGTTCTATGCCGAGGCGCTGTCGCTCGATCCGGGAAATGACGTGGCCGAACGAGGGATGATTGCTGCGGAGGAAGGTGCGGGCCGGAATGGCGAGGCGATGGAACGCGCCGACCGCCTGGTCGGGGCCGCGCCAACGGAGCAGAATCGCGCGATTCGCGCTGCGCTTGCGACGCGACAGGCCGTGAGCGGCGCCGAACGGGCACGGCTGGCCGGCCAAACCGGCCCCGCAGAGGAAGCGCTGCTGACGGCCATCGCGGAGTCGCCATCTGCGGACGCCTGGGCCGCGCTCGGCGCGATTCGGTTGGCGAAAAACAACGCCGCCGGCGCGGTGGAGGCCGTTTCGACCGCGCTCCAGCTCGATCCACGGAACGGGTGGGCGCGTGGCGTTGCACTGCAGGCCGGCCGGGCGAACCGCTCCTCCAAGGCGATGCTTCCGCTGTTCGAGGCTGCGGCGGCGTTGGATCTTCCCACGGCGAACGTCGATCTCCTGGAAGCCCGCCTTGACGCTGAGTTGCAAGACGCCGCGGCGTTGGCGCGGGCAGGTAAATTGAAGGATGGGGCGGCGGCGCTGCGTCGTGCGGAAGGCCTCGTGGACGACGCGGACGATTGGGCGCGTATCGGCGCCGCGTGGCTGACGTTGCACCGAACCAAGGAAGCCAGCGCTGCGTTCGACGCAGCGATTGCGATGGATTCCGGCCACGTCGCCTCCATCATCGGCAAGGCGGGCGTTTTGCAGGCCCGCCGACAGCTCGGTCCGGCGCAGCGCTATCTGGAGGAGCGTTGGACCCCCGACGCGGACCCGCGCGTCGGTATGATGCTTGCTAAAATAAAGGTAGCGCGGGGATTTTACCGTTCTGCTCGCGAGACACTGGCCGAGGCATCGTCGCATCCGCAGCGCGCACTGGTCGCCAGGGAGCCGGTGGTGGTGCTCCCGGAACCGCTCCCGATTCTACCGCTGCCGTCGGGCCGCTTGATTCGACCTGCGGCGCCGCCCCTCCCGCCACCCGCGCGGGAGCCCCCCCCTTGGCTTGCCGGCGGAGATAGTGCCCTGTCCACGGCACTTGCGCAGGAAGACTCGGTCAACGTATCCGCCGGCGTAGGCGTTCTCGAGCGGCCGGGAAATGCGGGCGAACAGCAGCTCCTCGCCATTTTCACCCCTGCGGTCGTGGGCCCGGCCCCGATTGGATTACTTCGGTTTAACCTCGATGCCACCCCGGTTTGGGTAGACGATGGCCGCACACAGGATTTCGGCGTGGGCGTGTCCGCGGGTGCGGCCTCCCCGGCCCGGCGCGCCGTGTACGGAGAGGCGCGGCTCGGCGTTTCGCCCATCGGCTTCGATTCCGGCGTGTACCCGACCTGGAATGCCCACGGCCGCATCGGAATTGGGCAGGATCTGGCGGTCGGCGCCCAGACGGGTCGCGCGCCTCTCGCCCATTCCGTGACCAGCTGGGCAGGCGCCGAGGACCCGTTGACCGGTCAACGGTACGGTTTCGTGTCGGAAATCTGGGGAGGCGCGTATGCGAGCCTGGCGTCCGCCTCGCACTGGGATGTGGGTGTATTCGGGCGCGGCGGCTGGACGGAGGGCATCGGCGTTGAACCGAATCCGCTGGCCGAAGGCGTGATCTGGGCGGGGCGGCGGTTCGGCGACGAGCGATCGCGCTTGCGGGTCGGCGCAGAGGGGGTCGGACAGACGAACGCGCGCCAGGAGGATCAATTCATCGCTGGGGAAGGTGGGTATTTCAGTCCGCCGGTATTCCTCCTTGGCTCGCTGCGGGCCGACGGGTCGCTCGCATTTGCGCACCGGCACGCCCGCGTTTGCGCCAGCGGCGCGGGCGGCGTCCAGTACATGGATGGTCGCACGACGTCGCAGTTCGGCGCCGGCGTGGGCGGCACCTTCGGGGGCGGGCTCGGGGCCGCGGTTCACATGGGCCCCCGCTGGCAGATCTCGGCGGACGGTCGAGTCCAGCTAACGACGGACGGCTACCATCAGGAGGGTGCGGCGCTGCGCATCACGTACGGGCTCGCACCGTCGGCGTCCGGTTCGCCGACGCTCTCGACGGTCGCATCTCCTGGGGCCATGCTGATGAGCGGAGATAGCTGTCAGGCCGAATGACGCAGCCCTGCCTCATGCCGGGCCCGTCCTGATCCGTTCACCGGCGCATGAACGTGCCCGCAGAATCGCCGGAACCGCCGGAACCGCCGCGCATCGCAGCGCTGATGGTCGCTGTGCTCGGGTTTGCGCTGGTAGCCGTTACGGTTTCGTGCGGCATGCTTGCCCGCGACACGATGCAGCTCCGCGAGGAACTGCTCACGCGTTTCGGTTGGGCGGAGGCGCTGGGTGCGCTAGCTGCTGACAATGCCGGGGCAGGCGGCGACTATCTTGGCGTTCGCGATGGGCTTCGCACCGTGGACGATCCGGACCTGGTCACGGTCCTCGCCCGCATCGACGCATCGGTCGCCGCTGGCGGGCAGGCGGTTCCGGCCGACATCGCGTTGGCGATGAGCGGCGTTCGTCGCGAGGAGCTACGGATTGGGGCGGGATTTGATCGCGCGTGGAACAGGATGTTCTTCATCGCCGGAACCGGCCTCCTGCTGGCGACGCTGACCGCCGGACTCCTCATCATCGCGAATCGGCGCCGCGCCATCCTCAGTCAGGAGCGGACTCAACTCTCCTATCGCGCAACACACGATGGCCTTACCGGGCTCTGGAATCGCGCCAGCGTGTTGGACGCACTGTGTCGGGAAAAGGCGCGCAGCGTCCGGGATCAGGTGCCGGTCGGCGTGCTGATGCTGGATCTCGACGGGTTCAAGAAGCTCAACGATCGCTTCGGCCACCTGGCGGGCGATGCCGTTCTGCGTGAAGTCGCGCGACGGATGCAGATCGCGCTTCGCCCGTACGACACCGTTGGACGGTTCGGAGGTGAGGAATTCCTCGTCGTTTTGCCGGCCTGTGACCAGGAGCGGGCTGCGCTGCTCGCCGAACGATTGCGCGCCGCGATTGCGAACCGGCCCATGTCCACGGGCGAAGTCAACGTGGCGGTGACGATCAGCGCTGGCGTCACGTCGATGTTGGGCGACGAGGAGCCGCTTCACCTCGTCCGCAAGGCCGATGATGCCTTGCTGGTAGCGAAACGGGCGGGTGGGAACCTGGCCGTGGTGGCGTCGCCGCGCGTACACTGAGCGGACGGGTCGTGTGTCGCGTGCCTCCAGGCCGCCTGCTTGCGTGCCTTGGCCTCGCGGTTGGGTTCGCCCTCGTGAATACGACTGTCGTTTGGATCATTCTGCACGGATACCGCGTTCCGCTGGCCTGGGGCACGGTCCTCGGGCTTGTGCGAGCCGCCGATATTCTCATTGCACTCCCGATAACGGTCAGCGGCGTGCGCTTTGTCACGGGAGAGAGGCAGAATCGTGGCGCTTCCGACACCGACGCCTGAATAAGGGGGCATCGTGGAAAATACCTCTCCCGTCCTGGTCGTCGATGACGAAGAGGATATTCGCAATCTATTGGCGTATCAACTGGGAAGAGAGGGGTATGTCGTGCGCACCGCCGCCACAGGCGAGGAGGCGGTGGAGCTTGCGCCGCGCATCGCACCGTGCCTGGTCCTTCTCGATTTGATGCTTCCAGGTATGCCGGGAACGGAGGTTTGCCGTCGTTTGCGGGCCGATGTGGTCACGGCGGCCACCCCGATCATCATGCTCACGGCCCGGGGAGAGGAGATCGACCGGGTGGTCGGCTTCGAGGTCGGCGCAGATGATTATGTTACAAAACCATTTTCTCCTCGTGAGTTGATGCTTCGTGTGCGGGCGATCTTACGACGTTCGCCGGTCGCGTCGCCAGCGCCGGATGCCTCCGGCCTGTTGCGCTTCGGCGCGTTGCGCGTCGACGTCGCAGCGCATCGTGTGTGGGTCGATGAGTCGGAGATCATTCTCACGGCTACCGAGTTCCGACTGCTCACGACCCTGGCGAAGCGAGTGGGGCGTGTTCAGACGCGTGGCCAACTGCTTCAGGAGGTGTGGGAGGCGCCACCGGATCTCAACACACGAACGGTGGATACGCACATGAAGCGGCTTCGGGAAAAGCTGGGTGCCGCAGGGGATCGCATCGAGACGTTGCGCGGCGTGGGATACCGGCTCAACGCGATCGGCGCGAAATAAGGTGACCGAGGTTTCCGCGGTGGGCGTGCTCGCTGGGGCGGTGCTGTTGACATCCGCGCTCGCGCTTGCGCTTTGGCAGACGCTACGTCGTCAGCAGCAGGCGCTGAATGCCGTTGCGCGGGTCGGGAAGCTGGTTGCCGGCGGCGAAAGCCACCTGTACGCGCCATTGATGCCCGGCGTCGCGGGCGAGCTTGCGCGCGTCATCAACGCCCTTGCCGACGTCATTCGTAACGAGAAATTGGGCGCCCACCCGGCGCGCGCGTTCGAACAGGCGATGGTGCGCGAGACACCGAACGGACTGGTGGTGGTGGATGGCGCGGGCCGCATCCGAACGATGAATCCGGCAGCGCGAAAGCTCCTTCCGTGGCACGGCGATCCCGTGGGCCAGCTTGCGGCCGGGGTGATTCCCGTTCCCGAGTTCATCGAGGTGCTGGAGGAGGCGGCTGGCACGCGCGCCGTGGCCGAGCGCGGCGCGCGTGCCGGGGCCCGCGAGCTGTTGTTGCGCGGTCTTCCGCTCGCGGACGGCGGCGGTACTCTCGGCGTCATCCTCGACATCACGTCAGTGCGCGTCGCCGAGCGGGCGCGAACAGATTTTGTGGCAAACGTCAGCCACGAACTGCGGACGCCGATCACAACGCTGGTGGGGTACTCCGAGTCGCTCCTCGATGAGGATCTACCGCCCCACACGCGGCCAATGCTGGAGGCGATCGCTCGCAACGCCAAGCGCTTGCATCGCCTTGCGGACGACGTGCTCCACCTGTCGAAGATCGAAGCGCGCGGCGCAGACCTGCCGACGGAACGCGATGTGCTCTTGCCGATCGTCGAGGATGTTGTGGGCCGGCTCGCAGCCAACGCCACGGCCCGCGAGATTGCCCTGTCGGTCAGCTGCGCGCACGCAGTCGAAGCGTGCATCAATGCCGACGCGTTTGAGCATGCGCTCGCCAATCTTGTCGACAATGCCATCAAATACACGTCGTCGGGCGGGCACGTGCGCGTCGTCGTCACGCCCTCGGGGGAAACGGTCGATGTTTCGGTGATTGACGATGGCGTGGGCATCGATCCGGCCCATCATGCCCGCATCTTCGAGCGTTTCTACAGGGTCGATGCAGGTCGTAGTCGCGACGCAGGGGGGACAGGTCTCGGGTTGGCGCTGGTCAAACATCTGTGCTTGGCGATGGGGGCGGAGATTTTCTTCACGTCGGCGCCGGGCGGTGGGAGCGCGTTTACGTTGCGGCTGCCTCGGTAACGGGGAGTCCGCCTACTGCGCTCCGATCACCCTTGCGGCGCGCATCAGCGCCCGGTCCCCCGGTGCCTCCAACAAGGCGCCCACGATCATCGCCCGCGCACGGTCCCCATCTCCAACGGCAAACCGTGCCTCCGCAGCGGCAGCTAAAATGCGCCTGTCCCCTGGAAAATCTGCTACCGACTGCTCGGCAAGCGCGACCGTGTCATCGCACTTCGCGTCGCTCCAGGCGCCCAGTTGTGCTTCGATAACCGTTCGGTTCGCGGGAGTACTGCCCAGGATGCTACTCCATATTTTTCGAAAAAGCGGCTCGTCCCCCAGGTCGTTTGCTACCGCTGCCGCCTCGGCACGAACGCGCCAGCTTGAGCTGGACTGGCCGAGCAACGCCTTTTTTGGCGCGTCGGGCACGTCGAATACCGCGTCGGCCAACGCTACGTCGAGGCGCCGAAAAAGCCTCGTCGAATCATCAGGAACATCCACCGTGACCGCTTGGGCCCACCGTCCGCGCACAAACGCCCGCGTGACGCTCCGGTGTCCCCCGTCCTTCGCGGTGAACAGGATCTCCACGCGATCAAGGCCGATTTTGTTCGACCTCGCCTCAGGATCGATCTCCCGCGATCGCGTGATTTCACTTTGCAGCGCATCATCGATGTCACCGGCCAGGGCCGTTCGCTCGGTCCGGACCGCCACGGTTGCGTCACCCAGCGGCGATGTCCAGCCGCGAATGCCTGTGGCCGTCCACCCGATTGTCCACCACGAGGGGTAGGAGGTCGTGATCCCGTCCTTGGTTACCGGCGTCATGGGGAGCATGCGTGGACCGACCGCGGGAATCGCGAAAAGGATCGCGACGAGGGCCACCGCCCACGCCCACCGCACACCACGATTTCGGACGACCAGCGTCGTAATGTTTGGCATCCACGTTGCGGCGATCGCGCCGCCGGCAACGAGCCCGCCGAGGTGCGCCCATGAGTCGACCTGCTTGGCGCCGGCGCTGGTCACGAGCACGACCACCGTGTAGAACCCGAGCGCCGCGCCGAACTGCCGCTTCGCTCGCGTCGGAAGTAGGTCGGCAAACCTCCAGCCCATCACGACGGCGGCGGCGGCAAACCCGAAGTCGCCCGCCGAAGCGCCGACGCTGACGACCTCCGGCGACACGATGGCGGACAGCGCGCTCCCCGCCATCGCACTCCCGCAGAAAAGAATCAGGATCTCCCATGGCCCGACGAGCCGCTCCAGGAGCACGCCGCAGTAGGCCAGAAAAACCAGGTTCGAGAGGATGTGTTCGAGATTCGCGTGAAGCAGCGCGTAGGTCAGCAAGCGCCAACTCTCGCCCCGTTCGACAATCGCCGCCGCATTTTTCGGGAGCGTTTCCTCGATCCACTGGCGGCTCGCGGTTGCGATGTTTCCCCACAAAAAGATGCGGATCATCAAGCCGACAAGGATGGCCGTCATCCACGGGACGCTGGGCAGGTCCCATGCATCCTTGAGCGCCATCGTCGTCGAGGCTCGCACGCGGATCCAAAGGGGGTGACCTCGGGCGGAAACCCAGCGTCCATCCAGATCAATGGGGGTTTCTGGACCGATGCGTCCGGCCATGACGTCGCGCTCGAACTCATCGAGTCCCAACGTTCGTTCTCCCCCTTCGCGTTGGACGCGGACCAGCACGGTGTCTAATGTCCTTTGGAGAGCGCGCTCTATCCGGCCGTCTCGGAGTGCAACAATGGATCGCGACGCGCTCGCCCACGCCTGCCATGCCTTGCCCATCTTTCCCCTTCCTGGCATCGTCCTCATGCCCGGCGCCGCGTTGCCGCTTCACGTGTTCGAAGACCGGTATCGGCAGCTGATCCGCGATGTCTTGGCGGTGGATGGCGTGATGGCGGTGCCCCAGATTCACGGGGAGCAGGAGTCCAAACATCTCGGTCAGCCGACGCTCTACCCCTACACAGCGGTCGGTCGCATCGGCGGGCATCAGGAGCTTCCCGACGGGCGGTTCAACGTGATCATCCACCCGCTCGGACGCGTGCTCCTTCTCGGGGATGTGCTCGGGCCTGGCGGATATCGGATTGCGGACGCCGAACTCCTCGACGACCTGCCGTACATTCCCTCGCGACTGGAAGCGGTAGGAAATCGGGTGCGGATGCTGATGGCGCCGCTTTTGGCGAGGATGTCGGAGGGGGCGGGTGCCGTCCAAAAAGCGCTGACCGGCATGCCGGCGATGCGCGTTGCCGAAGGGCTCGCGCCCATTGTTCTCGCGGATGCGGAGGCGCGGCAAGCATTCCTCGCGGACAACGATCCGATTGGGCGGGCGGAGATCGTCGAGGCAGCGATCCTGATGCTGATCGCGGTTCGCAGCGCGGGGATCGCGGCGGAAGCCTGACGGGGACAAAGTCGCGGGAGTCCGCCTACAGCCGTTGCAACGACCAGGCGGCAGCCTCGCCCGAAACGCCGCCCACCTTCCAAGCGCGTTCCAGCGCCGGCTTAGCGCCCGCATCTCCGATATTTCCCAGCACGATTGCGGCGTTCCGTCGGAGGCGCTCGCCGGCGGCCCTGCGGATTGGTGATCCCAGGAAATGGGCGGCCATCTCAGCATCGCTCATCTGGAGCAGGCCAACGAGGTCGAGCCAGGCATGTACAGGCGCAAAATCGGCGGCACCGGTATGCCCTTCCCGTTGATGCGGGCAGACGGTCTGGCAATCGTCGCAGCCGAAGATCCAGCGGCCAATCTTCTCGCGTAGGTGCTCGGGTATCGGACCATCATGCTCGATCGTGAGGTAGGAAATGCACAGGCGCGCGTCGATCGTGCCGTCAGCGATGATGGCCAGCGTGGGGCACGCGTCAATACACCTACTGCAACGCCCACAATGATCACCCATCGGAACGTCTGGCTCGATCCACTCCGACAACGCGACGACTCCCAGAAAAAACAGGCTTCCTTCGCCCGGAACGATCTGGCAAGCATTCTTCCCGGCGTACCCGAGTCCGGCGCGGTCGGCCCACGCGCGCTCGTAGAGCGGGCGACTGTCAACGCCGACGTACGTGCGGAGCCCCGGCACGGCGAGCTGCAGGTCGCGCTGGACCTTCCGCAACCGCCTCCCGACCATATTGTGGTAGTCCCGCCCCCACGCATAGCTTGCGACGCGGCCGGTGAGGCCGCCGGGGTCAGGCGGCGCCCGTTGCGCGTAGTCCATTTCCAGAACGGCGACGGTCTTCGCGCCGGGAAGGAGGCGCCCGATTTGTTCGCGGGCATCTCTGCCCGTCGTTAGCCAGTTCATGCTGGCATGACGACCTTCCTGAAGGAAGGCATCGTATCGGGTCATGTCGAGCGTCGATGCATCGGCGAACCTCACGCGCGCAAATCCGTGGCGGTAGGCCTCGGTTTCGACCCGTTGGCGGAGCGTCGGCATCGTGCGTCAGGCCCGCGTCACCGGCGCCTGACGCCCCCCGAAGCGCCCCCCGAAGCGGCCCCCGAAGCGGCCCCCGAAGCGGCCCCCGAAGCGGCCCCAGCGCGACGGCGCGTGAGCACCAGGAGCGTCGCGACCGCGCCGACCGCGCCGACCGCACCCGCCGCGTTCCCACTTGCACATCCGCACGCCTCGTGCTCTCCGCCATCGATTCTGGCGGTCCGCCCGCCGCGTCCGCGCCTGTCCACCGTGCCACTGTCCTCACCGTCGTCGGCACCGCTGTCCGCGCCGTCACTGTCCACCTCACCCCCTTCCTCGAAGTCCACGGTGAGGATGAACGCGCCCGGAAATTCATGGGCGCCAACGTAGGTATCCAGCGCCAGCCACACACTTCCCGGCCCGACCTCGACATCCACCGATGCGTCATCCCGAGCGACACAACCCGCTCCCGTCGGTGAGGAGAGCACGTGCACATCGACGTCGGTCGACTCATCGTCACTTACGACGGCGGTCAGCCGGCCGCGCGCCGCCGCGACGAAGTGGTAGAGCACCTCCGGGCCAGACTCATCTGTGTCTGGCGCGCAGTCGTAGCGGTCGATGACGTCGGAGGCCGCCCCCGCAGTCCAGCGGAAGTCACTGTAGGGAAAGCTGCCGATCTCGCGCGGGGCAGCGCTTGTGCCGGTAGACGGGCCGGCTTCGATGTCGTCGAAGCGGATCGGCTCGTACCCGTCCAGGTAGGACCAGCCACTACTGGCGTTCAAGCGGACCTTCTTTGCACCGCCGGACGCCTCGTAGAAGACGGGCCAACCTGCATCCGTTTCATGGGTGTAGAGCACCACGTGGCTGCCGGCATCGTTCACCGCGTCGCCGCGCTCCAACGCGTCGTACGAGATTACGTGGGTCGGGCCGGAACCAAAGGACGACGTCGAGTAGTGTCCCGTCTCCCAGATCATAGAAATAAAACCAGAGCAATCCACGCCAGCCGTGCACGAGAGAATGCCGTGCCACGAATGACTGCCGGCGCCATATCCGTCCGCGATTTGCTCGTCGAACGCCGCGAGGCTCATGTAACCACCCCAATCGTAGGGAAGACCTAGATAATTTCCAGGGGGATAGTCACTCTCGTAGTCGCCGTCAGAGCAGGCCGCTTCCTGATTGTTCGACGAGGAGGTCCACGCATGCGTGGCGTACAATGCCGCATTATCGAGAACTGTCTCACGAGGTATGGCATACGCGAGGCTGAGGAGCGCGATCACGGGGTCACCGTGACGACGTGCAGGCCGTCGTCTCGCGGATCCATCCACGCCAGCGTGTCGTCGGGCGCACTCACGACATCGAGCGTCGGCGCGTACCGACGCCCACGCACGGGCAGGGTCACCGACGCACCGTTGGCGAGCCGGAACGCCTCCCGTGTCACGGTGCCCTCGTTCATCGCCTCGACAAGCAGCCATCCACCAAGGCTTCGCGCCCCAACACGGCCCGTGCGCGTGACGACGGCGCGTCCATCGACGGAAATCGTCCCTCCGTTTCGCGTCACCCGATGTGTCGGCGCGAGCAACTCCACCCCGTCCACCGGCGACAGCATCCCCGTACGCGCGACAATGGCAAGCGGATGCCCGTTCCCAAACAAATCAACGGAGACGATGGATTCCCCCTGCACGAGGAGGGTGCCACCCGCGGGTGCGACCCCCGGCAGCGCCATGCGATCGAGGCGACTCCCGCCCGCCGAATACACGCGCACCTCTCGCGCGCCGTCATCCAACACGACGATGTGCCCGGCCGTATCGAACGCCAGCCCATCGGCGCGGCCGACGGCGAATGCGGCTCCGCCGGTCACGGAGACGCGATCGTCGGCGGCGTCGAACACCGCGGTTACGCCGCCGGAGCCCACGGCGAGTAGATCCGGCCCCATGGCCGGCGACTCCGGACGCGCCGGCTCAAATGCCAGCTGCGACCACGGAATCACGACATCCGTGCGATGAAGAGCACTGGCATCCCCAACACTGCCCATCGGAGCCGGTGCGGCGCCAAGCGCTTGGGCGAGGAGGAGGAATTGCATCGGTAGCCCTCGGCGGCGGTTCTATCCGGCGATGGTGTTAAGCGCCCTGCCCTTCCCGCAGGAAACCCGTGCCCCACGAACGCGTCCTCATCTTCGGGTCCGGCCCCGCCGGCCTCACGGCGGCGCTGTACGCCTCCCGCGCGAACCTTGCGCCGCTCGTGTTCGACGGCCTGCAGGCGGGCGGGCAATTGACGATTACGACGGACGTTGACAACTATCCAGGTTTTCCGGATGGGATCATGGGTCCAGAGCTGATGGACCGCATGCGCGCGCAGGTGGAGCGCTTCGGCACGCGCTTCGTGATGGATGAGGCCGTGACCTGTGACTTTTCCGCGCGCCCGTTCAAGGTCGTGACGGCCAACAACGAAGAGTACGCGGCGGACGCCGTCATCATCGCCACGGGTGCCTCGGCCAAATACCTCGGCCTGGAGAGCGAGACGCGACTTCGCGGGTACGGCGTAAGCGCGTGCGCAACGTGTGACGGCTTCTTCTACAAGGGCGTGGAACTCGTCGTCGTCGGCGGTGGAGATACGGCCGTAGAAGAGGCGACCTTCCTGACGAAATTCGCGTCCAAGGTGTACCTGATTGTCCGCCGCGATCAGCTTCGTGCTTCGAAGATCATGGCGGAGCGGGCGGCGAGCAACCCGAAGATCGAGATCCTGTGGCACTCCGCAATCACGGAGGTCCTCGGAGAATCCAAGGTGGACGCCGTCCGGATCCACAACTCCAAGACGGGGGAGACGTACACAAAGCCGATTGGCGGCATGTTCCTCGGCATCGGCCATGATCCGAACACGGCACCGTTCACGCCGTGGATCGATCACGACGAAAATGGCTACCTCGTCACAACTCCCGGGCGTACGCGCACCAATATTCCTGGCGTGTTTGCCTGTGGGGACGCACAGGACCACTACTACCGGCAAGCAGTGACGGCCGCTGGCACTGGCTGTGCCGCCGCCATCGAGTGTGAACGTTGGCTTGAGGAACAGCACGCATGATTTTCCTCTTCTCCGCCTCTGCGGCGTTTGCCCAGGATCTTCCGTTTGAGCGGTACGAGCTCGCCAATGGCATGCAGGTCGTCCTGCACGTGGACCACTCGCTACCGGAGGTCGTCGTTGATGTCTGGTACAAGGTGGGTTCAAAGGATGAAATTTCGGGTCGTTCCGGATTCGCGCACCTGTTTGAGCACTTGATGTTCATGGGCACGGAACGTCTCCCCGGAAGTGGCTTCGATCAGGTGATGGAGGCTGCGGGCGGCTGGAACAACGCGTGGACGATGGAAGACGCGACCAACTACTTCGATGTCGGCCCCTCCAATTTGCTGCCGACGTTTCTCTGGATGGAAGCGGATCGGATGGACGCTCTGGGCCGGGGCATGACGAAGGAAAAACTCGACCTTCAGCGCGATGTCGTGCGGAATGAACGCCGGCAATCCAATGAGGACCAACCCTACGGCATGGTTGAAATCGAGCTGGTCACCGCCCTGTACCCTCCGGGCCACCCGTACGCTCACTCGGTGATCGGCTCCCACGCGGACCTGGAGGCGGCGTCGGTCACCGATGTTCAGGACTTCTTTGCGAATTGGTACGTTCCAAACAACGCTTCGCTGGTGGTGGCGGGGGACTTCGATCCCGCCGTGGTCAAGCCGTTGATTGAGCAGCGCTTTGGCTGGATGGCGTCACGTCCACTCCCCGCTCGGGAAGCCCCTGCGCCGGTCACGGCACCGACGAAAAAGCGCGTACAGATCACCGATCAGGTTCAGTTCCCGCAGGTCAACATCGCGTGGCCTTCCACCCAGAATTTCGCGGCAGATGACGCTGAACTTCAGCTGGCGGCCTCCCTGTTGAGTGAGGGGGAGTCGTCTCGATTGTATCGGAAGCTCGTCGTCACCGGTATCGCTCAGGAGATCGGCGTCACGCAGTATCCGCTCCAATATGGCGGCGTTTTCCTGATCGAGTCCATCCCGATGGATGGACACACGGTCGAGGAGATCGACGGCATCGTGCGGGCGGAGTTGGACGCGCTTGGAAAAACGCCGCCGACGCCCATCGAAATGGAGCGCCTCAAGAACGGGTATGGCTATGCTTTCTACGCCGGACTTCAGCCGCTCGGAGATCGCGCGGAGCAGCTCAATCGGTATGCTGCGTACACGGGCACGCCCGACTATCTGGCCAAGGACCTGGCCCGCTTCCGCGAGGCGACGCCAGAAGGCATCTCGCGCGCGGTCGCAACGTGGTTGACGGAAGAGCGCGCAACGCGAATCATCGTGCTTCCAGAAGGGGAAACCAAGTGAAACCGTCCCTCTCGCTCGGCCTTCTCGTATGCGTCGGCCTGCTGTCGCCTGTCGGTGGCTGCGCCAAGCCCAAGGCACCCCCCGCCGTGGTGGACGTCGTGGCGCCGCAGGTCGATCGTCTTGGCCCGATCCCGACGGCCGGCGTTGAAGTTGCGTTTACGCTGCCGATTCCGATCGAGACCAAACTCTCAAACGGCGTGAGTGTCTGGACGATCCCCAACGGCACGCTACCCATCGTCACCGTGGACATCGTCGTTCCCGGCGGAACGGCTCTCGATCCGGTCGGCAAGGAAGGTACGGCCGCGCTGGCGGCCACGCTAATGACCAAGGGTGCCGGAAAGCGTGATGCCACGGCCTTTGCGGAAGAAGTCGAGCGTCTCGGCGTCGAGTTGGAAAGCTCGGTCGATACCGAGTCCGCACACGTCACCCTGTCCTGCAACCGCGACGTGCTGTCCGCCGCCCTCGATCTGGCCGCCGACGCAATTCTCCGGCCGAGCTTCACGGCGGGAGATTTCGCGCGGGAGCAGGATCTTGCGCTCGCCGACCTCGAGTCGAGCTACGACGAACCGGCGTGGTTGGCCGAACGCACGGCGATGTCGTTGTGGTTTGGCCTCGCTCATCCCTACGGTCGTCCGGACGACGGCACACTGGCCGGACTGAAAAAGACTGTCAATACGGATGTTAAAGCGTGGTGGAAGCGCGCGTGGAATGCATCCGCGGCGACGGTCACCCTCTCCGGCGCGATCACCGCCGAAGACGCGACCTCGTTGCTTGAGGCTCGCCTCGGGGCGTGGAAGGCCACGACGTCCGGTCTGGTGGCGGTGCCCCCTGCACCGGCGCATGCGGACGCGCCCTACTACCTGGTTGACAAGCCCGGATCCGCGCAGACGGCGTTCTACATCGCTTTCCCGGGGGTCGCGTTCGGTGACATGCACGGTGCGCCACTTCGCACAGGCGCCATCGCCCTCGGCGGCACGTTCACCTCTCGGTTGAATCACCTCCTGCGTGAGGTTCGGGGCTACACCTACGGCGTGAAGGCGGGGCTGGTTGAGTTTCACCACGGCGGCATCAGTGTCGTGCGTTCGCGCATCCGGACGGACGTGACGGCACCGGCCCTGACGGACTTGCTTGCGGAGTTCGAACGCGCGCACGCGGGCATCGACGACGCGGAGTCGCTCAAGGCGCGCGGGTCTTATCGTCAGGATGTCGTTCAGGAAATGGAGACGCGGGCCGGTACCACGTCCACGTTCTCTGCGTACCACGCCGAGGGCATGCCGATCTCCGCATTATCAGCCGACATGGCGGCAATGCGGGCCGTGACGACGGCCGACGTTACCCCTGCGCTCGCCGCCTTCGATCGGAAAAAGGCTGTCGTCGTCCTTGTTGGCGATCGCGCGGTGATTGAGCCGGCGCTGCGTGCCGCCGGCTACGCGAATATCGAGGTTGTAACGGCGCCGTAATGCTTCGTTTATCCAGGTAGAAAGCGATACACACACTCGGCGACGGCCGCCGGCTTTGGCTTCCCGTCGATCTCGATGGTTGCGACGAAGATCGCCTCCACCCACTCGCCGACCTGCTTGACGTCGCCCATTTTCATGGAAAGGCGCCACCTGTTCCCGGCCAGGAGTGGGTGCGGAAAGCGGACCTTGTTGGCGCCGTAGTTGATGACGAGCTTGAAGCCGTCCAACTCGAGCAGATCGAAAAACCCGCCGGCAACCAACGAAAGGGTCAGGTACCCGTGCGCTACCGGGGCTCCGAACGGCGATTCGGCGGCGATCCGCTCACGGTCGACATGGATCCACTGGTGGTCGTTGGTGGCGTCGGCGAACGCCGCGATTCGCTCGTACGTCATGGGTTGCCAGCCGGTGGCGCCAAGGTCGGTGTTGGCGAGCGAGAACAGGTCGGCAGCGCTGGCGATACGGGTTCGTGACATGGGCGCGCGTCTAACCGCCTGCCGCAGGGTGTTTTGGGCAATCGCTTCGCGATTGCGTTTGTTTGCCTGAACCGCCGCTGCGGTCGGCCGGGCTATGGTGGGGAAATGGTGTTCGCCCTGCTTGCATGTGCGCTCGTGTCCGACGCGGACCTTGCATCGCGAATGGATACGGACGGGGATGGCGTGGCGCGGCCCGGCGATTGTGACGATGCCGATGCCTCCCTCGGCGCGCCGACGGCTTCCTATCCCGACACGGACGGAGACGCTGCCGGCGCCGGAGCAGCGGCCATCGCATGCGTCGCTGCGGATGGATATGTGGCGGATGACAATGATTGTGACGATACAAATGCTGATGTATCACCCACTGCGGACGAGTACTGCAATGGTCGCGACGACAACTGCGATGGTGTCACGGACGAGGATGCAGCGTTGGACGCCCCCGTCTGGTACGCCGACACGGACGCGGATGGCTACGGAGACGCTGCGGCGCCGCATCCAGCGTGCTCGCAGCCGTCCGGCTTCCTTTCGGACATGTCGGACTGTGATGACGGCGATCGTGCCGTGTATCCGGGCGCTGCCGACGAATGGTACGACGGTGTCGACGGCAATTGTGACAGCGCAAGTGACTACGACGCCGATGGCGACGGCACCGATGCGGTTGAGTGGAGCGGGTCGGACTGTGATGATGAAAACGGCATAATTCACGTCGGCGCCGTCGATCTCTGCGGCGATGAGATCGACACGGACTGCACCGACGGAGACGTTGGCCCCTGCGCGTTCAGCGGGGAGGTGGAATTGGCGGCGGCGGCGCTACGCATCGATGGTGACCGCGCCAGTGCAGGTGTCGGAGCTCGAATTGCGATCGGCGACCTCACTGCGGATGGCACGGCGGACCTGATCGCCAGCGCGTCCTACATCACGTCGCTCGATGACCCGGGCGTCGTCGTGATGGCGGGTCCACTCGCCAGCGGGCAAACGATTGGCGATGCGGTGGCTCGAATCGGCGGGACCGACGGCATGGGGGCCGGAACGGCGTTGGCGGTCGCAGATGTAGATGGGGACACGATCGACGACGTCATCGTCGGCAGCTCCGGTGGCGGCGCGTGGGGCTCCTTCACCGGATCGGCCGCGTTCGTCTTGGGTCCGGTCGGCGGGACATCGTTCATGGGCGACGCCTCGTTATTTCTCCTCGGCACCCGCGACGGCGATCGTCTGGGGAATGTGCTTGCGAACGCCGGAGATGTTGACGGCGATGGGGACGACGAAGTGCTGATTCGGGCGAACTACGACGGCGGTGTCGCGGGCGGCGTGGTCTACCTGGTTCGGGGTGAGCCGGGCGGACCGAGCGAGTGGGGGGCGGAGCGATTTGTCAGTGAAGCGGCAGGTCGAGAGGCCGGGGCTGCGCTCGCTGGCGGAGCCGACATCGACGGGGATGGCCTGGATGACATGATCATCGGGGATCCCAACGGCAGCAATCGCGGCGCCGCATATGTGATCTTTGGACCCGCCTCATTGGCAGGGTCGCTTGCGCTGGCGGATCGCGTGCTGGAGGGCAACGCGGAGGACGGCGCCGGCTATGCGCTTGCGCTCGGCCAACTCGACGCCGACGGCTACGCCGATGCCGTGATTGTCGCGCCTTACCATCGCGGCACGGACGGTGTGACGCAAGGTGCGGCCTATGTCATGTCCGGCCCGCTCGCATCCGGCGCCACGTTGGCCGCGCCGGACGCGCGGCTGCTCGCCGACGAGGATCGGGGCGTGGGCTCGGCCGTCACCGGCGGCGATCTGGATGGGAACGGAACGGACGACCTTTCCATCGGCCCGTTTTCGCTCACCCGAGCCGTGGCGTCTACCTTCCTGACCCCGCTGTCGGGGGTGCTGTCCCTGGCCGATGCGGACGGCCGAGTCGTGCCTGCCGAGGCTGCCAGCGGTTCGACGACGCTCGCCATGGGCGACATCGGCATGGACGGATTTGCCGACCTGCTTGTGGGCATTCCGTCTGTGGATACGACCGACGCCGACTCCGGCGCGGTGTACGTCTACCTCGGCGGACCCTAGGCTCCTTTCACCGGTAAAACCTATGGTTTTACCTCCCGAATGTTGTACACTCCCTTTCCTTCCGCCACCGGCTTCGATTCGTCTTCCTGGTACACGATGATCCTCGCGACGCCGACCCGATTTCCGAGTCTCACCACCTCTGCGACCGCGTAGGTGTCCAGCAGGCCGGCCGGCGTGTAGTAGTCCACCCGCAAATCAACGGTGGACACCCGCGCCGTGCCCATCCCGACCCGCGCGAAAACCGCGAGCCCTCCGGCCGTGTCCGCCAGCGTGCTCAACACACCGCCGTGGAGCGCGGGCCGGAATGGGTCACCAATGAACTCCGGTTTGAATGGGATGAAGATGCGGCACCGTGCTTCGCCCAACTCCATCACCTTCATGCCGAGATGGCGGTTGAAGGCGATGCCCTCCTCGAAGAACCGAATCAACGCGGCTTCATCCATCTCGATTCCTATCGCGCGAGGGATGGCGGTAACGGGGTCCGGCGTCTACGTTGCCAGCATGCGCGCGCGCCCCGAGACGCGAATCGTTCACGACCAGTTCGAGGAATGCGTCTATCGCCCGACGCAGGTGGCCCGCTGCCCGGCCCGGGCGCCCCTCGAACCCCTGACGCCGGAACAATTCGACCTGCTGCTGGAAGAGGGTGATCAGCGGGTTGGCGGAACGGTTTTCCGGACGGAGTGCCCGTTTTGCACGGCCTGTGAACCGGTGCGCGTGGACGTGGCGGCGTTCGGGCATTCGCGCTCGCAGCGCCGCGTGTGGAAGCGAAATGAGGGACAGGTGCGCGTGGAATTGGGGCCGCCAACGCTCACCCGGCGGCGTGTGTCGCTGTGGAACCGTCACCGGCGCGCCCGCGGGCTCCTCACCCCGAACAGTCGTCGTGACCCCGTTGGGTATCGGGATTGGCTGGTCGAATCGTGCGCTCCAACATCGGAGGTCCGGTACTACGAAGACGAACGGCTCGTCGCGCTTTCCTTGTTAGATTTTGGGCGATCAAGCGCCAACAGCGCGTACCACTATTTCGATCCGCGTTCGGACTGGCGATCGTTCGGTGTCTACAGCGTGCTCAAGGAAATAGAGATTTGTCGTGAGCGTGGAATCCGCTGGTACTACCTTGGACTCTGGGTGCAGGATTGCGCGGCGCTTTTTTACAAGACCGCGTACTACCCGCACGAACGTTTGTCCAAAGGCGCTTGGGTACGCCATGAAAGGCGACCTGACGGGTCGGAATTATCCGAATTGGACATTACGGATGAAGAAGTGCCAACCGATCCCGGCATTCGCTGACGGTCGCGAGGGTTCGGCCTTGATCGGTCACCATCCGGGCGGCCTTCTCAACCAACTCGCCGTTTGATTTCGCCATTACGCCTGCGGACAGGTAGAAATTGTCTTCCAGCCCGACGCGCACGTTTCCGCCCAACGCCGCACCGGCGGCCAGCATGCGCCACTGGTCCAAAGAAAGGGAAATGATCTCCCAATCGCTGTTCGGTGGCAGACCTTCCACCTGATGAATCAGGTTCGGGACCGTTCCTGGAACGCCGCCGATAACCCCCATGATCAGCGACACCTGAAACGGCGGCTTCAACAGGCCCATGTCGATGAGCGGGTGCAGGCTGCCAACGTGCCCTGCGTCAAAGCACTCGCACTCTGGCTTGATGCCGAGCTCGTTCATCGCCCCGAGAAATGCGCGGATTTCGGAAAATGGATTCTGAAAAACGAAATCGAAAACAAAGGATTTCTTCTTCTCGCTGTATTTCGCGTAATTCATCGAACCCATGTTGAGCGCCGCTACCGCTGGTTGTACCTCCTTCAAATATTCTAGGCGCTTGTCCACGGACACGTCCATGGCGCCCGTGGAAAAATTGATGATCATGGGGCATTCCGCAACGATGGCGTCCCGAATATTGCGATAGTCCTGCACTTCGAACGAGGGTGTTCCGTCGGGCGTACGCGCGTGGATGTGCACCGCCGCGGCTCCGGCCTCGTAGGCACGCCGCGCTTCCGCCGCGTACTCCTCGGGGGTGTAGGGAATCGCGGCGCATTGGGCACGATTCGCCACGACTCCGGAGAGCGCGGCGGTGATCATGCACGGACGTCCAGGATCCTGATTCAGACGGGTGTACAGGCTCATATCGGATCCTCGGGCCACGTTGGCGAGCGTTTTTGGAGAAAGGCGGTCAGGCCTTCGAGGGCTTCGGGGTCATCCATCACTGTGCCGAGCGCATCGGCGAGGGAGAGGAGTCGCGGTTCAACATCGTCACGCCACGCCTCGCGGCCCCGCCGGATCGCGGCCGGTCCACGGGCGATGACAGCGGCGGTGAATTCGGCAACCGCCGCGTCCAAATCGTGACGAGGTACCGCGCGGTTGAGCAGGCCCCAGTCCTGGGCTTGCGCCGCGGACAGTTTCCGCCCCGTCAACGCCAGTTCCAGCGCCCGGCGCCGGCCGATCGCGGGAATGAGAAAGGCGCCGACCATCATCGGCCACAGACCGACCGCCGCTTCGGGAATGGAAAACGTGGCGTCGTCGGCAGAAATCGCGAGATCACAGGCAAGCAGCAGCCCCATCCCGCCGGCGAGGCAGTGCCCGTTGACGCGGGCGATGATCGGACGCTCAAAAGTCGCAATTCTCGCCAGCAGCCTTGCGTATCTCCGGGCAGCCTCGCTCCGGGCGCCCGGATTTCCCGCCACTTCGGCCAGATCGGCGCCGGCGCAAAACACTGCGTCACCCGCACCGGTCAACACCACCACCCGGGCATTCCGTGCGGCATCCAACTCCGCGTTCACGCGGTCCAGCGTCGCAAGGTCGAGCGCGTTGCGCGCGTGCGGTCGGTTGAGCGTGATGGTGGCGATCACGGGTTCGCCGCCTCCTCGATGTCGATCAGGATCTCCCCGGGACGCACGTTCTGGCCGGGGACGGCACGAACGGCGGAGATCCTGCCTGCGCGCGGCGCACGCAGCGTCGTCTCCGTTTTCATCGCGCTCACCACGATCAGCCGAGCGCCCATTGCCACGACGTCGTTCACGGCGACCAGGACGTTGACGACGACGGCCGGCATCGGCGGCGTGACCTCTCCGACGTGCGCGGGCAGTGCCCGGACCGCGTCCGTCGTCACTCGGCGAGCGCATCCATCCACGACCGACCACTCGCCGTCACTCCATGCTCGGTGCGCTGCGGAAGGACCGACGATAAGCAGGGTTCCATCCGTAAGACTATGATACATAAACGAATGTATCAGTCCGCCGATGGTCACCGTGACGTGTGCCCCCGCCACCACGACGTCCACGTCGTCGACGACATGGGTACCCACGCGTAGCTTCACGAGCGGCCCCACGCGCCGAGCGCTGTCCACGGCGAGGGCTGTTTCGCGTTCGCCGTGCCCGCAGCGGTCGGCGTCAACCGGGCAATGGCCCATGCCGCGATCAGGGCGGCATCGGTTTCGCGCGAGGGTGACCACTCCGCGAAATGGCGGGCGAGGAAGTCCGTCGGTGTGTCCGCGGCGACAAACGCCGGATGTGCCAACACATCGCGCAGGAATTCGATCGTCGTCGCTACGCCGGCGATCTCGTACTCCCCGAGCGCACGGCGCATGCGCTCGATGGCGAGCGTCCGGGTCGGGGCCTGCACGATCACCTTGGAGATCAGCGGATCGTAGTCCAGCGGAATCTCCGCGCCGCAGAGTACGCCGAGGTCATTTCGAATGCCCGGACCGCTCGGCTCCCGCAGACGCCGCACCGTGCCGGGGGAGGGACTGAATCCCGTTTCAGGATCCTCGGCGTATACGCGGCACTCAATGGCGTGGCCGCGCGGGTGGGCATCGAGGCACGACAGCGGCTGCCCCAACGCGATGCGGAGCTGCTCGAACACGATATCAACGCCCCACACAAGCTCCGTGACGGGGTGTTCCACCTGTATTCGGGTGTTCATTTCCAGAAAGTAGAACTCTCCTGTTTCGGCCACGAGAAATTCGACGGTCCCTGCGCTCCGGTAACCGACGGCCTCCGCGGCGCATACCGCAGCCGCGCACAGGGCGGCACGTGTGCCGTCGGCAAGCGCAATACAGGGGGCTTCTTCCACGATCTTTTGGTTCCGCCGCTGGATGGAACACTCCCGTTCACCGAGGTGCATGACGTGGCCATGGGCATCGGCGAGGATTTGCACCTCGACGTGGCGTGACCGCTCCAGCAGGCGCTCGGCGTACACCGCCCCATGACCAAACGAGCGATTCGCTTCCGACGCAGAGTCGGTCAATGCATCCTCCAGTTGTTGCGGATTCCGAGCGATCCGCATGCCCTTGCCACCCCCGCCGTGTGCGGCCTTGATCATCACGGGGAATCCAAGCGCCGCGATGGACACCGGATTTCCATTCTCCACGCCGGGAATCACGGGAACGCCGGCGGCCACCATCGCGCGGCGGGCGGCCAGCTTGTCTCCCATTACGGCGATGGCGGACGGTGGCGGCCCAATCCAGACGAGCCCTGCATCGGTCACAGCCTGCGCGAAACCAGCATTCTCCGACAGGAAACCGTACCCCGGGTGCACGGCGGCGGCGCCCGAGGTGCGCGCCGCCTCCAAGAGGCGCGTCACATCCAGATACCCGCGCGCATCCCCGATGGGCAGCGCGGCATCGCACGCGACGACGTGCGGCGCGCCCCGATCGGGATCCGTGTAGACCGCCACGGTGGTGTGACCACTCTCGCGAGCGCCACGCGCCACCCGCACGGCAATTTCACCGCGCCCGGCGATGAGGATGTGCATATTTCAGCCTAACTGGCATCCGTTGTTGACGAGCGCGCTGCCAGCGGGAATGATGCGCCCCGCATGTTGCTCCTTACGACGCTGCTCGCGTGTCCGGGTGGGCCGCCCGCCACCGCTGACACGGGTGGCGACACGGCGGACTCCGGCGTTGGGTCCGTCCAGTGGGTTGCCGTCGGTCAGGGAATGTCCGCGGCCCCGCTCAGCGTGTGGGGTACGGGCACCGATGACGTGTGGTTGGTGGGTTCGGACGCGGGCGCGGGCCCCATTTGGGTTCACTACGACGGCGGGGGCTGGACGGGCGTGACGGCGCCGGATTCGGGAGATCTGTGGTGGGTGTGGGGTCTCGACGACACCCTGTACGTCTGCGGTTGGGGCGGGCGGATCTTCCGCTACGACCTTGCAACGGGCACGGTGATCGCCGATCTTGTGGACGTCACGACGACGCTCTACGGTATCTGGCCTGGCGCCGCCAATGACGTCTGGGCCGTTGGGGGGAACCCCGACGCTGCGGGTGATACAGCAAAAATGTTTCACTTTGACGGTGCCGTTTGGTCGGAAGTTGCGCTGCCCGCCGATGTCGCCGCCCAGATCGCCCTGTTCAAGATCTGGGGTTCCTCACCGACGGACGTGTGGGCCGTCGGTTCAGCAGGAACTACAGTACATTTTGACGGCATCGAGTGGTCCTCGGTGCCGACCGGATCGATCGCAAATCTGTTTACGATCAACGGGCGTTATGCCGTCGGCGGGAACATTGCCGGCACGATACTCGCGTGGGTGGACGGCGCGTGGGTGGAGGAATCGCCGGCGTTTTCGTACGCCATCAGCGGCGTCTGGGATGATGGCGCGAACACGCCCATTGCGGCCGGTCAACAGGGGGAGGTCTATTTCCGTGGAACCCAGGGCTGGGAAAAAGACGAGCGCGAACGCGCGACGCTGCAGGATCTCCACTCCGTCTACACGGACCCCGAGGGAGGGGTGTGGGCCGTGGGCGGTCACGTATCTTCGCTCCCGTTGATACAAGGTGTTTTGATTTACGCGGGCAGCCGCACCGTTCCCAAACTGGAGGGCTTGTGAGTCTCATCGTTCTTCTTCTGACCGCCTGCGATGGCGGACCTACTCCGGGAGAAACGGGCAGTCCGGATGACTCCGGAGCGACACCCGCGGCCTGTGACGACGCTTCCGGAAACATCTGCACGTACGCCGGCACGGGAGATGCCGGATACTACGGAGAGGGCGGTGACCGTCGGGATGCGTGGTTCTACTTCCCCACGGATATCGAGGTCTCCCCGCTTGGGAACCCGATCATTCAGGACTGGAACAATCACAAGATTCGCATGGTCAAGCCCGATGACACCGTGATTACGATCATGGGCACCGATTTCGTGGGCGATGGTCCTCCGGACGGTTCGGACAAGACGCCGCCGGGCGCTCCGGGCACCAGCATCAACCTGAACCACCCGACGGATGCTGTGTATTTCCCGGATGGCACCTTGCTCTCCGCGTCCTGGCACACTCACAAAGTTCGCACGTGGGACCCAGCCACCGGCTTGGTGATGGTCCATTGCGGAGCCACGCCGGGTTTTGTCGGTGACAACGGCGACACGGCGGTCGGCATGCTGATGAACCAGCCCAAAGCAGTAGAGATTGCCGATGACGGCACGATCTACATCCTCGACATGCGCAACCAGCGCGTGCGGGCGCTTGCGCCGGACTTCACCATCAGCACGGTCGCTGGCAATGGGACGAAGGGCTACGCTGGTGACGGCGGTGCGCTGACGGACGTGAACTTTGCCTTCCCGAGCGGCACCAATCCGCGGCCGGGCGGCTCACTCGCGCTGGCGGATGGCATCCTCTATGTGTCCGATACGGAGAATCACCGCATTCGCGCTATCGATCTTGCGGCGGGTTCGATCTCCACCGTCGTCGGGAACGGCACGGCCGGATTCTCCGGAGACGGGGGCGCGGCCGGTGCGGCCCAGATCAACTACGTCACGGACATCGAGGTGCTCGGCGGCAAGATGTATATTGCCGACACGGACAATAGCCGAGTGCGAATGGTCGATCTCGCCAGCGGGATCATCAGCACGATCGCCGGAAACGGCACGCTCGACTACCTGGGCGATGGCGGCCCGGCCCTCGACGCCGGCCTCAACCACCCCTATGGCCTCGACGTCGGTGAAGACGGCGCGGTCTACATTGCCGATACCTACAACCACGTCATCCGGGTGGTGTACCCATGATCGCCTTCCTCCTCCTCGCTTGTGAAACGCCCATCGCAGAAACCGGTGAACCATCGGATGATTCTGCATTTACGGTTGAGGAATGTGACGCCGTCTCCGGCCACATCTGCACCTTCGCCGGGACGGGTATTCCTGCGCTTGGCAAGAACGACATTTCCGCGCTGGAATCCCACCTTTACCTGCCGCAGGATCTGACCTTCGGGCCGGACGGTGGCGCGTATCTGGAAGACTGGAACAACCATCGTATTCGGCGAGTCGATCCCGACGGAACGGTGGACACGGTCGCCGGTATCGGCTTCCTTGGGGATGGTCCGGAAGGTCCGGCGCTCGACGCTGCGTTCAACCACCCGAGCAATATCGCTTTCTCGGCGGACGGAGTCCTGTACCTTGCCGCGTGGCACAACAGTCGCGTCGAGCGGATCGACCTGTCCACGGGCGCGCTCACCTTCGTGGCTGGTGACGGCTCGCGCTCGTATGCGGGGGATGGCGGCGATGCCAAACTCGCGAAGTTGGACCTGCCGTCTTCGGTCGCATTCGGGTCGGATGGAACGCTCTACATCTCGGACATGGCCAATTGGCGCATCCGCAGTGTGGACGGCCTGGGCATCATCAACTCCTACGCGGGTACAGGTGTTTCCGGCTTCTCGGGGGATGGTGGTCTTGCGTCGCTCGCGCAGCTGGCCGGCATCAAGGGGCAGGCGGCCGCGCCGGCGAACCGCATCGCCATCGCGGGAGAAAAGATGTACGTGGCCGACACCGGCAACCAGCGCATCCGCGTCATTGACATGACGTCGGGGATCATCACCACGCTCGCGGGAGATGGCACGGCCGGGTACAGTGGTGACGGTGGTTCGGCGTTGGAGGCTCGTATCTTCTCGCCCGCGGACGTGGCCGTCGGGCCGGAAGGTGAAGTCTACGTGGCCGACACGGAGAACAGCTGCATCCGGGTGATCGACACGTCCGGCAATATCGACACGTTCGCGGGAATCTGCGGCGTTCCCGGCTTCGATGGCAACGGCGGCCTTGCGGCCGACGCGACGCTGAACAAGCCGTACGGGGTTTCGGCGGACGCAGCTGGCAACGTTTACATCGGTGACACCTTCAATCAGGTGTTCCGGGTAGTCTACAAATAGGGCAGAGTTCCCGACGATGCTCCTGCTCTTGCTTCTCGCGTGCCCGGTGCCGGATCCTCCAGCGCCGGGCGCGTGTGTGCCCGCCCTCGATGTCATCTGCACCGTCATCGGTACCGGCGACATCGGCTTCAACGGCGATGCGCTGGCGGCGACAGACAGCTGGTTGTACCTTCCATCCGCCCTTGGGTGGACGCCGGACGCCGAACTTGCCGTCGTGGACTACAACAACATGCGGGTGCGCGCGCTGGCTGAGGACGGTTCGCTGCGCACGATTGCAGGGAACGGCGATCACGACTACTCGACCCCGGGGGTGCCCATCCTGGCGTCGCCCATGGAGAACCCCATCGATGTGGTGTGGGCCGCCGACGGCGCGATGTACCTCTCCGCCTCTCACGAGGCGCGGGTGTTGCGTGTGGGAGATGACGGTTTGGTCACGGTGGTTGCGGGCACGGGAGAGGAGGGAAACTCGGGGAATGGTGGCCCCGCGACGTCCGCGACAATGAGCGCCTACCTTGGGGGGATAGCTCTGGGCGACGACGACACCCTCTACATCGCAGACACGATGAACAATTGCGTGCGTGCAGTCCTCCACGACGGGACGATTCGCACGCTGCCCATCCAAACATCCGGGCCGCAGGGACTAACCTTTGCCGACGGTGCGCTCTACATCGCGTCCACGCTCGACCACGAGATCCGCAGGTATGAGCCGAACTCAGAGATCGTCTCTACTGTCGCCGCGGGGCTGATGTACCCATGGGGCGTCGCGATGGACGAGGATGGCGCCCTGATCGTCGCGGATTCGGGACACAATCAAGTTCTGCGGATCGACGCAGCGGAGCGCACGGTGCTCGCGGGCAGCGGGGAGGCGGCCTACAGTGGAGATGGCGGCGATCCCCACGATGCCAGCCTCTCGTTTCCCTCCGACATCCTCCTCGGACCCGATACCATCTATGTCGCAGACATGCGCAACGCCGTCGTCCGGGCCTTCGGGCGCTGATCACATCCGGAATGTCCCAAACCCTGGTGGACCGTCGCGCAAGGGAGCGTGCAGCGCCGCCGCGATCGACAGTCCGAGGACGTCCCGGGTGTGCGCCGGCTCGATGAGGCCGTCGTCCCAGAGGTTCGCGGTCGAGTGCCAAGCATCGCCTTCGCGAAGTTGATTCTCCATCACGGGGCCACGCACGGACTCTTCCTCCTCAGGCGTCAGGGGTGGAATTCCCGCGCGCTCCCGCTGCCCGTTGGCGACAGAGATGAGCACGCCTGCTGCCTGTGCGCCGCCCATGACCCCGATCTGCGCGTTGGGCCACATCCAGAGGAAGCGCGGGCCATACGCACGCCCACACATCGCGTAGTTGCCGGCTCCAAACGAGCCGCCGACGATGACGGTAAAGCGCGGGACTGTACACGTGGCTACGGCGTTGACCATCTGATGCCCATGCTTGGTAATCCCGCCACGCTCGTACTTTTCCCCGATGATGAAGCCAGCGATATTTTGCAGGAATACGAGAGGAATGCCTCGCTTCTCACACAGTTGAATGAACTGGGTTGCCTTCTGTGCACACTCGCTGAACAGGACGCCGTTGTTTCCGAGGATTCCGACGGGGTAGCCGTGAATCCACGCCGTCCCGCACACGAGCGTCGGTCCATAGAGCGCCTTGAACTCCAGAAATTCGCTGACGTCCACGATTCGCGCAATGATCTCGCGGATGTCAAACGGCGTGGTCAGGCGGGGAGGGACAATGCCATCCAACTCGTCCGCAGGGTGCAGGGGGGGGCGCACCGGTCTGCGCTCTACGTCGTTGCGCGCTTGGTAGGGCAGAGCGGCCACAATGTCCCGCACCTTCCGAATTGCGTCCTCGTCGCCTGTGGCAAAGTGATCACTCACACCGGAAACGCGGCAATGCACATCGGCGCCACCGAGGTCTTCGGCACTTACTTCCTCGCCGGTTGCGGCCTTCACAAGTGGCGGTCCGCCGAGGAAGATGGCGCCGGTGCCGGTGACGTGTACGACCTCATCACTCATGGCCGGAATGTACGCGGCCCCGGCGGTGCAGAGTCCCATGACGGCGGCGATCTGGGGGATGCCAAGTTTGGACATCCGCGCTTGATTGTAGAAGATGCGCCCGCCGTCGTCGACGTCCGGAAAAACCTCACTTTGGAGTGGCAGGTACGCGCCGCCGGAGTCGATAAGTGAGACGAAGGGCAGGTTGTTCTCCATCGACATGGTCTGGAGGCGCAACGCCTTTTTCACTCCCATGGGGTAGATGGTGCCGCCCTTTACCATGGCATCATTCACGCTCACCATGCAGGTTCGCCCACTGATCACGCCGATTCCGGCAATGGTTCCGGCCTTGTGGACGCCGCCCTCATACATTCCCCGCGCTGCCAGGGCGCCAACCTCCAGAAAAGGAGTCCCGGGGTCGAGGAGGCGCTCCAATCGTTGGGTGGCGGGGAGTTTCCCCTGCTCGGTGTGGCGCGCCAGTGCTTTGGCGGACCGGTCATTGCGGGCGATCCGCAGTTCCTCCCGCAGGCGCGTGACGTGGACCGCCATCGCCGCACGATTCTCGGCGAACTCCGGGCTATTGGGGTCAATGGCCGAGGGGAGGGGATTCATTTGTGCTCTCCTGGCGTCGCCTTCCAAGCGGCGATGGTTCGTTGAAAGGCGGTTTCCGCATCGACCGGGGGAACGTAGCCAAAGTCGCGTCTCGCAGGGCCGAGGTCATAACTATGGGAGGTGGCGAGCTGTGAGGCAACGAAGCGGGTCATCGGCGGCTCACCCGCGAGCCCGAGCGTTCGGTACACCAGCTCGGCGGCTCCTCCAAGCGCTCGGGCCGTCGACAGGGACACCCTGCGGGTGACGGGGGCAACGCCCAGGGCCCCCAACAAACGATTCAGCCATGTCCAAAGAACGACGGGAACCTCGTCATTGACGAAGTACGCCTTCCCAGCGCAAGCGGACCAGGGGCCGAGTGCCCGCGCCACTTGCACGTGCGCCGCGGCGGCGTTGTCGATGTAGGTAATACTGACTTCATTCGTTCCATCCCCGACGATCCGTAGGCGGCCCTGTTGGGCCCGCAGGATCAGTCGCGGCAGCAGGTGCGGGTCTCCGGGGCCCCAGATCAAGTGCGGGCGCACCGATACCGTGGCCAGGCTTGGGTTGTTCGCTGCCGTAACCATCGCTTCGGAGAGTGCCTTGGTCCGGGGGTAGTCGCTCTCGAACACCGTGGGATAGGGCAGGTCATTCCCAGCGTTACGGTGATCCTTGCCATCGAAGACTGCGCTGGGCGAGCCAGTGAAAATGAGGCGGCTCACACCTGTTGCTTGGCAGGCCGCCACCACATTTTCAGTACCGGTGAGGTTGGTTCGCTCGAACTCGGCGCGTGGTCCCCACACCCCAGTTTTTGCTGCCACGTGGAACACCACATCGTGCCCTTCCATCGCGCGCTTCAGCGCGTCCGCGTTGCCGATGTCCAATCCGCTGGCTCGCGATGCCGCTGTGGCGGTGTGGCCGGCGGCGCGGAGCTGCTGCACGATGGCACCCCCGAGGAAACCGTGACCTCCCGTTACGAACGCGTTCATTGCGCCTGCTCCTTCGCCCAGGCGGCCAGCGTATGCCGGTGAATCTTGCTCTGGTGGCGCGGGTCCACAGGAAACGCAGGATGGAACAGCACCCGTGCGACCCGGCCCGTGTCCGTGATCCGCGTGGCGAGCGCCGTGTTCTTGGCGCCTTCAACGACCAGAATGGCCGTGCCATCCACGCCAACGAGCGCGGACCGCGTCACACCCGGCCACCCGTTGAATACTCCCTCCACCTGGTCGGTGTAGAGCCCGCCGACGCGCTCGGACTTGCGACCGCAAAACCAGATGCGACCTTGGGGGTCACGATATCCAAGGTCCCCCATGCGATGCCATGTGGTGGTGCCGTCTGCCATTTTGGCGGCTGCGTTGGCGTCCTCGCGCTCGACATAGGCGCGGGTGACCTGCGGGCCTCGGACGCAGATCTCGCCGACTTCACCGTCCGGCAGGATCAAGCTGGGATCGAAGACCGGAATCGGGCCGTCGTCGATGCCGATGATCACCAGGTCGATGCCGAACGCCACGCGACCCACGCAGGTGCCGGCGCCGGCCCGTGTTTGTTCCGCCGTTTCCGCAAGGATCTCCCGCCCCCACACGCACGCCACCGGCAACGCCTCGGTTGCCCCATACGGAGTGCCGACGTCTCCGTTTGGCAGCGCCGTCAGCAACGTTTCGAGGAGCCCGGGTGAGATCGGCGCCCCCGCGATCATGATGCGGCGAAGCTCGGGAAACACCAGGCTATTCGCCAAGAACCACGGTGCGGCCTTTCGCCAGATGACCGGCGAGCCGAAGGCCGTCGTGGCATGGAATCGAGTGATGGCGTCGGCGATTTTTTCCGGGCGCGCGGATGCGGGCTTCGACGCGTCGATGTCGGGAATGATGCTCGTCATGCCGAGCGCATTGTCGAAAAGTGAGAAGAGCGGAAACGCCGCGACATCGATCTCGCCTGCTTCAAAGCCGTAGGTTTCGCGCAGCGCGTGGACCTGCGCGTCGAAGATCCCATGGGTGTAAAGGACACCCTTGGCAGGCCCCGTGGACCCGGAAGTGAAGAGGATCGCGGCCGGTGACTCCGAGTCCATCTCGACGCGTGTGAACGCACCGGGCGTCGAACGCAATTGCGCGAATGTCGGCCCGCCCCAGAACCAGCGCGTGCCGACCGTGATCGCGTGTTTCACGCTCCGAAACGTCGAGGGGAACAGGAATCGCGCGACATGCGCGAGCGGAATCCCAATCAACCCGGTTGGCTTCATGCTCGCGACGCACGCCAGGAATGCAGCCCGACCCATGCCCGGGTCGATGAGCACGGGCAGGGCACCCATGCGGAACAGCGCGTAGGTGAGGGTGATGATCTCGATGCCCGGGCGCACCATGACGAGGATCCGCTCATCGGGTTGTATGCCGATTTTCGTGAGTCCGAGCGCGACGGCGGTGGTTTGGCGGTCCAACTCGCCGAACGTGATGGCCTCGCCGGTCGCGACGACGTGAATCGCGAGCGCTTCCGGCGCCCGGAGCGCCGCCGCGGCGAGGTGATCCGCAACGTTCATCGGGCCAGAAAGTCCCGAACCAAGCCGACGACGCGGTCCGATGCGTCCTCCACCACGTAGTGGCCGGCGTCCGCCAGCGGATGGACCTCGGCAGCCGGGAAACGACGTTGCCACTCGGCACGGAACGCTGGGGTAAAGCACCAGTCTCGCTCACCCCAAATCAACGTCATCGGTTTGCCCACCAGCGATGGCAAGCCCGCCTCGATGGCGGCGAGCGTGTCCCAGGACGGGTGACCGGCCTGCATCGGGATGTCCTGCACGAACCGATGCACGGCTACGCGATTCGCCCAAGAATCATAGGGAGCAAGATACCCCTGCTTGATTGCGCCCTTCAGCCCGTGTTCTGTCGCCATGACGGTGGCGGCGCCGGCGAAGCCGTTGAGGCCCCGCACGGCGAACGCGCCCACACCCGGAATACGACAGGCCGCGATGCGCAGCGGAATGGTCGGGGCACGAAATGCAGCTGTATTGAACACAACAAACCGCCGAAAGCGCTCCGGATGCCGCACGGCCACGCCCATGCCGATGGCGCCGCCCCAGTCGTGTACGCCGAGCGTGATGTCGTGGAGGTCCAAGGAGAGCACGAGGTGTTCGAGGTTGGCGATGTGGTCGGCGAGCCGGTACGACCAATCCTGTGGCTTGTCGGAGAGCCCACAGCCGATGTGGTCTGGCGCGACGACCCGCATACTGGTGGAGAACTGCTTCACCATCTCCCGCCAGTAGAACGACCACGTCGGGTTTCCGTGGACCAGCAACATCGGTGCGCCGGCGCCTTCATCAACGTAGTGCAGCGCGTGGCCGTGAACGTCGAGGAAGTGGGAGCGGAAGGGGTAGAGTTCCCGCCAGGCCTCGGCCATCAGCGCGCCCCCGTCACCACGTCAGGCTCATCATTGCGACGTTCAGACCGGACCCGATGCCCATCAGCGCAACGTGTTGCCCCGGATGCATCTTGCCGGCGTCATCCGCGAGCGCAAGCGTCAGCGGAACGGCGGCCGGACCCACATTTCCGAAGGTTGGGTACGTCAGGTGACACTTCGACGGCTCGATCTCGAGCGCCTGACACAGCGCTGCGAGGTGCGCCTTGCCCACCTGATGACACACGAAATGATCGATGGTCGCGGGGTTCCACCCGGGAAGTTCGTCGGCGGCCACCGCCCAGGTACGTCGGGCGAGCGCCACGCCGGCCTTGAGCAACCGCGTCGAGTCGGTGACCATGCGCTCCGTCGTTCCCAGACAGAGCTTGTTGTTCGCTGTGTCGGCCAAAGAGACGCTGCCGTTCATCTTGTGACCGGTGCGCGTGTTGCGCTCGTGCCCCAGCACCATGGCCACGGCCGCAGAGCCCAGCGTCAACGTCGCGAAATTGTCCCAGAAGTCTTGCGAGGTCGATTCGGGCGCGTGCAGGCGCTTGATGGTGCTGTCAACGATCTGACCCGCGCTTTCCCCGTCTACCAGGACGGCGTAGTCGATCACCCCGGCCTCGATCATTTGTCCGGCAAACTCCATTCCGTTGAGAAAACCCAAGCAGGCGTTCGCGATGTCGAGGTTTCGACAAGTGGCCGGCATTTCCAGAGCGCCATGAACCAGACTCGCCATCGACGGCTCAAGGTAGTCCTTGCAGACCGACGTGTTGATCAACATTCCCACGCGATTTTGATCGATCCCCGCCGCATCGATCGCTTTTCGGGCGGCAAGGGTCGCGACGTCCGTGACCGACGTGCCGGGCTCCCAGAAACTCCGTTCCGTGATGCCCGTCAGCAGTTCGATCGGTTTGGGGGGCAGGCGCATACGCACCAAAGCCCCGTTCAACCTGTCTTCAAGGTGTCCGCTGGTGACACGAGTTGGCGCCAGCTCATAGCGGACGGACTCGATGGTGACGTGGTGAAAACGCATGGTTGGGGGCGAGGCGGGGTCTATACCGGATGCAAGCGTTTGGCACGTCGAGGATTGCCGGGTAGTGAGGCCGCATGCAGTCCAAGCGCCGCGGCATCGTCCTGGTCAACCTCGGCACGCCGGATGCGCCGACGCCGGTGGCGGTGTGGCGGTACCTGCGCGCGCTGTTGGACGACCCCCGGGTGATGCCGATGTCGGCGATCCTCCGGTGGCTGCTTGTCAACCTCGTGATTGCCCCGTTCCGGGCACGGGCGAGCGCGCGACTGTACCGCGCGATCTGGACTGCGGCGGGCTCGCCACTGCTGGTGCACGCGCGCGGGCTCGCTGAGGAGGTCCAGAAACGCTTCCCGAACGATACCGTCGCGATTGGGATGCAGGTGGGATCGCCGTCGATCGCAGATGCCATGGGGATGCTGGGGGCGGTGGATGAGCTGGTGATCGTGCCCCTGTACCCACAGAACGCGGCCGCAACCGTTGGCGGAGCGACGGCGGCGGCCCTCCTGGCGTGGCGCGACCTCGGCCGATCGTCCGATGTGCGAATCGTGCCACCGTTTTTTGAGGACGCCGGGTTTGGGGGCGCCATCGCGCGGCGGATTGTGGAGGCCGGGACGTTTGACCATCTTGTGTTCAGCTTCCACGGGTTGCCGGTGGCGCAGGTGCCGTGTGTAGATGCGGCATGCGAAGCACGAACTTCTGATACTTCTCGGGATTGTTATCGCAGCCAGTGCTTTGCCACGGCGCGGGCGGTGGGCGACGCACTCGCGGCGAGGGGAGCGGTGCCTTCATGGTCGGTTTCGTTTCAATCGCGACTTGGGAGAGCGGAGTGGCTCGGTCCCACGACGCACGATCATTTGGCGGAGTTGGCGCGTGCAGGAATACGATGTGTCGCCGTTGCATGTCCAGCGTTTGTGGCGGATTGTCTTGAGACACTACACGAGATAGCTGTGGAAGAGCGCGAGGCTTTCATCGCCGCCGGAGGGACCCAACTCGTCCTCGTTCGCGGCCTGAATTCAGGAAGCGATTGGGCGGATGCGTTGGCGTCGATCATCGATACGGAGCCGGCCTACTCGCCCCCGCCGAGGAAGGCGTAGACGGCGCCGTCATATGCGGATGCATTGCGATCACCGAGGATTAGCGTGTCGAATCCAGTGGCCTCGGTGTCGCCGGCAGCCAGATGCGGTTCAGCGACGCTGCCGGTGATGATGGCATCGGCAAGGGATTCATCGAATGTGCCACGTGTCGGACCGTACAGCACATAGGTGCTCGTGTTGCTATCTCCAATCATGACGTCTGCAAGTTCGTCACCATCGACATCTCCGGCCGCAAGCGTGTAGCCTGCATAGTCGCCGGCGATGGTGCCGGAGAACGTCGCTACGGCCGCACTTGGCGACGTCATCGTACTGACGGGGCCATCGAACAGATAGGCGGCTCCTGACCCGCCGCCGGAAGCCGGTGCGCCGACGAGCAATTCATCATATCCATCGCCGTTGTTATCGCCCACGATTGTCACGGCGATGCCAAAATAATCGTCGTCGGTGACCCCTTCAAGATCGACGTCCGCCATTGCGTCCGTTCGGTTTGAGGTGATGGGACCGAGGAACACGAGCGCCCGGTTGATCGAGGGATGCGTACCCGCGGCAATGTCTGCGATGCCGTCACCGTCGATGTCGCCGCTGGCATCGACGGCAGAGCCGAGACTCATTCCCGCCGTCGTCCCTTCCAGGCGCACCTCAAATCGACTCGAGATGATCTCGTATCCCCCGGCCGGGGGATCCTCATCCACCCAAATGGAACCACCTCCGGCGACTCCGCTCGCCGTGTCGCCGTACTGGGCCATGATGAGATCCTCCACGCCGTCGTCGTCCATGTCTGCGACGGCCAGGCGCAAGTCGCTGGAGGTGAAGCCCCAGATCGTGGTCGCGCCGGCAGCGAGCGAGGCCGACGTGATCGGCCCTGGGTAGAAGTTAGCCCTGCCAAAGCTCGTATAGTCGGACACGATGACATCGCCCACACCGTCGTCGTCGAGGTCACCTACGGCAACGCTGGCGCCCTCCGAAGTACCGCCAACGTGCCACATCGCGCTGGCACCGCCAAAGTCCGGGTCGCCGACAGGACCAGGCGCCACGACGAACCCTGGAGCCGCGCTTGCGCCGCCGAGGACGTCCGCGTAGGCATCGCCGGTGACATCGCCCACCGCAATGGCGCTGCCCAGGCTCGCCGAGGCCGTGCCCGGAACAACGCCATCTGCGTCGCTCAACGTCAGCGATCCGAAGGGCCGACACCCTCCATCGAACGCCCCATCACAGTCGTTGTCCACACCGTCACCGCAGGTGTCGGCGTCCCCCGGGGAGACGGTGTCGTCGCCTTCGTCGCAATCGCCGCCTTCCGCGACCGTGCCAACGGGCGCGGCGCAGGAGGCGGCGGCCGTCGCATCGTCGCCGTAACCATCGCCATCCGTGTCGATGTACCAAAGCGTGGCGTCCACCGAATCCTCGTCCACCACCCCGTCGCAGTCGTCGTCGGCTCCATCGCAGTATTCGCTCTCGTCGGGATTGACGGTTCCATCAGCATCGTCGCAATCTGCCCCGTTTCCCGCGTAGTCCGGCTGGGCAATACACGCGACGTGTGTCAGCGTAGCATCTCCGTAGCCATCGCCATCGGCGTCGGTGTACCACGTCGGGGCGTCGGCGCTGTCGTCCTCGGCAACCTCCCCGTCGCAGTCGGAGTCGGTCGCATCGCACACGTCGGGTGCACCGGGGAAGATCGCGGCGTCCACGTCGTTGCAGTCGTCTCCCGTCGGCGCGTAGCTGACGGGCTTTTCGCAGCCCAGCGTCGTGAGCGAGTCCCGCCCATATCCGTCGGCGTCAGCGTCGAAATACCAGATCGCCGGGTCGGTTGGATTGTCGTCGATCGATGCGTCACAGTCGTCGTCGCGGTCGTTGCATGTCTCCACCGCACCCGGGTGAATGGATGCGGTCGTGTCGTCACAATCACTGTCATCGTCGGAATACCCAGACGGGACCACACACGCTGTTGTCGTAGAGAGCGGATCGCCGAACAGGTCGCCGTCGGTATCCGCGAACCAGGTTTCAGCATCGGCGGCGTCGTCCTCGTCCGCTTCGCCGTCACAGTCATTGTCGATCACGTCGCACATTTCGATCGCATCCGGCGACACGGCTGCGTCGCCATCCATGCAATCATCGCCGTTCGCAACCGTTTCCGAGGGCGATTCGCAGGCCGGCGTCGACACCTCTGGATCACCAAATCCATCACCGTCGACGTCCGCGTACCAGTTCGTCGCGTCGACGGCGTGCTGGTCGACACCTCCATCGCAATCATCGTCGATGGAATTGCAGATTTCCTCCCCGGCCGGGTGGATGTCCGCCGCGCCGTCGTCGCAATCGTCAGCGTTGGCGACATGCCGGGCCGGTTGGTCGCACGCCGTGGTGGTAAAGTCCGTCGTTCCGTAGCCATCGCCATCGCCATCGCCGTACCACACGGCCCCGGCGGAACAATCGTTGTTGGGCCCCTGGGCAGAAATGGGGTCGCAGGCGAGGAGGAAGAGTAGGATCATGTCGGTATCCTACCCTATTGCACGCCCCAATGACTCAAAGCGCACACGCCACGGAGCATCCGCGCCCCGCAAGGCCGGACGCGCGAGTTCCACCAGCGATACACCGGCTGACACATGCGTGTATCGAACGTCCACCGCGCGCGAAGGCAGGGCGTTGATGGCGTCGATCACGGCTTTCCGCCGCTCGGCGTAAGGGAGGGCGTTGAGTAGCGCCGGAAGGATCGCCGAGCCGACGTGGTGGTCCTGCGGCCCGACGGGCAGGTCTGTTCGCTCACCGTTCACGCCGCCCCGGAACGCGACGGGCACGATAGGAATGCCCCGCTCAATGGCGACGTCCACCCACAGCGAACTGATCGCGGTGATGGCCTGACCGGACTGCGTTTGGCGCGTCCCTTCGACATGGACGAGCAGCGAGTGGTCCCGGAACTGTTCACGAACGAGCGCGGGTAGCTCCGCAGGCTTGCTTTGGTCAAAATAAACGATGAACGGGGGCTGTTCGTGCCCTGGATAGGTCGTCAGCACGTCATGGAACGCGCCCAGCCACCCGGCGCGATGCTCCTCCTTTGCCAACGATCGCGTCGGCACTCCGCGCAGTGCGGACACGATCGTGGTGAAAAGCGCGCTCTCCACGTAATTTTCGTGGTTGGCGAGGAAGAGCACGGGGCCCTGCAACGCGGCGAAGCCCACCGGATCATGAAGGATGAAATCGGCGACGTACGCCTCCGTGAGCGCGGTAATGACACCCTCACCGGGCCACTTCCCCCCGCCGATGCGGGAACGCCACCAAGCGAACGTGCGTTCGAGGTCGATGCGCTGGGGCGCGTCAAGCCGCGCGGTATCTCCCGAGCGCCGCACGGTGTACGTCGTGAGGGGGTGGTGAGAGTCCCACGCGCGCTCTGGACTCCCCTTGTCGGCATGCACGGCGACATCGTGCGGATGGATGCTGCATTTCGCACCCAGCAGTTCCTTGACGGCGATCGCTTTGGCGTCCGCACTTCCGTACACCCGGGCCAGAGTGCCAGGGAGCCAGTCCGAGGCCATCGCCGTCGTGGCGGAGAGTCGAGCGCTGGTGGCGTCGAGGACGGAAAGGGAGACGCCAGGGGTAGTGTGGCCGAGCAGGAAGCGCCTGCGATCCGCCGGCGACGCAGAACCAATGGGCCCCTTCGGCAGCAGGATCTCCTCCAACTCAAAGTATGCACAGAGGCGGTCGTCGTCGTACAAGTGAGCGGTGACGACCGGGCGCCCCTTTGCGACGCCCTTGGCACGCAGTTCGACGATCACGTCACCCGTCGGAGGCGCCCCGAACAGCATGAGCTGTCGCAATCGGGCGGGATAGGCTGCATATCCTGGCTTTACGTCGAACCACCGCTCCATCCCATCGTGGGGGATGGCATGCGTCGCAGCGTCGAGAAGCACGTCGGGGGGAAACCCGCCGCGCAGCTGCACTGTGGCGCCGTCTGCGCCGTGCGCAAGGACCCGGTCGAGGGCCTGGAAGCGTGGGCCGTGGAACAGTGTGCCGCTGGCGTACAATTCCTCGCCAGTCGGGCCGCCCATGACGGAATCGGTGAGGGGTGCTGGCGCGGCGGGTTCAGCGCAGCCCCCGACGCGAGCCGAGAAGAACGGCGCGTCGGCGATCAGGGAGACAACATCGCCCTTGCGGACGACCGAAATCTCCCGAGCGCCGTCCGGAAAAGTCAGCCAGCGCGACGCGACGCCATCGGTGAGCGTAGTCGCCCCCGACTCAGAGAGTACCGTCATCGCCATGGTCATCATCGGGAGCGCCGGGAGCACCCATGTCGGGGCGTGATCCACCGGCACCGCGAGCGTGAGCCGCCGCGCGCCCGTGCCACCCGACACCACCCGCATCCCCAGGTTCTTTGCATCGTAGATCCGTTTCCCATCCACCCACAGCGAGGCATCCGCAACGGCCACGTTTCCATCGACACGTGTGATGTGCACTTCCGTTTCGATGCGCTTGTTCTCTGGCACGACCTGCCCGCGATACTTCCACGTCATCGGAATGCCCGAAGCGATAGCCTCGAAGCGTGGATTTTCGATTCCTGCGGTCATCCCCCGCTCGACCATCGCGTACTGCAACAGCTGGATCATCGCCTCGATGCCGAGGCTGCCCGGCTGAACGGGGTCCTGATAGAAGTGCGCCTTGAAGAACCAGTCCGACGCAATGACGTCCTTCTCGGCGCGCCAATGGTCGCCCCCGTGTCCGGTGACGCGGTCCAACATCAGCATCTTGGTGGTCGCGAGTAGCGACGTAGGTGTGGCGCGTAGATCGCGTGCGTGGTCGCTCGGCGCGGCGAGGAACGCTCGTTCCTCGGGGGTGGATCCCACGCCGGCCTGGTTCGCGAAGGCTTCTGGTGGAAAAAAACCGAACACGGTGTCCATGTCGAATATGCGAGTCGCGCCCACGTGTGTTTCCACCTTGAACCCCACGATGATCATCCCGGAAGCCCGAACGAGCTTGTGCAGCGTGGCCCGCGTCCGGAGCGTACCCATTGTCGGCGTCACATCCACGTGTAGGGTCGAGGTCCCGTCGAGGTTTCGAAACATCAGGTCGATATCGGTGCCCAGCGTGCATCCGGTCCAACTCGCGAGCCAACCACAGGGCTGCAGCGCCGCTTCAAGCAGCACGGCGTATGGCATGATGCGCGCCCCATTCTCGGCGAAATACCAAGCGTCGGGAGGAACATCATACTCCACCTCGACCACGCCACCTGGCTTCTGACCCCCCGCCTCGCCCGTTGCCGTGACGACGCGCGAGATGAAGTGGTAGGGGGGCCCAGGGAGCCTCGGCACCTTGCGGTGAGAGTCGAAGGGAGCATACATCGGGCCGAACGCATCGGTCGGCTTGCCCCACGCGCACGCCAGCAGCGAGGCGTAGGCGTACTGCGCCGGCCTTGGGTCGGGTTCCGGCAGTCGCATGCGCGTGAGGGGCCAGTCCGGCACCATTTCCACGACCATGGGATCGGCGTGGAAGCAACGCAGGCCATCCACTGTGCACATCACCTGTGCCTTCACGTACGGCCGATCTCCGCCGCCAATCTCCTGAACGAAGACCTCATAGGTGAGCAAGCGGGAGGAGGGAATCACCTGTCCACGACACCGGAGCTTGGATGTCACGTCCTTGGCGGGCTCAAACCGCCATCCATCGCGTGCCAGCGTGAACCCCATCGCTGTGAGGTAGAGCTGCATCGCCTGTAGACAACCCTCGAACATCAGCGTGCCAGGCATGCACGGGTCGTTGTGGAAATGGCCCTCGAAGAACCAACTATCGGGAGAGATATCCTGCTCTGCACGCAGGTATCCATGCTTCCACGGTCCACCGTCGAACTCGATCTGGGCGCGATCGAGGAACAGCATCCGACCGCCTGCGATGGTTGGGCTCAACGTATGCGTTTGTGCGCGGGCGAACGCCGGTCCAAAACAGTCCACCAGGCGCCGCTCCGTGAGCGCGATGAGGTGTTCCTTCTCAAACGTCGTTCGGTTGGGGATCGCGATGGCGGCAGCGCGGGGCCCCAGCTCCGCGGTATCCACGGCCGGATCCCACAGGATACCGCCCGATGCAGCCAGCTCCGCATCGGTGAAGAATCCGGCTTGTCCCTGACGAACCATAAGCGCCGGTCTGCCGGCGATCTGGCAATCGTAGTGGAAGAAAAACATCCGAACATCGCCCAGCTTCGCGTGGCCGTCGATATGAATGTCGTACTTAAGCGTGTCCCCGGGCTTGGGCAGCTCACTCAGATATGTCAGGTCACACCCAAGGAGGCGGTAGATTCGCTCCGATCGATTCAGCGTGTCGATGCCCTGCCAGCTTGCGAGCAGCAAATCCGCCTGCCCCGACTCAATCATGATGCCGCCCGGCATCCGTCCGTCGTGAAGGTACCAACTCGCGTCCGTGACGTCCGTTTCCGTCCAGATCGTGCCCTTGCCGAGCACGTGGGGCGGCCCCGAGATGCCCAGTACGCGATCCGCGAGCAGAAGCGGGGGCATCGGCATGCGGACGACCCGGGTGTACGGATCCAGATGGGCGAAGGTCTCGCCGAAAATTTTCGTGATGGAGTGAGAGGAGCCGGCCTCCAACTGGGCTCGGTTGAGGCGTGGGCCCGAGGGCAACTCGGGGGCGGGCGTGGGCGCAGGCCGCGAAGCGGTGGCGGCCGCGACGTAGGTGTCCGGAGTTGGGCGTCGGGCGTCGGTCGGCGGCGGGGTGGGCGGTGGCGCGGGCGGTGACGTGGCGACCGGGGGGCGTGCGCTCCGCGCGGGGCCGATCGGTGGAGAGATCGGCATCGCGACCGCCCCGGTGACGCCCGCGCCCGACGCCATCCCCAGCATCATGCGTGTCGCGTCCGCGCGCCCTGCCAGAAATGCTTGGTGTACCTCCATCTGTTGATGGATGAACGCCTGATGAACGCTCGCGACACGCGCGCGTTGGGTCACGAAAGCATCGACGATCGGGTGCAGGCTGGCGCCCGGTTCATGAGGAACGGCGGCGCTCGCGAACGACGCCGGTGCCGGGGCCGCCCGGGCCAGCCGCCCCTCTCGTTCGTCGAGGACGCCGACCAGCGAAGGCGCGGGCGCCATCCTCTGGGGGGCAGCGTGCCCTGGCGTTATTGTGGTCATTGTGCCCCCTTGCGGCTTGAAAAGCGGTACTGCGCGGTGTGTGGGAATGGTGAGCACGGGGCCGGCAGGGCGGGATTGCCGCCACGCCCTCGGACCGGTGCGGATGCCGATGGACGCCCGCTGGCCGCCGAGCGCCGTTACCGGAACGGTTGCGTCGGTGCGGCGGAGCACGGCGGTTGCGACGTCGAGCAGGCCGGCGGCCGCGTGGGCTCGCCGTTCGGCGGGAGCGGCGGGTGGGCGGTCCACGCTGGCATCGATCCACGCGTAGGCGTTCCCCTCGCGGGCGAGGACGAAGGCAACCGCTGCGTCGTTGGCCTGATCTCCCTTTCCTAGTGCATCCAGCGCGCGACGTGTGCGGATGTCGTTTGCGCAGTCCACTGCGGCCACGATGGCAACGTCGATCTCGCCGCGGCGCAAAGCTTCGCACGCCATTTCCAGTGCGCGCACACCGCTCAGTTCTTCCGCCGCGATCGTGAATCCTGCCCCACCCGCGTCCAACTGCACGCTCAGCCGGTTCGCGGGAATGTTTGGCATCGTGCCGACGACGTGCTCGGCCCGCAGCGGTGGAGCGGCCTCGTCGCGACGCGCGAGTCCGTCCGTGCGACGATGAGGCAGGCGCCAGCGCAAACCCCACGCCGTGATCGCGGCATCGCAGCCCATGCCAACGTAGACGCCCGTCCGCTCGCGCGGCAGCTCGCCCGCGAAGTCCGCCACGGCGTCGCGACCGGTTTGAAGGACAAGCGTCTGTTGCGCGAGCGATTGTTCAAGGTCCTTCGGAGGGAAGCGGAGCCCTTGCAGCGCCACGGTCACCGCCTCCGTCGGGCGGTTCAGCGCCAGGCCAACCACCGCAATCGGCACCCGCGTCGGCGTGACAGGAACCGCTATCGGCGCACCATGGCGATACTGCTCAACGAGGAGATGTCCGTTATTCCCACCGAATCCGAAGGCCGAAACGGCAGCTCGCCGCCGCGATGCGTCCCACGGGCGCGAGGCTCGGAGCAGCGAGAACGGCCCCGTGTCGATCGCGTCTTCCGCGTGCAGGGTGGGCGGCATGGTTTCCTCGGCCATCGCCGCCAGCACTTTCATCAGCCCGGCTGCCCCCGCCACCGTGATCAGGTGGCCCAGATTCGACTTCAGGGAGCCGAGGTAGCCCCCGGGATAGACACCTTGCAACGAGCTGATCTCGACCTTGTCGCCCGTGGGAGTGCCGGTGGCATGACACTCAAAGAGCTGGATGTCCGACGGTAAAAGCCCACTCGCGTCCAGGGCGGCGCGCATCGCGCGCTGCTGCCCCTCGGACGAGGGTGCCAAAAGCGAGCGCCCGCGTCCGTCGTTGGACAGGCCGCATCCGCGGATCACGCCCAGGATCGCGTCACCGTCTCGCTCGGCGTCGCCGAGGCGCTTCAACGCGACCATCGCGCAACCCTCGGCCGGGAGCAGGCCGTCCGCGTCACGGTGGAAGGGGCGAGACATTCCCCGCCGGCTCATCGCACCCAGCTGGCAGAAGCCGATGTGCAGGAAGAGGTTGTCCGCTCGGTTCACCGCACCCGCCAGCATGACGTCTGCGCGTCCGCCATGCAGGGCGTCGCAAGCAAGCTTGATGGCGAAGATGGACGACGCACAGGCGGCGTCGAGGCACCACGCCTCTCCGTCCAACCCCAACGTATTCGCAAGAATGGCGGCGGGAAGTCCGGACATGAATGCATTTCGGGGATCGCCGGTGGCTGTGCCGAGGCACACACCCTCGGCGAATTCGCCCATCGCTTCGGTCGGAAACGACAGGTTGCCGAGAATCGCCCCAGTCCGACCACGCTTTACACCTTCAAGCGCCTGCTTGCCGACGTGTACGAGCCAGTGCACGAGCGGATCCAGTCCGTCGAGCTCGGCGATATGTATCGGATGTGTCACATGGCCGCCGCGCGACGTCCAGGTGAAATCCGGACCCTCGCCCAGCACGGATTGACTCGGTAGTCCCCACCGTCCTTCCTTGACTTCTGTGACACAATCGACGCCATTCATGACGTTCGATCGGAACGAACGCAGGTCTGGCGAGCCGGGCAGGAGACACGCCTGCCCGACGATGGCAATCGGACCCGTCACGACGTGGCGTTCCGCGGATACTCGCCGGCCGGGAGGGCGTGTAACTCCACGCCTTCCATCTCGGCAAACACTCGCCCATTCACGTCCATCAGGGCGATGTCGCTCAAGGATCGGCGTCCTTCCGCGCGGCGACCGGTGAGTACGGAGCGCACCGGTCCCGAGGCCGGGCGACCATAGGTCTTGTACGCGCCGATGCCTGTCGGCAAGGAAGCCGCGTTGAGGTGGCGGCGAGACCAAAGCACGGCCAGCTGCAATCCACCGTCTCCGGCCGCCATGTCCGTGACCCATCCGTTCGTTTCCCAGCCGATCTCGCCGGTACCCGTCAGCACCGCTTCCGCGGCGTTTTCACCGACGCCAACCACCCGCTGGATCACCTGGAAATCGGGGCCGTGAAAGAGGTACCTCCGATAGATTTCAGCCGGTGCATGGGGGTAGTCCGCAAGTGCACCGGTGAGGGGTGCAGCCGGCGAGCGGGGCGCGCCATCGCTCAGCTCAACGTCGGCCCGGTAGTGGAGCGCGCCGTTCGGCGACCGGATTTCGAGGGAAAGGACGCGCGGGTCCGTCCCTGCGGCCACGACCTCGAACAGGTCGCCCTCGCCGTCAAATCCCTTCAGGGAGATGCCTTTCAGCACCTTGACGTTCCGCAAGGCCACCACGTGCTTGCCAGGGCGCAACTCGCGAGCGAGTTGGGCGAACCATTCGAGGGCAAGGACGACCGGAAATACCGGCAGGTCGGCGACAGAATGATCGCGCAGGAATGGATAGTCACGGGCGTGCACGCGGCGAATCGTCGGTGCATCGTCGGTCGAGGGAAGGAGGCCGCCGATGACGACCTCGACGGAGCCCGGGCAGGCGATTTCCTCCACCAGGGCCTGTGCCCCCGCCAGAACGGGGATGAGATCCACACCCATGGCGGCGAATTGCTTCGCCAGTCCGGGTGTCACCATTCCGCCCGCCCATGGGCCCCATCCGATGGATTTGACGACGATACCGGGGCGACGTGACGCTTCGAACGCGGCGATCTTGTTGAGCGCCTCGTTCGCCGCTGCGTAATCGGACTGACCGACGTTTCCGGTTCGGGCGGCCACGGACGAGAAGAAGCACAGCATTGTGAGCGGATCGCGTGCGGTTGCAGAAAGCAGTGCCCGCAGACCGATCACCTTGGTCGCCCAAACGGCATCGAATTGCGCGTCGGTTTTGTCTTGGATGCGCTTGTCGTGGACCACTCCTGCGCCGTGGATCAAGCCGGTAATCGGCCCCCACTCCAGACGGACCGTTGTGAGTGCGTCAGCGATTGCATCGGTGTCCTGGACGTCAACGGCGACGTAGCGAGCGCGTGCACCAACCGCTTCGATCGCAGCGAGCGTTGCGCGTGCCTCCCGACCGGCAAGAATCGCCGCCACCTGTTTGCCGAGCGCGGCAGGCGAGGCGACGCCTAGCGCAAGTGCGCGCTTGAGCGACGTCTCGTCCACCGCGGCCACCGCTCCCGCCGGCTCAGCAGTGTCGATGCGGGAACGGCCAAGGAGCACAAATGACGAGCGAGTCTTCATCGCGAGTGCGATTACGCATGCCGCGGTAACTCCACGCGCGCCGCCGCTGACCACGACGACGTCATGCTCGCCGAGGGCGATCGGGCGGTGGGGGGTCGGGGAGGCCACCGACCGCAACGTTCGCCGCGTCGTTCCGACCAACGCTACCTCTACAGGCCCGCTGCGAACGATCTCGTCAGCGATTGTATCAACGGATGTATCACCGGCGTCGATGGACCGGACGAAGGCCGTCGGGTGCTCGAGCGCCGCGGTTTTTGCGAGTCCCGCGAGTCCCGCCAGTACCCCATCGGGGTGACCCGCCATGCCAAAGTCGCCGCCGAGCCGGGCAACGGTGATGAAGGCCCCGCCCTGGCCCAGGTTACCCGCTCGTGCCGCCTGAAATGCGGCACGAACGCTGGCATCCCCGCTTCCTGGCGCAGCGACGTACACGACGCCCCGCTCCCGCGAGGCGGTTGTTGTCGCATCTACGCCGCGCGCGCGCAACGCCGTGGCCAGAGCATCCGCCTCATGCCCGAGCACGGCGAGCGGGCCGTGCTCGTGTCGCGTGCCCTCCGCGATCGTGAGAATCGCGAGGTCGTACCGATGGAGCGGAGCCGGCTCGCCCGCGTCGGGCACGGTGTCGCCAGCCGCGGATGCGTTGGCATGCGCGGTCGCGGAGGTCACAACGGCTGAATTCGCTCCGAGCAAGGCTACGATCGCGCCGAGCGTCTGGAGCGTACCCATGGCCTCGGCGTCCGGTTCCGGCAGGTGTGGCGCCTGCTCGCGCATTGCCGAAAGAATCTCGACGCGCTTGATCGAGTCAATCCCGAGGTCGGCCTCGAGGTTCATGTCGAGGTTGAGCATCCCTGCGGGGTACCCGGTCTTTTCCGCCACGACATCGAGCAGGAGCGCGGTGATGTCGAGGGCTGCACCCGGTGCGGCCGTGCCCACGGGGGCGGCCTGGCCGGGGGGGGCCGTGCCCACGGGGGCGGCCTGGCCGGGGGGGGCCGTGTGTGTGGAGTTCGCTCCGAGCAACGCGACGATTGCACCGAGCGTCTGGAGCGCGCCCATCGACTCTGCGTCCGGTTCGGGGAGGTGCGGTGCCCGTTCGCGCATCGCGGAAAGGATTTCGACGCGTTTGATGGAGTCGATGCCGAGGTCGGCTTCGAGATTCATGTCGAGGTTCAGCATATTGGCGGGGTAGCCCGTCTTTTCAGCGACGACCTCCAAGAGGAGCGCAGTGATGTCAAGGGCAAGCGCTCCGGTTGCGACCGCACCTACGCCGACGGCGGTGGGGCCAGAATTCACCCCAAGCAACGCCACGATGGCACCGAGGGTCTGCAGCGTGCCCATGGTCTCGGCGTCCGGCTCGGGCAACTGCGGAGCCTTCTCACGCATAGCGGACAGGATCTCGACCCGCTTGATGGAATCGATCCCGAGGTCGGCTTCGAGATTCATGTCGAGGTTGAGCATGCTGGCGGGGTAGCCAGTCTTTTCGGCAACCACCTCCAAAAGCAGTGCGGTGACGTCGAGTCCGACGGGGCCCGCGACCACGGCCCCCGTAACCACGGCCCCAGCACCCACGGCCCGTGCGGCCACCGCGCGCACGACCGCAGAATTCGCTCCGAGCAAGGCCACGATCGCGCCGAGCGTTTGTAGCGTGCCCATGGTTTCCGCGTCCGGCTCGGGTAGCTGCGGTGCCTTCTCGCGCATGGCGGAAAGGATTTCGACGCGCTTGATCGAGTCGATGCCGAGGTCGGCTTCGAGGTTCATCTCCAGAGTCAGCATGGTGGCAGGGTAGCCAGTCTTTTCAGCGACCACTTCCAAGAGCAGCGCCGTGACGTCAAGTGCCGCGGGAGCAGCCGCCAACACGGTGACGGGAGCGGACACGGCCACCGAAGCAGCAACGGTCGCAGCAACGGGAGCCGCCGAGTGCGTCGAGACAGGCGCGTACGACGGAATGGGCGCTGCGACCGGCGCTGCGACCGGCGCTGCAACCGTCATTGCGACGGGCATCGCAACCGCCGCCGTCGGCGCCACGCCCATCATGGCGACCAGTGAACGGCTGGCTTCCTCCTGCGTCCGCAGGAAGGCAATATGCGCGTCTGCCATGGAGCGTTGGAAGCTCTCGTGGACGTCGGCAAGCTGCCGCTGACCTTCCTGGAACGCACCGATCCAACCGGTTGCGATAGCCCCGACCGGCGGGTGGGGCGCAAGGGTGACCCGGGCGGCGGCCACGTAGGCTGCCGGAGGGGGCACGACACGGATCGGCGCCGCGGCAATGACCTCGACTGGCGCAGACGCGAAGCCGCCATCGTCGACAACCAGGTTTGGTTCCCTTCCACCGTTCTCTTTCCGAGCATTGGGAGCGCTCGGAAGGCTGTCGAGACGTGGATAGGGCTTGCCGTAGTTTGCGCCGTTGATCATGACGGATCCCTTCGCCGCAACCAGCTCGCCGACCCCCGGGGATCGATGACGGGCGAGCGGCACCAGCGAGATCGGCATGCCGATCGACGCGAGTCGGCCCACGCCAGCGAGGAGGGCCTCCAGTGCGTCCCGGCCCTTTGCATCGGTTGAAACAGTGACATGCGCCTTTCCCTTCAGGATGCGCCCAACCAGTCCGGAAAGGACGTTCCCTGGGCCCACCTCGACGAACACGCGCGCACCTGCCGCGTACATTGCCTCGATTTGCTCGACGAAGCGCACTGGCTTCTGCAAGTGCTCGCCGAGGGCGCCCGCAATGTCCGGCCCGTGCGGAGCCGCCGTCGTGTTGCGATAGACCGGCATCGTCGGCGGGGCGATCGCTTGATCGCGGAGCCACGTTGTCAGCCCATCTCCGGCCGGCGCGACGATATGCGAGTGGAACGCAGTGCCGACGGGAATGCGCGTGCAACGCAGCCCAGCGGCTTCGAGTCGCCCCATGGCCGCTATCACGGCGTCCGTTGCGCCCGCAATGACCGTCTGCTCGGGCGCGTTGTAGTTGGCGATGACCACGTCATCCCCAAGGTAAGGAAGTATGGCGTCTGCCGTGGTCAATACGGCCGCCATCGCGCCGGGTGCCTCGCTCGCTTCGTGCATCAATTCGCCGCGCTTACGCGCCGCCCGTAAAAGCGTGTCGAGATCCATGGCGCCGGCGGCGTGGAGCGCCACCAGTTCACCGAAGCTGTGTCCGCCGGTCAGCGTCGGCGAAAGCCCCATTTCGCGCAAGAACGCGAGAATTCCGACGGAGAGTGCCCCGAGCGCAGGCTGCGCCCAATCGGTACGGGTCAACAGCGCGTCCTGCCGCGCTCGATCGTCCGGGAAAAACGTCGGAATCGGGTACATGACCGCCGCCAGACCGGGGACGGAGCCCTCCGCTGCGTCGAGCACCGCCCGCACCTCGTCAAAGCGAACCAGGGGCGCGCCCATGTCGAGCGACTGGCTGCCCTGCCCCGGAAAAAGGAAAGCGACAGCGCCAGTTTCGGTCGTCAGCGAATAGAAAACGTCGCCGCGTGACGACTCCTTCCCACTCGTAATCGCCTCCGCCGCCTTTTTCAGCTTCTCGTTGAGATCGCCGCGGACGACCATCGCCACGCGGCACGGCTTTGCAGGATCGAACGCCCGCTGTGTGCGTACCGCCAGCTCGGAGATGTCCTTGCCATGGGAGCCGGCCACCATTGCCAGAAGCGCTTCCTTTGTATCCGCGCAGAAGGCGACGAGATCACTGTCCCACGGATCGAGCCGCGCTGGACGGTTGGCGCCGAGGTACTCCTCCACTGCGACATGGAAATTGCTGCCGCCAAAGCCAAAACTCGAGACGGATCCCCGGCGCGGATGGCCGGGGCCGCGAATCCAGGGCCGCGCCTCGGTGTTGATGTAGAAGGCGCTCTCCGGCCAGTTCACGTCGGCGCGGGGATTCTTCACTTTGATCGTCGGGGGTAGTGACTTGTGGTGCAGCGCCAATGCGACCTTGAGCAGCCCCGCCGCCCCCGCCGTGGCCTTGGTGTGGCCGATCTGGCTTTTGATGGAGCCGAGCGCGCACCACTGTTTCGTGTCCCCGGCCTTGAATACCAACTGCAGGCCTTCTAGCTCGGCTTTATCGCCAGCCTTGGTCGCCGTGCCGTGCGCCTCCACCAATTCCACGGTTTCCGGACCGTATCCGGCCTGCTCGTAGCAGCGGCGCAACGCGACGGCTTGACCGTCCGGAACGGGCGCGTACACCGATTTCGAGCGCCCATCGCTCGACTGGCCCAGACCTCGAATCACGCCGTAGACATGGTCGCCATCCCGCTCGGCGTCGTCCAAGCGCTTGAGCGCAAGCATGCCGATGCCTTCTCCCAACAAGGTTCCATCGGCGCTCTCATCAAACGGACGACAGTCTCCGGTGAGCGAGAGCGCAGGCGTCTTCGAGAAGCACATATACATGAAAATGTCATTCATCGTGTCGACGCCACCGGTGATGACCATGTCCGATGTTCCAGCCCAAAGCTCAAGAATCGACATGTGGACGGCACTCAAGGCGCTCGCGCAGGCAGCATCGGTGATGCAGTTGGTACCGCCGGTGTTGAGGCGGTTGGCGATGCGGCCCGCAACCACGTTCCCCAGCAGGCCAGGAAACGAACTCTCCTGCCAGCCCACATAGTGATCCGCGATGCGTTTGCAGGCTTCTTCCACCTGATCTTCCGAAAGCCCCATCCCGCGCAGTGACCGTTCCCAGACCGGGCGCTGGAGCCGCGACACGAGCGAGCCGAGCAATTCCTGAGCTCCCGTCACCCCCAGAATCACGCTAGTACGCGAGAGATCTACCTCGCGGCCAATATCGTCGAGGGTCATTTTCGCCACAATCAATGCCAGCAGTTGGGAGGTGTCCGTGGCGGGAAGTATGGTCGGGGGAATGCCGAATCCCATCGCATCGAACGGAACGTCGGGCAAAAATGCACCCCGCTTGGCGTAGGTCTTGTCCGGCGCCTTCGGGTTGGCGTCGTAGTAGTCGTCGATCCGCCAGTGTCCGCCCGGCGTGTCCGAAACCAAATCCTTCTTTGCAAGCACGTTTTGCCAAAATCCACGTACGCCGATGGAGCCAGGGAAGATGGCGCCGGCGGCGACGATTGCGATGGGGCATTGCGACATGGGAAACCTCTAGGCGAGCGGACGAGGACGGAACTGAAAAGCGGATTCGGGTACGGCAACGCCGTAGCTGCGGAGCTGGTGCGCGCGCGTCACGACGGCCGCCCCCTCCAGAAGGTTGAGCGCAACTTGCGCGACGGTGCGGTTGGCTGCGGGTTCGAGGAAGGAGCCCTTCACCCAATTGTTGAACGCGCCCATGGCCGGCCCACACCAGAGTTGGAAGTCCATGACCCGTTTCGGATCGCCGTCGATGGCCCAGCGACTCGATTTGCCGAGGTACCAACGAAACACGAGCGCCATTCGGTGCTTGGGATCGCTCGCCGCCTTCACCAACTGTTTCGGATCGCGGTCGGCGAAGAACGCCTCCGTGGACGCCCAGACCTCGTTGAGCGGGGCCTGAAAGATGTCCTTCTCCAGCTTGGCGCGCTCGTGCGCCGGAATGTCGTCCAGACCCGAACAAGACTGATACAAATCCCGAAGCTTGTGGCCCCGTGAGGCGAACAAGGTCCCGCGTTTCAACACCTGAACTTCCACGCCCATCTCAAACATGTCCGCAGCAGGTGCCATCGCGACGTCGGCGATGTCCGCCTTGGTCAGCATCTCCTTCCCGATGGCAGCGATGCCGGACTCGACGCAGGACTGGTTCACGGAGCCGACGAGGACGTACGCCGCACCGAGGCCAAACGCTGCTGCCAGCGAGTTCGGCGTACCGAGCCCTCCGGCCGCCCCCACCCGGATGGGCCGCGTGTAGCCATGCTCCGCGACGATTTGATCCCGCAGCATGGCGATGACCGGGAAGAGTGAGCCGAGGGGACGATTGTCCGTGTGCCCGCCGGAATCGGACTCGACGGTGATGTCCTCAGCGACCGGAAGAGTGCGGGCAAGGGTAGCTTCTTCGACCGTCAACAACCCGTCCCGCACGAGGCCATCGAGGATCGCGGCGGGCGCGGGATGCATGAATCGCGCCGCAACCTCGGGCCGCGAAATCTTGGCAAAAACGTGATTGCGACGCTCGATGCGCCCATCCGGCAGTCGTCGAAGTCCCGTGGCGCTGTAGCGGACCAGTGGCGCGGTCAACGCCATGAATGCGGCGGCGCTGGCGCGACGTACGCCGCGCTTCACGTAGAGTTCCACTACCGCAGCCTCCGCATGCGGCTCTTGAGGCGAGTGGATCAGGTTGAACCCGTAAGGAAGCTCGGGAACCGCAGCCTGAACCTCCTCTACCGCCTTGGCAACCCGTGCAACCGGCAGTCCGGCGGCCCCGTAAAAACCGAGCGCGCCAGCCCGCGCCATCGCGATGACAATTGCGGTCGTGCCGATGCCGTTCGCCATGGCCCCCGCGATGTAGGGGAACCGGGTGCCGTGCGTTTCACCGAACGTACGGTCTCCCAGCCACTCCGGATAGAGGGGCGGGAGCGTGCCGAGCCACGCATGTTCGCCATCCCCGATCTGCCCGGTAAATGCTACGCCAACTCGTCCACCGTTGGGCTCACGCGTGACGTGCATCGTCTCGCGGATCCGTGCGATGGCGTCGGGCATGGCGCGCTGGTCGTATACTGGCGCGTCGTCGGGGCGGAATCGGGCCAGCACGGGCAGAGGCTACTCGGGGGTCCGCGTTCTACTCTGAACAGTCACGGAGCGTGTCACGGGCAGGTAATGGTGGGGCGACGATCACACGTGCATGGCTTCGTGCGATCCGACTACCCCTCGGCGACGACCTCTTCGGCAGTCAACTCGGGTGCGGCCTTGCCCCCTTCGAAGTGTAAAAGCCCGAGGCGTTCGTAGTGGGGGCGCATGCGGTTGGAGAGCAGGTGAATTCGTTTCAGGTTCGGCACGATGCGCTTGAACATCGTCCGCCGGAAGCGTTCCATGTAGTTGGATTCCAGCACGAATTTCGTCCACGCCGCGCGACTCAGCGTATGCGCCCAGTGTTCTTCCCAGTATTCGTGGGCCAGAAAGCGGTTGCGCAAGAGCACGCACATCTCGTACGCCCAGTCCTCTCGTTCGCGCAGCTCCGAACCGCCGATTTCACCGCCGTAGTGCTCTTGAAGTGCGAGCACCCCAAAGTGCACGTGCCGCGCTTCATCGCCGATGACGTAGCGCAACAGATCCCGTAGCAAAGGTTCTTTTGTCGAAGCCCGAAGCGTGCCGAATGCACCGAGCGCCAATCCTTCCACGAGAATTTGCATCCCCAGAAACTTTATGTCCCACCGGCGGTCGCTCATGAGCGCGTCAAGGATCACATAGAGATTGTCGTTGACCGTGTACCGTTTCTCCAGCTTGTCACTTAGGTATCGGTCGAACACGTAGACGTGGCGCCCCTCATCCATCACCTGTGTCGCCCCGTACAACTTCCCGTCCATCCAGTGCACGCACTCCGTCACTTGGCAGGCGACGAATAACGCACCTTGTTCACCATGAAGAAACTGGGAGAGCATCCACGCCAGAAGCGCCGCTCGTTGGGTGCGTTTCTCCCGGTCGGAGAGACGCTGGTAGGCGGCAAGCTCACCGAGCGGCGACATTGTCTCGTCCACCAACTCGTTCTCGGGATCGTACGGGTCCACCGTGGTTGACCAGTCCAAGGCAGTGTCCGGATCCCACTGCCCCTTCCGCGCTTGCAGAGCGAGGTGCGCGAGCGCCGGATGGTCGTGCGCATAGCCCCAGTCGTAGTGCGCGCCATACGCGGTCGGCATGGTGGTGCCCTCACCATCACGACCGCGCTGGAGCACCATGCCGCGAATTGCTGGCCCGGCCAAGGTGCGCATGACACGCAGGTTTCCGGAGCGCGCGACCTCCGAAAACGCATCTCGATTCTGGACCACGTTTCGGACGGCGCGTCGAATCGGAATCGGTGACTCCCGGGCGCAGAATGGCGCTATGCCAAGAAGGATCGCCGCATGGCGAGTATTCCGCAAGTGGCGTCGCGATCAAAAGGCGATCCCCCCGTGAACACTCCCGAATGAGCCGGGCCCGGACTCGTCAAAGGCGCCGCCGAAGCGGACACGGGTGAAGGGGTGCTGGGTGTCCTCGGCCAGAAAGGTGATTCCAAGTTCGGGACCGATGACCACCGTGGCATGCCCTGCCCGGTCTATCGCCAGCCCGAGCACGCCACCCGCCCAGAACCGGGTGGTGCCGGTGGATTCGCGCCATCCTACGCTCCCTTGTGCCCCAAAGGAAGGCAGAAGTTCACCCCGGCCGGACACGACGCGAATCGCCGCCCCGAATGACGTCCGAACCGCGCCGGTGTCGAGAAACCAGCTGGGTCCGAGCTCGAGCGCGATGTCGTTTCTCCCCGAATTCATCCCGATGAACAGGCCACCTGACGAGGTGGACGCGGCGCGCGCGATGACGGGGGACATCAGATCGGCGCTGACCGACGCGAGCGCGGCGGGCACGTGGTTGAAGTCAATCGCCGAGGCCTGAGCGACCGCGTTCGCTTGTCCGTTCGATTCACGCGCTTCCGCGTGGATCACGATGACCCTTCCGGTACGGATCGCGTCCAGAACGACAATTTTGTCGCACCCTACGCGCCGGCACGCGGCGAGCATGTCACCGTCCGATGGCGCGAGCCCCGTCAGGCTCGTATCCATCGGCCAGACCGGGCGACCAAGCGCTTGTGCATAGAGCACGCGAAAGACGGTATCGATGGTGGTCACCTCGCCGGCCGACATGCCCTCGGCACGAATCGGCATCACCAGCGTCGGGTCGGCGGCGCGCGCCGCTGGCGATAGCGCCACGACCACCGCAAGCAGCACGACTCAGAACCCGATGCCGGCGTACAACCCAACGTTGGGATGCGCGATCATCGGGTCTCCGACCATGTCCGCGCCCGCCCGCAGCTCCACATACGGGCGGAAGCTGGACGCACGCGCAAACATCGCACCCGCTTGGGCGTAGGCGCCGATGCCGACGCCGCCCTCGCCGTCGTAGTCCATGATCCGCGGTCCGCCACCGACGCCGACATACGGCGAGAACTGGGCGTCCATGGGGATGTACCCTCCACCGATATCGACAAGCACGCCCATGAATTCGCCGCCGGTCGGGAGCACGATCGCCGCGTCGAATTCGACGTACGCGTGGTCCATTTCCCAACGCATGTCGAACCCCGTGTTCAGGCCCGTGTTCCCGCGGTCGTCGGCGGCCATGCCGAATCGGAATCCAACCAGCCGTTCGGTGGCGAGGCGGTTTTCGGGGCGCGTTTCGCTCGCCAATACGTTGTGGCGCGTAATCGAAGCGTCGATCGGCGTGCCGGCCACCAGGGAGCGCGATACGCGATCAAAGAGCGGGTGCAAGTCGTTGAGGCTGTCGGCCAGGGCATCGAGGTCGTTGCGGATACCCCCGCTTCCATCATGATCAACGACGCGCACAATGATGTCGCTGTCCAGACGAACCAGTTCGACAATGACATAACGCTGGCAGGACACCGCACGGCACGCGGCCGCGAGCGCCGCATCGTCCGGGCTCCCCGCGCCCAATTCTCGGGACGCAGCATCGGAATAGACCGGCGCGTCCGTGGCACGCTCAAACCAACCCCGAAAAAGGGTTTCGGCGGCAAGGACCTCTCCTGCGGACAGGTTGACGGCGCGGAAGGGGAAGACAACAGGCGAGGCGCCAGCGGCGGGGAGGTCGGCGGCGAATGCGAGGGAGAGGGCGAGTAGCATGTCGGGAGATAGAGCAATGGGCGTGCCAGTACGATGGCAGCGTGATCGTACGTCGGTACCGCGGGTGAGCCCGACACGGATGTCACGGTGCCCGCCTACCCTGGAAAGCGCACTTCCAGCAGGTCCGCGACGCGCTCGGCGACCAACGGTTGGGCGAGGCCCAGCGCTGCTGCGGCCATGCGACGGAGGCGAGGCCCGTCGGACACGAGGCCACGCACAACGTCCGAAACCGTCCCAGCATCAAAGCCCCGTTCGACGACAACAAGCGCTGCGCCGGCACGCTCCATCCCGCGCGCATTTGCCTCCTGATGGTTGTCGGTGACGTTGGGGGAGGGGATGAGCAGCGAAGGCTTGGCCGCCGCACACAGCTCTGCAAGAGTTGACGAACCCGCCCGCGCGATCACGAGCGCCGCCGCGGCATAAGCATCCCCCATGCGATCTTCGTACCCGACGAGTACGACGCCGTCCGGCAGGTCGCCATACGCGGCTTTTACCTCGTCGTAGTACCGCGGCCCGCACACGTGCAGGATGTCGAACGCGCGTTCGGGGTCTCGCGCGAGCGCGAGCGCGAGCCCATTGATCGTTGCCGCGCCGAGCGATCCGCCGACGATCAGCACGACGTTCCGTCCCGGTCGCAACCCGTACCGCGCGCCGTCTCCGGTGAGCACCTTCGGATTGACGGGGCAGCCAACCGTGATTTTTTCGGCCCGCCCGGGCAGCTTGGCGGCGGTTTCCGCGTAGGTCAGCAGGACGAGCTTGGCAACCCGCGCACAGAGCTTGTTCGCCATCCCGGGGGCGACGTTCGACTCGTGGATGGCTGTGGGAATACCCAGCGACCAGGCCGCCAGCACCGTCGGCGCCATCACGTAGCCGCCTACACCCAACACCAGACGCACACGATCCTCCTTCAGCATCCGCCGCGCCGTCATCGTGGAGGTGAACAGTGCCCACGCAAACTTGAGTTTGCTTACGACGCCTGCGCGCGGAAACTGGGCGGCCGGCACGCCCCGAAACGCGTAGCCCCGCTCGGCGGCCACGCGTCCTTCCAACCGAGCGGCATCCCCGTAGTAATGGACGTCATGACCCCGTGCTTTGAGCGCGTCACCCATCGCGAGCGCAGGGTACACGTGACCACCGGTTCCACCACCGGCAAGGAGGATGCGCTGCGACATGGGGCCGTTTATCGCGTGGTCGCGCGTTAGTCCGGCGCGTGTCACGCTTCGAGCCGGATGCCGCACTTGCCCTCCGGCGCGCCATCGCGGAGGCCGGTGGGATCGAGGTGTTCGCCGTCGGAACGATCGGCGCCAAAAAGACGGTCACGGCGATCGAGATTCACGCCCGCGGGACGGAGGACGCGGTGAACGCGCTGCGTTCGCGGCCGCGTTCAGGCCAGGTGGTCATTCACAACCATCCCTCCGGCGTCCTGCGGCCAAGTGAGCCGGACATGGACCTGGCGCACCGTTTTGGGGAGGACGGCGTCGGCTTCATTATCGTTGACAACGACGTGACGCGCGCGCAGTGGGTCGTCGAGCCGATGGCGAAAAAACGCGTTGCGGTGGATCCGGCAGCCGTGCAGGAAGTCTTCGCCGAGCGGCTGCCGCGCGTGCTTGCCGGTTGGGAACCCCGTCCGGGTCAGATCGAGATGGCCATCGCGATTGCAGAGACGTTGTCGCATGGCGGTGTATCGGTTTTGGAGGCCGGCACCGGCACCGGAAAATCATTGGCCTACCTGGTACCTGCGGTGCTTTGGGCGTTGGCGAACGACGGACGAGTCGTCGTGAGCACCTACACGCGAACGCTGCAAGGGCAGCTCGTCGAGGAGGATCTGCCCACGTTGGCGCGGGCGTTCGACTTCCGGTACGCGATCCTGAAGGGGAGGAACAACTATGTGTGTCGCCGAAAGATGGAGATGGCTGGGGATGATCCGGCAGTGGAGGCGCTCCGGGGCTGGGCGAGCACCTCGCGTACGGGAGATGTGTCCGAGGCAGGTTTCGCGGTTGACGACGACGCGTGGGACCGCGTGGAGAGTGATACCGACCAGACCCTGCGCGCCCGTTGTCCCCACTTCAACCAGTGTTTCTACTATCAAGCGCGTCGGAAGGCTGCGGCAGCGCATGTCATCGTCGTGAATCACGCCCTGCTCTTGTCGGACATGGCGATCAAGAAGAACAAGGGAGCGGGCATTCTGCCGGACTACGATCGGGTGATTCTCGACGAGGCACATCACCTGGAGGAAGCAGCAACCAACACCCTCGACTGCCGTCTCAGCGGCCTCACGATCGCACGGGCGGTCACGCCGATGCTGGGCCGGCGGGGCCGGCCAGGCGCGCTGGAGGCGATCGGTCGCACGTGGCCCGACGCGCTCCCGGCGGCATTGGAGGCGCAGGGAGCGTCGACCACCGTTCGGGATCACGCGGGCGTAGGCTTCGATCACGTCGCGGAGGGCATCACCGTCGCGACGCGTGTTCGTGGAGCACCCCCTGAGCCACAGTTTTTCACGGAATTGGGGCGCGAGTTGGAACGGGTGGCCGCTCGGTTGGGTGCGGTTCGCGCTTCGCTGGAAGGACTCGAAGTAAAGCCAGCCGACGTCCAGCCGATTCTCGACCTTGACCGGGCCCGCCACCGTCTGGAGGAGGCTGCATCGGCGGCATTTGGCTTCGTGAACGAGGATCCGGCGTGGTGCCGCTACCTCGATCCGGGGAAACGCGGGGTTGCAGCAGCACGAGCCCCGGTGGATGTTGCGGAGACCCTGCGCGCGCTTCTGGTCGAAGGGATGGAGTCGGCGGTACTGACCAGCGCGACGCTCGCGGTGCACAACAACGCGGACCACTACCTGGCGCGCGTTGGTCTGAGTGACGCGAATTTTCGGCAATACCCGTCGCCGTTCGACTACCAGGAGCAGGCCGTCCTCGCGCTCCCCAGGGACTTGCCGACGCCCGACAAACCGGAATTTGTAGTCGAGGCCGGCAACGTCATCGTCGCGGCGATTCTTGCGAGCCGTGGCGGCGTTTTCGTGCTTTGCACGTCACACGCGGCCGTGCGTGACTTTTCGGATTTCGTCGAAGCCCAACTCGGCGCCCGACACGCCATTCTCCGTCAGGGCCGCGGCGGTAAGGGCGGTCTGCTTGAACGCTTCCGGGACGACCGTGGCGCAGTGCTCTTCGGCACGGACAGCTTCTGGGAAGGAGTGAGCGTGCGTGGCGATGGTTTGCGCCTCGTCATCATCCCGCGCCTACCCTTTCGCGTGCCGACGGAACCCGTCTCGCAGGCGCGTCATGAGCGCATCAAGGAGCAGGGGTTGGACCCCTTTCGTGCGTGGTCGCTGCCCGAAGCTATTCTCAAGTTACGACAGGGTTTTGGTCGTCTGATTCGTAGCCGGACGGACCGGGGGGCTGTCATGGTCCTCGACCGCCGCATCCATGAAATGTGGTACGGGCGGCTATTCCTGGCGTCTCTGCCCAACGCACCGCGCCTCGTGGGACCTTCCCGCGCCGTGATCGAGGGGTTGACGCGGTTTTATTCGGGGTGGGTATAGGGCTGCATGGGGTGGGGGGCGTTTGGTTCCCAAACGCGCTTGGTGCGGCCAGAACGGCGACTCGGGGGGTGTTCTGGTCGAAGTCCCCGCGCCGAGCGCCGAGGAAGTGTTTACAGTGGCCCGATGCTCGCTCTGCTCCTGTCCTGTACGACCACGCCCGCGACGGATGCAACGGCAGGTCCGGGCGACGCGGACACCGACACCTCGTCTGATATGTCTCATGATACATCTGGTGATAGCGGAAGTACAACCAATGATACCGCCGACACATCGACCCCGACTGAACCGCGCGCCGTCATCCTTTTCATCGGCGATGGCATGGGCTTTGAACATGTCGCGGGTGGAAGTCTGTACGCTTTCGGCGCCCGCGGATCGAGCGCGATGGAGCGCCTGCCCGTGCACGGGCGCGTACGCACCGCGTCGTTGACGGGAGTGACGGACTCGGCCGCCGCGGCGACGGCGCTCGCTACCGGCGCCAAGACGTTCAACAACCGCGTAGGAATCGACGGCGATGGTCTGGCGGTCGAGCATCTCGCCGAACGGGCGCGCGCGCTTGGGCTGGCTACCGGCGTGGTGACCAACGACACGCTGACCGGCGCGACGCCCGCGGCGTTCCTGGCGCACGTCGAGGACCGCACGGACAGCGCCGGCATCCTTGCGGGGGTGGTGGCAAACCTGCCGGACGTCACCTTGGGCGGAGGTGCCGTGGCGTTCGATCCATTCCTCACGACGCTGGGCGCTCAGATCGTGAGGACGGCAGCGGAGTTGGCGGCCGCCGTTCCGGACGGCCGCCCGCTGTTCGGCGTGTTCGCATCCGCGACGTTTCCCTATGTCATCGAGGGCTACACAATCGAGCCGACGCTGGCGAATATGACGGCCACTGCCCTGGACTTTCTCGATGATGCGCCCGACGGCTTCTTCCTCATGGTGGAGGGAGCCCGCATCGACCACGCCAGCCACCAGATGGCAACGGACACCGTCCACCCGGAGACGGCGGCGTTCGACGAGGCTGTTTCGGCCGCGATTGCATGGTCGGCGAGCACGTCATTGGAGACGACGATCGTCGTCACCGCGGATCACGAATGCGGCGGGCTGACGGTGAGCGGAAGCGGCACGGCCGGCATCGCTCCCGACAGCACCTGGCGCTGGACTGCCCACACCAACGACGATGTTCCCGTGTACGCGCAGGGCCCGCTGACGTCGGTGTTCGATGGCACGCGGCTCGACGACACGTGGGTTCATGCGACGTTGGCGGCAGCATTGGACGGTGCAACGACGGTTACGGCACCGACGATTCCCCGGCTCGTCGATGGGGACACGGCGGACCTGGGTACCGCCATCGTTTCACAATCCTGGCCGACGTCGTTTGGCGCCGGCTTCAACCAACTCGATGCACTTCACGTCACGACGGACGCCGACGGCATTTACGTTGGCGTGGACGGCGTCTTTCAGCGAGAGGACAACGCTGTAGTCGTGTTGTTCGACCTCGATTATGGTGCCGGGACGGGTGTGGGCGCGGATACGACGCTTGTCGATGGCTCCGGTCTGTTCGACGCAATGCTCACCGCCGCCGACTTCGACGCTGATCTCGCGGGGCTCGGTTTTGACGTGGCCGTTGGAAGCGTCGGCGCCGAGGAGAACGGTCTCGGCGTCAAGATGGACAGCGCGGGGGAGCGCGGGCTTGCTGGGGAGTGGGGCGCCTCCGACGATCTCGCGTGGCTGGACACGATCACCAACTTCGACGACGGGAACATCGCAGAAGCCGGAGCGATGGCGCCGGACGCTGGCACGACCGGCGCGACAGAAGGCGGGTACGAGTTTCGGGTGCCTTGGTCGAGCATCTTCCCGGCGGGAATCCAGCCCAAGGGCGTCGATGTTGCGGTGGTCGCCGTGCTGGTCAGTGGCGATGGCACCTGGACGAGTAATCAGGCGTTGCCGCCGTTTGCGTCGAGCACGGAACCGGGAGCTGCGGGCGCCTCCTTCGCGAGCGTCGTGCGATTCTCGGTGAACCGCTCCGGTGCGCTCGTAGATTTGCCCGCCGTTGCGCCCTGACGGGTCGAATATCCTGCACGCTCGCGCGTTACATCTTCCACAGCCCGGTTCGTGAGGTCCGCATGCGCTACCTTCTTCCTTTGCTTCTCACCTTCTCCGCAGGCTTCGCGTACGCGGAGTCGCCGATCGGTACCGAGCATACCGCCGAAAAGTCCTCGAAGAAGAAGCCCGCCCCGAAGAAGGACGCCAAGCCTGCGGCGAAACCCGCGGCGAAACCCGCCCCGAAGAAAGACGAGCCGGCGGCCCCGAAGCCTGCGCCGAAACCAGCGGCCAAGCCGGCCCCGAAGGAAGCGCCGCGGCCCGCCTCGAAGCCGGCCCCGGCGCCGGCGCCTTCCTCCCCGACGCCGTCCCGCCCACATCCGCCCGCGAATGATGGAAAGGCCGCACCCACAGGGGAGCATTCGCCGCGCGCGAATGGCCCTGCCTCACCGGCGAATACGCCGGCCCACGCGCCGGGGAACGCGCGCCCGGCGGGGGACCATCCTGCAGGTGCCACGCCCGTTTCGCGCCCGCGCTCGTCGGATACGGTGCACCAGCCCGCCCGCCGGCGTCCCGAAGTGCATGCGCCTCCGCGGGCAAAGTCCCGACACGAGCGCGCCTACCACACCAACGATCACCGGTACGCGCGCCCGGCCCCGCACCATGTTCGGGCGTACCGCGCCGCACATCACCCGCCCCCGCACCACGGTTGGTACCGCCCCTGGTACACCCATTGGTACGTGCATCCCTATTACCGATGGGTCGCGGTTACGACGGCGTTCGTGTATTTTGACTACCACCCGTACGCGTGGTCTGCGACGTGGGCCCCCCCCGGTCGTGCAGGTTGGGTATGGGTTTCCGGCCATTGGGAGGGCGGATTTTATGCTCCGGGTCACTGGACGCCGTACGGCCCCGCACCGGTGTCGTACGGTCGCAGTTGGGCGTACGTGCCCGGATGGTGGGTCGGTGATTATTACGTCGAAGGCTATTATCGTGCGGATGCACGTGGCGACGATTGGGTGTGGGAGGAGGGTCACTACCGTTCCGATGGCAGCTACGCGTGGGGCCACTGGGAGCCGCGGAAGAGCGCACCCGACGGCTACGTCTGGGAATCGGGTTTCTGGGACGGCGAGAGTTGGGCCGAGGGCTTCTGGCGGCCCGACGATCGCAATGGATACCGTTGGGTCACTGCCGCGTACGACACCGATGGCGTCTACCATGGCGGCTATTGGGAGCCGACGGCGGACAGCCCGGGGCACGTGTGGATTCCCGGTTGGTTCGACGGCCACGAATGGGTGGAAGGCTACTGGGTGACGGACGCCGAATACGGTGAGGCGAACGCCAAAGACTATGAGCCTGAGGAGGGTTGGAACGACGGATGGGAAGACAAGGCCGAGCCGGATTCGGCCGCAGGCACGGAAGCCCCGCTCGCCATCCCCGCACCAGAGTAGGCGCGCGATAGGAGGGGGGATGATTTTCCTCCTCCTCGCATGCTCCGATCCGGTATCCCCGAAGTCTGCCACCGCCGACGTCACATTTCCGGCGGGATTCCGGTGGGGCGTGGCGGGCGCAGCGCACCAAATTGAGGGTGGAAACACCAACAACAATTGGTACCAGTTCGAGACCCTCCCAGAGTTTGCGGAATTGATCACGGAGCCTTCGGGTGAGGCGGTGCGTGGCTGGGAGCAGTATGAAGGTGACGCGGCCCTTGCGACGGACCTTGGGGTAGACGTGTACCGTCTGTCCATTGAGTGGTCACGTGTAGAGCCCAGCCGTGACGTCGCGGACGAGGCGGCGTGGCAACACTATGGTGACGTGATCGACGCTCTCCGGGCGCGGAACATCGAGCCGATGGTGACGCTGCACCACTTCACGGAGCCAATCTGGACACACGATCTGCGCGACGTGGACTGCACGGCAGGACCGACCGACGCGAATCTGTGCGGGTGGACGAACCCCGATATGGTTGCCGAGTTTGCGGAGTTCGCGGGTGACGCGGCCGCCCGATTTGGGGACCGTGTGGACGAATGGACGACCTTCAACGAGCCGATGGGCTACCTCGCGTCGGGGTGGATCGGCGGCGCGTTTCCCCCGGGAAAAAGCAACCTGACCTTGTCGAGCATCGAAGAAAACGCGATCCCGACGCTGTATGGCATGTTGGACGCGAACGCAGCGGCCTATGCAGCGGTGAAGGCCGCGGATTCGACCGATGCGGGCGCGGACGGGATTGTTGCGCGCGTCGGCTTTACCAATGCAATGAACTGGTTGGAGCCGGTGGACCCGGCGAATCCGGACGATGTCATGGCGTCTGCACGGTTTCAGGCGCTCTACGGATACACCTGGCCAGACGCTACGATTCGTGGTCTTGTTGACGCTGATTTTGATGGAGATCCGACGGACTCCCACCCGGAATGGGCCGGCACGTGCGACATGCTTGGCTACCAATATTACAATCGCATCAAGGTGAAGTCCGCTCCGGGTATTCCACCCCTCGACGCGCTTCCGTGTGACGCGCTTCTATTGGGTGCGCTTGGGTTGGACATGGAGACACTGGGGTGCCCGATCCCGGACGCCGATGACCTCACGCAAATGGGCTACGAACACTACCCGGCCGGGATTCGACTCCTCGGCGCAGCGTTGGCGGAGCGTTATCCGGACGCGCTGCTGCGAATCACCGAAAATGGAATCGCGACCACGACGCCGAATCGCCGTGCAGAGAGCATCGTGCGTACGCTTACAGAGGTATCGGCGATGATCGACGACGGGGTGAATGTCGATGGCTACATCCATTGGTCACTGACGGACAACTTCGAGTGGGCCGAAGGGTTCCGGCCGAAGTTCGGACTGTATACGGTCGATCGAACAACCTTTGAGCGCGACTCGAATGCCGGCACGGAGACGTATGCGTCCATTGTCCAGGCCAACGCCATCGACGGCACGCTGGTGGACGCGTACGGCGGTGAAGGTTCACTGTCTCCGGGCGAATAAGCCACTACTTCGCCCGCTTGTTTTCCTTCTCCAACCAACCCTGGAGCGGCTTGAAGTAGTCAACCATCGCGCGCGTCGAAAGCTCCTCACCGGTGGCGTCCTTCAGCACCTTCCGCCAATCTTCGGTCGCGCCTTTTTCAAGGATTCCACGCAGGAAGTTTCCGACCTCCTTGTTGCCGTAGTAGTTGCATGCGTGCGGGTCCTGCTTGAGGATCTTCCTCGCGATGTGCTCGTGCAACTGGTATTTGATGACCGTCGCGAGGGCGTAGTCGTAGTAACCGGCAGGATCGTCGTTGATGTGGGTCTTGGTGCACGCATCGCAAAGCGCCGTGTCGGTCAGGCGTGACGCGTCCGGCGGGGCTACGTTCTGGTACTGCCCGGCCAATTCCCACCAGCGCTTCTGCCATTGATCCTGTGGTAGATCTTTCTCGTACAACTCGTATTCGAAGTGCGACATCGTTCCCGCCGCAAACGGCATGAACACCACCGTCTGTTCGATCGCTTCCGCCAGGAGGCGCTGCATGGGATCGATCTTCATCTTCGCAGGCAGAACGCCGATTTGCTTCAGGTACGGCGTTTGCCCGGCGGCGACGTTGATGAGCTCGCCAATGCCTTCGTGGAACGCGCGATTCGCCCCTTCGCGGAGGATGGGGGGCACCTCGGGCCGCGTGTAACTGACGTAATAATAAATATGCCCCAACTCGTGGTGCGAGGTCCCGAACCATTGGGAGTTCGGCTCCACGCTCATCAGCGATCGGATGTCGTTGCGCATGTCAATATGCCAGGCAGACGCGTGACTGTTCTTGTGGCGGCTGGACCCGACCGGCACCGGGTAGAGGTCCGATTTCGTCCAGAACGCCTGCGGAAGCGGCGGAAAACCAATCGAAACGTAAAAGCTCTCTGCTTGTTTCACGATCCATTCGGGCTGGCGATCCTTGAAATATTTGTCCAGATCGGTCGACGCGACGAGCCCCGGCCATTCTTGCGCCCAGCGATTGCCTACCCAATGCGCCGGCACCGCGCCGGCCGGCACCGGTGCCTGATAACGCCCAGCGTACTGTCGCGTCGACCACTGTTGTAATTCTCGATAAAGCGGTGCGGTATCGGCGACAAATCCATCGAGCAGGGTCAACATCTCCGCTACGGTCATGCCGTAGTCGGACACCATGTAGCCAAAGTAGGACGTGTATCCGGACTCGCGTGCGAGTTGATTCCGAAGCTTGACGAGGTCGCCGAGGCCGGCCTTCAGGGGCACGCCGATTTGTTTGGAGGCTTCCCAGCCGATTTTTCTCGCGGCCAGGTCGTCGTTCGCCTCAAGGATTTCATTGATTTCATTGGCTGTTTTTGGCGCCGCGCAGGTGCCGTCGGCGGCGGGCGCTTCGAGGCAATAGACGAAGGCGTCCTGCACGGCGGACTGCTTCGATTCTGCGGCGATCCGCGCGTTCACCACGTCCGGAATCGTGGCCGGGCTGACCCCGGCGTCGAACACGACGGCCTCCAACTGTCGAACTTGGAGAGGTGTCAACTCTACTTTGTGCGTCAGGAGCGTACGGGCGTTGGCGACGATCTGCGCGTCTCCCAGAAACGCGGCCAGCGCCTGACCGGACGCGGTGCGGCGACCTTCGTTGATTTCGTTGACATCCGTTGATGCATCCCAGGACGCGTTGCTGTCGAGGGTGCCGAAGGAAAGAAACAGCGAGTTGTAGAGGTCGAGGAAGCGCTGGGCGTCGGCCTGCGCAGGTGTGGGGTCGGCAAGCGCGAGGCGGGCGGAAGCGAGGAGGACGAGGAGCATGCCGCCCGCTATGTCGCGGGGCCGAGTGGGGCAATCGCGTCACCCGCCATGGCCCGCTACCAGCCCCACGCGACGAGGCGCCCCGTCATGGTTCCGCGAACGCTCGCCCCGGTCGTGGTGTCGGCTTCGTCGAAGTGGATTCCACCGTCGGCCAGATACGCGGCCAGTGCGTAGTCCCCCCCCGTTTGCGAATTCATATAATAGACGGCGCCTGTGGTGTGGACGAAGTCAAATTCCAGATCGGCGCCGGTCTCGATGTCCGCGGGATTCGCAGCGACGTAGGGAATCAATCGCGTTCCATCCGTCGCGACGGCGGCCAGCATGACGACCCCGGTTCCCGAGCCATCCTCGGCGAGACCGGCTGCGGCCCCGGCGTCCGGGAGGTCCCACGACGAGTCTTCCCATGTGGCGTGAAACGCGGCGTCGCCCGTGGTGAATACGTCCTGATCCGGGTACGTTCCGAAGGTGGTTTCGAACGTGCCGGCAAAATCGCCCATGTCCCGGAAGCACGGCGGGCCTCGCAGTTCGGCGCTGAAATCGGCGCCATCGTCCATCCCCCGGGTGATTTTCCCTTCCTTTCTCTTGACGATGGTGAGCAATTCTTCGACGGCCGCTTCCCAGCCACTTCCCATGAAGGGCCGGATCAGCGCCGCCATCCGGTTGACTTCCTCGACCATCGCGTCTTCATCCCACGCGTCGGCGAGCAGATCCAACAAGGCGGTGCGGTACGCCACGCGCCCTTCTTCCGAATTGATAAGCCGATTTGCCAGGGCGGAAGTCGCGACGACCCAAACCGGGGCGCCTTCGCCAAAGGAATCCTGCGCCTGAAACGCTGCGTCTGCGCCCCACGGAATGAAGACGAATTTGCCGGTGGCCGGGTTGTTGTAGACGTAAAAGTTATTGGTATTTCCGTTGTAGCCGTCCCAATGCCCGGTGAGCGATTCAGCGGCCCAGAAATCGTAGTACTGGTCAAGGTCCACCACGGCGTCCAACGTGTCGATCAACGCGCCGTCGTCCGCAGTGAGCGCGTCGGTGACGGCAGCGATATCCCGGCCATCCGCAGCGTCCGTCTCGCCTTCGAATGTGCCAGTCCACCCCTCCCGGAAGTCCGCGACCGTGCCTTCGTACAACGCACCCTGCTCGCCAGGGAAATTGCGTGCGATAAAATCCGCGTCCACCGGCTCTACGACCGAGTAGACACCGAGGTCTTCGTCGTTGACCGTGACGTGGGCGAAGCCGCACCGGGGCGCGGGAACTCCGTCTCGTCGGAACACCTCGTACGCGAGGCAGGTGTGCAACATCGTCGGGTCCTGCGGCGTATTGTTCAGCGCGATCTTGTGTAGATCGTGAAAGGCGCCCCCTTCCGCGTATGTATCAAATCGAATTTTCAGACCGGGCTTGTACAGGTCGAGCGAGCCGAGAAATCCCTTCTTCTTGACGCCCACGTGGTCCCACGACTCACCATCGATGATCACGCTGCCGTCGAACCAAGTGAACGGACTCTCGAACGGCTCGGCGAGACATTCTCCCGAAAACAATTCCCAAACGCTTCGCGTTTGGTTCCGGCAGGTGTCCCAATCCAACTCGGCCAGCGTGATCGCAATTTCGAGCACGTGGTCAACCGGAAAAGCCGCGTCCGAGTCATCGGGACCGGGCGTCTTCGGCGGCACGCCGGGAATGACGACGGCGCAGGCGGCGAGAGCGAGGAAAATCGGCGTCATCGATCTCTTCGACCCGCGACGTGCGCGCGACGAGAAGACAATCTATCGCGGATCAGCCGATCCAGATCATCGGCAAGCGGCGCTTCCCACCGCAATGCCTGACCCGTACGCGGATGCTTCAGGCCGAGCACGGCGGCGTGCAGCGCGAGTCGCGGCGCCCCCTTGCCATCGCCGTAAAGTGGATCCCCGAGGATTGGGAAGCCTTTTTCGGCGAGATGGATGCGAACCTGATGCGTGCGACCCGTTTCGAGGCGGGCTTCCACCAGCGTGGCCGAACCGAAATCCTCCAGCGCCCGGAAGAGCGTGACCGCTCGGCGGGCCGCCTGGGCTTCGCCTGTGCCGTCGGTTGCGGCCGGGCCCGAATCGTCCCCCGATCCCCGAAAACCATCGCCCCGGTTGCGCACGAGCATGCTCTCGACCCGTTTTTCGCCCGGGGGGAAATGGCCGCGAACGATCGCCAGGTAGCGGCGCTCGACGTCGTGACGCTCCAGCAGCTCCTTGAGGGCCAATTGCGCGTCCGTCGTAAGCGCAACCATCATCAAGCCGCTCGTTCCTTCATCGATGCGGTGGACTGCCTTTGCGCTGCCGAGCAACTTCCCGACGAACGCCAGGACGTTTGTTTCCCGGCGATGCGGGGCGGGAACGGCCAACATTCCCGGAGGTTTGTAGACGACTACGAAGTGCGGATCGCGCCAGATGATCGCCGGATCGGTGCCCGGGCGCATCCGGGGTGCGTCGCGGCGGATGAAAACTGCGTTCACGTCCACCAGGCGACCGCCGTCTGCGGTGGGGACGCCACCGTAAAAAACCTTCCCGGTGGCCAGGAGGTCACGCGCGTCCGCGTGCAGCGCGTGGACGTGGTCATACAATCGGACAGGCATGTGATTTCCTACGTCGTATAGGTCCGATGCAGTTCGTTTTCTAGCGAAACTCCGCGCCCGGCCGGCTATAACGGGGTCCGGCTTCTCACCCCATCGGACACCCGAGGTTTCATGCTCCGCATCGCCCCCCTTCTCCTCCTCGCGCTCTTTGGGTGTACCGGTGATCCTGCGGGAAAAGAAACGGGAACCGGGGACACGGATGCGACGGATGACCTCGATGGTGACGGCTATACGACGGCCGATGACTGTGACGACACGGATTCCTTGATCAACCCGGGCGCCACGGAGGTCTGGTACGACGGAATCGATCAAAATTGTGACGGTTTGAGCGATAATGACATGGATATGGACGGCCACGACGCGGCCGACCACGGTGGGGATGATTGCGCGGACGACAACGCGGCGATTCTTCCCGGCGCGGAAGAGGTGTGTGACGACGCTGACAATGATTGTGACGGTACGATCGACGTGGGCGCAACGGATGGCGCCCTGATTTACGCGGACGTCGATGCCGATGCCTACGGCGACGCATTGGCGCCCGGCCCCGGCTGCGAGGATGTGCTGCCCGCCGGCTTCGTTTTCGATGCGACCGACTGCAATGATGCCGACGCGACGATCAACCCCCTGGGCGTCGAAACGTGCGATGGCGTCGATCAGGATTGCGACGGGGAACTCGATAACGGCTTGCCAACGACCCCGTGGTACGCCGATGCCGATCTCGACGGGTGGGGAGATGCGACGGCGGTCGATGCCTGCTCGATGCCCGACGGGTACGTCGCGGTTTCCGGGGATTGTGACGACACAAACGCCGCCGCAAGCCCGGACGTGGTGGAGATGTGCAACGGATACGACGACAATTGCGACGGCGCCATTGACGAAGAAACGGCGGCAGACGCCGCCATGTACTATGCGGATGCGGATCTGGACACGTACGGCGATCCGAACTCGATGACGATGAGCTGTGAGGCGCCCATCGACTTCGTTGCCGACGGCACCGACTGTGACGACACGGACGCTGGCATAAACCCGGCAGCGATCGAAGCGTGTAACGGCTACGACGACGATTGCGATGGCGATGCCGACGAGGCAGGTGCCACGGGAGAGTACACCTTCTACGCGGATATCGATGCGGACACCTACGGAGATGCGCTGTCCACGATGGCCGCGTGCGATCAGCCGATTGGTTACGTTTCCGACGCAACCGATTGCAATGACGGTCTCGGCTCCGTTTACCCCGGGGCCACCGAGGTTTGCGACGTGGCCGACACGGACGAGGATTGCGACGGATCGGGGGACGAAGCCGGCGCAACCGGGGAGAGCACCTTCTACGCCGACGGCGATGGGGACGGATACGGAGATGCAGATGACAGCATGTTCGGTTGCGATGCGGACTCTGGCTACGTCAGCAACTCCACGGACTGCAACGACGGTGACGACGCGATCAGCCCCGCGGCGCTGGAAGTGTGCAATGACTACGACGACGATTGCGACGCGTCGATCGACGAGGCCGGCTCGCTAGGAGAGGACACCTGGTACTCCGACGACGACGCCGACACGTTTGGGGATCTCGCGTCGGCGGTATCGGCGTGCGATCAGCCGGCCGATACCATCTCCGACAACACGGACTGTGACGACGCGGATGCCCTGTCGTACCCGGGCGCAACGGAGCTTTGTGACGGAGCGGACAACGACTGTGATGGTTTGACTTCCGACGAAGCGGGCACGGCAACGTGGACGGACGGAAGTGTCTGGACCGACGTGACGGCCAGCGTCAGCGGCGGCACTGCAACGGTGCCGAAGATCATCGGGGACTACACGACGAGCGGCGGCGTTTCGCTGTACGTGACCAGTGGCACGCTCTACTTGTGTGATGGTACCTGGTACAACAAGGCCGTATTTGCCTCGGCGTCTGGCACATCGACCGTCAGCATCGTCGGGCGAAACGGCGCAGCCGCTACCACGTTGACTACGGGCGGCTCCTCGGGCTCCATCGTTTCATCGACGAATTCCCATGTCACCATCGATGGATTCACGCTGACGGGCGGGATTGGTGGTGGGACCACCGGAAATCGGAAGGGCGGCGCCGTCGCACTCAGCCACACGACCGGGAGCGCGGTGCCCGCCACGCCGAACGTGACCCTGACAGACTGCATCGTCACGGGAAACACGGCGACGTACGGTGCCGGCATCGACGTCGAGAACTACGGGTGGGTCAGCATCGTCGACACCGAAATCAGCGCCAACGCGGCTACGAGCGCGGGTGGCGGCGCGTGGGTGCAGAACTACGGAAAGGTGAGCTGTTCGGCATCGGCGCTTGGAAACGCCGGCATGTACCTGAACACGGCGACGTACGGGGGTGGAATCTACCTGTCGAACTCGGCCGGAGGCACGGTCACCACGACGGGCTGCGATTTCGGCGCCGATGGCTCCAGTGACGACAACGCCACCTACGACATCCAGGTGGCGCCGGTTTCGGGAACGCACCATTACTGCTTAACGAACGCGATTGCGCTCACCGACACGGTGTCGTGCTCGGCGGGTACGTGCACGAGCACGATGACCGACGCGACCTGCCCATAGCGGGTGTTGACGCGTCAACCCCCATGGCGCGTGATCAGGCCGCCGCCAACCCGGGAAGATCGTCACTCGTGATTACGCGGGTGTGGGCCGCGGCGTACGCAATCAGGCGCTCGTACGCGGACCAGATGGCCGCGCGATCCGCCGGGTCGCGGGGCTTGGAAGGATCGGCGGCCGACAGGCTCCACGGTGGGGGGAGGGGAGACGACTTTTTCCAGTCCGAATAGTACCGCAACGTCCAGGATTCAGCCCCCGAACGGGGGAAGTTGTTCTCGTGGATCAAGGATGTCACGAAGGGCTGTCGCGACGCGGACCACCGGGCGAGCTCGGTCTGAAGGTGTGCGGCGGGGTCGAACTCTGGCTTGCGGCCCACGCGGTTCCACCAGAAATCGTCGTGCGGGCCCCAGCGCGTCACCGAGAAGTCACTCGGGCGGGCTAGCAACCCCTCGTGCCACTCCCACGGATGGTCTACTGGCGTGCCGGACTCGTGGTACCAAACGACGACGCGGGCGCCGACTGACGCGTAGTGGCGACACGCCGCCGCGCGAATTCGCGGGTCTGGATGCGGCAAGCCGACCGTGACTGGTGCGCGACCGAACACTTCTGCGACACGTGCAAATCCCCCGACGCGCGCCCGAATCAGCTCCCCTGTGAGGGGGTCCTGTGCGAACCGTTCGGCGTCGGCGATGGCCGTCGCGAGGGCCGTGGCGTCGAGGTCGCGGAAATGGCGACCGAAGCCCGGCACCAGCGGGTGTGGCGCGCGGATGTGGTAGCTGATGGTGTGCCGTGTGAGCGCGGCGATCACGTCCGTGCGCTGCGCGGCGTACGCGTCCGCCATCGGCGCCGTGAGGTAGAAGTCGCCCCGCACATCGGCCGCGTCCAGCAGTTTGCACACGCGGAGGAGAGTGTTCGCCGACTCGTCGATGTGCAGCGTGTCGTGCACGTTCACGACGAAGCTCATGCACGGTCGGTCGGGAAGCGTCGCCGCGAGGGTATGGGCAAACGGGGCCACGATGGCGCCGGCCGCGCCGCCGACGAGCACTGCACGCCGCGAAAACGCCGTCACCGGCGAACCTCGCCCTCGCCGGCAGCGAGTACGTCGTCGCCGTCTCCGAGGAGTAGATCGTCGCCGGAGGGCGGGATTTGGACGGGGAGGTCGCTGACGTTGACGTAGACGTGCGTGCCATCCTGGGCGAGCCATTCGACGGGGACGTTGTCGTCGGGGGTTGATTTTTCCACGAACGGACCGGCGTCAAAACCGGAGACGGCATTCAACGCGTTGACCGGTACGAATCGCTGCCCCCGGAGCGCCGTCAGCTCGGGGTCCAGAATCGTCGTAAGTTGAGATTCGGCGAGCTCGGAGAATGCGTCTCCCACGAACCAGCTCCCACCGGTCACAATGGCGGTGGCCACTGCACCGGACGTTTGGCGATCATCCCACCCGCGAACGAGGACGGCGTCGGGATCATTCCACCACCAGCGGCCGTTCGCGAATGCGCGCGCGGCCGTATTCCTCGCTTCCCATCGGAGATACGCCAGCTGCGGGTCGGGATCCGAGATGTACGCGATATCGTTGCCGGAACGCCAACTATCAGCGTATCCAACGGTTGGCAGCATCGGCGCGCCGCACGCGAGTAGCCACCCGTCCCCCACAGCATCGCGCAGCAGTTCCATGCCGATCGCGTACGCCTCCATGCCGGTCACGGGTTGGCTGCGCACTCCCTCCACGGCGCCGGAAAACAGAAAATCGAGTTTCAAATAGTCCCATCCTTCCGTCTTCTTCGCTTGCACCTCGTCGTGAAGCCAAAGTGCTGCATCAGCAACGGTGACATCGAGGATGGCGTAGTCGTTGCCGTCGAGCGAACCGTAACGGAGCTCGTCGCCCGCCGGACCCCTCACCCACCAATCCGGATGCGCGAGGTACGTGGCGGTGTCCCGGGAGACGTAGAAGGGCGCCATCCAGAGGCCGGGCGTGTAGCCTGCGGCAGCGATGTCTCGCGCCAGACCGGCGGTGCCCGACGGAAAATCAGCGTTTGTGGACCACTCTCCCCAACCTAGCGCCCAGCCGTCGTCTACCTGAAAAACCTGCAACGGCGTGAGCGCGCTCGACAAGGCTGCGGCCGCCGTCAGGTTTGCCCGGATGTCTACCTCCGTCGCCTCGCCATAGTATTGGTACCAGTCACTCCAGCCGACGGGAGGGGGCTGCGCGATACGCCCGTTCACGCGATCGCCGTACGATTCGTGGATTCGGGAATCGCCGACGGACAGCCAGATGGCATCCAACTCGCGTGTTTCTCCCGCGAGCATGGCGACGGATTCCCCACGCATTCCCCACACCGCCCACGCTTCGGTGTCGGTGAACGCCGTCCAGAATTTCATGCTTTTTGCGGACACGGCACCCATCAAAAACGTCGATCCCTGCGGCCTACCCACCATTCCAACCCACCACGACGACCATGGTGTCTCCTGAGAGATTGTCACGATGTCCCCATCTCCGGCCACCGTCGGCAGGCCATCGCCATCCAGCGCGGGCGTCGTAAGTGTGGTGACGCCGGACCAGCTCCATGATTGGTAGCCTTGACGCCAGATCACGGCGTCGGCCTTCCCCGCGATTTCGTAGCTGCCGGTGAGCGCGGCGCCACGAAGGGTACCGTCCGTTTCCGCGGTGACGCGGGGGTGGATGTTCCCGTTTTCCAGGCGAAGCGTGATGGCAAACGTACCCTCTCCGAACACGGTGGCATCGAGCTTTGCGCTGCCGTGTCCGGGGGCGTCATACGCGACGTGGCTGCCGCTTACGTCCAACGTTGGGGCGCCGTCGGCGGGGGGCTCGGCGGGTGTGCAGGCGAGCACGAGGGCGAACATCGGAAGGACAGTACCACCGCGGGCGTCGAACGACCGCTGCGCGGCCCTATTTCCACGCCCCGGGGTCGTTGTAGACTTCCGGCATCCCGGTGGCGCCGAAACCGATCTTCAGGGGGCACGTTGCACCGACGGTCAAACTTCCAGTGTTCCAGGTCGTGGATTCCATGAAGTCCCTGATCTCGACCCGGTGCGCGCCGCCGGCGAGTGTCACTGCCTTCTTCTTGTCATTCGCTCGGAAGTCTGCGACCTTTTCTCCGTCCACGTAGACGTTTGCCCACTCCCCGTCGCGACTGACGAACTCGACGACGCACGGCGTGTTCGCAGGGAGCGGAAGCTTCGGGGGCGGCGGCACGGCAGCGGGCGGAGGCGGCGGATTCGTCGGCACGCCGTCCTGTCGAAGGACACCGCGCGCGTAGCTCAGAACGAGGTTGTCCTGGGCCCCGACCGTCAATGTTACCGCGGCCAGGGTTCGCCCGGACATCGTCCGCGCCTCCACGACGTGTCTCCCCGCCTTCAGCCCGTCCACCGCCACAACAAAGCCATCCTCGACGTAATCGAGGGTGCGACCATCCACCGCAATCGCCACCGGTGACGCGACGGTCACCTCGATCCGGGCCGCCAACGCAAGCGCACTGATAGCGTAAATCATCGGACCTCCAGCGCGCCGAGCGTGGCGCCCTCGTTCTACGCTTCTTCTCGCAGTTTCTTCTGCATTTCCGCAATCTTTCGCGCGGCTTCCTGCAACTCTGGCGACGTTCCGGGTGCGGCAACGGTTTCAAGCAGCGCCGCAATCGGATCGCTGCCTGCGCCGCCCAGCGTTGCGTCGAGTTTCCCAAGCGTTGCCTGAGCGTCGAGAGTACCGGCGATGAACTTCGGTAATTCCGAGCTCAGGTCCAGCGTCATGGCGGCGAGCGCGCGAAGCGCCGCTTCCGGCTCCATGGTGGGATCCACGCCCAACTTTCGCAGCATCTCCTGAGGATTCCCGCCGAGTCCTGCGTTCTTCCCGATGGCGTTGAGCTGCGCCCGCGCAACGCCCAGCGTTTCGGCCAGTTTGATTTGCATGTCGGTCAGCTCCGACGCCATGCCGGCGGCAGCATGCTCGGCAAACGCCTTCGCCACGGCTTCCGGCACTTCGAAGCGCGCAGCCGCCGCCCCGTCCACGGAGAAACTTTCTCCCGTCATGGCCGTCAATTTCAATTCTCCCCTGGCGAGCGCCGCGGCGTCGGGAAGGAGAAAGAACCGTGACCGATCCGCATTTGCATAGAGCCTCATGCCTCATACTCCCGCTTGGTATTGCAAAACGGGCAGGCGACGGCCAGCGGGTGCACTGCCTTGAGGCACTTCGCACACGCCTTGCGCTCCCCCAACCATTCGTCCAGATCCATTTCCAACAAGGCGTCGGCCTCAAGGTCGGCAAAACAGGTTGGGCACTCTTTGGCACGCTCATCGACCGGCAGCACGCAGAATGGGCAGAGAACAAGGGCCATGCTCCCGCTTACCACGGCCCGCGCGTTATGGAAGGGCATGGCGCGCCCCCTTCCGAACGAACTCGATTTCCGCTTCCAAAGTGAATGCCCGGCGTGTGGCCGCAAGGCCGGATGGGATGGCGAATTGAAGGAGGGTGAACGCATCGAACTCGGCATGGCGTGCCCCCATTGCGGCAATCGTTACGACGAGTTGAATCCGGCATGGGAAGCTCGTTTTCGCGCCATTCCGCGGCCTGCATTTCGGCCTGGCGCAAACTGATCGGGGCAACCTGCGGTTGCGTCGGCTTGCCGATCTCTTCAGCCCACGCCGCTATCCGGTGACCCACCGGGATTCACCCTTGTGTAGCTCGATAAAAGCGCGCCGGCCGACGACTCGGACCCGTCCCTCGGCCATCCAGCGCAGCGCCATCGGGTAGAGTCGGTGCTCAACGGACAGCACGCGTGCCGCCAGGCTCGCTTCGGAATCGTCGTCACGCACAGGCACGCTGCCCTGCGCGAGGATCGGCCCCGTATCGACGCCAGCGTCGACGAGGTGAACGGTCGCGCCGGCTTGCGTCACGCCGTGGGCGAGCGCTTGCGCCGGCCCATGCGTCCCGGGAAAGGCCGGCAGGAGCGCCGGGTGGACGTTCAAGACGCGATGCGGGAAGTGATCGAGAAAGTGCGACGTAAGCACGCGCATGAACCCCGCAAGGCAGACAAAATCGACGTCTCCGACGGCATCGAGCAACTGTGCCTCGAAATGCTCCCGCGGTTTTCCGCGATGGTCGATCACCTGACAGGGCACCCCCGCCTTCGCAGCGCGTTCAAGCGCGCCCACGCCGGCGCAGTTGGAAATCACGTTGACAATATCGGCTGGGAACCAAGGATCTGCCGCAGCGTCGAGCAGGGCTTGCAGGTTGCTTCCGCCGCCGCTGACGAGGATCGCCACCCGCGTCGTCACCGGACCACGCATTCGCCCTTGTCGTCCTCGACGACGTGGCCGACGACCCGCCCATCGCAAGCCGAGGCAAGCTCGTCCGCCGCTTCCGGACGAACGACCATGATCATTCCGAGGCCATTGTTGAAGGTGCGGTGCATCTCGTCCGCGCTCAAGCCGCCGCGCGATTGCAACAGGGCGAAAATGGGCGGCACCGGCCAACTTCCCGCCTCCATCTCGGCACCCAGCCCGGGCGGCAGCACGCGCGGCACATTTCCGGTGAAGCCCCCGCCGGTGATGTGAACGGCGCCGAGGAGATCGAAGGGCTTTCGGAGGGCAAGGAGTTGCTTGGCGTAGATGCGGGTGGGCGCGAGCAGAACGTCCCCAAGCGGCCCGCCAAGGCCCCACTCGTCCGCCTCCATCGGGAGCGGATCGCAGAGCTTCCGCACCAGCGAAAACCCGTTTGAATGGACGCCGCTGGACGGGATGCCGACGAGCGCATCCCCCACGCGGATGCGGGTGCCATCGATCATCTCGCTGCGTTCGACCGCGCCGACACAGAACCCAGCGAGATCGTAGTGGCCCGGGCCGTACATCCCGGGCATCTCCGCCGTTTCTCCGCCAATCAACGCGCAACCGGCCTGACGACACCCGTCCGCGATTCCCGCGACGACGGCCTCGGCCTCCGCCGGATTCAGCTTTCCCGTCGCAAAATAATCGAGGAAAAACAAAGGTTCAGCACCGCATACGGCCACGTCGTTCGCGCACATTGCGACGAGATCGATGCCGATGGTGGTGTGCTTCTGGAGGCGCTGTGCAAGCAGGAGTTTGGTACCAACGCCGTCGGTTCCGCTTACCAGAAGCGGATCCCGGTAGCGTCCCATCAGCGAAAATAGGCCACCAAACCCGCCGATATCTCCGACCACACCTGGACGGTAGGTGCTTCGCACGTGGGATTTGATGCGGTCGACCACCTCATCCCCAGCGTCGATGTCCACGCCGGCGTCCCGATAGGCATCTTTCATGGGCGGCGGCTAACCGCGCGGCGGGGGCCGGGGCAATGTGCATGCGAACGCATGTTGCTGCGCAGTTCGATTTTGCGAGACGACGGATGCGCGCTTCGGCAACGGTTGTAGTGGTCAGAACGAACGACCGAGGAGCGCCCCGACTGGAGTTGGGAGTCCATCCAATTGCTCCGGGATGGTCGGGAGCACAGGCGCCCGGTCAAGCCCGGCTGCCAGAACCTACCCCCCCGCGGGCGTCCCATCGGAAGCACAGGTTGTATGCCCTTGAAATGCTGCGTCCGACCAGTCTCCGCCGCTGTCCATGATGCGCACGGCGAAGGCGTATGTCGTCGCAAACGCAAGATCGTCACGGGGGAGCGTCACGCGTTGCTCCGCATTGTGCTTCCACGCGTTGCACAGTTCCTTCGATCCCGGCTGGGCGTTCCCATCAAAGTTAGGCGCCAACGTCGTGTCTGGCGCATCGGACCCCGCCACCCACCAGGCGCGAAACGTCACGAAGTCCAGATCGCGGTCCTCCTCGTCACGCGCGTCCACACTGAACCGGACGGTCCACGCCGTGTCGTCGTTGTCGGGAAACGTCATGAGGCCCCCATCGCCAACGGAGAGCGTCTGAATTCGAGGGAGAGAACCATGGCAGTCGCCCGCGCTATCTTCGCCGGCGGCCTTTAGATCGGGCGCGACCGTGCACGCACCGGACACCACGAGTGCCAACGTAAGGCGAGCCGTACACGGAGGCATCAACTACAGCGGCCCGGGCGTTGTCCCCGTGGCTGTGACCGCCTCAGACGCGAGGCCCGCCATGTCCTCGACGATGACGGTGAAGGTGTAGGCGGTGGCGTACTCCATCGCGCCGCCGTTCACGCCAAGCTTCAGACCGTAGTGCGCTTGGCCCGACGTGCACGCGCCGTCACTCAATTCCTCGGTGCTGCTTGCGTAGGGTGCGCTGGCCGTGTCGGGCGCCCCGGTCGCGGCGAGCTGGTACCAAATCGCCCACGAAAACGTGTTGAGGTCGTGATCGTCATCGTCCATGTCCCATTCGACCTTGATGCTGGGTTGCTGCCCGCCGCCGTCCGAGTCCTCGATCGGTCCGCCGTCCGCCGCCACGAGATTGCTTACGACGGGAAGTGTGCCGCCGCAGTCGGCGGTATCGCTGTTATCGAGTGGCGGAGCGCTGTCCGATTTGTCCGTCTTCTCCGGGGTGCAGGCCAGCAGGGAAAGGGCAACGAGCATCGCGTTCTCCAGCGCTACCCCAAGGTAGCACGGGTTAGGCGGGGGTTCGTGGTCAACCGCCCCACCTCTCCCTTGCGCGTCTACCGGATGCTGCGTGACCAACTGGGGAGCATACGCAGCGTCTACGCGCGTGGAAATCGGGTGGTTCGGCGTGACGATTTTGCGCAGCATGAAGAAACAGTTCTGCTTCTCCACGGCTTTTTCCAGACGCGAAACGTCTGGGAGGTGATGGAGGATCGACTTCGGTACGACGGGTACGGCGTGTTCAGCTTCGATCTCGGCGGCTTGTTTGCGCGGTTCAATACCCGGCGTCCCGGGGAACTCGCGGAGATGATCGCCGAGAAGATCGATCGCATCTGCCTCCGCACGGGGTTGAAGTCGTTTCACATCGTCGGCCATTCCAAGGGCGGGCTGATTGCGCGGGAATACGTGCAGCATTTCGGCGGGACCTCTCGCGTAAAATCCGTGATTACCCTGGGGAGTCCCCATCACGGCACCCCGACGGCGGCGCTGGGTTTTACGTTGATGGGTGCGGGCATCCTGAGCCGGAGTCCGTGGGACCTGTTGCCCAACTCGAAGTTCGTGCAACGTCTCAAGGCCGATGTGTTTCCGCCAACGGTCCCGTTGGTGAGCGTGTACAGCCGCCATGACGTCGTTTGCCCATGGTGGAGCGCGGTATTGGTGCCGAAACCGGGGGAAACCTCGATGAAGAATCGCTCGGTGCAGGGGGTTGGGCACACGGCGTTGACGTACGACCCAGGCGTCTACGTGATCGTGAGGCGGGAGTTGCAGGAGGCATCGAAGGCGGGGAAAGGCGGAGCATAGCGGCGAATGGCGAGGGGGGAGTTTGGCGGGTAGAGTGCTCTTTCGCCCGGAAGTCCCATGCGCCGCCTTGTTTTGTTCGCCGTCCTCTCGGCTTGCGCTCCTCAGGATTCCGGCAAGCCCGCCAACTCGTCCAGCGATTCCGGGGTGGCGTCCGATGGCGATGGAGATGGGTACGCCCTTGACCAGGACTGTGACGACGCAAACGCAGACATTCACCCGGGCGCAGCGGAGGTCTGCAACGACGTTGACGACGATTGCGATGACGTTGTGGATGACGACGCAACCGACGGCTCGACCTACTACGAAGACGCCGATGCGGACGGGGCAGGGACGGGGGAGAGGGTCGTCGCCTGTGCGGCGCCGACCGGTTTCGCCGCAGCCGACGGCGATTGTGACGACACCGATCCCGCAACCAACCCCGGCGCGGAGGAGTCGGATTGTGCAGACCCGCACGATTACAATTGCGACGGCTCCGTGGCCTGGGCCGATGCCGACGCCGACGGTGTAGCCGCGTGTGAGGACTGTGATGACACCTCACCCCTCGTGCACCCTGGTGCAGTCGAGCGTTGCGACGGCCTCGACAACGATTGCAACGCTGCCATCGACGACGCCGCCGTGGACGCCACCGCCTGGTACGCCGACGATGACGCGGACGGCTACGGCACCGGCACACCGCTCGCTGCTTGCGACGCTCCCGTTGGCCATGTCGCGCCAGGCGGCGACTGTGACGACGCAAATGCCGCCTTTCACCCGGCCGCGACCGAAGACGACTGCACGGATTCCAACGATTACAACTGCGACGAATCGGTCGGGTATGCCGATGCCGACGCGGACGGCTTCCCCGCGTGTGATGACTGTGACGACGCCGCGGCTGCCGTAAACCGGGATGCTGTCGAGGTTTGTGATGGGGTCGACAACGACTGTGAAGGCACGGTCGATCTCGCCGCCACCGACGCGCTGACGTACTACGCCGACGTGGATGCCGATGGCTACGGCGATTTCACGGCCACGGTGGCGGATTGTTCCGCTCCGAGCGGACATGTCGCCGACGCGACCGACTGTAACGACGGGGACGCGGCGATTTATCCTGGGGCGGAGGAACCCGACTGCACGGACCCCACCGACTACAATTGCGATGGCTCGGTGGCCTACGAAGACATCGACGACGACGGGTTCCCGGCGTGCGAAGACTGCAACGACACGGACAGCGCGGTGTCCCCCTCGGGCACGGAACTCTGTGACGGCATCGACAACGACTGCAGCGGCACGACCGACGAGGACTCGGCCGCCGACGCGCTGACCTGGTATGTAGATGCAGACGACGACGCCTACGGCTACGCGCCGGCCACGTGGATCGCGTGCGAGCAGCCCGCCGGCTACGTAGTGGACGCGACGGATTGTGATGACGCCGATGTGACCGCGCATCCCGGCGGCACGGAAGTCTGCGGCGGCGGTGACGAAAACTGCGATGGTGCGGTGGACGAAGGAGATGCTGTCGGGGCCGTTCTTTGGTACGCCGACAGTGACAGTGACACCTTCGGAGACGGCGGCGTCAGCGTTTCCGCTTGCGACGTTCCGGCCGGTTACACCGCGGACAGCTCCGACTGCGATGACCTCGACCCGGCCGTGAACGCCGCGGCGACCGAGGTCTGCGATTTCATCGACAACAACTGCGACACGGAGGTGGATGAGGCCAGCGCGGACGATGCGGCGACCTGGTACGCCGATACCGATTCAGACACGTTTGGCGATGCGGCCGAGCCGCTCGTTGCTTGCGATGTGCCGAGCGGGTACGTCGCGGACGCCACCGATTGCAACGACGCCGTTGGTTCGACCTTTCCGGGCGGAACTGAGGTTTGCGGCGGGGAGGACGAGGATTGTGACGGCGCGACGGACGACGCAGGCGCGGACGGCGAGCTGACGTTCTACGAGGATTTGGACGCGGATACCTACGGCAGCGCGGTCAGCGCGCTCGCGTGCACGGTACCATCCGGTTTTGTGGCGAACGACGAGGATTGTGACGACTCCGATGCTGCGATCAGCCCGGATGCGACGGAAGTCTGCGACACCGCCGACACCGACGAAGACTGCGACGAAGCCGCAGATGGCGCGTCTGCTGCCGGGCAGTTCACGTGGTACCTCGACGACGACAATGACGGCTACGCGGGCGCGCTCACGACGTCCGCGTGCGACGTTCCCGCCGGATACCTCGCAACGTCCACCGATTGTGACGACGGGGACGCCGCGATCAACCCCGCCGCCACGGAGGCATGCGACAGCGCAGACACCGACGAGGACTGCGACGGAACCGCCGACGACGCTTCCGCGACCGGGCAGTTTACGTGGTACCTCGACAGTGACAGTGACGGTTACGCCGGGACGGAAACGACATCTGCTTGCGACGCTCCGCCCGGCTACCTCGCGACGAGCACCGATTGCGACGATGGCGACGATGCGATCAGCCCAGCCGCCGCGGAGATTTGCGACGCGGCCGACACGGACGAGGACTGCGATGGGCTTTCCGACGATGCCAGCGCGGGTGGGCAAACTCTTTGGTATGCCGACGAGGATGCGGACGGCTACGGGAGCACGACCTCCTCCATTGCGTGCAATCAACCCACGGGCTCGGTCGCCAATGCGACCGACTGTGACGATGGTGACGACGCGATTCATCCTGTTGCCATAGAGGTATGCGACGCCGGCGATGTCGATGAGGATTGTAATGATGTTGCGGACGACGACGACACCGCGGCGACACTCGCCAGCATGTCCACGTGGTACGCGGACACCGACGAGGACGGGTTCGGAGACCCCACGTCGACAAATGTCACCTGCGACGCCCCGATAGGGTTCATCGCCGACGGCAATGACTGTGACGACGCGGACGCCGCCATTCACCCCGACGCTACCGAGATTTGCGAGGGCGCAAGCGTCGATGAGGATTGCGACACCCTCACCAACGATGACGATCCCTCGATCGACGAGGCGACCTTGGCCACGTGGTACGCCGATACCGATGGCGATGCCTACGGGGACGTGAGCGTCGTCACTGTGCAGTGCTCACAGCCCGCCAGCGCCGTGCTGGACGCCACTGACTGCAACGATGGCAGTTTCGCGATCAATCCGGGGGTGGCGGAGATTTGCGACGCCGCGAACACGGATGAAAACTGCAGTGGCACGGCCGACGATCTGGACACCGGCGCCACCGGGCAGGCGACCTGGTATGTGGACGGGGATAGCGATGATTACGGTGTTTCCGGGACCTCCAACGTGTCCCTGTGCGACCAACCTGCGGGGTACGCCGCGCTCTCCACGGATTGCGACGACGCCCACGATGTCGTCTACCCGGGCGCCACGGAGGCGTGCGAGGACGGCTTCGACAACGGGTGTGACGACGTCGATGACTGTCGCGACGACGGCGCGTACGGCGTGGCGATTGTCGGATCTGTGGACGGCACGTATGACGGCGCTAGTGCGTCGTCGGGCGCCGGTTTTTTCGGGGCCGCGATGTCGGGTGGCCGCGATTTCAACGGCGACGCCATCCCGGACGTGGTGATTGGAAACCGCGAGTACGACACGGCAACGGTGGACAACGTCGGCCGCGCGTATGTGCTCAACGGCACGGCAACGGGGCTGCCCTCTGCACTTTCGTCCGCATTCGCGACGTTCACCGGTGGAGCCTCCGGTGATCGGGCCGGTCAGGGCGTCGCCATGATCGACGATGTCGACACCGACGGGGATGACGAACTGCTGATCGGTACGTACATGTTCAACAACGGCTCGGTCACGGACGCCGGGGCCGTGTCGCTGGTCAAGGGCAACACGACCGGTGGCGCGTATGTCATCGCCAGCGCTTCGCTCACCCTGAAGGGCACGGCCAACGCCGAAACCGTGGGCTGGACGGTCGGAGATGCAGGCGATCTCGACGACGATGGCGTCGAGGACTGGTTTGCCGGTGCGTACCGCTTCACCTTGGGCATCTCGACGGGGCTCGGCCGCCTGATCGTGATGCCGGGCGATCACGCAGATGGAACGTGGACGATGTCCACGGCCACGCCCGTGACCATTATCACCGGTTCCGTATTGGGAGACCGACTCGGCTACGCCGCGGTCGGGCATCTCGACGTGGACGGCGACGGGTACGATGATCTCGTGGTGGGCGCGACGGGGACAGACGCCGTCTACGTCTTTGAGGGCCCCATTACAACGTCGGCGCTCACCCGCGCGGACGCCGATTCGGCGATTTCGGATGCCGACGCCGTGCTGGACAGCTCCAATCTCGCGAGCGCGTCGCAATCGCTGTCGAACGCCGGTGACACCAACGGGGATGGCTACGAGGAACTGCTGCTCGGTGCCGACGGATGGGATGGCAGTGGCTCGCTTACGGACGCAGGCGCGGCCTTCCTCTTCACCAGTCCGCTTACGACAAGCGTTGCCTCCACCTCGGCGGGAGGGCAACTCCGGGGCGCGGCGGCGAGCGACTTCGTTGGCCGCGGTACCGCGGGCGTAGGCGACATCGACGGGGACGATTTTGACGACGTGGTCATCGGGGCGTCCGGATACGACTCGCCCGTCACCGGCGGCGGCGTGGCGGTCGTGATGTACGGACCGTTCGTCGGGACGACGTCCATCGGATCGGCCGATGTGCTCTACCAGTCCAACGTTGCCAGCGGCGCCCTAGGCAGCGCCGTGACCGCGCTGGGCGATGTCAATGGCGATGAGTTCGCGGACTTCCTGTTCGGCGCCCCGAACCTCAATACCGGCTCGGCCGTGCAGGGACGCGTCTACGCCGTGCACGGCACCGGCCAGTAGCCGAAAGCCGCGTGATATAGCAGGGCCGTGATTGCATTATTGACGGTCGGCTTGGGTGACGACGGACGCGGTGTCGTGCTCGCGGGCGGCAAAGCATCGTTTGCCACCGGGAACATGCTCGGCATGACCTTTCCCGCTCTGGGCGGCGCTGGGGTCGTAACCGATGCGGCGCTCGATGCCTGGGAAACGCGTGTTGCAGAGGCACTTCTGGCTGCATTGCCCGTCGGCGATCGGCTGTCGTTCATGCGGGGGATGACGGAAGCAGACGGCGGTGAGTTGACGCTCGCGGTGGACGCACGTTCCGGGGAAACAGCGGCTTTGCCCTGGGAGGCGCTCATCGGTCGGGCCGGCATCGGACACGTCGTGCGTGTCATCGAGGGTGGGTCTGCGCGTCCGCACCCGGAGGCCACGCGGGGGGAAGTGCGGACGTGGGTGGTTGAGCGTGCGGAGCCCGCGTGTGCGGCCGTGTCCGACGGCCTGATGGCGGGTTTGGCTGCGCTTCGGTGCGTGCGCCCCGCGGACGGCCCGGCGGGCGCCGGGGCGCTGCGCGTCGTTCATCTGGTCGCGCAAGGGGCGGAGGCGTTGCGCAACGTGCTCCTGCACGCCGAGGATCTTGACGTTGCCGAAGCCGGGCTTTCGGCGATGGCCGGTGCGCTCGCAGAGGCTGATTTTGTCTTCCTCGACCTTTGTCACGACGGCGTGTGCGCGATCACGGATGCCGTGGGGCTGGGGGACAGGGTCGTTTCGACAGGCACGCCGGTGTGTGTCGCACCCACGAGCGCGTGGCCGGTGGATGCGTCGGGGACATTCTCCACGGCGTTGTACCGCTCGTTGGATGACGGCGAATCGATCATGGAGGCGGTCGGTGCCGGGCGGCGGGCACTTCGGGCGCTGTCGTCCTCCGAACCGACGGCGCGATGGTGGACGCCGCAGGTTTTCGTCGCCGATGTTGGCGTGTTGGAGGACCCACCGGGTTTGGCAACGCGTGCGCGCCCGCCGATCTTCCCCGAAGGATCGGCAGGGGGTGAGGCGGTGCTGGCCGACGCCGTCGTGTACGCGGAGGCGCATGGATGGCTCGGCGTGGAGCAACTCGCGGCGGCAATGCTGCGGATTCGTTCGCCCGATGACCTTGTGTCTGCGTTGCGGACGGCGTTCGGAGAGGTCTGCCGCGACAGGCCCCCGATCGACCTGGCCGAGGGGGCACCGCGCGTCACGCTCCGGGTGCAGGACCTCGCGTCGATGCTGCCCGACGGCTGGGGTCCGCGGCAGCTCGCGCGCGCCCTTGCGACGGTTCCGTGGGTGGAGGCGCGTCTCGACCCCTCGATTCTGGCGCGGTTGCGCACGCGTACGGCCGAGGAATTGCGGCTCGTCACGACCGGTGCGCCGCCCGCATTGGCGCCTGTTTCTCGTGGGGGCGGTCTGGTTTTCGAGGCGGTCGGGGGCCCGGAGGACGGGCGCCGGTTTGAGTTGCTCCGCACCGGGGATTCGCTCGGGCGCTTCGATCCCGATGCGCCAGTGTCGGCGGCACTTTACGAATCGGGCGCTTGCGATAGGGCAGTTTCTCGGCGGCATCTATCCTGGGCCGCGCCGGACGCCATCCGCGTATTCGCCCTCACGTGGTTGGCGCGGGGGGGGGACGACGCTGTCGAGATCAGCGGCACTGTCCGCCTTCGCCCTGGAGATCGGCTTCGCCTCGGCTCCGGCACCTGGGTCGAGGTGGTCTGACGCCGGTGTTTGCCGTCCGCGCGCCTGATCACCTCGGAGACGCTGTCATGGCGCTCCCCGCGATTCTGGCGTTGGCGGCCATCGGTCCGCTGCGCATCCACACCCGGGGGCGATGGGGCAGCGAGCTGTATGCAGGGATGGACGTCACCGACGGAGAGCAAGCGCCTGTCGGAGAGATCGGCGTGCTGCTGAAGTCATCGCTGGCCGCGGCGTGGCGTTGGCGGGCACTTTCACAACGCATCGGAATCGGCCCCCTCCTCACCACGGACGTCGGCAATCGGCTGGAGCACCGTCGTGAGCGGTATGCGCGCATCGTTGCCGCGGCGGGCGCCGGTCCGGTCGGCATGCCGAGATACCTTCCGCGTGGGCAATCACCGACCTTGCCCGACGGTTTCGTCGCCCTGAACCCGTGGAGTCCGTCGCCCACGGTGCGCTGGCCTCACTTTCGGGAACTTGCGGATCGCGTTGGCACTGCGGTTTTCTTTGCCGGGCCGGGGGAGGCAGCGGAGGTCGCCGCGATCGCCGGGCCGCACCGAGTGGTGGAGGGGCTCGTACTGCCCGACTTCGCAGCGGCGCTCGATCGCGCCTCGGTGTTCGTCACGGGAGATACGGGCGCGGGGCATTTTGCCGCGGCGTGCGGTGTGCGCGTCGTGATGCTACATGGTTCGACGACGGCGGCGCGCACTGGCGCTGGCACGCCGATCGAAGGCCCCGACATGTGGTGCCGCCCCTGCTATCGCAAGTGGTGTCCGTTCCAAATTGGATGCTTGCGCGGGATTGACGTCGAGCGGGTGGTGGACGCGACGCGTGCGTCGCCACCGGGCATCCGGGCTACATGATCACGGTCGTTCGTTACTCCTCGCTCGGCGACGTCGTGCTGGCGGCCTCCATCACTGCGGCCCTGGCGCCAGTCGCCTTCCTTACGGAGCCGAGGTACCACGACCTGGTCCGGCGGTTTCCTGGCGTAGAGCGCGTATTATCCCCGGGAGATGCTCCGGTAGGGCGAGTGATCGACCTCCACCACAATCTGCGCTCGCTGCGCGTTCGAGCCGATGCTCGCGTGCAGCGTCAGGATGTGCGTCGTCACGCGCGCGTGTGGTTCAAGTCTTCGCCCGCCGATCCGGTGATCCTGCGCTACGCCCGCGTCGCAGGTGTGTTGCCATCGGCTTTGCCGTGGTTGAGGGCGGTCAAACGCGGAAATACGCTGCTGATCGCTCCCGGCGCCGCCCACGCAACAAAGCGTTGGCCGCATTGGATCGACCTCGCCCGGCGGTGGGACGGCCCCGTGCGCGCGCTCGGCAGTCCCAACGATGTCGATGCTGTCCGGGCGATCGAGGCTGCGACCGGCGGGTGTGGCGTGGTGGAGGAGGGGTTCGAGCGAACCCTGGACGGCATGGAGGGCGGGGCCGTTCTGGTTGCAGGAGACACGGGTCTGTTGCACCTGGGCGCCGCCGTGGGATTGCCCGTCGTCGGTCTTTTCGGGCCGACGACATCCACGGATGGCTTCTTTTCCTACGGCGGAACTGCCGTTGAACTTCCTATGTTTTGCCGTCCATGCTCGCGGTTTGGCGGTGCGATCTGCCCCATCGGGGACCACGCGTGTCTGCGCGATCTTCCCGTCGAACGTGTGCTCCTTGCGTGCCAGACCGCCGCGCTGCGAAGCCGATGACGTGGCACCTCGTCACTACGGAATTCGCTCCGCGCTTGAATGGCATCGCCACCTGGTCGGTTGCGATGGCGAACGCGCTCCACAACGCGGGGGAATCCGTCGTCGTGCATGTGCGCTCGCCGTCCGGCGACTTCCCGTTCCTGGTCGTTCCGATGCGCGGTCGCTCGTGGCGATCCTGGTCGGGGGTCTGGGCGGCTGCCAGCGTGCGCCCGCGCCGGCGTGACGGGGACGTCGTCGTGTGTGCGACCTGGCCGCTTGCGGTTCACCTGCCCGGTCCGATTCTTGTGGCGTGGCATGGCTCCGAACTGTCTTGCGCCGCCCAGGCTCCCGGTCGTGAAGCGGTAATCGCGCGCGCGCGGAACCTTCCCGTTTCCAACTTCCTCGGCTCCCTCCTGCACGCCGATCACACCGTCCTTCCCTTTCCCATCGTGCCCACGAAGCGCGCCATCCCTGGCGACGATTTGCTTGTCGTTTCGCGGCTGAATCACCGAAAGGGTGTCGATCGTGCGTTACGACTCGCGCAGCGGTTGCGACGACGGATCCGCATCGTCGGTGACGGCCCCGAACGCAGCACCCTCGTCGCGCTCGCCGAAAACATTGGCGTCGACGCTGTATTTCTTGGAGAGACGCGGGACATTCCGTGGGATGGGACGCGCGCACTGCTACTGCTCTCTCGCGCGGAAGCCGATGGCTCCGGCGCGGAGGGGTTGGGGCTCGTTCTCCTCGAAGCCGCCGCGCGCGGCATTCCGACGGTTGGAACACGCGTTGGCGGGATTCCCGAGGCTGCGAGTGTGGTGCTGGACGATCCCGATCAGGATGACCTTCCGACGCTTCCGGGTGCCGACGCCGTGCAGGCGTGGTTGGCGGATCACCACGGCCCCGCGCGTACACTCGCCGTATTGCGCCACAACGCGGTATGATGGGAGAGTACGATGCCGGCTCCGCATCCGCCTCCGCCTCCCGAGCCGGGCGCGCCTGATTCGCGCCTCGGCCCCTACCGGCTGATCCGACCGATCAGCGCCGGCGGAATGGCGCGCGTCTACGAGGGCCGTCTAGACTCGCTTGCGGGAGTGAGCACGCGCGTCGCGATCAAGGTGATTCATCCGGACCACGCCGACGAGAGCGGCTTTCAGGAACTGTTCATCAACGAGGCTCGCGTGTCTGCGCGCCTGGAGCACCAGAACCTCGTCCGGATTCAACAGTTCAATCGCGAAAACGATTTGTACTACCTGGTCATGGAGTACATCGACGGCCTGACGCTTCGTAAAATGATCTCCCTCTGTCGGCGCCACGGCGTCCAGATACCCGTCTCCCTGATTGCGGAGGCAGGGCGCCAAGTATGTGAGGGTCTGCACTACGCCCACATGGCGACCACAGAATCGGGCGACCCGCTGCACCTTGTGCACCGCGACATCAAGCCGTCGAACCTGATGCTCAACGGGCAGGGCGTGGTCAAGCTCCTCGACTTCGGGATTTCCTATGCCCATGGCGCGGACGAAGCCCATGGTTCGGTGAAGGGCACCTGGGGCTATATGAGCCTCGAACAGGCAGACGGTGAGGCGGTGGGGGCCGCCGCAGATCTGTTCGGCCTCGGCGCCGTGCTCTATGAACTAGCGGCGTTAGAACCGCTGTTCAGCGAAAAAGACAACCCCGAGATCCGGCGCCTGCTCTCGATCGACGAGGGTGCGCGGCGCGCGGCGGCGTTGGGAGGGCAGTACGGGGATTTGGCGGCCGTGTTGGTTCGCGCGTTGCAACGCGATCCGGCCGCCCGGTACGCGGGTGCCGCCCAGATGGGGCGGGCGCTGGCGGGGCTGGTCACGGATCCGCTGGCATCCCATGACGGAATGCAGAGGTTCTTCGTAGAGCTCCGTGCGATGGAGGGGGGGCAGGCCGCCTCAACCACGAGCAACGCAAGGTCGGTCAGCACGATGTCGCACGCGCCTGCACGGCCCGGCGAGATTCCGGTGCGCACGGGAAACCTTCATGGGCCGGGAATTTCTCCAGCGTCGGAGAAGCGCGCCGGGCGGGGTTCCGCAGACGCCTGGGTGAAGCCGCTGCTTGCGCTTGCACTGTTCGGCGCCAGCCTGATGATTCTCGCGTTCGGGCTTTGGCGGCTGATTGTCACGCGTCCGCGCATCGACCGCCCCGCGTCGGATGCGGTGACGACGATGGCGGGCGCCGATGCGCCGATTGCCAGCCGATCCGATCCTGTTTCTGCGCCCGGAACGCTTCCAGCGCCCGTCGCGCTGCCGGGTGCTGCACCGATCGGTTCGTCGGCCTCACCCACGCTTCCGAGTAAACCTGTCCTTACGTCGCCTGCCGCTGCCGTGGAGCATCCCCTGCGCGGCACGTCGAAGCGGGCGGAATCCACCGAACCCGTGCGCATCGTGCCATCGCCTACCATCCCGGTCGCAGCGCCTGTCGCAGCGCCGGTCGCAGCGCCCGTCGCTGTCACCGTGTCCGCGGCCGAGGGCGCAGATGGCATGCTCACGATCTCGTCCATGCCGAAGTCGCAAGTGATGATCGACGGGCAGTACGTCAAGTTCACGCCGCTTTTCCAGCACGATGTCGGTCCGGGCATGCACACGGTTTTGCTCGTGGCCGACGACGGCCGGCGCAAGACCTTCCGCGTGGACGTGCAGTCCGGCGTGGAGACGCGTCGCATCTGGTTGTTTGACGAGGATCGGTGGAGTGATCCTTAGTTTGCTCGTCGGTCAAGCCCTCGCCGGCGGCGGGGTCATCGCCGTCCTTCCTGCCTCCGGCGCTCCGGATGATCGCCGGGTCCATGATGCGCTGACGGCAGCCGGATTCACCGACGTGACCTTGGTCGGCGGCGGTGCGTTCATCGACGGCTTTGAGATTGTTACCGTAAATGCTCGGCAGAACGATCAGGACTGCGGTGGACCGGTGGCGCTGGATGGTTGGCGCCGGCGGCTGGTGGTCGCCCGTGGCCGGTTCCAGATGTTGGCGTTCGAGCAGGCGGTTGGCGAGTTGGTGGCGATCGAACTTGAGGCCGCCTGCCTCGAATCTGCGCCGTCCGCGTCCGATCTGTTTGCCGTTGAGCTTGCGCTGGCAGAAGCCCACGGATTTTTGGCGCAGGAGGCGGCCGACGGCGCAGGTCGCGGGTTCCATCAGGAAGAGGTTGCGGCGGCGCTCGACCGCGCAGCTGCTTTTGGCGTCGATCTCTCGACGCCGGCCGACGTGGACGCAGAGGTATTATCGGGGTTGGACGCTGCGAGAGCGCGAGTGACATCGCAAGTCCGCCCCCGCGTCGTCGTAGCCGGTCCGGGCGCGCGGGTGGGCGCTCGGTTCAACGGCCGCCCGTTGCAGGGTGGCGCATTTGACGGGGTCGCCGGGGCGAATCTGGTTCAGGGCGCTACGGGCTCCACCATCACGGCCGCCGCTAGCGTACCCTTGCGCGCGCGTTCGCGGACGCTGATCTGGCTCGCCCCTGGCGCAGCGCCGAAGGCGGCCGGGGAGCTGTTGCAGGAGCTCGCGAGCCTGGCGCGGGTGGGAGCCGATGGCAAGACGCCGCTGCTGGGAGCGGCTGCCCAACTCGCTGACGGAGACGTGATCTACGTCGGGGGCGAGGATGGCCGCGTCACGCTTTGGCGGCCGGTCGGGGATCACCTGCGGAAGATTGGTCCGGTGGACGAAACGCCGTTGTTCGTCGCGAAACCCGCGGACGAATGGCGCGGCGTGTTCGGCGTCGGTGTCGGCGGTGGGTGGTCAAGCGTCGGCGGTGGCGAATTGGAGGGGCTCGGGGGGCCAAACGCAGGTTTCGCGCTGTATGGTCGTTACGCCGTGGCGCCGATGTGGGCGGTTGCGCTGACCCTGAACCCAACCGCGAATTGGCGTCCGCTTGAGGCCGCCGAGGGGGAGGGGACGTTGTTTCGCGGAACCGTTCCGGTGCGTGCGGGGGCGCGCTGGGGAGGCCACCAGGAGGGGTGGCAGGGAGAGGTTGGTTTGGACGTTGGGGCCCACTTTTTCGGCACATACGCGGAGGAGCGCGTGGGCTTCCTTGCGTGTGCGGCAGGAGCGATCACGCATGACCTCGGAAAACGCGGCGGGATACGCGGAGAGATGTGGGGTGGCGCCGGACTCGGGTACGCCGTGCTCGGCGCAAGTGTGGCGTTGGAGGCGCACCAGTAATGGCGGACAACGATGGAGACGGCTGGTCGAGTGACGAGGATTGCGACGACGATGCGGCCGGCACCCATCCTACGGCGGACGAAATCCCGTACGACGGCATCGATCAGGACTGCGATGGGCTCGATCTCACAGACGTCGATGGCGACGATATGGACGCGATTGCGGCCGGCGGCAACGACTGTGACGACGGCGACGCGGAGGTGTCGCCACTGGCTTCGGAGCGATGCGCGGATGGTGTCGATCAGGACTGCTCGGGGCAGGCGGACGACGGCTGCGCGGCTACGGGCGCGGCCCTTGACCCGGGCGGATTGTGGTGGGCGTGCTCGACCGGCGGCGCCGGTACCGTCGGTAGTGAGGCGGCGCTTGGATGGTGCCTCTTGGCGCTGTTTGCCGCATTGCGGAGGCGCTGATGCGCCTCCTGTTTGTAGATGACGATCTGGAAAACGTCTCGCTCGTGGCCAGTGTACTGCGGGATGCCCTGGGGGCCGAATGCATCCTTGTCACAACCGTCGAGGAAGCCGTAGCCGCGCTGCATGCCTCGCCCGTGCACATCGTGATCGCGGACCTGTTCATCCCCATGGGGCCGGGCGCGCGGGAGACGTTGGGCCCGCGTGCGCGCAAGTATGCGGAGCAGGTTGAGGACCTCGGCGGGCTGGTGCTCCTCGACGAGATTGACCGGGTGGAACCGCCTCCGATCGTGCTTTTGCACACGGCGTGTCGCGACCATGTACTGCTCGAACTGCTCGGCGAGCGCGTCGCAGCGCGGGTTCGTAAACCCGCCCCAACGGAGGTGCTTCTGAATGCCGTGCTCGAAGCGATGCGGGAATTGCCCGGACGGTCGTAGCCCTGGGCATCGACGTGCGTTCGCGGAGCGAACGCCGAGAAATCATCCCGAAATCTTCCGTTTCGCCGAAAAAAAACGCACGCCCATTGCGTCGGCGGCTCGGAACCAAACCCACGGTGGCACCAACAGGGCACGCCCCGGAAGCAGCGGCTCGAACGCCGAGGATGGCTTGCTGGCCATGTCGGGCAAGACCTCCGCGATCCACCGAGGGCCGTCTTCATCGAGGACCAGCTGCGTCCAGGGGTCGCACATGGACGGCAGGAACCGTGAGATCCATTGAATCGTCTCTTTCGTGGCGGGCTCTTGCATCACGACGGGACTGGCGAGTCGTAATGCGCCGGCGTCGGAAGCGAGGGTCAGCACGCGGAATCCGAGCCCCGGCGGGCCGCTCACCAGCTGCTTCGCCACGCTTGCGCCCACGGCCTGGCGCGGTGCGTAGAAGGTCCCCGGGATCTGCGGGCGCACGACTTCATGATGGTTGATCCTAAGTTCTTCGACCTGACCGGCAACCCAGCTCACCCACCGGGCGTCGAGCGCAAGGGCATCCTCAAGGTAGGCCAGCTCCGCGAACGCTACCTCCTGGAAGGAACCCCCGCAGGCTTCGGTCATGGAAACCGTCAGTTCTGCCTTCTGCCGCGACGTCATCGGTCTTCCCGAGGCCGCCATTTCGCCGGCCAGAAGAATCCACCGCTCCGGCTCGCGCAGGTGCCGGCTCCCCGCGAGCAGCTCTGCAACCCGATGGGAATCAAGGTCTTCGTCACGTGTGAGGGCCGTGATGTTCGCCACAGCGATGCGCTCATCCTCCCCTTCGAGAACGATGCCGAGCGCCTGGTGGACCTGCGCGTCGTCCGGCAGGACCGCGACCGCCCGGCGCGGCTCCGCGACCGCATGGGCGCCCCGTGCGAGCGCCCAGATTCGGTCCCCCGCGAATATCTGCCCTTCGTGGACGGCCTGGCGTAGGGCCGCAAAATCACGAATCTCCGCGTTCACGCCCCCGAACATGCGTCGGAACCAGCCTGCGTCGGCTATGAGGTCATTGGCCCACTCCTCCGCCACGTCGATCCACTCCGCGTCCTCCCCCCCGCGACACCACGTGCACAGCATGAACGCGAGCAAGTGGGCGACCTGATACCGGAAGTAGGGCCCGGGTGGAAATTGCAGGCGTTCATCCATCCACCCGCGCAGGTGTACCGGAAGCGCCCGGGCCCGATCGCGAATGCGATCCGCTTCATCCGTCGCTAGACGTCCATCTGCCCATCCGACGACAAGCATAGGTAAAAACTGAAGAATCTGTGGCTCGGGATCGGCGAATCCGAGGTCGCGCCACAGATGGCGATCAATCGCGCCGAGTATGTCCGATCTGCGATTGGGCAAGGCGGCTTGGACCCCGAAGGTTTCTCGCGCGGCCTGCTGGGGGGTTACTCCCGCGCTCACCGTGCCCGCCTTGTGGCAGGGTCGTGGAGATAGCATGTCCCGGAGCGCGGGTCGAATCGGTTGGATTCTGGTTTGGGCCGTCGTCTTCTGCGACATTGGCACGTCGGTCTATTACGTTCCTGGCCTGTTGTATCAAACCACTGGCGATAGAGCTGGTTTTTTCGTTCTGTCAACAATGATCGCATTCATCTTCTTGTGCATCAAGGAGGTGGAGACGACCCGTCGCTTCCCGGGCGGCGGCGGGGTCGTGTCGCTCGCGGACAAGGCGTTCGGGCCGTGGTTTGGTTGTTTGGGTGGCCAGATGATCATGGTTGACTTCTTCCTGACGGTGTCCATCAGCGCCATTTCCGGCGTCTACTACATGGACAGCGTGCTGGGCCTGGGAGATGGAATCGTGGTGCCGGCAACGCTGGGTTGCTTGGTTGTGCTCTGCGGCTTGAACGTCGTGGGCGTCAAGGAAAGCGCATCGGCGAGCCTCGCGCTCGCGCTCGTTGCCTTGACGGTCGATCTCGTCGTCATCGGTACGGCGTTGATAAGTGCTCCTTCGGAGGTACTGGGCCGGATTCCGGCCGAGTTTTCGTCGATTGCCAAGTTGGACACGTGGCACTTGTTGATGGGGTACTCCGGCGCTTGGCTGGCGTTTTCCGGCCTGGAATCGATGTCGCAGCTCGCGCCAGCGATGAAGGATTTGGGGGAAACGCCGCGAAAGGGGATGATCGCGGTGGTGATTTCGGTGTTGCTGACCGCGCCGGTGCTGACGTTCCTGTCGACCGCATCGCTCTCTCCGGAGATCAAGGCCACCGAGTCCGAACGATTCATCAGCGAACTCGCCGCGGTTTGGGGGGGCCATGGCTTGAAACTGGCCGTCGTGCTCTCCGCCGCATCGCTTTTGCTTTTTGCCGCCAACACCGCGATCATCGGCAACTACCACGTCATGATGGCGTTGGTTCGCCGGCGGTTTTTACCGGAGGCGCTGGGCGCGCTGTCGCGTCGTTACCAGACGCCGTACCGGGCAATTGTCCTTTGTACTGCAATTCCGGGCATCATCCTCGTTGCGGTTGCCGGCAACATGAACCTGCTCGGCGAATTGTACGCGTTCGGCCTCCTGGGGGCGTTTACGCTTGCGAGCATCGGAATCGACGCTTTGCGCTGGCGGGATGGCGAGCGGGGTCCGAATTTCTGGTTCGGCGTTGCGACGAGCGTCGCCGTCGGACTTGCGTTCTGTGTGAACCTGATTGCAAAGGATTTGGCTACATTGTTTGGGACGACGGTTGGCGGCTTCGGCATGCTCATTGCCTACTTCACGCACTCGGGTCGTCTGGATGCGATCATCGAGCGCATTCCTCGCCTCAATCCACCCAGTGAGATGCAGTCTTCCGACACGCCGTTCTACACGATTGAGCAGGCGCGGTTGCTGGCCGAAGCGCCGGCCGCGAACATTCTCGTGGCGAGTCGCGGTGCGACGCGGAAAATCTTCAAGGAAGCCTGCGATCGCGCGCGGGCACGAGGATTGAAGAAGGTATTCATCATTTATGTCGATGAGGTTCCGGGGCTCTTCTACCCCCAACTCGCCGCCCCGACACCGGAAGGTCTCACGGTACTTGACGCCGGCCGCGCTGTCATCGAGACGTTGGGCATGGAAAGCGTTGCCGTGTGGGGGTTGTCGCATTCTGCGGCGGAAAGCGTGGCCGAGGCTGCGGAGGCGATTTCGGCGGACACCGTCGTCATCGGAGCGACGCAGCGGACCGTCGTTTGGCAGGCGTTGCGCGGAAAGTTCATTCAGGACCTGCTCCGCCAACTGCCGGGAGAGATCCGCCTGATCGTCGTGGGGTAAGGGCCGACTGCCGCGCGCTCGGATAGACGGCGCCGTGCCCGACCCGCATCGCATCCTGATGGTATGCACGGCGAACATCTGCCGGTCGCCGATGGCAGAGGCCTTGGCGCGCCGGTACGCCCAGGAACGGCAGCAGCACATCGAGATTCGGTCGTGCGGCACGCACGCGCTGACCGGGCAGCCGGCTTCCGCAAACGGGATCAAAGCGGTGCGAGAGGTGGGCGGGGAACTCGACGGGCACGCATCGCAGCCGGTAACGGAGGAGCTTGTAGACTGGGCGGATCGCATCCTCGTCATGGAGCTGCGGCACGCCTCGCACATCCGCGAGCTGTTTCCGCGCTCCGACGAGAAGTTGCAGATGCTGGGCACGTTCGGCGGCACCATGGAGATTGACGACCCCTACGGCGGCTGGATCTTCAAGTACCGACGCAGCCGGGATGAGATCAGGCGCTGCGTCGAGGCGTTCATCGACCGACTGCCGGCGCGGCCTCGATAAGCCCGAGGGTCGGCGGCCCTGGGGGTACCGCCTTGGAATTACGGCGCACACGCCTGCGCGCTGTCGATACCGGCGCATGCATCACAGCTGTCAACGCCCTCGAAGATCGCGGAGAAGCCGCTGCCGAGAGCCGCTTCTCCGACGACCTCGATGGGGCAGGTCGTTCGTTCGGCGAGCGAGTCGCTGAAGAAAGCCATTCCCCCCGAACTCGTTCCTTCCAACGCCACATCGATCTGCCAAACCGCGGCCGCAGAGCGTTCCAGGCGACCGCTGGTCACCCAATGGGTCCACGATGCCCCGCGGGGGTCCGACGGGGCACGTTTCTGCCAGTAGCCAGCAACCTCGACGAGCATGTTCACATCGATGTGCTCCACTCCGTCTTCGTTCGTGGCGCGGACGACTGCGCCGGAAAGGCGGATTCGGTCGAAGGTGACGTCGTCGGCATCGCCGATCACCTCCAGATCGGCTTCCAGACGGGCGCGCGTCACACCCTGCTCCGACCACGTGCGCTCCGACGCGTCGCCTGTCCATTCGTAGCCCTGCGAAGATCGGCAGTCAGACTGGTACAGCGTCACGTCACCCGCCAGTTCGCGGTAGGGACACACGCCGTTGTCGCCGACCAACTCGTCCTGAAGGACGCCCCACACGTCCGAAGGAACCGACCACGCCAGATCTCCGCTGCCGAAAACGGGAAGAGCCGCCGCGAACGCGGCGCCGAGGGCCGCGGTATTTCCCCCGTCAAACCCAGAATCCTGCGCCATCGGATCGCCAACATCCTCCGACAGGATCGCGAAATCGACGTCGTCCACCCCGGCGCTGGCGGCGGGTTCGTCAACGCACGCCAAATGGGCAAGGAGGGCTGCGATCATGGCGGCCGCATTGTACTCCGCGGCTGTCACTGTCGCCCGCTAGGGCCTCGTAGCGCGACTCTCCACCCAATCCACGATCTCCGTTACAACCATCGCCGCGTCGGGCTCGTGCGCGAGGTCGTGGAACCAGCCCTCGTACAGGCGCAGCGTTTTGTCGGTGGAGGCCGCCCTGGCGTGCAAGGACTTCGACCCTTGCGGGTTGGTCAGTTTGTCCGCCGTGCCATGCAGGAGCAGCAGGGGCGTCGTAAGCTGTTCCATGCTCGCGCCGATGCGACCGAGGGCTTTCAGCAACTCGCTCGCGGTGCGGGCAGGCCCGGGACCGTTCTCGATCAGCGGATCGGCGACCATGGCGGCCACCACCGCGGGGACACGTGAGAAGGCGGCATCCGGGAGCTTCAGTACCGGCAGGAGGGGGAGCACACTCGCCACCAAGCGCGTCAACGTGATCAGGAACGGTGGCACGTCTTCTCCCGGGGTGAGTGCCGGCGCGGACAGGACGAGCCCGGCGAGCACCGGTTTCCTCGTCAGGGTCGTCAATGTCGCGATGGCACCACCCATCGAATGGCCGAATAAAAACAGCGGCTTCCCGGGGACCTGGGTGGCAACGAGCTTTAGAAACGCGTCGAGGTCATCGACATAGTCGTCGAACGCTTCCACCCAGACGCGCGCGCCGTCACTCTTTCCGTGCCCCCGCAGGTCGAAGGCGTGAACAGCGACGCCCGCCTCCACAAGTGCGTTGGCAAGTGGATCATAGCGGGCCGAGTGATCCCTCAGCCCGTGCATGATGACCACGGCGGCGCAAGGATCGCCGTCGGGCAGCCACCAGCGGCGACAGAGGCGAGTTTCACGGACGCCAGAGAATTCAGATTCGCCGGTTTGCATGCGTGCGAGTCTACACCGGTTGGCGCTTACGCGGTCGCGCCGCCGCAACTGGAGCCGGCGCCGGCGGTGCAGCCAAAACAATGATCGGCAATCACGACGTCACCCAACTTCTGGGGATTGAACTCACGAACATGCATGCGGCCCAGCACCGGCATCTCCAACATCTGATTAAAATCGCAATCGTAGAGTTGCCCGTCCCATCCGACCGAAATCGTGTTCCGGCACATCAACCCGCTCACCGCGCCGGGATTGAAGGAATTCGTGAGCAACTCGATGTAGGCCGCGGTATTTCCGGTTTCATCCAGCCAGGCCAGGAATCGAGAAATCGGCATGTTGTTCAGCGCGATCAGCCGGTCGAATGTCACGGCGTGGTTGCGTTGCAGCCCCGCCTTCCACTCGCGCTCCATCGATGCGTGCCCGGTCGGCAGATAGGCGCCGGCGGGATTGTGCATCAGCGTCAACTTCCGGCGTTCGTCGCCGACTCCATATCCGACGGCGTTGAGCAGGCGCAGGGCGTCGATGCTCCGGTCAAACGTTCCGTCGCCGCGCTGCTTGTCGGTGTTGAGCTTGCGGTAGTGGGGCAGGGAACACACGACCTCCACGCCGCGTTCAGCAAACCATGCAGGCAGATCCGCTTGTTTGGGAAGTAGCAGGACCGTAAGGTTGCAGCGATCGATCACGTGCTTGCCGCGCGCGATGCACGCGTCCACCAAATAGCGGAAGTGCGGGTTCAGCTCCGGGGCCCCCCCGGTGATGTCGACCGTATGCGCACCTGTTCGATCGAGCGCATCAATGCATGCATCCACCGTTTCTCTCGACATGTTTGCCGTGACCTGATGGGGGCCGGCATCGACGTGACAGTGGCGACACGCCATATTGCAGAGCTTGCCAATGTTGATCTGGAAGATCTCCAGCTTGGCCCTGGTCAGTCCGTCGTTCCAACCCGCCCGACGCAACGCGTCCGAAAACGCCGCCATCACATGCCCTGCTTCTTGGCGATCTCAAGCATTTGCATGCCGTGGACGAGGGTCGCGCCGCCCGTAATCGCGGTTGCCACAAACACGGCCTCCGTCATCTGCTCCAGATCAGCGCCCTTCGCGAGGCTGTCCTTTGTATAGGCCTCGATGCAATATGGGCACTGCACGGTATGGGCGACAGCCAGCGCGATCAGGCTCTTTTCACGCTCGGAGAGGGCACCCTCGGCGAACACAGCGTTGTAAAAGGCGAAGAATTTCTTGCCCAACTCCGGAACAGCCTCGCCAACCTTGCCGAACCCCGCCAGATGTTCGTGCTTGTAATACTCCCCCACTAGCAGCCCCCGCCAACCGGGTACGCGACCTCGACGTGCGAGCCCGCCTCCGGCACCGCGTCGCCGTGGAATCGGATGGCGTTGGTGTCAGATTCGTACGAGAAGCCGGTCAATGCGTCATAATCGATGGACACACCATCTACGTCGACGGTGAGCCCGGACACGTCGCTCGGCGTCTTGGTCAGCGGGAAGACGACGGTCATGCCTGCCGCCGCCTGAGCGATGTTTGTGGCCGCCGTTGAGAAGTCGGCCGAGCAAATGCTCTCAAAAACGCCGTCCGTGGCGTCTACGACGTCGATGTACTGGTCACCGCCCATCGCCTCAATGAAGTTCTCCCAGCAGCCCAGTCCGCGGTCGCCGACGATGGCGTTGAAGCTGGTGTACGTGGGGTCCGAGCGAAGGCCGATGAACCACGACGAGAAGGCCGCCGGGGAGACGGAGGAACTGTCCGGTTCGTCGCTGATCAGGACAATGGCGATTGCGGAGTCCGCACGCAGGAAGTTTTGGTTCGTCGTTGAGCTGAGTGGGTCAGTCAGGGCGGACTTGGCGGCGTCGAGCCCTTTCTCGTCTCCGGAGCCATTGGAGCCGACGTTGGCGGTATCGCGAACCCAGCCGACGGGGTCTGCATAGCTGTCGTCGATAAATGTTGGTGTTCCCTGTAGTTTTCCAGATTCCGACGGCGCATCCATGTCCGTCGTCACGACCCCGAGATGATAATCCAGACCCAGATTGTCGAACACGTTCATGAAATTGTCGAAGTCGGTGCGGAGCTTGTTGACCGACTCTTCCATCGAGCACGAGTTGTCCACGACGAGGAGGACATCGACTTTGTCCTGATACGTCTGGTCGAAGCTCTCTTCGTAGATGGAATCTTCAGCGCCGACGCCGACGGTCGGGACACCCACGACCGGCTCATCGGGGTCGTTGCTCGCGACGTCGATGCCGACGGTGTACTCCACCCACGCCGTGGGCTGAAACGTCAGGCTGAAGATGTAGCTGTCGCCGTACTGGAGCGGCGGCACGGTCGCGTCGGCAACGTGCAGAGTAAATTTCGCAGCCGCGTCTCCCGTCAGTTCGATGCTTGACACGTCAAGTTCCGCCTTGCCTTGATTCGTGATCGTGACCTCAATTGGGTCGGACTTGCAATTCTTCGCGACGTAGCCAAAGTCGATGGACGCCGGGTACACGTTGATGTCGGGATCGTCGGACGGCTCGGGGTCCGGCTCGGCGCTGTCAACCGGGTCCGGATCGTCGTGTGCCTTTTCAGGCCGCGTAAGGTCGTAATCGCTGCATGCAGTGAGACTGAGGCTGGCGAGAATAAGGGTGCGCATGACGGACTCCGGACGGCCGCGGATTGTACGCCAATTTTGGCCTCAGGGACAGACCGTATCGACCCAGGTGTCGGTGTTATTTGTTTCCACGCATTCGTTGGTACCGGCTTCCTCATCGATCGACGCGATCCAGCCGTACGCGCCGACGTCGGCAGCGGTGAGCTCGAACTCGATGCCGTCGAGGATCGTGCCGGCGGGAACCGCCGGGAGGCTGTACGTCGCAACGAGGCGCGGTCCGGTGTCGTCATCGGCATAAAGGTTCACGATGGATCCCGCCGGAACGTCCGATCCGCCTTGGTTATCCACCTGCAGGCTCACGGCGACGGGGCCGAATTCGCAGTTCGCGACGCAGACGTCGAGGATGTGAACGCGGAGGTCCGGCGTCGAGGGATCGTCCGCTGCCACTCGCGCGCGGTACACGTTGTATTTGAGCCAGCTAGCCTCGGGATTCTTCGGAACCGATCCGTCCGCGTTGATGTTCGTGATCGCAAAGTCGTGGACGTTCCACGTTTTGCCCGCCGCCGGCCAGCCCGCACCGTCGTGCTCGTACACGGTCACGGCGTTGGAGGAGCCGTAATGGGCGACGACGATCTCCGCGTGGCCGTCCCCATCGACGTCCGCGATCGTCGGATACTCGAAGATTGTCGGCGAACGATGGGTATTGTCAGTGTACAGCGTGCGACCCGTTGCCCCATCGAAGATCTTGAAGGTGGACTGGTCCGCGAACAGGATTTCAAGCGCACCGTCGTTGTTCAGGTCATACCCTGAACATCCGGCGAGTCCTGACGTATCGTCCATGGTCACCGACCACGCTTGGCTTCCGTCCAACTCGTACATGACGAAGTTCTGGTACGCGGGCCAGGCGACCTCCGCAGTGCCGTCTCCGTCGAAGTCTCCGGCGCACGGCGGGCCCGGCTGGGTCGTCGTGTTGTACGTTTCCCGGTAAATGTTGGTTCCATCGTCGTCCCAGAGCGTCCACTGCTCGCCAACGAAGCCGATTTCGGCGTTGTCGTCGCCGTCCGCCTGAATCATGATGGGCCACATTCCGTAATGGCCGAGCTCTCCAGAGTTCCATAGCTCGGTGCCGTCACTGTCGAAGAGCGCCCCTTCCAGCGCGATTTCCTGGTCACCGTCGTTGTCTACATCCCCGATCGCCGGTAGGCGGTAGTTGTACCCACTCGTCGTGACGGAGAAGGAGAAGTCGGTCGTCCCGTCTTCGCCGTTGAGGACCGTATTATCGTGGATGACCTCCGGTTTTCCGTCCTCGTCGAGGTCCGCCACGTTGTGCAGCATGTAGTTGAGCGAGGTGAGCATGTCGTTCGCCGTCCACTGCACGGTTCCGGTCGCACCGTCCAGGGAGACCGTTTTGCCCGACCCGTTCGCCGCGATGACGTCGGGGTATCCGTCGGCGTCTACATCCGCGATGCTGACCCCGCCGTATCCATTGGTGCCGGTGGCCCGCCATTTCACCGCGCCCGTCGCGCCGTCCAGCGCGACCACCACGTTGCTCGACATCGACACGACGACCTCCGGCGAGTCGTCCTCGTCGATCTTGCCGTCTCCGTTGTCGTCGTCCAATTCGCCGATGACGGGCGTCATCCACGAGCTTTCACCGCCTCCGTACGTCCACTTCACCTTCACCTTCCACGGGTCCGTCACTTCCGGCCCGCCGCTTCCGGTCGTGCCCTGGCACTCCTCGAGTATCGTGATGGGACCGGCGGTACCGAGGTTCAGCGCGGGACATTCCATCGCGTCGCAATCTGGCTGCCCGTTCCCGTCTTCGTCGAACCCCTCGTCGATCTCACCATCGCCGTCGTTGTCAACGCCGTCACATTCCTCTTCCGGGGGCGCGCTGGTGTCCTCCTCTCCCGTGTCGATGTGGAACGGATCCCCGTCATCGAATTCATCGCCGTGGGCAGGTTTGCCGTTGAGGTTGTTATCGAGGCCGCAGGCGGTAAGGGCGATGAGGAGCGGGACAAAGGCGCGCAAGCGACCTCCTAAGGACAAAGTGCGTCGAGCCAGAGGTCGTCGTTGTTCGTTTCGTCACATTCGCCGAATTCGTTGGCCTCGTCTACCCTCGCGATCCAACCGTAGCTGCCAACGTCCGCAGCCGTGAGCTCGAATTCGATGCCATCGAGCTTCGCCCCCGCCGGAATCGACGGGAGACTGTACGTGGCCACCAGTCGCACGCCCGTGTCATCGTCGGCGTACAAGTTCAGCACTGCGCCGGCGTCAACGTCCGAACCACCCTGATTTGCGACCTGCACGGACACGGCGACAGGTCCGTACGTGCAGTCGGCGACGCACACGTCTGTGATGTGCGGGTACAGATCGGAAACCGCTGGATCGTCAACGGCTGGGCGCGCGCGGAAGACGTTGTAGGTGAGCCAGCTCGGATCCGGGGACACGGGAATCGATCCGTCCGCGTTGATGTTCGTGACCGCAAAGTCGTGGGTGGCCCAAGTCGTCCCGGACTTCGGCCAGCCCGTCGAGCCACTGTGGCCGAACACCGTGATTCCCTTCCACGTACCGCCATTATCGGCGACCACGATCTCGGCTGAGCCGTCGTTGTCGACGTCGGCAATCACCGGATACTCCCAGACCGTGCCGGACGCGTGGTTGCGATTCTCGTAGAGGATGGTGCCCGTTTTTCCGTCGTAGATTCGGAATGCGATCTCGTCGGCAAAAAGCACCTCATAGGCACCATCCCCGTCCACGTCATAGCCAGAACAGCCCGCAAGCCCCGAGTTGTCCTGCATGATGGCGCTCCAGACGTTGGTGCCATCCACTTCGAAGACGCTGATGCGGGTGCTATTCGGCACAGCGAGCTCGACGACACCGTCGCCATCGAAGTCCGCCATGCACGGCGGCCCCGGAATCGAACCCCCCGGAATCGCGAAGCTGGTGATGAGCGACCCGTCGTCGTCGTGGAGGTACGCGGTGGTGTTGGAGACGAAGAACACTTCTCCCCCTTTGTCACCATCGACGTCCGCGACGGCGCCAAAGTTGCCAGAGCCGTTTCCGGCGTTGGTCCATTTTGTTGAACCATTGGCGTCGAATACCTTGTTTGCAAGAATGATTTCCTGCTCGCCGTCCTGATCGAGGTCGGCGGCGATGGGCGTGCGCCACGAATTCGTCAACCCGCCCAGCGTCGCGACGGTCGATCCGTCTTCGCCGTTGACAACGCCGACGTCACCGATGACTTCGGGGTTGCCGTCTTCGTCCAGGTCCGCGACCGTTGGT
>CAMAWH010000006.1 GCA_945861635.1 Klebsiella pneumoniae | reverse complement strand
CCTTGCTGGTGGCGTCGTAGAGCCACGTCCAAGCAGCGTATTCCCCCGCCATCGGCACACCGGCGGCGGCCATCGCACTCGCCTCGGGCTCCGCAATCGAAAACGAGAGCGAGGGCACGCGATCGGCGGGGAGGGCCGCGCGAAGCGCTCGGAAGAACGCCACATTGCCGGCGATGCCGTTGAGGGTGCTGACGACAAGATCGGGGCGCGTGGCGACGATGCCGGCGACCAGCGCGCGCACCCGCTCCGCGAGTTCACCTTCGTCCGCGCCGATCGGCAGGTAAGTTTCCCCGGCCGGACGCACACCAATGGCCGCAAGTTGCTCGCGCACGACAGCGTTTGCAACGCGCGGAAATACGTAGTCGCTGCCGACGAGGAACGCGCTTCGGCCAAACCTTTCCATTCCCCAGCGCAGCGCTGGCAGAATTTGCTGATTGGGTGTACTACCCGTATAGAGCACGTTCGACGCCGATTCCAGACCTTCGTATTGGAGCGGATAGACGAGTACGCGCCCGGCCTTTTGGAGCACCGCCGCCACCGATTTTCGGCTTGACGACGTCCAGCACCCGAACACGACAGAAACGTTTTCTTCCTCGACCAGACGTCGTGCTTCGCTGCCAAATACCGCTGGGTCCGAGCGGCCGTCCGCCCGCACGACGACCACGGCTCGGCCGAGCACACCTGCGCCTACGCCTTCGCTGCTCGCTGTCGTCGCCGCATCTGCCGAGGTTAAACCATTGACATCGTCGATGGCAAACATCGTCGCCGCCGCAACGGATTGCTCGCTCGCCGCCATGTCGCCGGTGGCCGAGTGCAGCAGGCCAACGCGAATCGGGGGAGCGTCCGCAAGCGCGTCGTGTGCGCAGGCCGGCAGCGTGCAGCCAGCAATCGTGGCGCGCGAAACCGTGGTCAGCAGGTGGCGACGGGTGAGCATCCCGCCCGAGTGTAGCGCCGACCGCGCCGGGCGCCAGCGTCTCGCCGGCTCGGTGTGTTGACGCGTCAAGTTCGTATCGCCGTATACTGCGCTGGATGGCGTCACCCGACCCGACTCTCCGCGCCGTCGATCGCGAGCGCTTGAGGAATGCGGGCATCGTCAACGCGATCCGCTTCGGCGGCGCCGCGGCGTGGTTGGGAATCGCGCTCGCGTTCGCCATCCGTGACCAGTTCGGCATCCTGGCGGGCTACCTCGTCGTCGCTGCGGCGCTGTTTGCGGCGGGTCGGATTCCCGCGTTTCGTGCCTGGTCAATCTACGCGATTCCTTTGGTCGATGTACCAATGTTTGCGATGTCACAAGTGTCCCTGCTGAGACACGGAGACACCAACTACACCGCTGGCGTCGTGGTCGCGATATTCTGCATTGCGGTTGTCACAAGCGCCTTTTCGCTCTCGAGGCGCGTTGTGATGGTCACCACGGCGGTCAGTTTTGCTGCGCACGTGACGCTCCTGCGCGAAGCGAATCTTCTCGGGGGCGGCCGGTGGGCTGGTTCCGCGCTGATCCTTGCGGTTGTGGGGGTCAGCGCGGCGTCGCTGATTGGGCAAGTACGCCGGCTGGTGGAGCAAATCGCGCAGGAAGAGGCGATTCGCGCTCGAATCGGGCGCTACTTTTCGCCAGCCGTCGCCGAACGCATCATCGCCACCGGGGCGGGCACCCAGCCCGGCGAGTACCGGGAGATCACCATACTGTTCGCCGATATTCGTGGATTCACCTCGATGTCCGAGGGGTTGGAATCGAAAGTCGTGGTTGACCAACTCAACGAATACCTCGCTGTGATGGTCGGGGTAGTTTTCCAGAACGGCGGCACGCTCGACAAATTCCTTGGGGACGGGATGATGGCGTGGTTCGGTGCTCCCCTCGACCAGCCCGATCACGCCGAGCGCGGGATTCGGACGGGAATGGAGATGCTTCTCGCGTTGGACCGTCTCAACGGCGTCCGTGTCGGGCGGGGCGAGCCGGCGCTCCGAATCGGGATTGGTGTGCACACCGGACGCGTCATCGTCGGGGACATCGGCCCGGAGCAGCGTCGCGAGTACACGGCCATCGGAGACGCCGTAAACCTTGCCGCGCGCCTTGAAAGCATGACGAAGGAGCAGGGTGTTTCCATGCTCGTGAGCGAGGAGACCCGGGCGCGCGCAACCGGTAGCTTCGCGTGGAAGGCGCTCGGCACATTGGCGGTTCGGGGCAAGAAGGACGGCGTCGAGGTCTGGGCGCTCGGCTGAAAGCACCGACGCTGCCGACTTCACGCAGCGGGAGTGACCCTTGGTTCCTTCGGCAACATGATCACGGGCTCCTTCCGGTGGCGCCGATACAACACGATGATGTGACCGATTCGCTGTACCAATTCCGCGTTGACGCTTGCTGAAAGTGCCGGCGCCATCTCCTTGGCGTTCCCTTCTGCCCCTTCGCCCACCTTCACCTTGATGAGTTCGTGATTGTCGAGCTCCAGATGGACCTTTCGGGTCACCGCCTCGGACATTCCATCCTTCCCGATCTGCACGAGGGGATGTAGGCTATGTGCCAGTCCTCGCAGGTATTTCTTCTGTTTCGAGGTGAGGCTCATGCGATCTCCGTCAGGGCGTCACGAAAATACGCGACGGTACGCTCTACACCGTCCGCGAAGGCGACGCGCGGTGCCCAGCCGAGGAGGGCCGTGGCGCGGTCGATGTTCGGCTTTCGTTGCGTGGGATCGTCCTCGGGAAGCGGTCGGTGCACCACGCCTGCCTGGTTTCCCGTGAAGTCGTTGATGTACTCCGCCAGCTGCAGCATCGTCATTTCGTGCGGATTGCCGATGTTCACGGGGTCTGACGTGTCCGATTCCATTAAACGAACGATGCCGTCAACGAGGTCGGTCGCGAAGCAGAAGCTGCGGGTTTGTTTGCCATCTCCGAAGACCGTGAGCGGCTCTCCCCGCAACGCCTGACAGCAAAACGCCGGCATCACGCGTCCGTCGTTGGCGCGCATCCGGGGGCCATAGGTGTTGAAGATGCGGACTATCCGAGTATCGACGCCGTGATATCGATGAAACGCCATCGTGAGTGCTTCGGCGTACCGTTTCGCCTCGTCATACACGGAGCGCGGCCCAATCGGATTCACGTTGCCCCAGTATGACTCCACCTGGGGATGGATGAGGGGGTCGCCGTAGACCTCGGACGTACTAGCGAGGAGTACGCGAGCGTCATCGTTTCGGGCGCGCTCCAAGCAAAGCCGCGTCGCGTCGCTGCCCGCGTACAACGTCTCGAATGGCAGCTGCACGTAGTCAATCGGGCTCGCGGGGGAGGCCATGTGGAAGATTCGGTCGAAGCGTCCGTCGACCGGAAGCGCACGCGTGACGTCGGCCTGCACGAACGTAAAACTCGCATGACCAGCGAATGAGCTTAGGTTTCGACGATGGCCGGTCACGAAGTTGTCGATGGCAACGACGTCATGGCCGTCGTTCAGCAGTCGCTCGCACAGGTGCGAGGGGATGAAGCCGGCGCCGCCGGTCACAAGGATTCGCATGGGGTTGGCGTCTATCATGCGTGTGATAAGCGACGCGCCTTGCCGCCGATCCGACCGACCGCCGCCCACATCGATCTCGCCGCGTTGACGCGCAACTTCCGTGTCGTGGAGGCGCGCGTCGGGCCGAACGTCGGACTGCTCGCGGCGGTGAAAGGAGATGCGTATGGCCACGGGGCCGTGCCCTGCGCCCGCGCGCTCGCCGCGGTCGGATGTACGGCATTCGGCGTGGCGCTCGTGGAGGAAGGCGCGCTTTTGCGCGATGCGTCCATCACGGGCACGATTCTCTGCCTCGGGGGCGTCGGTCGTTACGGCGCGGAAGAGGCCATCCGGCAAGACCTCACGCCCGTCGTTTACGACGAGGGGGACGCTGCGCGCCTCGATGCCGCGGCGGCGGCGGCGGGGCGGTGCCATCCGGTGCATCTCAAGGTGGACACGGGGATGGGCCGCCTGGGTGTTCCCATTTCGCAATGGGAACATTTCCTCGATCGCTTCGCGCGGTTCCGTCACCTTGACGTGGAGGGAGTGCTGACGCATTTCGCGGAGTCGGAGTCGGCCGACGCGACGTTCACGATGGAGCAGGCCCGGCGTTTTCGCGAGGCGGTGGGCGTTGCCCGATCACGTGGATTCAACCCACGTATTCTCCACGCGGCGAATTCCGGCGGCATCTTCACCCACCCGACGACACACCTCGACATGGTGCGGCCTGGAATCGCGTTGTACGGCGTATCGCCCGTCGCTGGCGTGGCGCTGGAGCCGGTGATGCGCGTCGCCACCCAGGTCCTCTTCGTGAAAGATCTGCCGCGCGGTGCTTCGGTCAGCTACGGTCGCCGCTTCGTGACCTCCCGCCCCACTCGCATCGCCACGCTTCCGGTCGGGTATGCCGACGGCTACCCACGGGCGTTGAGCGGCCACGCGCAGGTCATTGTCGGCGAAAAACGGTGTGATGTGGTCGGGACGATCTGCATGGACCTTTGCATGGTGGATGTCACGGAGGTCCCCTCGACGGTGGAAAGCGGGGAGGAGGCGGTGTTGTTAGGGGCGCAAGGCGCCGCGCGGATTGATGTCAACGAGCTCGCAGCATGGGCCGGCACCATTCCGTACGAGATCCTCACTGGATTCTCGCAACGCGTACCGCGGATGCACGCGTGACGGTGGCGGCGTGAATCCGATCTCGCGGCTCGGTGGCTGGATCCTCGGCAACATCGAGGAATTCGGGCGGTATGCGAGGTTTACCTTGCTTGCCATCTGGGGGATGTTCAAGCCGCCCTACCGTCCGCGCCACCTGTTCAAGCAAATGGAGTTCGTCGGCAATCAATCTCTGTTGATCGTGCTCATCACCGGCGCGTTCACCGGGATGGTCTTTGCCGTGCAGAGTGATCTCGCGTTCAGTCGGTTTGGGGCGCGCGGACTCATCGGTTCGACGGTCACGCTGGCGTTGACGCGCGAGCTCGGGCCCGTATTGACGGCGCTGATGGTCAACGGCCGGGTTGGAAGTGCGATGGCCGCCGAGATCGGCACGATGCGGGTGACAGAGCAGATCGATGCGCTTGAATCGATGGCGATCGACCCGTTCCAGTACCTCGGAAGCCCGCGGATCCTTGCGGCAACGCTCATGTGCCCCATCCTGTGCGCGGCGTTCGACGCCATCGGCGCCCTCGGCACGTGGTATATCGCCGTGCACGTCATCGGTGTCAATCCAGGATCATTCACGGATCGCCTCGAATGGTTCGTTGACCCGGACGACATCCTCGGCGGCATGTTTAAGTCGGCGATATTTGGATTCACGCTCGCGTCCGTCGGCTGTTACCGAGGGTTCTACGCGAAGGGGGGCGCGGAGGGCGTCGGTCAGGCGACGACGAAGGCCGTCGTCGCGGCCGGTGTGGCGATTCTCATCATCGATTATTTTGTGACGCTCATCATCGCGCCGATGAGCGTGAACCGTCGGTGAGCGTCGACCCGGCAATAGCCCTCCACGCCTCAGGTGCCATCGGCATTCGGCTCGATCGCGTGCATAAAAGCTTCGGGACGCAACACGTCCTGCGTGGCGTCAGCTTGGAGGTCCTGCGGGGGCAGATCACGGTAGTGATCGGGCGAAGCGGCACCGGAAAAAGCGTGCTGCTGAAGCACCTGATGGGCCTGATTCGCCCCGACGAAGGAACCATTGAGGTCAGCGGGGAAAACATCACTGGCCTCGACGACTCTTCGTTGCGCCGAGTCCGCAACCGCTTTGGCATGGTGTTTCAGAACGCGGCGCTGTTCGACTCCATGAACGTATTCGAGAATGTGGCGTTTCCACTTCGGGAACACACGAGATTGTCCGAGACGGAGATTGCCGCGCGCGTGGAGGGCATGCTTGCCGCTGTCGGGCTGGCGGACCAAGGAAAAAAGGAGACGCCCCAGCTTTCCGGCGGGATGCGCAAGCGCGTCGGCGTCGCAAGGGCGATGGTCCGCGGTCCCGAGTTTTTGCTCTACGATGAGCCTACCACCGGCCTCGATCCGATCATGACGGCGCAGATTGACGCGCTGATTCGGGGAACGCAGGACCAACACCCGGGGCTGACCTCACTCGTCATTTCACACGACATGGAGGCGACGCTTCGGACCGCAGACAAGATCGCGATGCTCTATGAGGGCGAAATCATCCTCGAAGGCTCGCCCGACGTGTTCCGCGAGACGGACAACCCGGTCGTTCGGCAATTCGTCGAGGGTCGTCTCGACGGTCCGATCCAAGGGTAGGGCGGACCATCGCCATCACGGAAGTACAAAGTGCAGAACGACCCCGGCTGCCGCGAGCCCGGCGAGCCCGTACGCGCCAACTCCCGTCGCAAGCTGCGCCGTGTGCGCGCCGTTCAGCCCGTCGAGATCCCCTTTGGCAGATGCCGCGGTCATGGCGTCGTTCTGGACAAACGCGACGCCGGCGCACGCCCCCGCGGCCAGCGCGGCGCCGCCTGCCGCAATCAATAAGGCGGGCGACCGTTTCCTTCTGGCCCCGTTCGGCGCGTCCATCTCCACCGGGAGCCCCGTTTCGACGCGCAGATCCTCGCCAGGCTGGACGAAAACGGTGCGCGCCCATTGGCTGTCTACGATTTGGATGGCGTGCGGGCCCGCCGCCGTCGCAACGGGGAATGCGACGACGGCGGTGCCGTCGATGTGCGCGTTTCGATCAACGATGAGGTTTCCCGGCGGGCCCGGAAGCGCCGCTGCCCACGCGTCCTTCAATTCCGCGCCGAGGCGGGCGTCGTAGCCGTCCGGCACCAGGGCCCGGGCGGCGGCCAGCAGCGGAAGGGCCTCCTCCTTACGCCCCGCGAACCAGGCGCTTGCGCCCCGAACGAGCCACACGCGGCCAACCTGCGCTTGCGACGCATTCATACACGCCAGGGAACTCGCGGCGTCCGACAGGCCGGCCGTCGCATCCCCGCCTTCGACCAGCGACACGGTGGCGACCTCCAGCGCTGCGTCGATGGACGGGCAAGCCCACGCGAGACCGGCGAACGTTATTGCGCTTTCCAGTAGCATTTGTCCTCCTTTACGCTGCACTTGTAGGTCGCGGCGCTGGTCGTTCCAAGCTCGAAATCCGCGGCCACCGTGCCTTCCGCGTACCGGAATTCCACGCGGTGTCGGCCGAGTGACAGGTCGGCGGTAACGGGCGTCGTGCCGACGCCTTTCCCGTCGACGAACACAGTAACATCTCGCCTATCGCCGACCAGACTCACGCGGCGCGTGGCAATGGCGTGCGACGCCTTCATCGGTGCCGGAGCCACCGGGGGGGCGGAAGTAGGCGCAGCCGTGGGCACGCTGGCGGGCGTCGGTGGCCCCGCTACGGGTTGTGGCGCGGCGGCGGCTGGTGTCGTCGGGTTCGTGGTCGCCTCGCGCACCAGCTCTTTTCGGGCCTGTGCGCTTTGATCGTTTGGGGAGCGCGACCGCGTAGCGGTCGTGCCGATTGCGCTCGAGGTCGGGCCAGCGGCGGACGGCGCAGCCGGCACGCGGCCGTCTGCGACCGGCGCGACGGGAGGCGGTAACAACGAACTCACCTCGGGGACGCTTGCCGGCGTCAGCCCCGGCGGCGTTGCGTCTGCGGCCGCCGTGCTACCCGGCGCGTTCGGCGACAGGCGGCTGATACCCCACCAGATTCCGCCGAGTACAAGCCCGACTCCCACGACCATCGACAGGCCCACGGCTGCGCCTGCGACGCCCCACGCGGCTCGAATCGGCCCGCCACCGTGCGCGGCCGCTGCCGAGGTCGATTCGGTCACCGTCGCAACCACGGGTGTCGCAAGGGAGAGTTCGATGTCCGGCGCGGTGCTTGCGTCCAGCATGAAGCGGGATGGCACGCCCATCGAGGTGTCGGGACGCCGCTTTTTCGCGAGCGGTGTGACCACTCGGCGCGCGAAATTCGACGTTCGTTCTCCTTCCACGGTGAGGGATTCCAACCGCTCCTGCGCCTCCGCGGCGGTCGGGCGATCGGCAGGTTCAAGAGCGAGAAGCGCGCGAAGCGTGGGGCGGAGGACCTCCGGCGCGAGCAACAACCGCTCGTCCAACATCGCCTCGAACGCGCGCGACAGGAGGGGCGGCCTGTCCCACGTCGCGCCCGACGCCATTTCGTAGAGCGTGACGCCGAGGGCGTACACGTCGTAGGCGGGACCGATGTCACCCCCGGAAAAGTGCTCCGGCGCCATATACCGAGGGGTGCCAAACGCATGGCTGGAGGTGACGCCCTCTCGATCGAAGTCGGCTCGCGCAATGCCGAAGTCGAGCACCTTGACACCGCCGCTGGTCGTGATCAGGACGTTGGGCGGCTTGATGTCGCGGTGGATGACGCGTAGAGGAAGGCCGGTTTTGGGCGAGCAGGCATTCCAGGCCGCGTCCAGCGCCGATGCGACCGTCGACGCCACGTGGGTTGCGACGGCGGGCGGGAGCGGCGCGCCGCTGGTCTTCAGGATCGCACCGACGTCTACGCCGTCCACCAATTCCATCATGACGGCGGGTCGTCCCCGCAGCTCAAACAACGCTTCGACCCGCACAATGGCGTGGTGATTGAGCATGGCCAGCAGACGCGCCTCGTCACGCTGCCGAGCGATGATGTCGTCCACCGCATCCGTCGCATCGCGCATGACCTTGATCGCGACACGTCGGACGAGATCGGCCTCGGTCACCGTCGCAAGGTAAACAGCACCGAAACCACCGGTTCCGAGCGTTCCGAGGAACTCGATCTCGCGGCCACTCACCCGGACAAGCGTAGCATGGCACGGTGATCGGACCGTCAGTGTGGCGCGGTGAGGATTCCTGGAAATTGCACTCCGGCGCGGGGATCGACGCCGGAGTACCGCATGGTGGCCTGGCCCAGATTCACGGTGAATTCGAAGTTATCAAGGTAGACGCGTCCGTCTCGTTGGATCAGCTGCGCGGGCGGATTCGGAAAGGGCGCAGCGATGCGAAAGGCGTTGGTCACGCAGTCGTCCATGGCCGCGGAGCTGCTCTCATCGGTGATTTCGATACTTTCAAGGCCGCCTTCGCTCGTCAGTACGGCGGCTACGACGGTGACGTATCGCGACTTCGTCAGCCGCAAGGAGGGCGAAAGATTGTCCAGGTTCTGCTGCCAGTACAGGTTGACCTGCCGTCGGATCCGATTCATGTACTCGGCGCCGATGAACGCGCGCGTGTTCAGGGCGATGACGGCAGCCCGCTTCTCATCCAGCAGGTCGTTCTGAGGCGCCCCGGCGATGGACTGTTTGGACGAGGACGCGGAGATCGGCGACGCAAGGCCCTCCTTGTTCGTAAAAGCGAATTCCGAGGGAATTGCCGAGCGTGGGGCGCCTTTTCCGATCGATAGTTCGTCGATACCGCCGGCCGTCGCGCCGGTGGACGGATTGTCGGCCGACAAGTCAAAGGCGTCGTTCAGCTCCAACTTCGAGTCCTCGCTATACATGTTCGCGAGTATTTCCGGGTTGACGCGGAATTTATCGGTGCGGGACTCCACCGCGACGGCGTTGTCGTGTTCGGCCAGATAATCCGCCTGCAAGGGCACATTTTCTTCCAGCGGGGCCGGAGTCTCCACGATCTGCCCGTCGGGAAATTTCTTGTCGTCGGGCGGTTCGACTTCCGGCTCAGGCTCGGTGTCGGCCGGTGGCGTGACCAACTCGGCCGTCGTGTCCGGCACCTCATCCCCGTGAATGTCACTGGCGCCGATCAGCTGGACGGCCACGGGTGCTTCGTATTCATGAAGCTTCCAGCGCGGCCCCCAACGCGCCCAGCTTACGACGACAACCGCGTGAAGCAGCAGGGAAATCACGATGATGGTCGTGATGCGTTCGAAGGTTGTTCCGCCGCGCTCCGACATGCTCAGTGCCGCCTCATGGCAGCATAGTTCCCGGATCGGCGTACCGGAAGGTGTACCGCACCCATTGTGGGCCAAATCCGAACGGGATTGGGGGCACCCGCGCCGGAATGGCCTGCAACACTGCATGGTCCAGTTCGGCATTCCGAGAACTGGCGAGCACCTCGATGCGCACGACCTTGCCGCCGGGACGCACGAGAAATTGGACCGTCACCGAGCCATGGACGCCCAGTGCCCGCAACTCGGGGGGGTAGATCCATGCCGCCCGCAGCTGCCCATCGATCCCGTCCATCCAAACGCCGAGCGGATGGGAACGGGTGTTTGCGTGTGCATCTTCGCCCTCGGCCACGTTTTCGTTTTGAACGCTCAAGCTCGACCACGCCGCGCCATCTTTCTGAGCCGTTCCGGCGGAAGCGGCGGCGTGCGCGTTCGTGGCGGGCTCCAGCGTCGCGCCGTCGGGTGGCGGCGCCCAGAAGCCATCGTCGCTTTCTTCGCGGGACGGCGGCAGGGGAGAAATCACTAGCGTAAGCGGGTGATCGCTCGGTTTGGGCGGTTCTCGCGGTGTCGTTTTTTGCTTGCGACGCTTGTGGGTGGTCTTCGGCGACCAACCCTCGGGGAGGATGGACAGGCGCGGTGCCGGGGTCGTGCTGGTCTGCGGGGAGGTCGTTTCGGGCGCAATCGTGTGTGCCGCCGGGTTGGCCTCGTCGGTGTGCGGCGCGTCCTTCGGCGCGATGAACGCCTCCTCTCGCCCGCGTCCGTTGCCCAGAGAACGCCGTGTATTCGTCGGCGCTCGCATTTCTACGACGGACGTGGTTCGGCTGCCGATGGGCGCGTTTGCCCCGCTGGCGCCACCGGTTCCAGGGTCGTCGGAGTGGATGTAGCGCAACCAACCCGCATCCTCGCCGCCGGAACCCGCCAGCGCGTCAGCCGCTTCCCCCTCCGACGGCTCCGCTGCATGAAACGCGCCGGTGGCGGGCGTGAACGTCGCAATGGCAAGGTCGTTTGTCGCGTCCGGAGACGCACTGGGTTGCTCGGTCGCAGCGTTGCTGATCACGGCAGCTGCCGGCCGTTTGATCGCCGTGGTGGGTGCGTTTATTTTGGCCGGCGACACGGTGGGGGGAGGGGAGCGCTGGCCGGCGCGATCATCCTTTCCGGGGGGGACTGGGTTCGGCTTCCGAGGGTTGTCCGCCGCTTCCGTAACGGTTGTGACGCGGAGGGGCGCTACGGCGGGGATTGGCGCTGTGGCGAGGATCGCGGCACGGGCGTCGAGGGCGGCCGTGGCCGCGCTCCGTGCCGCTCTGGCGACGTCGGCGGGCGTAGTCGGTCTTGCCGGAGGCCCAGGGGATGGTTGCAGCACTGCCGTCGTTTTTGCAGGGAGAGGAGTGGTTTTCGCGCGCGCCGCCGCGGCTGGGGTTCGCGTTGGGTCGGCAGGCTGCGAGTGCCGCGGTGGTGTGCGCGGGGATGGCGCGTCGGTCGCCGGCGCCCGGCGGACGGACGCGGACGGGCTTGCCGGCGAGGCTCGGGGTGGTACACGGTGTGACGAGCGGGGCGATGTTCCGTTCGTTTCGGTCCGGGGCATTGCGATTGCATCTCCCGCCGAACTTGCGCGAGCGGGCGGCGTCTGCACGGTGGCGAGCGCGGTGGATGGCGCCGGTGGTGCGCTGTCCGAGTGCTTGGGCGCGCGTCGGGTCGGGTCCGTTGGCGGGGTCCTGGGTGCCGCCGGCGTCGATTTTGGCGTCGCGTCGGATTGCGCCAAAGCGGGCGTCGAGTTGAGCGCCTCCGCGGGCGCCTGCGCCTGCTTCTGCGATAACGACGACGGCAGCGCATCCGACGACGCCTGCGCCTGCGATGACGACGACGGCAGCACCTCCGACAGCGCCTGCGTCTGCGATGACGACGACGGCAGCACCTCCGACAGCGCCTGCGTCTGCGATGACGACGACGGCAGCACCTCCGACAGTGCCTGCGCCTGCGATGACGACGACGGCGCCGCCTCCGACAGCGCCTGCGCCTGCGATAACGACGACGGCAGCACCTCCGACAGCGCCTGCGCCTGCGATACCGACGACGGCGCCGCCTCCGACAGCGCCTGCGCCTGCGATGCGGAAAATTCGTCTGGGGTAGAAGAAATCGTTGCCGCCGCCGGATTCGCCGATGGGTTCGCGGCGCGCGGGGGGGGCGGGGCCGGCGGTGGGCGGTGCGAGACGGCCGGCCGGTTGGCCTCCAGGGCTTCGCGGTGGTCTGGTGCCGGCATGTCGTCAGGTTGCCGAGCCGGATTCGCGGCCGAGGTTTGGAGGCGCAGCGCCTCCGTGGCGGCGGTGAGTTGCTCCGTGGCCTCGCGCAAATCCCTCGCGGCGCTAGCGAGGTCAGCGTCTGGGACGTGGCGGCCGGTGCGCTGCGCGTCGGCATCCACCCGAGCGGCGGCTGTTTGGACAGCCAGCGCGGTTTTGAGGAGCGTCGCCGCAAGTGCTTCACGTGCAGGGGCAAGGGAGCCACGTTGTGACCCACCGGCGAGGCGTTCCGGAGGCGCGGCTGGCGTTACGGCTGGCGGTACGGCTGGCGGTACGGCTGGCGGTACGGCTGGCGACGTGTCCGCTTCGCCGACTTCGCTCGCTGCGACTTCGCTCTCTGCGACTTCGCTCTCGCCGACTTCGCTCGCGCCGAACCCGGCATCTTCGTCGATCGCGAGCTCCGTCGTATCGACAGCCGCGCTCGTTTCCTCCTCCTCCTCCCAGATCGGCAGATCGATCGGCGGCAGCACTTCGTCCACCGTGCGCTCCTCAATCAACGTGACCGTAAGCGTTTCGTCGCTACCGGTCATCAGCCAAAACGCCAGTGCGCCGAGCGTCGCAACGTGCAGGGCGGCGGATACGATGGCGCTAGCCCCCGCCCAGCCTCGCTGGGTACTGCGCCAACCGCTTGCCCTGCCGCCGTCCACGGGCCAGTGTAGCCGCGCTCGCCGGCCGCCGCGATGCAACGTCGCTTGTCGTGGCCAGTGTGCCGCGCCTTACCGCCTTCGCAATCGGGGGTTGCGCGGGGGGGCTATTTACGGCGACGTTGCAACGTGTCCGACCGGCCGTCCCTCCCGTTCCGTGTGCTGCGCCAGAGCTTGCTGGTTGCCAGTCGTGCCAGCGCAACGGTGGTCGAGCGCGTATTGCGAAATGGCATCTCAGGCGATCCGGCAGAGTTCGGCTCCGATCGCCGGCTTCGGGTGCCGGATCCGAAGGCGCCGGTGAACGTTTGGTTTGGAAAAACGCGAATCGTCGTGGACAGGGGCACGACCATTCTCGAAGCGGCGGTTGTCGCGAACGTGGACCTCCGCTCCTATTGCGGCGGGAACTGTTCGTGTGGGACGTGCCGCGTGGAGATCGTCGAGGGACATCGCCATCTTTCCCGCCGTGAAAGCATGGAGGAACTCGTGCTCGGCATGGAGGCGGCGGACCGGGGAGATCGCCTTGCCTGCCAGACGCAGGTTTTGGGTCCCGTGACGATTCGCATTCCGGAAGGGTTCTGACGGAGCGGTTCACCGGACGAGGACGATCACGATCCGGTCGTTATTGTGAATTCCACTTCCAAAGCCAATTGCTTCCATGCGGGAGCCGGCCACGCCCGCGCCGAGCAGCGCGCTTCGGACGGCGTCGGCCCGGGCCTGGGTGATCCCGAATTCGTCGCTTCCCGGGGCGCTTTGCATGTGCGCTTCGATTCGGATGGCGATCTGATTGGAGGCCCGCAGGCGATCGATCAGTGGCTGTAGGCTCACGCGCCCCGCCTCCGTGAGTACTGCGCCGTCGAAGGAAGGATGCAGGATCGCCGGTTGATTATACGCGAGAACGAGGGCCGGCGTCGGCCGATCCGTGGGGGCGTTGGGCGCCGGCGCGATCGGCAGCGCAACCGGCCGAGCGACGGCGGGAGCGACCGGCCCTGTGCTCCAAGGCGAGGGCGTGGCGAGCGCGTCGGCGGCAACTTTTGCGTCCGCCGCGGCCTTTGCATCCGCAGCAGCTTTGGTGTCGGCGGCCACTTTTGCGCTGGCCGCCTTTGCATCTGCGGCAGCTTTGGCGTCGGCGGCGACCTTTGCCTCCGCCGCAGCCGCAGCTTTGGCGTCTGCGGCCGCTCTTGCGCTTGCGGGCTTTGCCTCCGCGGCAGCTTTGGCGTCGGCGGCGACTTTTGCCTCCGCCGCAGCTTTGGCGTCTGCGGCCGCCTTTGCCTCCGCGGCAGCTTTGGCGCTTGCAACCTTTGCATCCGCGGCAGCTTTGGCGTCGGCCGCGGCCTTTGCATCCGCCGCAGCCTTTGCATCCGCCGCAGCCTTTGCATCCGCCGCAGCTTTTGCCTCCGCCGCAGCATTTGCCTCCGCGGCAGCTTTGGCACTTGCAACCTTTGCATCCGCCGCCGCCTTTGCCTCGGCAGCAGCTTTTGCATCCGGGACCGCCTTTCCGTAGGCCGCCGTGTCGTTCACCGCGGTGGTTGCCTCCGTCGGCACGGCCCCCCACGGCGACGGGCCGGCGACCGCCGCTGCCGCCGGCTTGGCGTCGGCCGCGGCCTGCGCCGCGGCGGCGGTCTTGGCGTCCGCCGCCGCTTTCGCATCGGCCACCGCGAGCAGGTCCTCTGCCGCCTTCGCGTCGAGGGCGGCCTTGGCGTCGCGGGCTGCCTTCGCGTCGATCACCGCTTTCGCATCGGCTGCCTGTCTTGCGTCCGCCGCCACTCTGGCGTCTGCCGCCGCCTTTGCATCCGCTGCCGATTTGGCTTCGGCCGCCGCTCGGGCCGATGCCGCCTGCGCTTCTGCAGCCGCCTTCGCCTCGACCGCGCGGCGCGCGGCGGCCGCCGCCTTTGTGTCGGCCGCGACCCTTGCGTCGGCCGCCGCTTTCGCCGCCACTACCTGCGCCGGCGTCGTCTTTGCCTCGACGACTGCCTCAGGCGCGGGCGCGATCACGCCGTACCCTTTCGCAACGTGCCACGGATCTTCATCCGGCGCTTCCATCACCGGCAATTCCGCAGGCTCGGGTGGCGGGCTCGCTGGGGGGGCCGCCGCGACCGCCGGTGGCTCCACCATCCGCTCCGCCGGCTGACCGCGGGGTGCAAAGCGCACTCCCGCGTACATGCGGGTTCCGGGCTGTCCGGGAACGCGCACAACCGCGAGCCCCACGCCGGCCTCGATTGCGCAACCGATGCCAAGGTCTGCCCGGATGCCAAGCCGTGTCTCCGCGCCCAGATCCGCGTCAACCTCCCCGAGGGCGGCTAACTCCGCGGTGAGCGCAACCGCGTCGAAAACACGCGCCTCCCCGCCGAGTCGAAGGTCGACGACTCCCGACGCCCACGAACCCCACGCGCCGAGCGTGCCCCAGCGCTGTGCCCAGATCACACCGACTTCCGGTCCACCACGCCACTCCCCACCGCGTGAATACTCGGCGGACGGCGCCTCCAGACGCAGCGCCGCGCCGACCCGGACCCCCCGGCTGGCGGCGTACGCCCAGCGCGCCCTCGCCGCAATGCTTCCGATCGCCCCGTCCGCCAGGGGCAATCCGGAATCCGGGTCCCAACCCGTCCGACCGAGCACAACCGGTAACGACGCTTCAATCAGGCCGCCGAACGGGGCGTGAATCGCCAGATCCATGGTCCCCGTGGTTCGTTCAGCAAGCGGAACGCCGTCTTTTGCGACCCACACGTTCGTCGCAGCGTCGTACCAGAGTCCGGCGCTTATGGTGCCTGGGCGCGCGCGCTCCAACGCATCCATGGTGGAGCCCACGGCCTCGGGAGAGGGGCGGTACCGATCCAACAGGGGAGGTTCCGCTGCGTACGCCAGCGCTGTCAGCCAGATCATGCCTGCGTGCACCCGCCAGCCACGACGTTAGCACGCTCCGATGCCTCCGCGCGCGAGTCGTCGCCTTGCCGTACTGCTCCTTCCTGACGAACCGTCCGCCCCGCGTGGGCTTGGCACGATCGCGTTTGCCGCGCTCGAGGCCCGCTCCTTGACCGCGCGCGTCGTCATCGGGGGGAACGGCCTCGTCGGCCCGGAGGAACGGGACGCGATCGCGTTTGTTTCAAACCGTCAGGGCGGGTTCTCGGTGCGCTGTCCCCTCCCTCCGTCCGCGCCTGGTGGCTCCCCGCCGATCCTCACGCGGCAGTTCGCCGGCGCGTTGGAACGATGGCGTTCCGGGGCGGAACGTTCGGTGGTTTGCGAGTGCGGCACGCGCCACGATCTGGCCGCCCTCGCGTTCGCGCCACCGGCCGGGTTTGCACGAACATGGTTGCGAATCGAGGACGCGGCGAGCGGTGACGTCGATCCCGTCGCGCTGACGGCGGTGGCCGAGGTGTTTGGGGGCGTGCGGATCTTGCTCCGGCGCGGATAGACTGCCACGAGAGGTTGCGATGCGGCTGTTCTTCACACTCCTGCTCGTTGGCGGATGTACATCCGAGTCTGTGGATACCGTGTCGAAAGTCGAGGACACGGGGACACCCGACTCGGGTGGAAGCAACGAAACGGGCATCGATACTGGGCCAACGGACAACGGCACGGTCACGGGTTCCGTCGTGACCTTCGACGGGAACACGCCAACCGGCATGGCGGTCACGTTCTGCCAGACCGTCTGCTATTCCGGCAAGACGACGGGCGGCGGCCAGTTCGAATTCGCCGATGTGCCTGCGGGGGACTACAAACTCGACGCCATCGGGGAGGGATTGAACGACGATTGGGGCCACATCCGCGTGCGCGTCCTCCTCGACGCCTTGCAGACGGTCGCCCTGCCGTTTCCGCTCTTCGTTCCACACCAACCCGACGTCCAGTTGGTCACGTATGGGCAGCGATCGTCGCTCACCTTCGACGGCGTCACGATCAGCATCGACGGCGCGTCCTTGATCGAGGAGCCGAGCGACGGCGAGACCACCCTCGCGGTGTCGGCGGGCCTCGTTCTTCGCGATGACGTGCCGGCCTTTTGGGACGTGGAGCCCACGTTCGCCGTTTCATTCCTGCCCTTCGCCACAGAGGTGCTCGGGGCCTTCGACATCGATGTTGTCGATGCGATGGGAGAGTTCGCTGGAGATGAGTTCGATGTGTACGCGGTCGGAGAGCACGGCGATACCGAAGGGCCGATCGGAACGGCCATACGGGATGGCGACACGCTGACCGCAATGGGGATTAAACCCACGGTGCTGACGTGGCTGCTGTTCGTACCGGGCTAGCGGATGGACGACACCGAAGCCCTGCTTGACGCGCTCGATCAGTTTCGGGACGTTCGTGGAACGGTTGCCCTGTTCGATGGACTCGCGGTGCGCGATCCGAACATCGTGCTGAGCGCGCTCGCGGGTGTGCCGGAGCATCCTCTCGCGGGTAGAATCGCGGCATGGTTACGTAGTCGCGGCGTTGAACCACCGCCCGCGCCGACGGCGGAGCAATTGCTTGCCCGGCTGGGCATCGGCGACGTTGCTCGTTGGGTGCAGGACCAGGATCGGGCGTTACAACGTCTCGAATCCCGCCTGCGTGACGTGGAAGGCGCGCGCATTCGAGCCGAGCGCGCGGCCAATGGATTTGCCGCCGTTGCCGTGCTGCTTCTCGCCGCAGCGATCTTCGGGTGGCTCGCTGCGTTTGGCGTCGTTCCCTTCTCCCCGGAAGAGAGTGTGGTTTCCCCGGGTTCGAAACAGATGCCCGAGGGGGCGCGTTGAAGCTTGGGAACTGGTTCGGCTTCCCGGTCGACGCGGACGGCACGGCGCTCATCGTGTTGGCGTTTCTCGTGCTTCAGTCAGCCAAATCGGGTCCGGCGGGGATGGCGATGGGCTTTGCGTTTGCCATCGGAATCTTCCTGTCGGTCATGGCCCACGAGCTGGGTCACGCGCTGGTCGCCCGCTTTTTTCGCCTCGGCCCCATAAGCATCACGCTGTCGGGTTTCGGCGGACTTACCCGATACGCCCGGGCGCCGAAACCGTGGCACGGCGTCCTCGTCACGCTTGCAGGGCCCGGAGCAGGCTTTCTGCTCGGTGGCGTCCTGCTCGTCGCCGGGTTCTTCTTCCCCTGGGGAGAAGACGGCGCGTTGCCCCTCGTGTGGACGCTCGCGGCTGCAAACATCTTTTTGTCGGTGTTCAACCTGCTGCCGATGTATCCGTTGGACGGGGGCGCGGTGGTCTCCCATGCGCTCGCCATCTTCATCCCGCGTGACGCGGCGATGGTGTGGTCCGCCCGCGTGGGCGTGCCCTTCGCGCTGCTGGCCGGTGCATACGCGGCGTGGGCAGGGCAGATGTTCATGGGGATGATCGTTCTGTTCTCGCTGATGCGCTCGGTTCCGCTCGCCTTCAGCAGCACGACGCGCTAGTCCGCCACGCGAGGGTTTTGCCATGGATCTCTGGACGGCAGCACGGTCTGCTCGGGTTTTCCGCGGCACCATCGTCGAGGAGCGCGGCGGCGGGGGTAGCGGACTTGCCCGCGCCTTGGACGAAGGCGGCACGGCGGCGTTGGTCGGCCTCCTTGCCGAGGACGTTGATCGCGTGGAGCTGGACGACGAAAACGTCACCGTCCGGGTTGAGCGTGCGGGAGGACAGGAGGTGTGGGTTCGTACGGCGTGGGCCTCCGGAGAAGTATCGGAGCAGCGCGTGCCGTCCGGTTCCGGCGTGCCGGTGGAAGACGTCACCGCGGCGTTGCACGATCCGCTGATCCCGATGCATTTCCGCGACGGCGCGTGGTGGCGCGGCCTGCCGATGTCCGGTGCCTCCGTTGTCGTTCCGGCCGTTCGACCGGAGCAGTTGGGAAGCTCGGAATTCCGTGCCGCCCACGACGTGCGCGCCGCGTACGTTGCCGGTGCGATGGCCGGCGGGATCGCCTCCGCCGAACTGGTGCTGGCGATGGGGCGGGCTGGCTATCTAGCGTACTTTGGGGCCGGTGGATTGCCGATCGAAGCGGTGCGCGCCGGCGTTGAGCGCATCACGACGGAGGCGGGCGGTCGCCCGGTCGGTTTCAACCTGCTTCACAACCCGGCGGAGCCCGCAGTGGAAGAGGGTACGGTGGACCTTTACCTCGAACACGGGGTCAAGGAGGTCGATGCCAGCGCCTACATGGGGCTGACCGCCGCCGTCGTTCGCTTTCGCCTCAACGGAATCCGCGAGGATGGCGGCCGCATCATTGCACCGCACCGCGTGGCGGCAAAGGTGTCGAGGCCGGAGGTCGCCGAACATTTCCTTCGACCCGCTCCGCAAAAAATGCTCGCGGAGTTGGTGGCTCGGGGTGCGCTGACGGCGCGCCAAGCGGAGCTGGCGCGCAACGTGCCGATTGCGGAGGACGTGACGGCAGAAGCCGATTCCGGGGGGCACACCGATCGACGCCCGCTGCCGGTGCTCATCCCCATCTTCCGGCGTTTGGTGGATCGAATTACCGTAGAGCAGGGCTACACGACGCGGCCACGGGTGGGCGCGGCGGGCGGCATTGGCGATCCTTGGTCGTTTGCCGCCGCCCTTCAGTTGGGTGCGGACTACGTGATGACCGGCTCGATCAACCAGTGCACGGTCGAGGCAGGTACCAGCATCGAGGTGAAGCGCATGCTCGCGGAGGCGGGGTATGCCGACGTGACGCAGGGGCCGGCGCCCGACATGTTTGAGATCGGCGCGAATGTTCAGGTTCTCGGCCGAGGAACGATGTATGCGCAACGCGCGAAGGTCCTTTACGATCTCTACCGTTCCTATACTTCGCTCGAGGAGGTCCCGGACGCGGATCGCCAGAAGGTCGAGAAGCAGATCTTCCAGCGTTCCATCGCGGACGTTGCGAAGGAAACAGACGCGTACTGGGTCGCGCGTGACCCGCGCGAGGCGGAGCGGGCCGCGGCCGATCCCCACCATCGTATGGCGCTTGTGTTCCGCTGGTACCTCGGCATGACCTCGCGGTGGGCGCGCGTGGGCGAAACGTCGCGAAAGCGCGATTACCAGATCTGGTGCGGCCCGGCCATGGGATTGTTCAATGACTGGGTGCGTGGGAGCCTGCTCGAACCTATCGAAACGCGCGGTGTCGTGCGCGTGGCCGATGCACTGCTACGCGGGGCTTGCGTTGCTGTTCGCGTCGGAATGGTCCGGAACGCCGGCCTGCCGCTGCCTGCCGAGGCCGAGCGCGTGCTTCCCCGCTCGGACTGATTGGCTACCTCGTCAGCTCCTGAAAGGCTTTCTGTACGATCGGCGCGAAGTTGCGGGAGCAGGAGTTGGTTTCCTCGTAGTGATCGCCGTCTTCGGTCAGCACCGAGACGTAGGTGCTGAAGTCCGGCTCCGGAACGATGTACCCACAGTAGGCGTTTGCGATGCCGATCGGGGCCTTGAACGTCCCGGGGAGCATGTCCGCGATGGGGATCACGGTGGGATCGCTGCTGATGACGTAGGGCGTTGCGTGTTGGTGGAGGCAATCGCAAATACCGTCGCACAAGGCGCCTTCTGGACCATCACAGTCGTCTACCCGGACCTCCTCGTTGTTCCGGCAGTCCTCGAAGTCCACGCCGATGCACTCTGGATCTTCCTGCACCCAACGGCGATCCCCCTGACGCAGCGCATCGTCCGTCATGGCGGGTTCGTCAGGCACGCCCCAGAAAAGCTCAGGCATCAGCTCGCCGGGAAAGCTGCCAAAGGTCGTAGGTCCGAGCTGGAGCATCCACGAAGCGGAGGGCACGCAGCCGAAGTTGTCGGGGTTCGTGCCGTACCCGGGGCACGTCGAATCCTGAACCACGTATTCGTCCGGCGTGTCAATCAATCCGACCTGAAATGCAAGCTTGAACGAGGTGTTATCGACCGGAATCAAAAAATCGCTTTTCGCGAAGGAAATCGCATCCCATGGCGTTGTGTCTGTCCAACTGCTTTGTGCTGCCTGCGCGATCAGCGTGCCGTAGACACGCACAAATTCCCAGCTTGATCCCGAGATCCACGTCGGCGCTCCTGCGCCGTCTAGCACCGGCACCCCGTCCTCGTCGATCATCGGCAGCGTCCCGCCGAGGGCCGACTGCATGCCGCCCAGCGCGCCGCTCATGAACAGCGTCACGCCGCCGTCCTTGGTGTCAATCCAATCCCGAATAACGCCGGGATAATCCGCAGAAAGGAGGGAGTGCTCATCACCTCCCGTCTCCGGGTGACCCGAGTTGCTCACGATCGTCGCCACGCGACCTTTCTCCCCATCCAGCGCGATGGAGAGCACCTGATCGGCCGCGATCATCGGGTCGCGGATGTCGTGGATGAGCCCTTCCACTTCTGTGTCGGGGTTGATACCGCCGAACGGCACGCCGTTCATTTCGGGGGCGGTCATGTGGACGGCGCCCTGCTTCGGCGACACCGCCACCATCGAGCCTGCGGCCAGTTCGATCGCGTCGTGGATGGCCGGTGCAAGGCTCTCGATGAACGGTGGGTAGATGCCGCTGATGATGTCTTCATCGCGTCCGTAGATGCCTGCGGTGTCCGGCGCGGAGTGCGCGTGGGAGGAGGAAACGATGACCCGGTCACGGTCGAAGCCGTCGGCGTGCAGCAGGTCCCGTGCATCACGGATGCGATTTTCGAGCACACCGAGCGCGTCCACGCCAACGAGCGCGAAATATTCGCCATTCAAGGCCATGACGACCGCCGTCACCGATAGCGGATCGTGCACGCCAAGCGCAGCGCGTGAGGACTGAAAGCCGGCGATCCACACCGCATCGAAACGCCCGTCACCATCGACGTCGTCGTACGTTTCCCCGTTGCATGACTCGCGACTCGCCAGCGGGTCGGTCATGCACCCGTCGAACTGGTGGTTTTCATTCTTGTCGAAGTAGGTTTCGATGATCTCGGGCGTGATTTCGATGCGCGCAGCGCCGGCGTACAACTGACCGTCTTCCTTCAGGATCATTCCGTACGCAGGGCCGTCGGACTTGGCAACAGGCTCGGGGGTACACGCGAGCAGGGTGAGCAGCATCGGAGCTCCAATCGCGGGCAAGGTAACCGAACGGCCGGCACCGAATAGAGGGGGCGGGTGAAACGAACGCGCGTCGAGTTTGCTGTGTGGATCGCGTTTGCGCTGGTTTCCGTTGCGCCGGCGCTGGTCCGACCCGGCCACGTCACGGGAGATGGCGTCGATTCGTTTGGGACCGTCTGGTTCTATTGGTGGATTCGCACGTGCGTCGAACACCTTGGCGATCCGTCGTTTACACGACTTTTCTTCTGGCCGCTCGGGAAGGACATCCTTGCCCATACCGGCAATAATTTCGTGGACGCGGTTTGGAGCGTCCCGTTCCAGTGGGTGCTTGGCCCGCTTCGATACCAGCCCGTATTCGTGGCGTTCCTCCTCGTCGGTAACGCCGCGACCTTCCGCCCGCTGGCCCGGTACGTACTCGGAGACGAGGATCGGGCCTCCGTCGCGACGCTTTTATGGTTGGTCAACCCGTATGCTTGCTTCGAGGTTGCCGCCGGTCGCCCGACGCAGGCCTGCCTATGGTTCGTTCCGGCGGCGATTCTCGCGTTCCTCCGTTGCGCTCGGGAGCCCGGTTGGCACAACGCCATCCTGCTTGGGGTGAGCGTCGCGCTCGCGGGGTGGACGTACTGGTTCGTCGGCTATTTCCTTGTTTTTCTGCTCGTTCCGCTCGCCGTTATTGAGTGGCGAGAAAGCCGTGATCGCGCCGGAACGCTGCGGCGCTGGGGGTTCGCGGCCCTCCTCACCGTGATTCTCGTGTTGCCCGCGGCGATTCCGATGGCGGACGCGCGCGCAACGGGTGCCGTCCCCGGTGTCGTTTCGCCCGACCAATCGATATTTTCCGCGCCGTTGCAACTCGGGAACAATGTCGCTTCCGAGCTGCACGGCCTCCTGCTGATGGAGGTTTTCGGAGCGCCTCTACTGACCAGCCCGGCGTGGGCGCTGCCACTGGCAGCGGCTGTGGTGGTGGCTTCTGTCACGCGTCGGCACCGGCGGTGGATCGTTGCGATGGCGTGCGTGCTGATTTTTGCGTTCGGCACAACCATCCGTTGGGGCGATCAGGTGGTTGGCATCAGCGTTCCGTACATGATCCTCTATCGCTACCTCCCCTTCTTCGATCGGTTGTGGTTTCCGTATCGGTTCGTGGCGGTGGCGTTTGTGCCCGCGTGCCTGCTGATCGCCGCCGCGCTTCCGGCAGGTCGAAAGGGCATCGTCGGCGGTGCGTTGCTGGCAGCGCTGGGCCTCGCTGGACAATCCCACTACTCCATCTGGCCGTTTCCAGTTCACGACATCCGATGCCCGCCGATGCTCGCCGCACTTCGCTTTGAAGGGGGCACGGTGGTGACGCTGCCGTTCGGCATCCAGAACGACACGTTGACCTGGCAAACGCAGTTCCAACTTCCCTTACTCGGTGGGATGGGAGAGTCCGCGGAGGCGTTCTGGCCGGAGGGGTACGCAAAAGTAAACAACAACCGATTTTTCCGGGCCTTGCGCGCGGCCGTCATCGATCATAAAAAACCGCGCAACTACGTCGACTATGACCGGAAGGTGTTTGAGAAACGCGGTGTCCGCTGGGTCGTATACCGTCGTGACCTCGACGATCCGAGTCGGGCGATTCCGGAGCAGGCTCCGTTCAGTCTTCAGGCGGTCGCGGACATCACCGAGGTCGTGGGGCACCCACCTGCCGGTGTTGACGGTTCGGTGGTGCTTTGGGATCTGCAAGGGCGCTACAACGCCGCGGAGCCGTTCGTCGCCACGCAGCAACGCTTGGCAGCGCGAACGTGGACCCTTGGCCATGTAGAAGCGTGGTCCCGCGCGCTCAGTGAGAACGGTCGGACCGGCCGCCCGACAACGCCCCCCGCAAAACAGCGTTGATTCCGTGTCTTGCCCGGACCCGATCGGGGGATAGCTTGCCAGCGACGGCGCCTCACGCCGAGGAGACTCCACATGGCCTTCGATCCGCCGAGCTACGAACAAGGTGCCCCCGTCAATTTGCCGGCTGAGCTCGATATTCCGATCCTTGCCATCCGAAACACGGTCATTTTCCCGGTGCTTGCGTTCCCGATCAACGTCGGGCGTGAAAAGTCACTGGAAGCGGTCGAACGCGCGCTTCAGGGTGACAAATTGCTTGGCATCGTGGCGCAGCAGGACGCCAAGAACGAGGATCCCGAGGTGGGAGACCTGTTCATGACCGGAACGGTCGTGAAGATCCTGAAGTCCGTCAAGATGCCGGGCAACAAGCTCAACGTGATCATTCAGGGCATTTCTCGAATCAAGATCGAGCGTTGGGACTCCACCGCCCCGTGCTTGCGGGCGAAGGTCCGCGTATTCCCGGAGCCGGCCGAATCGACGCCGGAGCTGGAATCGTTGATGGCCACCATGCGTGAGCTGGCCCAGAAGATCATCGATTTGTCGCCGCACATTCCGTCCGAGGCCAGCTTCCTCGTCCGAAGCATCGACAATCCGGGCATCCTGGCGGATATCGTCGCCAGCAACCTGTCGATTGGGGTGGAGGAGAAGCAGGATTTGCTGGAGACCTTCGACACCAAGGAGCGCATGACCAAGGTCATTGCGCTGTTGAACAAGGAGATTCAGGTCCTCGAACTGTCGAACAAGATCCAGACAGAAGTGAAGGGAGAAATGGACAAGGCGCAGCGGGAATACTTCCTGCGTGAGCAGCTCAAGGCGATTCAGAAGGAACTCGGCGAAGTCGACGACCGCCAAGAAGAGTTCGAGGAGTTGAAGAAGGGCATCAAGAAGGCGCGGATGCCGAAGGATGTCGAAAAGGTCGCGTTCAAGGAGCTGAAGCGCATGAGTCGCATGAGTCCTGGCGCTGCGGAATACACCGTGTCGCGCACCTACATCGACTGGCTGGTGGAGATTCCGTGGTCGATCAGCACGGAAGACGTGATGGACGTCAACGAAGCCGCACGGATCCTCGACGAAGACCACTATGGCTTGGAAAAGGTCAAGCAGCGCATCCTCGAATACCTTGCCGTGCGGAAGTTGAAGAAGGACATGAAGGGTCCGATCCTTTGCCTCGTCGGGCCCCCCGGCGTCGGCAAGACGTCTCTCGCCAAGTCGGTTGCGCGCGCGCTCGGCAGGAAGATGGTGCGTATTTCACTCGGCGGCGTGCGTGACGAGGCGGAGATCCGCGGTCATCGACGCACCTACATTGGCTCGCTTCCGGGAAAGATCGTCAAGGGCGTCAAGAAGGCCGGGACAAACAATCCGGTGTTTGTCCTTGATGAAATCGACAAGCTCGGAATGGACTACCGGGGCGACCCCTCGTCGGCGCTGCTTGAAGTGCTCGACCCCGAGCAGAACGACACGTTCATGGATCACTATTTGGACGTGGCGTTCGACCTGTCCAAAACGCTGTTCATCGCAACCGCCAATCTGGCCGACCCGATTCCGGGCCCGTTGCGTGACCGCATGGAGATCATCGAGATCCCCGGCTACACCCAGGAGGAGAAGGTCAAGATCGCGCGCCAGTACCTGATTCCGGAGGCGATCTCCGACCACGGCCTTACGACGGATGCTCTGGAATACACGGACGAAGGCCTGAAGTTCATGATCCAGAGCTACACGCGTGAGGCGGGCGTTCGCTCACTCAAACGCGAAACGGCGGCCATTGCGCGATGGGTAGCCAAGGAAGTGGCGTCCGGGAAGCAATCCGAGAAGGCGATCATCACGCCCGAAAAAATCGAGGAGATCCGCGGTCCGATCCACTTCTTTGCGGAAGTCGCTGAACGCACGTCCGTTCCCGGCGTCGCGACGGGCCTGGCATGGACAGCAGCCGGAGGGGACATCCTGTTCATCGAGGCCACGAAGATGAAGGGGAAGGGGGCGGTGCAGCTTTCGGGCTCGCTGGGCGAAGTCATGAAGGAGTCGGTGGGTGTCGCGCGCAGCTACATCCGGGCGTCGGCGGCGGAACTTGGGGTTGACCCGGATGCATTCGAGAACACGGACATCCATGTGCATGTGCCGTCGGGCGCGATTCCGAAGGATGGACCGTCGGCCGGCGTCACGATGCTCACCGCCATGGTGTCGCTGCTCACCGGCCTCAAGGTGGACCCAACGATTGCGATGACGGGTGAAGCCACGCTTCGTGGCGCGGTTTTGCCGGTTGGTGGCATCAAGGAGAAAGTGCTTGCGGCGCATCGAGCCGGCATCAAGACCATCCTGCTTCCCGAGAAGTGCCGGAAGGACCTTGTTGAGGTTCCGAAGGAAATCCGCGACGCGATGACGTTCCACTTCTGCTCCCGCATGGAAGACGTGCTGAAGCTGGCGCTCGGCGCGGACGCTTTGGAAGCGCGGAAGGCGGAGCTCGCCGCGGAGTTGGAGGCGCGTTCGCACGCAAAGACGGGCGTCACCGAAGTGCACGCGTAGGGGGGTGGAGGGTGGACCGGCCGGCACGCCGCAGGTGGGCGGTGACTCGGCCCGCATTGATTGCGTTTCTACTCTATTTTTTCGGCGGCCTGCTTTTCGGCGATTGGTTTCCTTTCTCGCGATTCGATATGTTCGCGGATACGGCCAATCGGCGAGAGGGTGCGGTCCCGGTTTTCCTGATCGGCGAGCGGTTGGTCGACCCCCTTTCGTATCGTGGGTTCACCGGAATTGATCCGGACTCCCTCCTGCCAGCGGGAATACCCTGTTCGATGGAATACCGCGTACACGAGGCGGCGGCGTGGATGCGAGACCACACCCAACGCGGATCGGGTAGCGGCGAGGAATTGGTCGTGGCGTATGACTTCGTGCCGTCGGGAGAGCGCCGAGTGGTGGCACGGGGGACCGTTTGGCCCGACTAGGCAGTCTGCTAGTTGCCTTTGCCTTGTTTGGGGCTTGGCTTGAGCCGTTCGTCTCCGTCGGAGGGCGTATTTCCAGAATGTGGGCGCTTTTATTGACATTCGTCTTCGTTGCGTGCGTGCGTGAACTGTTCCGCACACGCCGAGCCGTCTGGGGCGGCATCGTATTTGGACTACTCGTCGCTGCGGCCGTGATGGAGGATAGTGTAGCGCCCGAACTGGGTGTACGGCACGGCAAATACCTCCCTGCGGCAGCCTTGGCCGCCTGGGTGATTGCCACCTGCACCACGACGAACATGAGGCACTTTGGCCTGGAGGCGGCATGTGGAGTCGTCAGCGGTGCATACGTGTTGGCGGGGTTTTCCAAGTTGCGGCACAGCGGCTTGGCATGGATCGATGGTGAGGGCGTAGGTACGCTGCTCGCCGAACGTCAGCTGTCGGCTGGCTTCAGCTTCGTTCGGGATTTTCTTATTGCGCGGCCAAATTTATGTGAGGCGGGAGCCGCCATCACATTGACGACTGAACTTGCGGCGGGGGCATTCATGGTCAAATCGGCAAGGCTGCCGATCGCCTGTGCGCTTGCCGTGATGCACATCGGCATCGGCCTAACAATGGGCTACTGGTACCCTGAGTGGATCGCGCTTGACCTCGGTCTCGCCTGCATGTCGCGCGTGGAGTGAAGAATGCTCATAATTCTCGCGACCGCCTGCCTCGTGAATCAAGCTCTATACGAAGAGCTGAAAGCGGGTTTGGAAGACGACGATGGGGATGGGTACAGCGAGCACGACGGGGACTGCAACGATAACAATTCTGCGGTTTCGCCGGGGCTCAGCGAGAAGTGCGATTCGCTGGACAATGACTGCGACGGCGGCGTGGACAACGTCATCGCGCCGTTCTGGTATCTCGACGCGGATGGCGACGGCTACGGCGATGATGCCACGGCGCTGGCGACCTGTTCGCCGACAACGGGCGCCGTCGCCGTCGGCACGGACTGCAACGACAACGATGTAGCCGTGTCGATCGTCGCTTCGGAGATATGCGATGGGCAGGACAATGATTGCGATGGCGACGTGGACGAAGCGTCGGCGATCAACGCTGACGACTGGTATGTCGATGGCGATGGCGATGGTTTTGGGGTAGACGACGGCGCCGTCGCCGCATGCGATCAGCCCGCCGGCTACGCTTCGGCGGGCGGCGATTGCGATGATGCCCACGTCACCGCCTTCCCCGGGGCCGTCGAGGTCTGTGACGACGCAAATATCGACGAGGATTGTAGCGGCGCTGCGGATGACGACGATGCGGGAACGACCGGGCAGACGACCTGGTACATCGACTACGACTCCGACGGCTATGGGACCGATGCGTACACGGTGGAAAAATGCGACGAACCCTCGGGCTACGTCGCTAATTTGGATGACTGCGCCGACACGCAGGCGGACGCACATCCCGGCGGGGTTGAGGTTTGCGGAACCGGGATTGACGAGGATTGCGATGGGACGTCGAATTTCTGCGGTCTGATCGGCGACTACGGACTCGGGGGTGCCCCGCTCGCCCTTACCGGGACGACGGATGGCGACAACTTCGGATTCTCCGTTGGCAGTCTGTCCGATGTGGATGGCGACGGGCTGGGTGATATCGTTGCGACGGCACACGGCAGCGATTTGGGAGGATCCCGCTCGGGCTCCATCTACTTGATCTCCCCCGCCCTCCCAACCCTCCCCGCCGCCCTGCTCACGTTGACTGGCGAGGCGGCAAACGATCGCGCGGGCGAGGACATTGCCGGGGGAGGGGACGCCGATGGCGACGGTATCTTCGACCTCTTGATCGGCGCGCCCGGCAGCGACCGCGGCTATTCCGAGGCTGGCCGCCTGTACCTCGTCTCCGGCACCCAGCGCGGCGGCGTCTCCCTCGCCGAAGCGGACCGCTCCTTTGGCGGCCTGCATGCGGCGGATGCCGTCGGAAGCAGCGTCGCGTTTGTCGGGGACGCGGATGGAGACGGCCTCGATGCGTTTGCGACCACGTCCTACGCAAACGACGATCGGGCCATCGACGCCGGGATCGTCTACGTCGTGCAGTACGACGCCGACACCTTCGCCGACGCGTCGTCCGCCCTGACGGGTGTCGCCGCGGGTGACGGCGTTGTGCGCGTTGCGGGCGGCGAAGACCTCGATGGGGACGGTCTCGATGACCTGGCGGTGGGTGCTCCCGGTGTCGATGGGACGGGCACGTCGCGCGGTGCGGCATACGTCGTGTTCGCGCCGTACCCCGCATCAGGCGACCTCTCGGTCGCGGACGGTCGAAGGATTGGCAACGAGGACGGCGACTACGCCGGGTATAATATTGCACTTTCGCCGGATATGAACGGGGACGGTCTCGCCGACCTGCTCGTGTCCGCGCTGCTCGCCGACGAGGGTGCGGTGGACGGCGGCACCGTGTACGTCGTCCACGGACCCGCAACAGGGGAGCGCGAGCTTTCCACGGCAGACGCCGTATTCTACGCGGAGAGCGCCGGCGATCAAGCGGGCTGGTCGCTCGCCGCGGTCGGGGATGTGGATGGAAATGGCGAAGGGGATGTTCTCCTCGGCGCGCTGACCAGCGACCTCGGCGGAGCCGATTCCGGTGCCGCGTACTTGCTCCTTTCGCCGCTTGCAGGCCGGCAGTCGCTCTCCGTCGCGAGCGCGCGGTTCATCGGTGACGCTGCCGACGACGACGCCGGTATTGACGTGTCTGGCGCCGGAGACGTCGATGCGGACGGCTACGCGGATTTCCTCATCGGCGCCCGCGGCAACGATGACGGCGCCAACGCTGCCGGATCGGCGTACCTCTACTTCGGCACAGGCATCTAACCAGCGCCGACTCTACATCCTCGTCAGCAGATTATCCGCGAGTGCTCTGTACTGTTGGGCGCCGCGACTTTCCGGTTCAACGTCAAAAACATCGCGACCGGCAAGCTGCGCGGCCGAAAGGCTGGTGCTGACGCCGATCTGCACGGGAACGAGAATGTCGCTCCAGTTCTCACGGACGAGGTCGAAAATCGCCCCGTTTGTCCGGGCATTACGACCGTCCACCATCGTAAGCACCAGACCGAGCACCGCCAGGGTCGGATGAAGCTGGTCGCGCACATCGCCCACCGCGTTCAGCAGGCCGGAGACGCCGGACACGGCCAGCGCCGACGCCGCGCAGGGGATGAGCACGGAATCGGCCGCCACGAGCGCGTTTACCGTGAGGCTGCCGATGTTCGGCGGGCAGTCAAGGAGGATGAGATCGTAGTGGGTCCGCGTGACCTCCAGCGCCTTTCGCAGCACCAGTTCCTTCCCGATGCGGCTTGCCAGGCGGTCTTCGACGCGAATGAGCCCCGGATCGGCGGGCGTGATGTCCAGGCCGTCGATGTGCGTCGTCGTCGCGATTTCTGCAATCTCGTAGCGCGCCGGATCCGCGAGAACGTCGGAGATAGCGCCCCCTCCCACCCGCACCTGGTCGCGGAGCGCCACGTTGACGTGCGCCTGCGGGTCGAGGTCGACAACGAGCACGCGCAGGCGATGAAAGCGGGCCCATGCGGCCGCGAGGCACACGGTCGTCGTCGTCTTGCCAACACCGCCCTTTTGGGCCGCAACTGCGACCACGCGCGCGTGATGGATGCCCGGCTGGAGGCTTTTGGTGGCCGTCCGTGCCATCGGCTCGAAGGAGGACTGGAGGGAGATGCGCATGATCTTCCGAGGTGGGTCGGAGAGAGAATCGCGCATCCTTGTTGACGTGTCAAGGGGCGAGGATCGGATCCGGGTCGTAGGCCTGCGGCATCGCCGCATTTTCGAAGAGCACCTTCTGAAAGTCCCAGGTGCCGCCGCCATCGGCGCTGATGCCAACGATCAACCCCGAGGGCGGGTCGTCCTTGCCGCTGTCCCCGTCTTTGTGGCCGCTGTCGTCATCTGGATGGCCGCCCCCCTCTCCGTCTACCGCGTACAGGTAGATGACGCCTTCCCGGACCACCGCACCGGGGACGGAAGCCTGTTCGTAGATCGCCTCGTCTATCGCCGTGAAGTTCAGTCCGTCCGTCGAGGAAGCCCCATACACAATATGCCGATACGGCAGCGCGCTCAACTCGGGCGTCCAGTGGTAGTACATGCGATAGTCCGCTTCGCCGAATTTCACGACGTTTGGATCGCAGATGAACCCGGCACCGTGGGGGTTCGAAAGCGCGTGGGCGGGCGTGCCGAGGGCAGGCGGGTCGAGTTCGAGGGGTGAGACGTCGATGGCCCCGAAGCCACAAAAAAATACTTGTTGAACACCGTTGATCGAGAGCGTGGACGAACCACCGCCGCCGCGCCAGGAGAGCTCAGTGCCCTCGGTGAACGTGCCCGCGAGCGTGTCCGAGGTCGCGTAGTTCAGCGTCGGACCGTTGCTGGTCAACAGGCCGAAGCCGGTGGCCGCCGGAAAAATGTCCGGATCGTTACGGTCTTCACTCGTGAAGATGAGGCCGTCTTCCTTGAAATTCACGCCGTCGTCACTGGTGGCCGTGTAGATGAGGTGGGGGTCGTCGTCCCGGCCGACATCCCCGCTGGATGCGCTGCCCATGTAGACGAGGTGGATGCGACCGGGGCCAGCACCGGCCCCGGAGTCGCGGCCGGAGTCAGGTTCGCCCTCTCCGTCAGCGGCGCTCGGCGCGCCTTTCCCGCCCGTACACCCGATGTCGCCGGATGAAACGAGCATGAGGGTCACAGAAGCGAGGCGGTACCAGCGTTGCGGAAGCGTCATCACGAACGCAACGGTACCACCGTTGTCTCCCGGCCGTTTATTTTGCCTGTCGTTTCTCCCACACGGCCTTCGCGCGGAGGATGGTGAGGACGACGTCGATCGGGTGAGCTGGTTTGAGAACAGATTTAGACATGGTCGTCCTCCAGAAATGCGGTGACGTCGTTCATCTCGCCGAAGGCTTCGGCAAGTATAAAGAGAAGTTGGTCGGGGGAGATGGTCTCTGGCATGGGCGGCTCCGTACAACCATAGAGTCGGATCGACGGGGCCGGGGCGTTAGAGTCCGATGCGATGAAAACGCCACCGTTTGAAAAAGTACTCATTGCGAACCGCGGAGAGATTGCCGTGCGGGTGATCCGCGCCTGCCACGAACTCGGGGTTCGCACCGTCGCCGTGTTTTCCGAGGTCGATCGAGGCGCATTGCATGTGCGCAACGCGGGTGAGGCGTACGGCATCGGGCCGGCGCCATCCGCGGAGTCGTACTTGCGGGGTGACGTGATCATCGACGTGGCCAAGAAGTCGGGGGCGCAGGCGATCCACCCCGGGTACGGATTTTTGTCGGAGAACGCGGAGTTTGCGCAGGCCGTCATGGACGCCGGGCTGGTGTGGATCGGGCCTTCGCCGGACTCCATCGTGTCGATGGGCTCGAAGACCGGCGCCCGGCAACGGATGATCGCCGCTGGCGTGCCGGTCGTGCCGGGAACGGCTGAGTCGATCTCTACAGAGGAAGAGGCGCTCGCCATCGCGAGCCGGATGGGCTTCCCGGTGATGCTGAAGGCGGCGGCTGGCGGGGGAGGGAAGGGGATGCGGCGCGTCGATCGCGCCGAGGACTTTGCCAGCGCGTGGCGTTCGGCGCGGTCGGAGGCGGCCAAAAGCTTCAAGGATGACGCCGTCTACCTGGAAAAGTTCGTCGAGGATCCGAAGCACGTCGAGATCCAGGTGCTCGCGGACGCTTACGGAACGACCGTCCACCTCTACGAGCGTGATTGCTCCGTCCAGCGGCGGAACCAGAAGGTGGTCGAGGAGACCCCGTGTACTGTCTTGCCCGACCACACGCGCCTGGCGATGGCCGCGGTGGCGGTACAAGCAGCGGAGGCCGTGAACTACGTGGGCGCGGGCACCATCGAGTTTCTGTATTCGCAGGCATCGGGGGAGTTCTATTTCCTGGAGATGAACACCCGCTTGCAGGTTGAGCACCCCATCACGGAAATGGTCACGGGCATCGACCTTGCGCGCGCGCAGATTCGGATCGCGGCAGGTGAGAAGCTCTGGTTCACGCAGGCGGACGTGCGGCAGACTGGACACGCGATAGAGTGCCGGGTGTACGCGGAAGATCCCGCGAACAACTTTGCGCCGGCGCCGGGAAAAATCACGGGGCTGCGGGAGCCAGGGGGGCCGTGGGTTCGCGTAGACTCTGGGGTCTACGCCGGCTATGAGGTTCCCATCCATTACGATCCGCTGGTCGCGAAGTTGGTGGTCTGGGGCGCCGATCGGGAGGAGGCGATCAGCCGAACGATACGCGCGCTGCGGGAATATCGAATCCGGGGCATTCGCACCTCGATTCCATTTTTCAACCAACTGTTACGGGATCCTGATTTTGCCGTCGGAACCTACTCAACGGGGTTCCTCTCCGCTGAGCGCATGGCGCGTCTGACCGAGGGCGCCCGCAACGATCGCATTGCGACGATAGCGGCCACACTTGCCAGGTATGAGGCGGATACGCGGCCGGCCCGCGTGTCACGAGGAGAGCACTCGAAGGAGAGCGCGTGGAAGCGTGCAGGGAGGGTCCGTTGAAATACGAAGTCACCATCGGGGAGACCACCCGTGTCGTGGACATCGAGCCGACAGGGGAGAGGATGTATAGGTTGTCGTGGCCGGGAGAATCTCACCTCGTCGACCTGCGGCGCCCGACCCCGGAGGCGTACCAGATGCTCATCGACGGGGAGAGTTGGGAGGCCGGATGTGTGCCGACGGAAGGCGGGTACCTCGTCGATGTCATGGGATTGACGACGCAAGTCGGCGTGGAGGATCCTCGCCGGAAGGCGTTACGCCTCGGCGCTGCGCCGGCGGGCGGCACCATCACGACGCAGATGCCGGGCCGCGTTGTGAAGATCATGGTGGCCGTGGGCGATACGGTGACGAAGGGCCAGCCCGTACTCGTGGTCGAAGCCATGAAGATGGAGAATGAGATGAAGTCGCCGATCGATGGTGTGGTTGCCGACATCTACATTGCCGAGGGGGTGGCCGTCGAGGCCGGCACGCGGTTGGCGCGGATCGAAGGATGAGCGCGCGTATTGATGAGGCCGGCGCCTTTCCCTACACGCGCGGCATCCACCCGACGATGTATCGAGCGCGCCTGTGGACCATGCGCCAGTACGCCGGGTTTGGTGACGCCAAACAGTCGAACGAGCGTTATCGCTACCTCTTGGCGCGGGGGCAGACAGGCCTGTCTGTCGCGTTCGATTTGCCGACACAGATGGGCTACGACAGTGATCATCCGATGGCCGCAGGAGAAGTAGGAAAGGTCGGCGTCGCGATCGACACGATCGAGGACATGGCTACTTTATTCGATTCCATTCCCCTGGACAAGGTGTCGACCAGCATGACCATCAACGCAACGGCATCCACGCTGCTTGCCTTGTATGTCGCGGTGGCACGCAGCCGAGGCATCGCCCCGTCGGCATTGCGGGGAACCATTCAGAACGATGTATTGAAGGAATACATCGCGCGTGGCACCTACATCTACCCTCCTCGCGCGTCCATGCGCATCATCACGGACCTGTTCGCGTGGTGCGGGGTTGAGGTGTCCCAATGGAACACGATCTCCATCTCGGGCTACCACATTCGCGAGGCGGGTTCGACGGCCGCGCAGGAGTTGGCGTTTACCCTTGCCGATGGCATTGCCTACGTCGAGGCGGCGGTTGCGGCGGGGCTGCGGGTCGATGACTTTGCACCACGACTGTCGTTCTTTTTCAACGCGCACAACGACTTCCTGGAAGAGGTTGGCAAGTTTCGCGCGGCCCGCCGCATGTGGGCGCATATCATGCGTGACCGTTTCGGGTCGATGGATGCTCGCTCGCAGACGCTACGGTTCCATACGCAGACGGGAGGCAGCACGCTGACGGCGCAGCAGATCGACACGAACGTGGCACGCGTCACCTTGCAGGCTTTCGCCGCCGTGATGGGCGGGACCCAATCGCTGCACACCAACAGTAGGGACGAAGCGCTGGCGCTGCCCAGCGAAGCGAGCGCCACGCTTGCCTTGCGGACGCAGCAGGTGATTGCATACGAGTCGGGCGTGGTTGCGCACGTCGATCCCTTCGGCGGCAGCTACGTCGTCGAGGCCATGACCGATCGGCTCGAAGCGGAGGCGAATGCGCTGATCGCGGAGATCGATGCGTTGGGTGGCATGGTGTCCGCAATCGAGCGCGGATTCCCTCAGCGTGAAATCCAGAACGCTGCCTACGTTGCGCAGCTCGCGATTGAGAAAAAGGAGGCGATTGTCGTCGGCGTGAATGCCTTTGTGGAGAGCGAGTCGCCGCCGACCAACCTGCTCCGCGTGGACAAGGCACTGGAGGTCGCGCAAGTTGCCAGGCTAAAGGTGTTCAAAGCTGCCAGAAATGCAACCGCCTCGGCGGACGCCGTGGCCCGGCTGACCGCCGTGGCGCGCGGAACAGACAACGTCGTTCCGCACATTCTGGCGGCCGTCGAGGCGCGCGCCACGCTTGGCGAGGTTGCGGATGGCTTGCGCGCGGTCTTCGGGGAGTACCGGGAGAGCGTCGTCATCTGACGACGATTATTTGATGACTCCGCAGGCCTGCCGCCCGCCAGCGTTGCCGGTCGGCTGGCCAAAGTCGTCCGGCTTCTCGTGCACGATGATCGCGAGCCCGGTGACGTTCAACTCGCCGCCCATCAGCGTGAAGCTGTCGGTGTCGAACTCCTTGTGACCCTTTCCGTCCGCGGCAACCGTCACGTTTCCGAAATCGCCAGGGTGATGGTGCGCCGTCGCAACGTCGCCGTGGTCCATCTTCTTCGGGTTGAAGTGCGAGCCGGCGCTGGCCGCATCGGGCGCGGAACAATCGCCCTTTTCATGGATGTGCACGGCGTGATCTCCCGGGGTTGCGGCGGCGAGATCGATGGTCACGTGTACCATCGGACCGTCCTGTTTGAACGCCACCGTACCCGTAACGGTAGAGCCGGATCGCGATTCCAGCGCGGCGAGCGCGAGCACCGGGGGCGGCCTGGGATTCGAGGCGGGCCCCTCCGCGAGGGCAAGGGCGACGATGATCAGCATGGAAACCTCAATCGTGGGGGTGGTGGTGGGATTGTAACCATCCGCGGGGACCCTCCCGGAGCAGAAGAGCGGCAAGCGCGATGGAAACCAACCCCGCGCAGGCAACGCGCCATCCCACGATGGGAGGATTCGGCACGCGCCCCGCGAGCACGATCGCAGCGACCGCGAGTGATACCGTCGTAAGGCGGGCAGCCTTCGTTGCGCTCCGCGATGCCGCTGCGAGCACGCATCCTCCCGCGAGCACCCACGGCGCGGCCACGTAGAGCAGCCGCGGAAACTCGCCGTGTCCGCCGGGTCCAACCGCCACGGCCACAAACGCCACCAATGCGCCAACGCCGGCCGCTCGCGGTCGCGTTTCCTCAGCGAGCGGCGCGTGTCCGACCACATGCAAAAGCGTCCCGCCGGCAAGCGCCTGAAACCCGGCCAGCGTCGCCGGATTCGCCTTCGCGAACAGACCCTCTCCAGCTGCGTACCCGAGTGCCGTCGTGGCTGCCATTGCAACCAGCGCGCCCCAGGCCGCCCCTCCACCGAAGCGGGCGCGTGTTGACGCCCAGACGGCGAGGCCGACCGGGGCCTGGTGGAGCAGCACGGCCGTCGTGAGGCGAGCGTCACCGGTTGACAAACTCGCCCCGTCAAGCGCCGCGTGCAACGCCAAGGCGAGCTGCCCGACCACCAGACTCGCCCCGTCCACGTCCTTGCCGCCGATGCCGATCCGCTCCGCGACGTACGGAAACGCCAGTCCGACGGCGAGTCCGCCGATCGCGGCCATGCGACTGGCTTCCGCCGCCTCCGGCAGCACTCCGAACGCGATCAGCGCGCCGATGCCGCCGAGCACCACGCCATCGAGCAGCGACGCGACGCCCGGACGCTCGCGGACCTGCCCGGCGAACGCCGCAGGGAGCACGAGCGCAAGAATGGCGAGGAGGAGCGCGGACATGGTCGGGCGCGAGAGCTAACCCGGCCGCTCGCGGGCCCGAAGTGCGCGGGCCGAACGGAACCCGCTACTCGGGTTCCAGCCGATGGACCGCCTTCTGGTCGTTATTCACGGCCCACAACGCCCCGTCTGGACCGATCTCGATGCCGTAAAGCGCGCCCTCGCCCCAGGTCGTATCGAGCGATTGGATCGCGCCGCCATCCAGATCGTAGGCGTGCAGCACGCCGGTCCCGAACTCGCCAACGAACAGGTGGCCTTTCCCGTCCAGCGCCAGACCACCCGGGCGGTCCAGACCGGTGATCAACTCGCCCCACTCGGCACCATCCCACTCCGCGTATGCGTCGATCGGTTCCTGCGGCTGCCTGATCTTGCTGCCCTTTTCCCCGGTACCGGTGTCGATCCAGAGCACGCGCCCGCCCCCGGTGTCGGCGACGTAAAGGATGCCCGTGGATCGGTCGATCTCCATGTGACCCGGCGCGTCCTGGACCCGGGTGACCTCCACCTCCGAGAGTTGGTAGATCACGCCGTCGCGGTGGTCGTCCTGGCCGATGCCGTGGTCAACCTGGAAGTCGTAGCGCACGACCGCCGAATGGAAGCCGTCAAACACCCAATAGACGCTGTCCTGCTCCCACGCGATGCCGACACAATTGGGGCTCTCGTGGAGCATGTCGAGGTGGCTGCCCGCGCCTGAAGGATTTTCCTCGGCGAAAATATCAAGGTCCGCAGACCACAGTACCGGACCCATCAGCTCGTTCGGCGGACCGGAATCGTTGTACGTGTTCAGCGACTCCCCGCAGGAACCGAATTCGTTCCCGAAGTCGTTGGCGCCGGAGGTGTCCTCGAACGCCAACGCCGCCGTTTCCTCCATGAAGTGTTCGGCGTAGCCATCCTTTCGACGGTCGTAGTCCTGATCGGCCGTACCCGGGTCCGAAACGATGAAGGTGCGGTCATCCTTCCGGTTCGCGATCCACAGGTTGCCGTCAGGGTCGAAGCCCATATCGCGCGGGTCAGTGAGCTGTTCCTCGTCTCCCAGGATGTACGTCCAGTCCGCGGCGCCGGCGTCCAATTCCCCGTCCCCGACGCCGAGAGCTGTGGTTGTGGCACCGTTTGCGCCGGCGCCTTCCTCCGTTCCGACGCAAGCGAGGAGCATTAGAACGTGCATGGGCAGACTCCGAAGGGCGTACGAGTATACTAGGGCTTGCGGATCCGCACCGGTAACGATTTCGCGTACACGTGGCGCTCGCGGTCACTCCTCCGCGCCGTTTCGCGCAGAAAGTGATGTCTTTGATTACAGTGTGACAAAATCAGTCACAACTGCGCGGTGCGGTCGGCTACGGTACGCCACCCCCATGATTCACGTTCTGTTTGAAAATGATGCGTGGCTCCCGGCCCTGGGGGACGCTCTCGACCGTGCCGCCCTGCCGTGGCGGCCTGTATTGGTCACGGGCGGCGCTTTTGACGTCCACGCGGAACCGGCGCCCGGTTTGTACGTCAATCGCATGAGCCCGTCTGCGCACACGCGTGATCACGGGGATGGCATCCTTTACCTGCGGGAGTACCTTCCGGTGCTCGCGCGATGGGGGAGGCGCGTCGTCAACGGTGACCGTTCGTTTGCTCTGGAAATCAGCAAGGTGAGGCAGCACGCGGCGCTGGACGCAGCGGGAATCCTGTCGCCGCGGACGATTGCGGTTGCGGGACGTGCGGCACTGGTGGACGCGGCCCGCGCCATGCAACTCCCCTTCATCACGAAACACAATCAGGGAGGGAAGGGGCTCGGCGTGCAGCTTTTCCGCGAGTTGGACAGCTTCGATGCGTACGTGGGTGGACATGCCTTCGAGCCCGCTTTCGACGGGATCACCCTCCTGCAACAGTACGTTGAACCCGCGGAACCGTTCATTACCCGCGTTGAACTCGTGGATGGCCGGTTTTTGTATGCGCTCCAGGCGTCCACGGCGGGCGGCTTCCAACTCTGCCCGGCCGACGCCTGCCAGATCAACGACGCCTTTTGCCCGGTTGGCGATTCGGGCACGTTCGGCGTATCCCCCCTCACCGCTGACGACCCAACCGTTCGCGCGTATCTCGCGTTTTGCGCCGATCACCGCATCGACGCCGCGGGGATCGAGTTCGTCGAAGGGAAGGATGGTCGCCGCTATACCTACGACATCAACATGAACACCAACTACAACTCGGACGTCGAATCCGCGGTCGGTGTGTCGGGAATGGATGCGTGGGCAGCGCTCTGTCACCGGCTGCTTGCGACGTCGGGGGCGTGACGCCGTGCATCGCCCTGTCGCCGAAACGGTCACAATGGTCGTTCTGCCAGATCGCCCTACATGGAGTCCCCATGCGATGTTTTTCGGCCTTCCTCCTCGCGTCGTGCACATCCTCCGGCACGCGCGTCGCCCAGGATACCGTCGATGACGGCGATACCGCGGTGCCGGACGTCGAGACCTGCGGCTACACACCCGCCGCCGACCTTGACGGAACGGACGCCGTGGTGGAGGTCAATCTCACGGCCTCGGCGTTGGCTTGGGACCCCGGTACGGGCGTTGCGCTGATCGAGGGTGTTGCCTACGAAGGCGGCGTTCCCGGCCCGCTGATCGAGGCCAACGTCGGCGATACGGTGCTCGCCCACTTCACGAACGACATTGCTGAACCGCTCACGATTCATTGGCACGGCATCCGGCTCGATTCCGACATGGACGGCGGGATGCAGATGATGAATCCGGTTCAGCCGGGAGAGAGCTTCGACTACTTGTTCACGGTCCCGGATGCGGGATTCTACTGGTACCACCCGCATATTGAGGGGGCGCGGCTGATGGAGCGGGGGTTGTACGGGCCGATCATCGTCCACGCGCCGGACGAGGGCGCTGCGGACTGCGATCTGCCGCTCATGCTCGACGACATCTTGCTCGACGAGGACACCCAACAGGTCGCCCCCCCGGACACCGACATGATGCAACTGATGGGACGGCTCGGAAACGTGCTCCTGGCCAATGCGCAGGCGGATCGACGTATCGGTATTACCGCAGGAGAAACGGTCCTTCTGCGCTTGGTGAACCCGTCCAACGCGCGCTACTGGGATGTATTTGTCGAGGGCCAACAGCTGCAGGTCGTAGCCACGGACGACGGCTTCCTCCCCCAACCCTACGCGGTCGATCATCTCGTGATCACGCCGGGCGAACGCTACATGGTGACCTTCACGGCGACGGGCTCGCCGGGGGATGAAATGCGACTCATGAACGGGCGCTTTCAACTGCACGAACAGGGGGGCGACATGATCGAATTCGACCCGCTCGGTGAGGGGGACAATCCGGTTCTAACGTTCGTATTCGGCGAGGGTAGCGTGGCGGGAAAACCATGGGTCCAGCCGGTGGTGGACGCGATGCCATGGAGCGCGCCGACGGAAACGCTTGGCCACCACTGGGTTCTCGAGGAGGACATGATGGGCGGCACGGTGACGATCGACGGGGAGGCGTGGCCGAACGTGCCCCTTGTGATGACGGCGGGCAACGTCGACACCACGTTTGAGATCGAAAACAAATCCGAGATGCATCATCCCTTCCACATCCATGGGAACAATTTTCAGATCGTGACCATCAACGGTGAGGCGCCGTCGATGCCACAGGGGTGGAAGGATACTTTTGACATCCCGCCGCGCAGCACTGTCACCGTCGTAAGTGACCTGTCGAATCCGGGCGATTGGATGTATCACTGCCACATCCTTGAGCATGCTGAGGATGGGATGATGGGTGAGATGATGGTGGAGTGATGGCGACGCTTCGCCGCCGCATTTATGCCGCCTCCGGGTTCCTGATCGGCCTGCAGGTGGCGGGGACCGTACTTGGTTTCGCGAGTTGGGGAGAGGTGCGGAGGGCGGTCTTGGCCGAGGAGGCCATCGCTGCCCAGCGCGAGGCCCTGATGGATCTGGCGACGGCCACCCGTGACGTCTATGTGCACGAAGCGCACACGCTGATCGAGCGTGGAACCGGCCACCTCGATCACCTCGGCGCACGTGAAGGTGAAGTGGACGCGCGCCTCGCGGCCGTGCACTCCCTTCCCCTCCCATCGGGGGCTGACGTCGAGGCGATTCGGGTGGCCATCGCGGAGTCGAATCTCTGGTTTTCTACGGAAGTACATCCGCTTTTGAAATCCGGAGCGCTTGATCAGGCCGACGCGGTGGTCGTGCACCGGGAGGCCGAGCGCCGCGCCGGAGTCGTCGAGGCGCGCATTCAGGCGGTGGCGTCGCAGTTGGATGATGCGCAGGCGGGGGAGCGCACAAGAATCGCGGCGGCGACGCAGCGTGCGTGGCTGGTCGTCGCCATGCTCACGGTCGGCGGCGCGCTCCTCGGGGTGGTAGTCGCACGCCGGCTGGCGGGTTCCATCCTCACTCCGGTGCGGGGCCTTCGTTCCGCCGCCGCCGCATTTGGAGAAGGTAGTTCGTTGCTAAGCGCACCCGAAGGAGACGACGAGCTTGGCGAGTTGGGCCGTGGTTTCAACCACATGGTTGCGGCTGTGCGCGCTGCCGAGCGCCGGCAGGTGGAGGTCGAACGGTTGGCCGCGCTCGGACAGATGAGCGGAGCGGTGGCGCACGAGCTGATGAATCCGCTCGCCGTCATTCTCGCCGATCCAGCGATGCGGGCGCCAAGCGTCGCGGCTTCGCGTGCGGAAGCGGAACACGCTCGCCGTGTGGTGCAGGGGCTTCTCGGCTTTGCGCGCCCGGGAGAGGAGCCCGCGGAGTCGGTCGATCTGGGTGCTGCGGCCACGTCGGCTGCGGCACGCCTCCTGCCCACAGCCGACCTGCACGACGTGCGAATTTCGGTCGATGCCGATCCCGACGTGAGCACCGTGGCCTCGCCGTCGGCCGTTCGGCAGGTGTTCGACAACCTGCTTCGAAATGCGATTGATGCATCACCGGCAGGTAGCACCATCGAAATCGTCGTGAGATCGGGACCGCTCGTCGAAGTGCGCGACCACGGCACCGGCATCCCTGATCGCGTGCGGGCGCGGCTCTATGAGCCGTTTGTCACCGGTAGGCCCGAAGGAACCGGGCTCGGACTCGCGGTGTGCCAGCGAATCGCCCGCGCGCACGGCGGCGATCTCACGCACCGGGATTGTGCCGACGGTGGCACGATCGCCGTTTGGACGGTCGGGGGACTCCATGCCTGACCGCCTTCTGCTCGTCGAGGATCGCGAGAACCTCCGGGTCCTCCTTGCCCAGGCGCTATCGTCGCGTTTCGAGGTGGATGCCGTGGGGGACGGTGCGATTGCGGTGCAGCGTCTCCGTGAGGAGGGCTACGCCGTCGTCGTCACGGACGTTCGCTTGCCCGGCGCGGATGGCATGGAGGTCCTGGCCGCCGCCCGATCTCTGGATGCACCCCCCGAAGTCGTGATGATGACGGCGTACGCCGAGGTTCCCGCAGCGGTCGCAGCGTTGAAGGCTGGGGCCTACGATTATCTTTCCAAGCCCATCGATCCCGACGACCTCGTTCGCATCGCCGCGCGGGCCGCCGATCGCTATGCGCTCGTCCGACGCACGCGGGAGTTACAAGCGCTCGTTGAGGCTGGAGAAAGCGGGTTCATCGGCCGCTCGCCCGCTGCAGCGGAGGTGCGCCGGCGCATCGAACGTGCCGGCCGACTGCCGGCGCCGGTTGTGTTGACGGGCGAGCCGGGGAGCGGAAAGGAGATCGCGGCGCGGGAGATACACAAGGTTCGGGGGGAGGGCCCCTTCGTCGCGCTGAGCTGCGGGGGCGTCTCAGAGACGTGGCTGGACGCGGAGTTGTTTGGGCGAGCGGGTCTGTTCGGCGGAGCCCGCAACGGTGCCGCCGGTACGCTGTTTTTGGACGATGTCGGCGATCTTCCGTCCACCCTGCAGGCGAAGCTGATGCGCGCGCTGGGGGATGATGACGGAACAGGAGAACGGCGGCCGCGCGTCATTGCCGCGACCCCCCGCGAATTGGAGAAACTCGTGGGCGAGGGGGGATTCCGCCGCGACCTCTATTTCTGGCTCAACGTCGTCAGCCTCCGCCTGCCGCCACTGCGCGAGCGGGCAGAGGACATCGCGCTGCTCGCCGCGCGCTTCCTTCACCTTGCCGGGGTCCGCTTCGGGACAACGGCCCGCCGACTCGCCCCCGATGCCCTGGCCGCGCTGGAGTCGGGCGCCTGGCCCGGCAACGTCCGTGAGCTGCGTCACGCCATCGAGCAGGCTGCAGCGGCCGCTGAAGGCGATACCATCGACGTCGAGCACCTGCCCGAGACGCTTCGGGGCGTCGCTCCCGCTGCCCCCGCCGGCACCTATCGAGCGGCCGTGGAGCGCGGCGCGGACGCTTCCGGCCGCGACTACCTTGTTGGCGTTCTCCGCAGCGCCAGCGGCAACGTCACGCGCGCGGCCGTGGAAGCCGGTGTAGAACGCGAGACGCTCCACCGATTGTTGAAGAAACACGGCGTTGACCCTGCGCGGTTTCGTTCGTGACGGCGCTGCTCATCCCCGCACTGCTCACCTGCGCGCTCCTCGTCGGCGACGCAACGGCCCACGGCGGGGAGGACCACGCCGCGCCCGCCGCCTCGGTCGCGACGGAGGACGGAACCACGGGGAGTGTGGCGTCGTCGTCGGCACAGTTCGAGGCGGTGTTGCGCGTTCACCACGGCGCTCCCGGCTCGCCGGTGGCGACGAAGCTCCTGCTCGCCGATTTTGCCACCAGCGAGCCCATCGCGGATGCGACATCCTCACTGGCGCTTCAGGGCCCCGCGAGCGTGACGATGGCGTTCTCTCCGGCATCGCCGGTCGCTTCCGCCGGCATCTACATCGGCTCCGCAACGTTCCCCGCGGCGGGGGAGTACGCCGGCGCGCTCATCATCGCGACAGCCTCAGGTTCGGACGTGATTCCGATCACGGGGTTGCTCGTGGGAGCCACCGCGCCGGCGGCGACTCTCGGAGCGGGCATGAAGGTGGCGCGTGCGCTGGCCGGGGTTGGCGTACTCGGGATCGGCGGATTCCTTGCGGTTGCACTTGGATACGCCATCGGTCGGCGCCGGGGCGTTGGCGCGGCAGCGATGCTGGTAGCGGCGATGTTTGCAGCGCGGGAAGGCTTGGCGCACGGGGGAGAGGGCCACACGGCACCCGCGGCCCCAGCCGGGGAACCCGGCAACGCGCCGCGGCCGGCAGGCGCTGCATACCCAGGCGGAGCGCTCGCTTCGGGCGCGCTCCACCTTCCGATGGAGAGCCAATTCCTCATCGGAATGCGCACCGCGCGCCTCATGCACGACACGTTTCAGGAGCGCGTGCCGGCGCTCGGCAAGTTCGTGGCGCGCGCCGGCGGGAGCGCCACACTGCGCTCGCCCGTCGCGGGCGAGTTGGGCGCCCCGACCGCCGGCTTCCCGTCACCGGGTAGCGCCGTGCATGCCGGGCAGGTCCTCGGTGTCGTGCGCGAGTTGGTCGGCAGCGCGGATCGCGCCTCGCTAGCGGAATCCCGCCAGCAAGCTGCAACGGCGGTGGCCGAGGCGAAGAAGGCCGTCGCGCTGGCGGAGCGTGACGTGGCGCAGCTCGCGCGGCTCTCCGAGGGCATTTCCGAGCGAGAGCGCCTTGAACGCCAGCAGTCCGCGTATGTCGCGCGGACGACGCTGTCGGAGGCGGAGGCCGCATTGGCTGCCATGGCGGAAGGCTCCGGAGTCGTCATTCGGGCGCCCGTGGCCGGGCGAGTTGGCTCCGCGCTCGCGCGACCGGGCGATCAGGTGCAGGCGGGAGATGCGCTGTTTCGGGTGGTGGACGCCTCCGGACTGTGGATGGAGGCGCGCGTTCCCGAGCGGTTTGCGGCCGGCATCACCGCGGGGTCCGTCGCAAGCGTGCTCTCGACTGCATGGCCCGGCGTGCCACTTCCTGCCGTGATCCTCGACGCGGGACAGGAGGCCGACCCCGCCACGGGAACCTTGACAGTGACGCTGGCTGTGGATGCGCTGGGCCACGACCTCCACCCCGGGATGTCGGGTACGGCTTGGCTTGGGCGGGGGCCCACGCGAGATGCTTTGGTCGTTCCCGACGCCGCAGTCATCGACAGCAACGGCATCCCAATCGGTTTTGTAAAGGTGGGTCCAGAGCAATTCGAAATGAGGGAGCTGAGACTTGGCGCGCGCTCCGGGGATGAATGGAGCGTCATCGCGGGTCTGGGTGTCGGCGAGCGGGTGGTGCTGGACGGCACGTACACCCTGCGCAGCCTCGCCGGCCGGTAGCGAATGTTCAACGCACTCATCGGCGCCTCCGTTCGGAATCGACTTTTCGTTCTTGTCGTTGCCGCGGTCGTGCTTGGATTCGGAGCCTGGACCGCGGTGAAGTTGCCGGTCGATGTCTTTCCCGATCTCAATCGTCCTACCGTCACGCTTTTGACGGAGGCCGGCGGGCTCTCGCCCGAAGAGGTCGAGATCCTGGTGACGCGTCCTTTGGAAACGGCGGTGAACGGCGCGCCGGGTGTGGAGCGCGTACGATCGCAATCCGCGGTTGGGCTCTCGGTGGTCTGGGTCGAGTTCGATTGGTCGGTGGACATCTACCGGGCGCGCCAAACAGTTGCCGAACGTATCACTCAGGCGCAGGGGCAGATGCCGGCCGGTATCGTCCCCGGGATGGGGCCTGTCAGCTCGATCATGGGCGAGATCATGCTCGTGGGCCTCGTTTCGCCCGATGGGAGTGTGCCGGGTCCGGCGTTGCGCAGCCTCGCCGACTGGACGATTCGACCCCGGCTCTTGTCGATTCCTGGGCTCGCTCAGGTGATGAACATTGGGGGCGGTGTCGAGCAGGTGCAGGTGAACGTGCACCCCGACCGTCTCGCCAGCCTTGGCCTGACACTCGATTCCGTACGGGAGGCGGCGCGTTGGGCACAAGGGAGCACCAACGGCGGATTCCTGGACCGAAAAAGCCAGGAATACGTGGTTCGTAATCTCGCGCGTGCGTCCGATCCGGTCGCGATCGGAGAGGCCGTGGTTGCGACGCGAGGGGGCACCGCCATCACCCTTGCGGACCTGGCGGATGTGAAACGCGGCACGGCGCCGATGCGGGGCGATGCGGGGGTGAATGGGCGTCCCGCGGTGATCCTCTCCGTCCAGAAGCAGCCGGGGACGGACACGATCGCCCTCACGAAGGCGGTCGATCGCGCGCTCGCCTCGCTCGGGGGCGGGCTGCCCGCGGGCGTCGAGGTGGTGCCGTTGTTTCAGCAGGCCCACTTCATCGAGGCGTCGGTTGCCAATGTCGAGGAAGCCCTCCGCGATGGCGCCATCCTTGTCACGCTCGTGTTGGTGATCTTCCTGCTGAACGTCCGCACCACGGTCATCACACTCACCGCCATCCCGCTGTCGATGCTGGTCGCGGCGCTCGCGCTGCATGCCTTTGGCCTGACCGTGAATACGATGACGCTGGGTGGACTTGCCGTCGCGATTGGCGAGCTTGTGGACGACGCGATTGTGGACGTGGAGAATGTCTTTCGCCGACTCCGAGAGAATCGGCTCTCGGACCCACCACGCCCGGTTTTGAGGGTGATTCTCGATGCGAGCGTCGAGGTCCGCAGCTCTATCGTTTTTTCGACGGTGCTGGTGATCCTCGTATTCCTCCCGCTGTTTGCGATGTCGGGCATGGAAGGCCGACTGTTCGCGCCGCTGGGCATCGCCTACATCACGTCGATTCTGGCATCGATGGTGGTGTCCCTCACGGTGACGCCGGTGATGTGCGCGTACTTGCTCCCGGGACTCACAGCGCGCATCGAGCACCCCGACGGCTGGTTGGTTCGCGTCCTCAAAGCAATGGATCGTCGGGTACTTGGCTGGGCGCTCCCTCGCCCCGGCATCGTGATTGCAGCAGTGACAACGATGGTCCTCGTCGCGGCGGCCAGTGTTCCCCTGCTGGGCACCAGCTTTCTCCCCCCGTTCAACGAGGGTACCGCCACGATCAATCTTCTCGCGACGCCGGGCACCAGTCTCGCCGAATCCAACCGGATCGGCGCGCTCGCGGAAACGCAACTCCTGACGATTCCCGAGGTGAAAAGTACGGGGCGTCGGACCGGACGGGCAGAGATGGACGAACACGCAGAGGGCGTTCACTACACCGAGATCGACGTGGACTTCCACGAGGGGGGCCGGACGCGCGCGGACGTGCTGGTCGACGTCCGCGCGACGTTGGCGGCAATTCCCGGCGTTGTGGCAAACATTGGTCAACCGATCAGCCACCGCCTCGACCATTTGCTCTCCGGCGTGCGCGCCCAAATTGCGATCAAGCTTTTTGGCGCGGATTTGGCCGTGCTCCGGCAGCAGGCGGCGGTATTGCAGGCGAAGTTCGTGCCGATCGCCGGGCTCGTGGACCTCCAGATCGAGCGGCAGGTGCTGATTCCGGAGGTTCGCGTACAGATCGACCGGGAGGCGGCGAAACGTTTCGGCGTGCCGCCGGGACGGCTGGCGGGTGAGTTGGAGGCTGCGTTGGGAGGAGTGCGCGTGGCGACGGTATTTGACGGCGTTCGCAGCCTCGATATGTTCGTTCGATATGCCGCGCCGTTCCGTGACGACCTGGACAGGCTCGCCACCGCCCCGCTGACCCTGGACGACGGACGGACGGTCACCCTTGGGCAACTCGCTTCGGTGTCGGCGGGCACCGGTCCGAATCAGGTGCTCCACGAGGATGGGCGCCGTCGGATTGCAATCAGCGCGAACACCGCCGGGCGCGACATTGGCAGTGTGGTGGCGGATATTCAGGCGGTGCTCGCAACGGTGAAGCTCCCGGAGGGGTACGATGTGGACATTGGCGGGCAGTTCAAGAGCCAGCGGGAGGCAAGTCGGACCATCGCGTTGCTCTCGCTCATGTCGTTCGCGGGGATGTACGCGGTTCTTTTCGCGCACTTTCGCTCACACGCGTTGACCGCGCAGGTTCTGCTCAATATTCCTATGGCGCTCATCGGATCGGTCGTCGCTATCTGGATTTCGGGCTCACCGCTGTCTGTCGCCACGCTGGTGGGCTTCATCACGCTCTGCGGGATCGCCACTCGCAACACCATCCTGATGCTCTCCCACTATATTCACCTTGTGCAGCATGAGGGCGCGCAGTTCGGTCCTGAGATGGTCGTGCGTGGGTCCTTGGAACGCCTCGTGCCGGTTGCGATGACGGCCCTGTGTGCGGGAATCGGCCTCGTTCCCCTCGCACTCGCCGGGGGCCAACCCGGGAAGGAGATCCTTACACCGGTGGCCCAGGTCATCCTCGGCGGGCTGTTCTCCTCCACACTCCTCGACATCGTGGTTACGCCAACGGTTTTTCTCCGTTTCGGGCGATCCTCCATCGAGCGCCTGCTTTCCCAGTCCACCCCCCCTGACCCGTTGGAGTCTGCATGATGTTCACCCTCCTTTTCGCCATGTCCGCGTGCTCGTCTCCGCCGGCCGAGGCGCCGATCACACCGATCCCGCCGGTCACGCCGATTGCATCCCCGCCGCCGACGGCCGAGGCGCCGGCAGCCCCTCATGCAGGCGGAGAGCACGCCCACGCCGCCCCCCACGGCGGCATGGTGCAAACGGTCGGCGACATCCACGTCGAGGCGCTCATGCTGCCCGCGGGCGTGATGTTTTATCTGTCGGACGGCGCACAAACTCCGATGGCGGTGGAGGGATATAGCGGAAACGCGGTCATAAAGTCCGCTTCGGGCGTGACCACGGTCGAGCTGATGGCGCTGGGCGATCACCTCCACGCCGGCACAACGTTGGTTCAGGGACAGCCCGCCACCGTTGTCCTCACCCTCCGTCATTCGGGAAAGGCGGTCAGCGCCTCGTTTGAGGCGGCGACCGTCGGGCTGGAATCGCACGACCACACGACGCTGCACGGAGGGCAGGTCAGCATGTGGGGCGACATGCACGTTGAGTACGCGCCCAAGGATGGCAGCTACCGGGCGTGGCTGACGGATGAGCACAGAAACGCCGTTACTGGGCCGATTTCCGGCTCGATCAAGGATGGGGACGCAACGATTCCGATGGTGGCAGACGGCTTGGGGATGCTCTCCGCCAAAGGGGCGGGAGCGGGGTCTCGACCGGTCACTGTGAGCGTCACGGTGGGTGAGACGAGTTTCTCACTTGGGTTCAACGCCACGGAGTGAAGGTAGCTGCCAGTTATTTTGGACGGCTCCTTATTGCACCCTGCTCACCCATGCCGTGCCGTCCCCGGCGGACCCCCCGGCAACGATGATGCCGCCATCTCCGTCAAGCTGCGGGTAGCCAATATTTCCGCTCGGACATGATAGATCGACGGGAGTGCTGAACGTAGCACCTCCGTCTACGCTGCCCACCATCATCGCGCGTCCGCCGACCTCCGTCGTAACCGTGACGATGCCGCCGGCTGCCGTCGCAATGCTTGGGCTGCTGGTGCCATTCTCGCCAAAGATGTCCCTCTCGCCGGACCAGGTCCGCCCAGAATCGACGCTCGTCGCCATCCACGTGGCGGCCGACATGGAAGCGTCCGCCCACACGGCGAGCACGGCGCCGTCGGCTTCTCCGAGGCGTGGGCCTTCCATCGGACACTCCCACAGCGTGCCCTCCGTGTCCGAGATCTCCGCGCTGTCGCCACTTGGGAGCATCGACACCCAATGCTCCCGCGTGTTGCTGTTGTTGTTGCGGAAAGCGATGAGGAGATCGCCCGAACTGGCGGCCAGCGCGTCGAGTGGGCAACACTCACAGGGCAGGCCGGGCACGCCGTCGTCGGCGGCCTCTTCATCCCATGCCGTAGACTCGCGGGCAAGGACCATGGCGCCATCCGGCGTATAGGTTTGCCAAACGACGATCAACTCGCCTTCCACGAAAAGCGCTTTGGCGAAGTCGTTGAACGTGGCTTCACCGCCGAGGGTCACGGTGGATCCGAACGCGAGTGAATCCGCCTTGGATTCATAGACTTCGACGACGCCGGCGTTGAGATCGACAAAGGTGACGGCCACCCGATTGCCATCCGTGGCCACGTAGGGGCGGCGCGCCATCGTGACGCCGGCGGTAGACCCGTCGGTATTGACCTCCGCCGCTTCGCCCCAGGTCGCGCCGCCGTCGTCGGACCGGCGCACCCATACGATGTCCCGGCTGTCCACCCATGAGACGAACGCGGTGCCGTCAGGCGCGACGGCCACATCCACGCTTCGTTCCATGACATTTCCCATTTCGTCTACGCGCACCCAGTCCGCATCGGCGTCGGCATCGGCGTCGGCATCGGCGTCGGCGTCGGCATCGGCGTCGGCGTCGGCGTCGGCGTCGGCATCGGCATCGGCATCGTCCTCGCCGATCGCGGTCGAGTCAATGTCGCGATCGGCCGTTTGGCACGCCGACAGGAGCGCCACAGGCGTGAGCAGTCCGATGGGAGCGAGCAGCGCGGTGAGCTTCATCGCGAGACTATGGCCTATTCCCCGCCGATGTGCACGCCGACGCCGCCGCCTGCCAAAATGACCATCCGCCCACCTTCACTTTCGACGCGCACCTCGTTCTCGATGAAGTACCGGGGCGTCACGTACCAGCGGAAGTTGCCGCCCGCACCAACGGTTCCGACCAGACGTGAGCGCGTTGCCGCCTCGACTCTGGTGTCGATGACGCGCCCGCCAAAACCCACGAAAAGCGCCGGGCGAACATGTTTCCCCTCGATCGCGAACATCGCCCGCGTACCGAAGTTCCACCGCTCCTCTCCGTCGGGACTGCGCGTCCATCCGAAGCGGTCCAGCCCGATGGAGACGTTTGGCACAAAATGCCAGTCCGCCGTTATCCCTGCGACATAGGGCGTAGCAAGCGAAAGGCGTGGATCCCACGCGGAGTACGTTGCTACGGAAACGCCGGTGTTCGGGCGCCATTCCTCACGCCGGTCCGCGTTGTACGACGCGTCCGCCATGGCTGCCCCATAGAACATGGCCGCGGTCATCATCAACGGGTCGGGGCCGGTGATGGCACCCGTGAAAAAACCAGATTGGTTGGAGAATACGGACGCTGCGAACAGCGAACCCACCGTGCCGAGGTACAGCGTCCCCTTGGCCCATTGCCCGTTGTAGAATTGACCGCCTCCGGGGCCGACGGCGCTGATTCCGCCGGCCAGAAGGGGGGAGTGGCGCAGGTCATTCGGATTCAGGAGGTCGATGAACGCGTTTCGGCCGGCGTCTGCCGTTTTGCGGGCCAGATCTCGGCTGTCCAACGCAAACGTCCCTCCCTTGACCGACCCGGCCTCGACATTGCTAGCGCCCCATCGCGACAGTGTCATGCGCGCGCCGTCGGAGAGCATGATCTCGGCTTCGCGGAATTCTTTACCTTGTTGAAGGCGAATTTTGTAATTTCCCGGCGCGAGCGCGAGCGTCACTGGCTGGCCGGCGACCTTGGCGACCTCCGCAACGGGCGTGCGATCTGGCAGTCGCGACACCGTGACTTGGCCGACGAGATCCGCAGGCAGCGTCGCCGTGGCCCGGCCCTGGCTCACGCGGGTGAGCGCCGGATCACGTTCGCCCTTGAGCCGGTAGTCGTAGTTCGGGTGCTGCGCGCCGGCGAGCGTGCCGCCGGTCTGATCGATTACGCGCGCCGAGGCGTAGTTGTAGGCTTCCTGCAGGGATACTTCCCCATCTCCCGTATCGGCCGCGCCGCGCATGCCGGAGATCAGGTAGTGGGTGAAAAAGCTGCCGCGGAGCCGGTCCGACTCCTGCGCACTCTCATCCGCACTTGCGGCGGTGATCCACGCTTCTCCCTCGGCGGCAAGGCGGTCCTGTACCAGGAACGGTTGGGAGAGCGCTGCACCCTTCAGCCGCGTGATCGTTCCCGACCGACAGGCGTCCAGCATGCCGATCTTGACTTCCGAAGGCATGGCGCGGATATCGCTGCGCAGCGCCTCGTAGGCGTAAGCTTCGGTGCCGATGCGCAGACCCCTCGCGTCGGCGTGGCCTGAGTAGTAGAATAGGAACAGATCATCGTCAAAACTGGAGGAGATCGCAGAATGCTCGTGAAGCGCCGCCTTCAGTTCCGCCGCGGTTGGCGCGTAGAGCACGGTGACGTAGACCGGATCGAATCCACCCAATTCCAAAAGCAGGTCACCGATGCGCGTCGCATCGCTCTCGGCGTACCGCAGGGGGTCCAGCCCGGAACCTCCATAGTTCGCACCGACCACGACGGCGTGGCGCAATACGGTGGCGTGCGCAAGGCTGGCGAGAAACAGCACGTTCACTCCCTCTGGATCACCAGAGACGCCACTTCGGCGCGATCCATTCGTACCGGGTCGCGATGGAGAATGTCTACCACTTCATTGGAAGCGGGGCGGGTATCGGTCAGAATCGCATAGAATGCCTGCTCGCCCTTGGCGTCGTCCAGGGTGAGCGAGAAGGGAGCGGTTTGTAGTCCGGCGCCCGCGCCGTCGAGCGTGCCGTACACATCGACGTTGCCGACGCTATCCCGACCCGCGAGCGTGACGAAGCGGTGGCCGCGAGCGTCGTATTTCAACTGTACGCGGGTGCCGGCGCGCACTTTTTCGCCTGCGTAGAGCGGGCGAGTGCTCTGGCCCGTCTGCACCCACGCTTCGAGACCGGGATGCACGCCCTTGGTCCGTCCATCCGGCTCCCCCGGAGCGACGGGATCCACGATGCTCGGCCCGAGACGCACGGTGAGAAAGAGCGCTGCGAACACCGGGGCGACGACAAACAACCATCGCATGGCACCAAGCCTTTCCCACATTGTGGGCTTCGGGACGAGCGCGCTCGGCATCGGCAGCCGCGCGAACGCGAGCTGTGTGGCGTGCTGCGAGCCGAGTCGCCCGGCGCAGAGCGCACAATCGGCCAGGTGAACCCGAAGCGCGGCGTCGTCTGCGTCGGGTAATTCCCCGAGGCGGAATTGATGAAGGCGAAGAGTGGAAATATGGCTCATGGCGCGGACTCCTTCAGCCAGAGGGGAGGATTCGCGGCGATAGACGCGCGGAAGGTTGCGATGCGCTTTCGGACGGCAGCGCCGCTGATGCCGAGGAGTTCGCCCACTTCGTCGTGGGTCATTCCGTCCACAAAGTGGTACACGACGCATTCGCGCGTCCGTTCGTCGGCTCCGTCAAGCAGGCGGTCACAGAGTTCCCGCACGGCGAGAGTGTCGAGCACGCTGTCGGTCGTCGGCATCGGTGGCATTTCCTCCACCGGATCTTCGGGGCGGCGACGCCGTGTCCTCAGGCGGTTGAGGCAGGTGGTGGTGGTGATCTTGAAAATCCACGTCGAGGGAGAAGCTTCTCCCCGAAAGCTTTCCCGGTAGCGGTACAGTTTGAGGAAGACCTCCTGCAGCGCGTCCTGCGCGTCGGCGTCGTTTCGCAGAAGTGTACGGCAGCGACCGTACACCAGATCGCCGTAGCGCCGGTAGAGCGTCGGAATGTCCAGCGAATCCACCGCGCCGCCCTCCTTGTGCGAGAGCATCCCGCTGGACGCGCCGTGTATCTCGCGCTGGCAAGGTGCCGCGGGCGAGGGGAGTGCCGCGCGCGGAGAGTGGGCGCGCGCTTCCGAAACCGCGTCGGGACGGCCTTCCTGGGAGAGGGCCGCCCGATTCCGGAGTTCGCTACGAACAGTCAGGGTCGCTGCTGGACGAATGCGTGCAGTCCGCGTCGTCGCCACCATCGCCATCGCCACCATCGCCGCTGTCCGATCGTTTGGCCGCGTGGAGGATCAAGGCGCCCTCGACAAACACGGCATCGCCGTCGATGTGCAGGAGCAGGTCGGCGCTGCCGTCGGCCGCGCGGTCATCGACGGCGATGGACAGCAGGATCTCGCTGCCGCGATTGTGCGCCGCAAGCAGCGTCACGTCGCCGAACACTTCGACCTCGGTGACGGCTGCGAGATCGAACTCCCCCTCCACCGTCAGCGATGCGATGATCGCCTCGCCCGCGTCGGCTTCATCGGGGGCAAGGGAGAAGCTTGCGGACGGCGTCGCGGAGGCCCCGGTATCGCCGCTTCCATCGGAGAGCCCCGCCGTGTCACTCTCTACGACGCAGGCACCATCGCTATCCTCGCCATGATGGTCACGCTGCCAACACTTTCCGGTGCGGTCGTAAAAGATGCACCCGCTCAGCGCGACGAGGGGTGCGGCAAGGGGAAGGATGCTCCAAATCAAGCGGTTCATGGCGTCTCCGTGGGGGTGACCCCAGCGCGTTGTGCGGCACGGGGACATCCTCTCGACACCGACGTGCGAAAAACCGTGACGGCTCGGGTTATGAAAGGACAAACCCGTTCGGAGAATTTGTGCCCGGCACTGAAAAAGCATATAAAAACCTGACTTTCCTCAATGGTCCCAGCTCGCGCTCCATCCGCATCCTGTGCGAGTACCAGGAGCCGCAAGCCCGCTTCCGACAGGAAAAGGTACGTGATACCATCGTCATCTTCGGATCCGCACGGGTCAAGGAACCGTCCCTCGCCGCGAGCGACTTGACCCACGCGCAGGAAAATCTCGCGGCGGCCAGCACCGCCGAGGCTCGGGTGCACCTGAATCGCGCCCTCCTGCAAGCCGAGCGCGGCGTACGAATCTCCCGCTTCTATGCGGATACTCGTGAACTCGCGCGCTTGCTCACCGTTTGGAGCATGGCCCGTGAAAAGAAGAAGAAACACTTCCTGATTTGCTCCGGTGGCGGCCCCGGAATCATGGAGGCGGCCAATCGCGGCGCATCCGACGTTCCCGGCGGCAAAAGCGTCGGCCTCGGCATCTCCCTCCCTTTTGAGGAGAACGTGAATCGGTATGTGACGCCAGAGCTCGCGTTCGAGTTCCACTATTTCTTCATGCGAAAGTACTGGTTCGCCTACCTCGCCAAGGCCATGGTGATCATGCCCGGCGGGTTCGGCACGATGGATGAATTGGCCGAGATCCTGACGCTTCGCCAAACTGGTAAGATCAAGAAGCCGCTCCCCATGGTGCTGTTCGGAACGGAGTATTGGGATGACGTGCTGCACATCGACGCCATGGTCGAATGGGGTACCATCGCAGAGAAGGATCTGACGTTGATGTACCGAACCGATTCCGTGGCGGAAGCCTTCGAATTCCTTACCCGCGAACTGGATATCATTGAAGAGGAGGAAGGCCGATGACGCCCTGGGGAATCCGCGCGAAAATCAAGGGTGCGCTCGGGCGTGGGCCGACGGCGCCACCGAATACAGAACGACTCACGGTCACGTTCGTGCTCCCGAATGGGGCGGAGCATCAGGTGAAGTGCGAGAGTCGGTACAGCCTCGTGATGGCCTCGCAAACGCTGGAGACGCCCATCGCCACCGGGTGCCCGGACGGGCACTGCGGGGAGTGCGCAGTGGATGTGATCGACGGAACGGGCCTCGCCGAGCCCGCGGCAACCGAGGCGAAACTGCTGGCGGAAAAAGGCAAGCCCGGCCAGCGTCTCGCCTGTCACGCACGCATCATCGGCACCGGCGCCAAGGTCAAGGTCCTGACGGTCTGGACGATGGACGACATCAAGGGGACGTAAGTCGCCGTCCAAAAATAACGGACGCATTCGGCCGCCGTCGCATCCACGATCGCTGCGTTGCTCATCGCTCACAACCTGGCGTATGCTCGCTCTTCTCGCCTTGCGCTCGCGGCGCGCCGACGCCCTCGGTGCTGCCAGTTATTTTTGGACGGCTCCAAAGTCTCCGGGATCCTGATCGCCGCGCGGCATTGTCCCTAGTTCGGCACCACCTCGACGCGATTCTTTGCCGACACGGTAATGCTCGGTCCGGTCACGCCCATGTCGCCTTGCACGAGCGTTGGCGTGTTCACGCCCATCACCACCTGCTGGACGGACACTTCGCCGCCCTTCGCGGTCAACTTCCCGCCTTGCGCGCCGGAGAGCTCCAAGGTGGCGTTGCCTCCGGGCGCGGAGATGCCGGACGGGCCCGTCAACACGGCGTCCTTCGCCATGACCACCTTGACGTCACCGCCGGATGCGCCCGCCGACACTGCCGTCAGCGCCCCGGAAACATAGGCGCCCCCGTATCCGGCGCTCACCGTCACCTTTCCCGTGCATTCGGTCACCTGCACCCAACCGCGCCCGGAATTCGTCACGGACAGCGCCGTCACGCCGCGCGGCACGCTCACCGTCAGGTCCACCTCCGCGCGGGACACGCCGGACGCCTTGGACGGAACGCGGGTCTTGACAGAACCGCCCTTGCTATCGCCCGAAACGGCCATGCCGATGCCGTTTCCGAAGCTCTCCATCGGGCCCTCCGCGCTACCGTACACCGTGTACTGGAGGCTGGCCGTGAACCGGTCACTGTCGATGCAGTGAACGGTGAGGTTCCCATTGGAGTGCGAGATTGCAATCGGCTTTCCGACGACGTAGTTCGCTGCACGGCCGGTCTGGCTGCCGGCATACGTCAGCGCCCCCGCGGCGTCTTCTCCGCCCAGATCGATGGAATTCGGGTCGGTGAGCAGCTCGGGCTTGTTGTCGACGTCGTCGGCAAGCGCAAGGGGAGCGAACTGGGCGAGAACGAGCAGCACAATCATGGTGCCTCCGCGGCGGAAGCTAATCGAACGCCGGGGAGCGCGTGGTGCTTCCCGATTTTTGGGCGCCAAACACCGCCGCGCTGCGGGGGAGCGTGGGCGGCGCCCGGCCCCTGAGCGGGCCGGTCCAGGGATCGTCTTCGTGGGGCGCGCCTACTCGGCCGCGGGCGGGGCACTCGTGTCACCGCCAGATTCGCCACCCGCAGCCGGTGCGCCGCCCGTGGGGCCGGTTCCTTCAGCGCCGGTGCTCTCACCGCCGGGTCCGCTCCGCCGCCGCCGGCGGCGACGCTTCTTCAGCGCGCCGTCGGTGCCCACCGGATTCCCACCGGGGTTGGTCGGGCCATCGCCGACATCTTCGTCACCGGCAGGGCCGGCCGGCGCGACCGCGTGGGGAACGGCGTCGTTTTCGGCGCTTGGGGCCGCGCTGGGGGGACGTTGTTCTCCGTGTCCGCCTTCGCGCGGGCGATCTCCCTCCCGCGGGCGATCTCCCTGACGGGGTCGGTCGTCACGCGGACGATCTCCCTGCCGGGGACGATTCTCTCGCGGCCGATCGTCACGGCGTGGGCCGCGGTCAGGACCCCGATCGCCCGGCCTTGAATCGCGCGCGCCGTCGTTGCGGGGGCCGTCGTTTCGGGGTCGGTCGTCGCGAGGGCGCTCGTCACGGCGGGGGCCGGGGCCGCGATCGCCGGGGCGCGCTTCGCGCGGTCGGTCGTCACGCGGGCGATCCTCGCGTCGGCCGTCTCGCGATGGTCCGCGATCGTTCCGATCGCTACGGTCACCCCTGTCATTGCGTTCCCGACTGGGTTCGCGCGGGCGTTCGTTGCCGCTGTCGGCGCGCACCTCACCCTCGCCGTTGCCGCCCCCGGCATCTTCCGCCGCTGCATTGCGCCGCGCACGATCCCAGCTCAACAACCCGCGCACCGCGACCGCGAGCAGCATGTCACCGTCGGGGCGCTCTTTGATGGCGCGGACGAGGTCGAGATAGCCCTCATAGGCGGTCGAGCCCGCCGCGTCCTTGATGATGCGGACGAACCGTTCGGTGCGCAGGCGACCGCTCTCTTCCGGCGTCGGCAACGTCTTGATCTGGAAGTCGATCTTGTGCGTCCGCGTGAGGGTGATGCGCGTCGAGAAGTCGGCCCCGCCCGCGAGCGTAATCGCCACCCCGGACTTTCCAATTCGGCCGGTCCGCCCGCAGCGATGCAGGTAGATCGCCGCGTCGTCCGGCAGCGAATAGTTGATGACGTGGGTGAGGTCGGTGATGTCGATGCCCCGCGCGGCCACGTCGGTACTCACGAGAAACTGCACGGCGCCGGCCTTGACGCGCGCCATGACGCGCTCCCGCTGGCGCTGGGGAAGCTCCCCGCTCAGCATTTCGACGCCCAGACCCTGACGATCCAGGTAGGTGTAGACGGTGGACACGTCCTCCCGGGTGTTGCAGAAGACGATGGCCGCATTGGGCCGCTCCTGCTCGATGAGATCGAGCAGCGCGCGCGCTTTGTGGTAGTCGGGAGATGTCTCGTACAGGATGTGGGTGATGGTGGACACGTTGTCCCCATCGAAGGAAAGGAAGATTTCCTCGGGATTGTTCAGGTAGCTGGCAATCAGCCCCTTGATCGTTTCGTCGACGGTGGCCGAGAACAGCAGGTTCTGTCGGTTCTTCGGCGCCTTGTTGAGGATCTTCTTGACATCCTCGAGGAAGCCCATCGAGAGCATTTCGTCGGCTTCGTCGAGCACGGCGACCTTCAATTCGGAAAGGTCGAGGTTTCCCCGCCGAAGGTGGTCAAGCACGCGCCCCGGCGTGCCGACGACGATCTCGGCGCCCTCTTTCAGCGCCTGCTCCTGCGGACCAAATCCGACGCCGCCGTAGATCGCGACGATGGTGAGGTCCTTGTACTTGGCAATGGCCGCGCATTCCTGGGCGACCTGAACCGCCAGTTCGCGGGTCGGCGTCAGGACGATGCCGCTGACCTTTCGAATCCCAGCGGGAATGCGCTCGATCATCGGGACGCAGAACGCGGCGGTTTTCCCTGTTCCGGTTTTGGCGCGTACCAGGAGGTCTTTTCCCGCGATGGCGGCGTCGATGGTCAATGCCTGCACGGGCGTAGCCATCTCGTAGCCGAGGGCTTGCACGCCGAGAAGAACCTCGGATGAAATCGGGAAGTCGGCGAACGACCTGTCACTGATGTATCCAGCGCGGCGCGCAGGAGCGGCGGCCGGTTCAACGGCATCGACGGCGACTTCAGTGGACTCGACGGGGGTAGAATCAAAAGCAGGGAGAGCGGCGACGGCCGGCTCGGCAGGATCATCGGGTAAAGACAACGGGACTCCAGAGAACAACGGCGCAACGCCGCATCGAACGTGCATGGCAGCGTGCCACGCGAGGCGCGTGCTAACACGTTGGCGACTTCGACGCATAGGCAGGCGTCGGCGAGCCGATTAGGAGGGGCGGCCGTCCTCCCTTGGAGAGTCATGACCGCTGGTGACCGCCTGCTCGACCTCGTCCGCCAGAGCGGGTCCGTTCTGCTGACGGGGCCGGAAGGGCCGGACGGGGACAGCATCGGGGCCTGTCTCGCCCTCCAAAAGGCGTTGAGGGAGCTGGTTCCGGGCGTACGCATCGATGTCGCGGGGGAGCCGGGATTTCGGTACGAGTGGATGCCGGGAGCGGGCGAGATGGTTCCGGATGCGCTGGTTGGCGTGTATGACGGGGTGGTTGTCCTCGATGGAGACCGGCGCCGGCTCCTTCCCCCGGTAGATGCTGCTTTTCGGGGTGCGCGGTGGACTGGCCTTGTCGATCACCACCGGTCCACCGACCTCGCCGGGTACACTTGGACGCTGTTTGACGCCTCTTCGGAGAGCACCTGCGTGATGGTGCGGGGTCTGCTGGCCGGTTGGGGGGTTGCGTTGGACGCCGAAAATGCTGCACAAATCTATGCCGGACTGATTTTCGACACCGGTGGATTCCGCTATTCGAACACCCGCGCGTCCAGTCATCGCGTGGCCGCCGAGCTGCTGGAAACGGGAATCGACCACGCGCAGATCATGATGAAGGTGCTGGTCGAGCGCCGCCTGCCCGGCTTGAGGCTGCTTGCCCGGATGCTGACCGAGGCCCAATTCTGGCTCGACGGACGCATTGCGGTTGCGACGTACACGCTGGCGATGGCCGCCGAGTTGGGGGCGTCTGAGCTGGATGTAGAGGGCGTCGTCGACGCGCTTCAGCACACTGTTGGCGTCGATCTCGCGGTCGTGCTCGTCGAGCGCGGCCCGGCCAAGGTGAAGGTGTCGTTGCGCTCCAGAGGGAGCGTGGATGTCAGCGTCCTCGCCAAGCGCCTCCATGATGGCGGAGGTGGGCACGCGAAAGCCGCCGGGGCGATGATGCTGGCGCCGCTTCCTGAGGTCTCTGGGGCGGTTCGGGTGGCGCTCGAAGGGGCGCTCGCTGGCTGATGCGGCCGCTGGCTGATCGGGCCGATGCGGGGGTCGCGCGGGAGGGGTTGGCCCGGCTCGCGGTAGCGTCGCCGTTCCTCGCCTTTGCCAGCGCACACGCGGGTAGTTTACCGGCGATCTTCGCGGGGGATCGGTTCTTCGGAGACACGCTTTCGCAGTCGGAGTTCGTCTTCACGCATGGTTTTGCGTTCGATGCTTGGCAACGACTCGTGGCGAGTCCGACGCCATCGACGCTTTACGCGTTGAGCGTCGATACGCGTGCGCTGAACCTGATCGATCTGTTGTTTTTCGTGATGCCGGCCCGTGTGGTCTTCCCCGGTGGACTCGGCGTGGCCGTTCTCCATGTCGTACTTGTGCTTCTTGCGATGCTTTCGGGGTACGGTTGCGCCCGAGCGGTGGGCGCCTCGTCGCGCGGGGCGGCGTTGGCGGCGCTTTTGGCGGGCACCTCGGGGATGGTCCTGCGCGCGCTCGAGTGGGAGCAGCTTCAGCAGGCGCTGATTGGGCCCTCGCTGTTCTATCTGGCCGGTTTGTGGCGGGTCCTCCGCGGCGAGCGCGGCGGTTTTGGGATGCTGACGCTCGGTGCCGCCCTTTCGGCGATGGTGTACTGGCTCTCGGTCGTCTACCTCTCGGTTGCGACGTTGGTGTTGGTCGTCGCCCACCTCGGCGTCGTAAGGAGGGCGTCGATGGCACGCCTCGCGGGTGCCGCGATTGCCGCGCTGATCGTGGTGGCGCCGGCCGCGATTCCGGTCGCGCAATTCATGGCGGGGCCCGGCGCTCGCGTGTTCACGCCGCGTCCATGGGGGTCACCGCTGGCGCTCGACGGTGTCAAGGCCGCCGGCAACTCAGCCTCCGTCGCCGTGCACCTCGTCGACAGCATCCCGCTTACGACGCTCTGCGCCCCCTTCTCGGGCTGGCTCCTGCCCGCGCTGCCGCTCGCCATTTTCGCCGCGGTGGCCGATCGACGCGCTCGTCCCTGGCTTTTTCTCCTGGTGCTTGCCGGAGTCATGGCGCTCGGGCCGACGCCGGGAATGCCCAACCCGCTCTACCTCGCCGTGGACCGGTGGTACCCGCTGGCAAGCAGGATGTACCACCCGAATCGCTGGATGGTGGTCGGCGTCGCTGGAGGGTGCGTCGCCGCTGCGTTGGCGGTTGATCGATGGGGCAGGGGAGGGGATTTCGTCGTGATCACACTCTCCCTTGCAGCGGCGATCGGTGGTCCGTGGCCGATGCGAACCGCGCCGTGGCCGCGTGAGATGGTCGTCGCGTTCGACGGCTGCTCTCGCGTCCAGCTCGCCACGTCGGCGCCGCCGCCGTCGTTCGAGCAGCGGATCACGACGCTGGCCGCGGTGCTGTGGCGACCGGTGGACGTCGGCCTTCCCCGTGGGGATCCGCCGCCTTCGTGCGTGGTAACCACGCCCGATTGGCCGGTGCCCATGCCAGCGCCACGGTCCGCCGCGCGCACCGTTTCCATCCCGCCGGACACACTCGCCGGGCCGAAAACCTCCGCGTTCTTCCTCTTTCGACCGCCGCCTCCGGCTACGCCATCCCGCCGTCCACAATGAAGGTCTGCCCGGTGATGTAGGTGGCGCCGGGTCCGAGGAGGAAGCGAACGATCGGCGCGATCTCTTCGGGGCGACCCAAACGTCGTAAGGCGATCATTTGTTTGGCGCCCTCCAGTACCTCCCCCGGGAGGCCCTTCGTCATGTCGGTGTCGATGAAGCCCGGGGCCACACAGTTGACTCGGATCGCGCGCCGGCCGAGCTCTTTCGCGAGCGCGCGGCTCATCGCGATAATACCAGCCTTTGCCGCCGCGTAGTTCGCCTGACCGGCGTTGCCCATCAGCGCCGCGACAGAGGTCAGGTTCACGATCGCGCCGCGCCGGCGGCCGAGCATGTGCTGGGCGGCGCCGCGGCACATCCGAAACGTCGAGCCGAGGTTGGTGTCGATCACCGAATTCCAGTCCTCATCGCTCATGCGGAGCAGGAGGCCGTCACGCGTGATTCCGGCGTTGTTCACCAGGAGTTCGAGCCCTCCCTCCGCCTCGGCAGCGGCAACGAGGCGGTCCACGCCTTCCTGCGTGCCGACGTCGGCCTGGACCGCGCGGCCTCGACCGATCTCCGCAACGACCGCGGCCGCGGCGTCGGCGTTCTTCAGGTAGTTCACGATGACGAATGCGCCGCCCCGCCCGAGCTCAAGCGCGATCTCGCGGCCGATGCCCCGACTCGCGCCGGTCACGACCGCGACCTTTCCGGTGAGTTCCATGCGGCGCCGGTAACCGCAAACCGCGTCCGAAGCCGCTTGCGATGGCTACCGGCGCACCCTCACCGCGGTACTCGAACGGCGGCGATGTCGGAGGCGCCCGTCAGCACCATCGCGAGTCGATCGACGCCGATGGCCATGCCGGCGCACCGTGGAAGGATCGCCGTCGCCGCGATCACGCCCTCATCGACCGGATGGGGCCGGCGTCCGTCCTCCGAACGCGCCAACGCCGACGACGAAAACCTTTCTCTCAGCTCCGCGGAATCTCGCAACTCGGAGAAGCCGTTTCCCAGTTCGACGCCGCCCAGGTACACCTCGACGCGCTCGGCAACGTCCCCACGAATCTCTGCCAACGCGGCGTGCCGCGCGGGGTAATCGATAACAAACGTTGGCAAGGTCAAACCGGGCTCAATCTCGTCCACCCACCGATGGAAGTAGGAAGCATCGTCCGTCGGAACTGCGCTGCCGAACAGCTCCGCGACCGTCCGCGTCGTAAATTTCGGCGCGCTTTGGCCCACCGCTCGCGCCGCCGCCGCAAAAAGTGACTCCGCGACGGACAGGAGGTCGAGATACCCAGCATTACACAAGTAGAATTCGAGCATCGTGAACTCGCGTCCGTGATGGCGACCGACCTCCTCGGCGCGAAATGCCGGAGTGATCGAGTAAATGCGCGGCAGCCCGGCCGCCAGGACGCGTTTCAGGGCGAATTCCGGCGAGGTGTGCAGCCAGCCGCCGTCCGCCGACACCGGTTCCAACGTGCTTTCCAGCGCAGGACCGTCCACGAGGACCGGAACCGGGACCTCCACGAAGCCCTCCTCCCCGAGCGTCGTATGCAACGCGCGCACGATCGCTGCGCGTTGCCGCAGTCGGGCAACGTCGATGGCGAACTACTTGTTCAGGCGCGAAACGTAGCCGCCGCCGTCACGTGTATCGATTTTGAGCAGTTCTCCCTCGTCGATGAAGATCGGCACCTGAATCTCGGCGCCGGTGTCGAGCCGGGCCAGCTTCGTGATGTTGTTCGACGTGTTGCCCTTTACGGCGGGCTCCGTCCACACCACGCGGCACTCGATGAAGTTCGGAAGCGTGATGTTCACGGCGCGGCTCTTGTAGAACAGCACCATGACTTCCAGATTCTCCTGAAGGTACCTCACGTCTTCGCCGAGGAGTTCCTTCGTCAGCTCCACCTGCTCGTAGGACTGCGTGTTCATGAACGTGTAGGTATCCCCGGTGTTGTAGAGGAACTGCATCGGTTGTTCCTCGATGTCGGCCTCCTGGAGGACTTCGCCGCTGCGGAAGGTGCGCTCAATGACCGCTCCCGTCAGTAGATTCTTCAACTTCGTACGGGTGAACGCCGTGCCTTTTCCGGGCTTCACAAACTGGAAGTACACGATGCTATAGGGGTAGCCTTCCATCTCGACTTTGAGACCGTTGCGAAAATCGGAGGTTTCGTAGGACATGGGTTCACCGGGGGCGGCGCGCATCTATCACAGCGGGCCCTTTCTAGGAAGAAAGGAAGCACTCGCGCGGTGGCCGTGGCTCCAGGACATCGATTGGGGCGCGATCACAGCACGATTCCCCGTGCGAATTCCACGCTTGTACGTTGCTGGCGCAATGGCGCGGAACGACCCTCGGTTGCGCACGGCCCTGCCCTCTTCGGGCGAACTGGAGGACGATTCGGCGGACGTCATCGACCCCGTCGGCGACGCCGCGCGGTCGCCCCTGCCGTGGGTCGTTCGAAAACATGAGGATCGCGTATTGCTGCTCCTGACGAAGCGGTGCCACGTGTACTGCCGGTACTGTTTTCGTCGCAACCACGAACCGGGAGAGGGGGAGGACCCGACGGCGTCCGAGTGGGCGGAGATGCTGGCCTACGCCGCGCGGAGCGGCGCGAAGGAGGTGATCCTGTCCGGGGGCGATCCTCTCGCGATTCGCGACGGCAAGCTGTTTTCGGCCCTCGACGCGTTGCGTGCGATTCCGGTGCGCCGCATCCATACCCGCGCGCCGATCACTCACCCATCGCGCGTGACCGACGCGCTGGTGGCCGGGTTGAAGGCGCGCGGTCCGGTCTGGATGTTGGTCCACGCGAATCACCCCGGAGAGCTGACGGCGCCCGTTCGGGACGCCCTGGCGCGCCTGGTGGATGCCGGTATTCCCGTACTCAATCAGAGTGTCCTGCTCGCGGGAATCAACGACGACGTCGATGTTCTCGCCCAGCTGAGTGATGCGCTCGTTGCGATGCGGGTCTACCCGTACTACCTCCACCACCCCGACGCCGCGCAGGGAAACGCGGTGTTCCGGTTGACGATGGAGCGCGGCCTCGCCCTTCATCGCGCGCTCCGGATGCGCGTCAGCGGAATCGGGCTCCCTGCCTACGTCATCGATCGCCCCGATGGCACCGGAAAGGTGCCGGTGGACGAGTTTCTTGCAGACCGCGGAAGCACGCGCTCCTCTGCCACGCCGCCCCAAGACGTGCGATAAGAGGGGGAATGGCCGTCCGCTCTGCCACGCGCCGCTACGCTGACCTGCCGAGTTTTCTTCGGGAGTACGGCAGCACCCTTGCCGTCGGAGCCATGTTGTTGCCTGCGGGCACGATAGACGGCGAAGCAGCTGCAGAAATGAAGGTTGACCTCATGCTGCCCATGCTTGGCCGTGTGGGGCCCATCGACGGGCAGGTCGTTGCTCGGCTGCCCGACGGCTCGACGGCTTTGCGCGTCAACGAGTTCCCGCCGGACGTGTTGTCGGCCTTTGCGCAGGTCAACCGGATCGTCGAAGACTTGAAGGTATGGCTGGTCGAATCCGGGCAGTTGGCTGTAGCTGACACTGGCCGGGACGCCGAGCTGCAGGCGCTTCGGCTGCGCGTTCGCGATCTGGAGTCGCGTCCAGTGATGACGCGGGCGGCTCCCGGTGTGCGTGCCTCCGAGGCGCCGGCCGACGGCCCAAGAGAACGTGGGCTGGCCATTCCGGACGTGCAGGGACTGGACCCTGCGTTGGAAGGGCGGCTTGGGGATCGCTCCCTGCGTGACGCGTTGATGGAACTCGCCATCGCCCGCGCCACGGGTCTGTTGACGTTGGAACTGCCGGATGGCCGCGTGCGGTGGGGGTTGTGGCAGAAGGGCGGGCCGGTCGGTTGGCGGGCCGAACCGATCGATGAGCAGGAGGTCCTCGGCGTACTCCTTTTTCGCGCTGGGCAGCTCACGAAGGAGCAGTTGGCGCAGTCCATTGAAATGATGGAGTCGTCGGGTGGAAGGCAGGGCGAAGCGCTGATCGAAATGGGCATTTTCGGGTTTGCGCAGCTCGTTCTATTGCTCCAGAAGCAGACCGAATTCGTGGTCCAACGCGTTCTGCGTGAGCCGAAGGGCGTGTGGTCGTTCCATATTCTCGAGGACTTGCCTGAAAAATTCATCAATCCCCCGCTGCGGGTTGCGTCGTTGCTGTTCCGGACGCTGCGCATTCATGCCAAAGAAATGCCGGCCGAGGAATTGGCCGGTTCGTTGCGCGAGTGGTTGGACCGCTACGTGTTCCTTGCGCAGGGTTCGGAGCGGGTTTTCGAGGAGATGAAGCTCACCCCGGAAGAACAGGCGTTCGTCAAGATCATCCGAGGAACGAGCTTCCGCCTGCGCGAACTCTTCTCCGTATCGACCCTCTCCCGCACGGGTACGGCGGGCATGGTCTGGGCGTTGGCCGATTTGAACCTGATTGAATTCCGAGAGGAGGAGGCGGCTGCGCGCATCGACGAACGTGTCTCAAGAGAGGTGGATGGGCGGATGGCGGCTCTGGGCAAGGGCACGCTGTTCGACATGCTGGACCTCCACTGGATTTGCACCGGGGCGGAGGTGGAGGCGGCGCACAAGAAGCTGTCCGACGACTTCCGCCCGGACCGGACGGCGCGATGGGGAGAAAAGTACACCTCCAAGGTCGTCGCGATTCGTGAGTCGCTCGAACGCGCCTACGGAGAGCTAAAGCCGGACACGAAGCGCCGGGAATATCGCGCCTCCATCGTGGAGCGTTCCAAGATCGAGCAGAGCGCGGAAATGCTTTGCCGGAAGGGAGAATTGGCGCTGATGAAGGAGACGCCGGCGGAGGCGGTCGATTGTTACTCGAAGGCCGCCGAGCTGCTTCCCCAGAGCGCCGAGTGTCGTGAGGGGCTGCAGCGGGCGCGGATGGTGTCGCGGTAGGCGGAGTTGCGGCGTCAGCTCGCTTTGAGAAACCGCTTGATTCCCCGGCCGTACAACACGTTGAGCAGGCGTTTAAGCGTCGGGAGCGTGCCGGCGTTGTACGGATACCACCAGAGCTCGCGCTTGAGCCAGGGCAGCGTGTCGTAATTGACATGACGAAGCTGGCACATGTGCCGCAGCCCGTCGTCACTGTGCGTCGAACCGATGCCGCTCTGCTTCACGCCGCCCCACGGCGTTTCCGCCGCCGCGTGCGTTGCGATAACGTCGTTGACCATGACGGTTCCGGACTCGATGCGCTCGGCCAACTGCCGGCCATGTTCACTGTTCTTGGTGAAAACGTACGCCAACAGGCCGAGGTGGGAGCGGTTCGCCTCCGTGATCATCTCCTCTTCCGTGGCGCGTTTCATGATCGGCACGACCGGCCCGAACGTCTCCTTGTTTACGATGTCCATGTCCGTCGTCACGTCGAGGAGCACGGTCGGCTCGAAAAACAGGCCAGGGCCGTCCACGCGCTTGCCGCCCGTCGCGACGCGCGCCCCCTTGGCCACGGCGTCCGCCACGAGGTTTTCGACGATGACGCGCTGGCGCTCGTTCACCATCGGCCCCATGTCGATGTCGCTCGATTTCGTCGCATCGCCGAGGCGCAGGCCCCTGACGCGGGCAACAAGCGCTTCCGTAAAGCGATCGTAGATTTTTTCGTGGACGACGAGGCGTTCCACGCTGGCGCAGACCTGCCCGGCGTTGGCAAATCCGCCCCAAAGCACGGCGTTGACCGTGCGTTCGAAGTCACAGTCCGGCAGGACCAGACACGGTGCCTTGCCGCCGAGCTCGGTCACGCAGGGGATCAATCGTTCGCCGCACATGGCGGCGACCTTCCGTCCGGTCGCAACGGAGCCCGTGAATTCCACGAAATCGACACCCGCGTCGATCAAGGCAGCACCTACGTCTCCGTAGCCGTGCACGATGCCGAGCAGGTCGGAAGGCACGCCCGCCTCCAGGTACAGGCTGCGGACATATTGGGCGATGAGCGGCGTGAACTCGCTGGGCTTGATCACCACGCCGTTCCCAGCCATCATTGCCATGACCGCGCCGCCGAACGGGATGTTGTGGGGGAAATTCCACGGCCCGATCACGCCGACGACGCCGCGCGGCGGCCGGTGTACGTAGCTGGAGCGCTGCTTGAGCAAGCGCAACGGAATCGGCTCGGGAGAGAGGATGCGCTCGGCCTCGTTCGCAAAATACGTGATCAGCTCGAGCGGCCCCATCAGCTCGTGAAGCAGGCCCTCGTGGCGTGGCTTTCCACTTTCCTTCGCCACAAGATCGACGATTCCGTCGGCGTGATCGAGCAGGTTTGCGCGGACGTCGAGCATGACCGCCTTCCGATGGTCAAACGTCGTCCTGCCCCATGATTTCTGCGCCTCCCGCGCGCGCATGACCACGGCGCGCACGTCGGCCGCAGGGGTCATCGTGACCTCTCCTACGAATTCCCCGTTTGCGGGGCAGTGAATCCGGATGGTGGAGGCCGGGGTGGAGTCGTTCATCTGTAGAGCCTAGCCCGGATTTCCTGCTGTGGCTTGATGGCAGCTGAAATGCCGGCGCCGCCGGCTGGCGGGTGAGCCGCGGCGGCCGGTACCAAACCCTCCTCCGGTGCGCCTTCACGCTCCGAACACAATCTCTCCGCCAGGCAGAAAGTACAAAATCAGCATCTTCCCGTGGTGAACCGTCGGAATGTGCGAGGTTCCAGTACCGTATACCGTCCACCGACTTGAGGATCCGTCAAACGTCGGTGTGCCGCTGAGGGCAAAGCACAGGTCGAACTCGCCGCGCGGATGGGTGTGCGCCCCCGACGCTGGCCCGTCCATGACGACAGCATCCAGCGAGAACCCCGATAATTCGGGCGTTGCACGCGAGACGCGACCATACCTGACCCCGCCCCCTTCTCGGTTGCACAGCCACCCTTCCGCAAGCGCGGCAAGGCAGGCGGCTTCGAGTTGATCGACGTTTTCGCCCTCCAGGAGGGCCTCCGCATCAGAGGCGTCGGGATCGACCCCCGCGCACCTTGCCGCCACGGGCGCCGCCAGCGCGAGAATCTCTTCTCGCGTCATCGGACGCTACCCGTGAGCGTGGTCGTGCGCGTGCACGTGCACGTCGCCCGGGTTGTCGTTCATGAAGGGGTCCGAAATCGGCACCGCGGGTACGCGCGAAAGCACGTTGGTGACGACTGTGACGAACGCCCCGACGAAGCCGAGGAAGATGCCGATCTCAATCGGGCCGAGGGGCAATGTGTCGCCCTTCCAGACCTGTGGCATGATCATCAAGAACCGTTCCAGCCACACCGCCACCGCGATCCAAATCGCCACGGCCACCAACGAGTCTGGCGTCTTGCGGATTCCGCGCGAAAGGAGCGTGATGAAGGGGAAGAGGAAGCATGCGGCGCCGACGACTTTCGACAGGCCCGACCACGGTTCCAGATACATCCGGAGCATCAGGAATCCCGTCTCTTCCGGCATGTTGCCGTACCAGATGGGGAGGATGACGGCAAACAGGTTGTAGGTCCAGAAGATGCACAACGCGAACATCAGCGCGCCGATGTCGAGGTAGCGCGTTGGGGTCATCAAGTGGTCGACCTTGAGCCACTTCCGGCTGAAGACTGAAATGATGCAGATCCAGTTGATCGCAAGCCAGAACGACGACACGAAGTGCCACGCCGGGAACATGTTCGCCGCCCAATGCGGCGAAAGCGACATGACGGCGTCCACAGCAAACATCGAGTAGAAGATCGCGTAGCAGACGACGATGACAGGAGCGATGCGGATATTCTTCTGGTACGTCGCCTCGACTTCGGCCTCACGGCCCGTCCAGCCGGCGGTAAAGCGAGACCAGAACGCCGGAGCCGCCGTGCCGAGCGTCTCGCCAGCCACTCCCATGTCGGCGCGCATGCTGTTGCGGATGAACGTGAAGTCCAAGAGCAGCAGGATGCCAAGCATCACGATTTGGCGCGCAACGAAGAAATTGGGCTGCAACCAGATGGCCTTGTGGGCCGGCATCGTCTCGCGCGTCCAGTCGTAGAGGTCGAGTCCGCCGAGCAGCAGGAACGCGATCCACGCGACGTACATGAACGGCATGAAGAACCAGAACGACTCGGCGACCCGCTTGAAGGGGCGGCCCCAGCGGCCGAGCGTGATGGTCTGTGCAACGGCAAACATGACGCCGCCTTGCGAAACGCCCATGAAGTAGACGATGCACGTCAAAAGGACGCCGAGCGTGCGTTCCCGCGCGGTCAACAGCCCGGCGATCAGGCACAGGGCGCCGATGGCCATTGCACCGTAGCCGTAGGTCTTGACCTTGTCCGGAATCTCGCGGGGCGTGGTGCGCACCGTCTCCGCGACGTCGGGTCCGGGACCGACCACGGTCCGGGCGAAGGCGAGCAGGTCGATTGCGCTCATGGGTGGCTTCCGGCGGGGGGGGTGGGCGCAAGGAGCGGGGACGGCGGCGGACGCGGCGCACCGAGCGGCGGCATCTGCCTCGGAGCAAGGCCGGGCGGCGGCAGCGGCGGCGTGACCACCTCAATCGGCGCGACAACCGGCGGCTGGACCACAAGATCGAGGTTCTGTGCACCGTCTAGCGTGCGAATGTATGCGACCACGGACCAGCGCTCGGCGTCCGTCATCGACAAGCCGTAGGCCGGCATGATCGCGCCTCCGTTCCGGATGGTCAGGTACACGTAGCCATCGCTTTTGTGGGCCGTGACGGCGCCCGGCCCCGAAAGCATCGGCGCAGGTACGGGAAAGCGCCGGATGTCGGCCGATGGGTCGTTGTGGGTTACCGGACCTCCACCCTTGCCTTCCGGCCCGTGGCATGCTTGGCAGTAGGTGTAGAACATCGTCTTTCCGGTCGCAATGCTGGTGGCGTCAACCGGATAGGGATTCGTCAACGCCTTGCCAGCCTCGGTCGTCCGATCGGCATTCGTGATTTTGGCGTTTTGGTAGTAGCCAGCATCCTGCGGGCGGGGTGCGCTCGTGGATTCGCGCGGTACGGTGCCGACCGGTGGCATTCGCATCTTCCACTCAAATGCCTTGTACATGTAGGCGTCGATCATGTCGATGTCCCACGGGGATGCCCACGCTGCACCCGCGAGAAGCAGGCCGCCGAGCACAACCACCTTGCGACCCCTGAACCCGCTATGCATGGTGCACCTCCCCGAGGGCGCCGGCCGAGCCGCCGCTCACTTCGGACGCGCCCGAATGGGCGAGAATGGACTTGATCGTTCCTTCCTGTTGCGGCGTCACGCGCTCCAGCACGATGCCGAAGCAGTCGTTCGAGAAGCGTGGGTCCTGCACTTCTTTCGCGAGGTTACTCGCAGGAAGTCGGCAGTTCAACAGGAGGCCGACCAGCGTGAAGAGCGAACCCCAGAGGATCGTGCCCTCGAACGTGATCACGAGGAACGGCGGCACGGAAACCAACGGTTTGCCGCCGGGGATGATCATCGGCCAGTTCGCGTGGGTCAAGCTGGCGAGGGAAAACGCCATGGTCGCCCCGAAGATGCCGCCGAACAACGTGAACCAGCGCACGGGGCTGGGCTCGCCATCGTACATCAGTTGCTCGATTTCATGGCGGGGAAGGGGAGACATTACCTGCATGTCGTGAAATCCCGCCTTTTTCAGGGCGGAGATGCCGTTGATCAGGCTGTCGAGATGGCGGTACACGGCCTTGATCGGCGCAACGAGTCTCGCGGCGGTGGGCGGATCGTGGGATTCACTCATTTGGCTGCGGCCTCCTCGTCAGACTTCAGCGGGGGACGAATCTGCTCTTTCACTTCGGCGATCGCGACGGACGGCATGATCTTGACGAAGAGGAGGAACCAGAGGAAGAACCATGCGAACGAGCCGATCAGGATCCCGATCTCGATGTACGTCGGCTGGTACCAGACCCACGACGCCGGATCGAACCCATGTGCCAGCGAACTGGCAATGATGTTGTACCGCTCGAACCACATGCCAATGTTGATGATGATGCTGACGACGAACAGCCCCACGTAGCTGGTGCGCACCTTTTTGAACCACCAGATCGTCGGTAGAACGCAGTTGCACGAGAACATCATGGCGAACACCCACCAGTACTGGCCGGTGACGCGGTCGGTGAATGTGCCCCACTCGTACATGTTGTCCGAGTACCAGGCGATGAAGTACTCGCACCCGTAGGCGTACGTCAGGATGCTGCCCGTGAACAGGCAGAGCTTCGCGAGGTGTTCGAAGTGCCACATGTGAATGTACTCTTCCAACTGGAAGAACTTCGATAGCGGCAGCATGAGTGTGATGACCATTGCGCAGCCGGAGAAGATCGCGCCGGCGACGAAGTACGGCGGGAAAATGGTCGAGTGCCATCCCGGCGTATCGGCCATTGCGAAGTCCCAGGACACGACCGAGTGGACGGACAACACGAGCGGCGTCGCCAAGGCGGCGAAGAAGCCGTACGCGGCCATGTAGTGGCGCCACTGACGGTCCGTGCCGCGCCAGCCCATCGCCATGATGCTGTACATCTTGTGGGTGAACCCCTTCGTCAGGTCGCGGACGGCCGCGATGTCGGGAATGAGCCCGATGATGAAGAAGACGGTTGAAACCGTGAAGTACGTCGAAACTGCGAAAACGTCCCACATCAGCGGCGACTTGAAGTTCTGCCAGAGTTGACGTTGATTCGGGTACGGGAAAAGCCAGTAGGCGTACCAAGCGCGGCCGACGTGAATCGCGGGAAACAGCGCCGCGGTCATGACGGCGAAGATGGTCATCGCCTCTGCGGCCCGGTAAATACCGGTGCGCCAGCGCGAGCGGGTCAAAAAGAGGATCGCGCTGATCAGCGTACCGGCGTGGCCGATACCGATCCAGAACACGAAGGTCGTAATGTAGACGCCCCAGAACACCGGCGGGTGGTACCCGGCGACGCCGAGGCCGTAGACCAACTGCATGCCCCAGCAAAAGCCGCCTATCGCCAAACCCGTCAGGGCCAACCCGATGGCGCCCATGTACGCCATCGTCGGGTTGAACAGCGGCCGGAGCACGTCACGAGTGACGGAGTTGTACGTCATTTGACTCATTTCAAGCCTCCTTGCCGTGGGTGTGCTTGACACGGGCAAGGTAGCGAACGCCGGGCTTCGTGTTCAACTCCTTGAGCAACGTGTAGGCGCGCGGGCTCTCTCCGAGCTTGCGTACGCCGCCGTCGAGGTCGTGCCAGTTCCCGAAGGTGATCGACTCGCTGGGACAGGCGGCGGCACATGCCGTAATTTTGCGTAACGCTTCGTCCGGAACCTGCTGTTTCACGTCACGGTAGACGTCCTTTGCTGCGCGGAGACGCTGCACGCAGAACGTACACTTCTCCATGACGCCCATCTCGCGGGTCGAAAGATCCGGGTTGAGCATGAGGTGGTAGGATTCGGGCCACTGCCAGGTGTGGAAGTTGAACCGACGAGCGGTATACGGGCAGTTGTTCGCGCAATACCGCGTGCCGACACAGCGGTTGTAGATCATCGCGTTGAGGCCGTCGAGGTTGTGGTACGTCGCAAGCACGGGACACACGCCCTCACACGGCGCGTGCGAGCACTGCTGGCAGATCGCCGGGAGATAGCGGATATCGGGATTCTCTCCCTCTCCCTCCCAGAACCGATCCATGCGGATCCAACTCATCGTCCGGCCCTTTCGCACCTGATCCGGACCGATGAACGGGGTGTTGTTCTCGAGCGCACACGCGACAACGCAAGCGTTGCAGCCGTTGCAGGTATTCGTGTCAATTGCCATCGAGAAGCGGTACGTCGGGTGCTGGGGCTCCGGGTACATGTCGGTAATTCCCGCCTCGATGAGCCGGGGATCCATGTACGGTTCGTGGATGTGGACGATGCTGCCAGGCTCTCCTTCGAGGTGGGCAACGGCATCCTCGGCGTGCACGATGTTGGCGAGCGGGCGCCCGTCTTGATCGTTGTGGCCCACCAGGCCGAACACGCCGCTATCTCCCTCGACACGCTTGACGGTGGCCCTGCGCGTGTGGGTCGCCAGCGCGCCGGATTGGGCGTCAACGGCCGACGGCAAGAGATCCATCGGATTGACGCCACGCCCGGTTGCGTAGCGGCCCATGCCCTTGTGGCCGTTGCCGAGGAGCACCGCCACCGAGTCTTCACGCACGCCCTTGGACGCGAAGTAGCCCAGCTTGATACTTCCGGTTTCAGTCTTGACTTCGAGCATGTCCGTCGGCCCCAGGCCGAGCGCCTCCACCGTTTTCGGGTGGATTTCGGCCCAGGACGTCCAGAAGTACGTGGAAATCGGGTCCGCCATCTCCTGCGCCCAGGGGATGTTCGCGTGGCGCCCATCTCCAAGGTTGGGGCTGGTAAACAGCGCGAGCGCCTTGTCGGTTCCGGCGAGAGCTCCAGCACCGGTCGGGAGTGCCGGCACCACGAGCGCGGCGCCGGTCACAGCCGGCTCCTGAAACACGCCGCCGCGGTGGAGCGTCTCGGTCCAGAACGCTTCCTCCGCCGGTGCGCCAGCTACCGTCGGGTAGATCTCGCTCATCCATCGCTGCTTCACATACGACGGCCAGTCGGCGACGGTCTGGGCGAGCGGCACAGAAGGGCTACCGAGCACCGCAAGAATGGCGACGTCCGGAACTGCGGCTTCCGCGGGCGCAACCGGCGAAAGCGCCTTCGCCAACGCCAGCACCACCTCCCCCAGCGCGCGCGTGTCTTTGAGCGGCGTCATGCCAGGCTGCTGGACGACGTGAATACCGGCGCTCGCCGACGCATCTCCCCAGGTCTCGAGCGACGTTCCGGTCGGCAGCAGAATGGCCTTGCCTACGGTTGAGTCGTCCGTCTCGTCGGCGAATTGGACGACGACATCGACGGCTTCCAGCGCTTCCCGCGCTTTGTCGTCACTGGCGAGGTGGTAGACCGGATTGGCGCCGTCGATGAACAGCACGCCGATTTTTCCCGCCCGGGCGTCATCCAGAAGTTCCTTCACGTGCGCGTAGCTGTTGACCTGACCGAGCGTTGACTGGCGGCCAAATTGTACGCTCCGACCGATGTTTCCGCAGACATCGTTTAGGATATACGTTGCGATGGTGAGTGCCGTGGCGTCGGTGCCTGCGTTGGCCGAGCCGCCGGGAAGGACGACGGAAGGGTTCTCGGTGAGCCACGTCGCGATTTCGCGGATCCGCTCCTCCGTGATGCCGGGCTGCGCGGCGGCGGCGACATCGACGCCCGCAAGCAGCGCCGCGGCCGGGCCCGCGTAGTGGTTCAGGTCCGCCGCGGCCTTCGCAATCGCGAGGGCCAGCCCGGTTTCCGTGCCCGGAACCGGCGCAAGCCAGAGATCTGCCTGCGATGACGTGACGCCGACCCGTGGCTCGATGGCGACGTAGCGCGTCACGAAGCCGTCGATGGCCGGGTTCTTGCCCTTCGACCAGCCCTTGATCATGCGCATGCTGTCGTGCGCCGTGCCAAGAAAATCCATTCCGAACGAAACGATCGTGTGCGCGCCTTCCAGTGCGTACGTCGGGACCGCGTCGATGTTGAACGCGACCCGGCTTGCGGCGAGGTGCGACTCGACGCCGAGAGGTTCCCAGTGAACGCGGCGAAGGCCGGCAACCGTTCCGAATTCCCCGAGGAGCTTGTCGACGCTGCCGGTCCGGTAGCCGCCGAGCCAAGCTACGGACTTGCCCGCTGCGCGCGCCGCACCGATGGCCGCCACAATCGCAGCGTGCGCGTCGTCCCATGTGGAAGCCTTGCCACCGTTCATCGGGCCGGCCAAGCGGTCGGGGGCGTAGGTCGCGAGGACGCTGTAGTGGCCGCGCGAACAGAGGCCGGGACCGTTCGGATGGTCGGGGTTGCCCTCGATATTCACGACGCGCCCTTCTTTGGCGCGGACGATGGCACCGCACGCGCTCGCGCAGCCGCTGCAGGCCGTGGCGTAGTACGTCGCAAGTCCGGGGAGCAGGTCCTCCGGTTGTGCCACGTACGGCATGATGTTTTCGTACGGAACCTTCGGGTCATAGGCGCATGCAGCGGCCGTGGCGGTGCTGCCGACTCCAACGGCCCTCAGGAAATCACGGCGGTTCAGGCTGGACATTCCCGGCTCCCTACTTGTGACAGGTCCAGCAGTCCTTCAGCTCGGCACGCCGAAGTTCTGCCTTCGTTCCATAGTTCTCGTCGACGCTCTCATGCTGCGCGTGGCAGTCGAGGCACCAACCCATCTTCAGCGTTGCCACACGCTGGTTCACCGTCATGTCCTGCACCTGCCCGTGGCATTCCTGACAGTCCAGGCCGGCCGCGATGTGCCGATTGTGCGCGAAGTACACGAAGTCTGGGAGATCGTGAACCCTCACCCACGGAATCTCCTCATTCTTTGCGGCGTATTCCTTGAGCTTATCGAGTTCGGGGCGCCCCGCCGTGTCCACCAACGCGTGGCAGCCCATGCACACCTTGGTGCTCGGAACGCCGGCGTGCGTGCCCTTTCGGGCCCCGGCGTGGCAATACTGGCAGTCCATGCCGAGCGTCTTGACGTGCCGCTCGTGCGTGAACTGCAGGGGTTGTTCGATGGCTTCTTCCGTCGGCTCACCGACGGCGACGCGCATGCCGCGATCGAAGAGCTCGGGCGGCAAAAGGTTCTTCGATCCGATGGTAAACGTGTCGGTCGCGTCGGTGTCCGCGGCTTGCGTCGCGCATCCGGCCAGTCCCGACGCAATGACGCTCAGGAGCGCGAGTGCGAGTGCGAGATGGGCTGCGGGGAGCAGTCGCATGAAACCTCCAGCCGGTGGGGCTCTTGGAAAGGGGCCGCACCCTAATGTCCCGGCAACCGGTCTACAAGGGTGCGGACACGACATCGCGTGACACTTTTTCAGGTGCCACGAACGACGCGTTTACTTCGGGGCGAAAGTCGCCTCGATGTACGCGAGCACCGCCCACGACTCGTCTTCCGTGAGTCCGAGGGGCGCCATGGCCGTGCCTTCCATGCCGTTCGCGATGACCCATTGCTTCTCGCCCGCGGTGGTTGCGACCCAGCGCTCCTTCCAGGTGAAGTTGGCGGGCTTCTGGGGCAGGGCGGATCCTGCGATGCCGTCACCCGCGCCGCCGGCGCCGTGGCAGCTCACGCACATCATGTCATACTTCGCCTTTCCGGCTGCGATTGCGGCGGCGTCTCCGGAATTGGCGTTTACCTTTTTGTCCGCGCCGGCGCCCTTCGCCTTGTCGTACGAGGCCTGCGCGAGCGGGTCCGCGGCGTACGGGCCGGACGCGATGACGGCGGCGGGCGGCGGGGGCGCGGGCGCGGCAACCGGCGCGGGCGGCGGCGGGGTGGGCGCGGGCGCGGGCTTCGTGTCGCCCCCGCAGGCGGTGAGTACGAGCGAGAGGAGGGAAATGCCGATCATGGGGACTCCGGGACGCCGCCCGGCTAACGCGATGGAACGCGACGCGCCATCCCCACGCTGGCCCTAGAGATATCCCTGTGGACGGAGACGGTACATCGCCTCCATCAGCGCATTGAACGCCGCTTCATCGTCTTCGATGGTGTCGATGTCGGGCACCTCGGCGAGGACCTGCTCAATCGAATATTGCCGCAGCGTCGCCAGCGCGGCTTCTTCCGCAATAATGGCGGCGGCGGCTGCCGCGTCGAGCTTGAACATCGTTTCCTCCGGTCAACGAGCCCGGGCGATAGGCTCTCCTCAGCATAGCCCGCAGGAAGGTGGCCGATGGCGCTCGACGTAAATGCCAGTGATTTCCAGCGTGAGGTGGTTGACCGCTCTCACGAAACGGCCGTGATCGTGGATTTCTGGGCGCCGTGGTGCGGTCCATGCCGGACGCTCGGCCCGATTCTGGAGCGGCTGGAGGCGCAGGCAGCGGGAAGGTGGATCCTTGTAAAGGTGAACACGGACGACAACCAGTCGCTCGGACAGTCGTTCTCGATCCAGGGTATTCCTGCGGTCAAGGCGTTCGTCGGTGGGAAGGTGGTCGATGAATTTGTCGGCGCCCTGCCGGAGTCCAAGGTGCGGGAGTGGCTGGCCGGATTCGTCGTGAGTGAGGCGTCGACGCTGTCGCGAAAAGGGAGCGCGGCTGTCGCGGCGGGGGACGCGGAAGGTGCGACGACGTTTTTTGCTGACGCGCTGACCAGAGATGAAAGCGAGCCGGATGCGCTGGTGTTCATGGCGCGTGCCGCCCTGTCGCGCGGCGATAAAACCGGTGCCCGCGCGCTTTTGCAGCGGCTGCCTCCTTCCGCCCGATCGAGCCGCCTCGCAGAAATCTCCGCCCTGGAGTTCGGCATTGCCGCGCCACCGCTCGCGCAGGCCGAAGCCGCCTACGCGGCCACGCCAAACGAATCGGCGGCGCGCCACGATCTCGCATTGGCCCTGGCCGCGGAGCAGCGATGGGAAGCTGCGTTGGAGCACCTGTTTGGCCTGGTGCAGTCGGATCGCGCCTACGGCGATGACGCCGGGCGCAAGTGGATGTTGCGGGTGTTCGACGCGGTCGGCATCCGTTCAGACGTTACGACGGTATGGCGATCAAAGTTGAGTATGGAGCTGTATAAATGATCGTGCACATCGTTGTGGCGTGCGCGGCGGTCAGCGCGGCGCCGGTCGTTGAGCCTGCTCCGGCCCGACCTGTATTCCCCGTGCTTGGCGAACCCCCGGAGGGATGCCTCGCGCGCACGGAAGGCTCGTCGGCAGCGGGCGAGTGTTCCAAGGATGCCGAGTGCGCAGCGGCAGGTTGCTCCCATGAAGTTTGCGTCACCGCGGAACGCGCGCCCACCCTCGTGACCACCTGCGAGGTACTTCCCTGCTTCAAGGACCTTGACGTGTGCGGCTGTCACGCGGGCGTGTGCTCGTGGACGCTGAAGGGAAGTACGCCATGATCCGCATCACCGGTGGATCGTGGCGGGGTCGCCTGCTCGCCGGTCGCGTGCCCGACGGCATCAGGCCGACGTCGTCGCGTGCGCGGGAGGGGCTCTTCAACATGCTTGGCAACGACCTGGCCGAGTCGTCGTGGCTCGATCTGTTCGGGGGGACGGGCTTGATGGTGTTCGAGGCCGGCTCCCGCGGGGCGGCGCCGTTGTATGCCGTCGACAAGAATGCGGAAGCCGTGGCGGTGATGCGTCGCTATGCGGCGGAGTTGAACGCCCCCTTGACTGTGACCCACGGCAACGCTGCAGCCGTGTCGCTCCCTACGGCGGACACGGTGTTTGTGGACCCGCCGTATACGGACGACGTGGCGACGTGGCTGGGTCGGGCGTGCGGCGCGGCGCGCCAATGCGTCATCGCGGAGGCCCGTGCTGGCGTCGTTTGGCCGGAACTACCGGGGTGGAACCTTCATAAAAGTCGCACCTACGGGGACTCCGCTTTCGCGATCTGGCGGAAGGATGAACCCGCGCTCTGGCAGGACGAGCCACCCGCCTAGACGTGCGGCTCCGGCCGCACACCCGTATCGCGAAAACGGACATAGTCCGCGATGATCCTTGCGTGATCGAACGCCATCGGCGTGGGTAGCGCATCGATCGGGAACCACGCGGCTTCTGCGGCGTCATCGCCCCCGACGGGCTCATCATCCGACGTGGCCGTGAATGCCACGGTAAGCGTGGCGCGACGTGGGTCTCGCGCGGGGTCCGAATAGACGTGCAACAGTGCGTGCAAGGTCACCCGCATGCCCGTTTCTTCGAATGCCTCGCGCACGGCGGCTTCCGCGACCCTCTCCCCCGCTTCCACGAATCCGCCGGGGAGCGCCCAACCCAACGGCTTCCACCGGCGGTTCACCAGAACGATGGAACCCAAGCGCTCGATGATGACGTCGGCGGTGGCGGCAGGACCGTTCATGGGACAGCAGGTTATCCGGGCAATGACCGTGGTTCCACCGGAGTGGGTAATGGCAGATAGAGCAGTGGTCGTTGGCGGGGGTCCGGGTGCGTTGCGCACTGCGGCAGGACTTCGGGATTCCGGGCGAAGCGTGATCCTGCTGCAAGAAGGGCCGCATCCCGGCGGATTTGTCGACGTGGATGTTCCCATTGAGCGCGGCATTGGGCGCGGGCCGACCGGCCCGTCGGTGTTCGGAGATCTTGTCGCCGTGGAAGGGCTGGATCGCGCCGTAATGCGCAACGGAAAACGTGTTCCCCTGCCGATGAAGCCGAATCACGTGTTTCGACTGATGAACTGGAAGCGTCATCCAGCCGCGGCATCGCAATTGGCGCGTGCTCGCGGAAAGCGTGAATTGCACGAGTTGATCGGTGGCGGTCAGGAGGTTCGTTCGTACAGAGATTGGGTGGCCGCTCGGTACGGCGCGCCCGTATACGAGGACCTCTACGCGCCCTACTGTCGAAAGCGCTTCGGTGATCCCGAGGAATTGACCTGCAACGTGTCGCGGCTCGTGCACGCCGGCGCGCGGTCCGAGGCGCCGGTTGCGCCGCGTGAGGGTCCGGCGTCCGCGGTGAAATCTGCACTTGCAGGGCTCGACGTGCGCGTCGGGGCCGTCCTGCGATCGATCGCCCCCGGATTGGTGACGACCCAGGATGGAAGCGTGGAAGGTGATGTCTACGTGGACCTTCCGCCCGCGCGGGTTTGCGAGTTGCTCGGTGCCGCCGCGCCGGAGGGCCTCCACGCTACCGTCGGTAAGTTGCGTCACCGCCATCTCGTCCAAGTCGTGGTTCGCGGTGGCCGCGATCTTCCCTTCGAAACGCACATCCTCGACGAGAAACTCCCGTTCTACCGGATCACTCGCCCAGGGCGCCTTCCCGGCTGCAGCGCGCTCGCCGACGATTTGATCGCGCACTACTCGCTCGACGACGCCGATCCGCTTTGGCGTGCGGACGACGCGGAAGTCGTGCGGCAAACGCTGGATGCACTCGGCTCCCTTGCGACGGGTTCGTCGTCTGGCCGGGTCGTTCGGATCGCGAATCACCATCCCGTGTGGGTGACCACGCATGCAACCGCCATGCGTACGTTCGTTTTGGCATTGGATGAGCTTGGCATCGCGCCGATCGGGCGTTCCGGGCTGTTTACTCCGTTGGAGTGGGAACAGGAGATTGGCTGGTTGGCGGCGCTCACCGCAGCAGAATCTTCCGGGGAAGGCGTGCGGTCTCGCATGCGACGTTGGATGGAGCCGCCGATCGGGGACGAGGAGGGCCCGGCGCCGCTGGTCCGCTTCATCGAGCGGTAGGCGCCGTGCCTGCGCCCGCTGCGTCGGCCTTGATCCGTTCCGTCGCAAGAACAAGCGCGTAAGCTTTGAGCGCGTCCCGACCGGCTTCCCATGACAGGCCGTCGACCGTGAGGGCACGCCACTCGGCGCTGTCCCGCACCGCGTCCAGGACCAGCGAGCCGCCGAGGTGGCACGCGTTCTGACCGGTCAGGTGTAGCGTCCACGCCTTTCCGTCAAACGTGCGCGTCCCCCCTGGATCTCCAGCGGGCGGGAGCGCGAAGGGATCCCCGACACACAATCGCAGCTGGGGCGAGAGCCGATCCCACCGGTTCATTCCGTTCTGCGCTCCCACCCTTACGACGTCCGGCCCGCGGACAATCTCGATGACGCGTGCCCCATCGCTCCATCGCTCCGCAAAGCACCACGCGCAATTCGGTGGAAACCTCGGCGGGTCGGGATGGCGTGGGAGCATGAGTCCGTCCGGCGATGCGCGACCGACAAGCGTCCACGGATGACGTGCAAGGACGGAGGGGGCCTCATGCACGGCCGGTTCCGCCGGCGATGCGTCGGACGAGCGACCGCAGGCCGCAAGGAAGATGGCGCCAGCGATGCCGATGGGTGCGATGGGCGCTACCGGGCGAGCGGAGGAAAATGGAGCCGCTGGTCGGATTTGAACCGACGACCTATTGCTTACGAAGCAATTGCTCTACCCCTGAGCTACAGCGGCGACGCGGCGTCTACTACCCACGCCAGCGGGTCACGGCAAGGTCCCCGCACGAAGAGTGCTACCCTCGCCGCCCGCCATGCAGAAGTCCATCGACCTCATCCCGATTCCGCCCCCCCCGGCCGAGCAGCGTGTTCGTCGCGACGCACGCTTCGCCGCGCCGGGCGAACACAGAAATCGCTACCACCTTCCGGATGCGCTGGAGTCGGCCTCTCCGGTGGGGTATCGCATGCGGGTGTCGCTGACGGTTGACGAGGCGGCGCAGGCGGCCGTGCTGCTCTCGTTGGAGCCGCCCGTGGCGTTTGTGCCGTCGCCGCCGGTGACGGAGGGCGAGCTGTTCGATGAGACGTCGCTCGGCATTCTTTCGGCGCGTCAGTCGACGAACTACCGCGGACATCGGCAGGTCATCGTCGGCCCCGACGACTCTGCCGGGGTCGCCGCAGCGCTGCGCGCGCTGGGCGCGCTCGACCAACCGGTACTCGACGGCGCGACACACTCGATCATCGGACTGTCGCGCCCCTATCGAACGCCGTTTACGTTCCTGTTGACGTTCATCGGCCACAAGCCGATCATCAGCCTATTTACCGTTGCGACCCGCGCGTGGAGCAAACGATTCGATCACGTCGATGACATTCCGACCATCGGCTATTTGCAGCACCTCCACGTTGGCGTGTGGGCGGACGCCGTCGAGCGGGCGGCGGTGATAGCCTCCGCCGGTACGCGGCAAGCCAACATCATCCTTCGGCCTTTTTCTGGGCGGCATTACGGCGAGAATGCGGCCGCTATGGCACCGCTCGAAGCGCTTGCTGGCCTGTCCTCGGAGGAGCGTCGCGCGGGATGGCGGGTCTGTTTTGTTGCCCAGGTGGGCGCCGTGGCTCCGCGGGTAGGTATTTCGGCGGAAGTGTGTCGTAAGGTAGGGGCAAATCTGGTGGCGTTTCGGTCGGAGCGGATCCAACCGGGCGTCAATGCAGAGGAGAAGGCACCGCCTGCCTACCAGACACGGCAGGACATGGACGTACCCGATGTCTTGACGGAGATGGCGGGACGGGCGGCCTACAACGCCTTCTGTCGCTGGTCGGGGGTGGACAGGGACGACGCGAAGGCGCTTTTGTTGCTCGACCGAATCGACGTGCTGACGCCGAACGGAAAGGAGCGATTGCGGGCCGTGCGAAAACACCTTGAAGAAGTCACGGACTCGCTATGTGCGGATCTTCCGTTGTGGGCAGACCTGCCCACAGGAAGAAAACTGTCCAACAACGCTGCGCGCGGAAAAAAGGCGTTCGCGCTCACCGGGCAACGCATCTATGTGGGCGGCCTGTCGCGTCCGGAAATCGAAGCGCGAGGTATCGATTTCTCCCACGCCGCGCGGGCGTTGGGCGCCGCGGCGTCGCGGAGTGCGTTGGTGTGCGAACTCGGAGGCTGCATCGACTTGCCGGAAACCTGTGATCTGCTCGCCGGCATCTGCCTGATGGCCGGTCCGGTGAACCAGAACGATATCGGGAAACAATTCTACGGCGCGGCAGATCTGTTGGCGGAGACGTATGCGGGGCGCAATCCGACCTCCATCCTGGTCTGGACCCTGAAGGCAAAGACCGTGGCGGATCCCATCGGCAACGAAGAGCAGTTACAAAGCACGTCTCGCAAGGGGGCGCTGGTCGATCTGCGCGCCGGCCCGCACGAAGTTTGCGCCGTTCGGGTGGACGGTGCGCTGCACGCCATGCGTCAGTTGGCCGGGCGAACGAATCACGAGCGCGCATTTGCCGACGTGGACAACTTTGCGTGCGATCCGCACGGGCGCGAAATCCCGGGGAATCGCGGCTCCCGTTGGCCGGCGGATGTCCGAGAACGGTCGCCGTGGGCGCGCGTGGAGCGCGCGAGTGAGTGACACCCTGACCTTTGCGGTGGCACCGGCGTCGTCGCTGCTGTCGGCGGCGCTGCACCGTGGACGGACGCTGGCGCCGGGCGAAACCATTCCCCGGATCGAGGCGGTTGCGGATGCAGTTTCGCCGGATTCGCTGCGCCTCGCATCGGTTTACTCGGATGTCACGGGTTTTGCCGCCGCCGATCCGCTGCCCATCACGTTTCCCGTGGTGCTCACCAGTGGCCTTCAGTTGGCGGTGATGTCGGCGCCCGAGTTCCCGCTGCCTGTGCTCGGAATTGTGCATACGCGTCAAACGATCACGCGGTTTCGCCATTTTTCCGGGCGCGAACGCTTGTCGGCATCGGTTGTGGTCGAAGGGCATCGCATCGTGCGTGGAGGCGGAGAGTTCGACCTTGTAACGGAGCTTCGCGCGGGAAGCGAGACGGTGTGGCGGGGGGTTACGACGATCCTCTCACGCGGGATCAGGGGGGATGGTGTGAAGCGGCTGGCGGAACAACCGCCCACGGGATCCGTGACGCGCTCGGTGCGGTGGCGGCTCGGCGCGGACCAGGGCCGTCGGTATGCGGCTGTGAGCGGGGACTACAATCCCATCCATCTGACCGCGCTTTCCGCTCGACTGTTCGGATTCCCGCGCGCGATTGCGCACGGATGGTGGACGCTCGCGCGGTGTCTCGCAGAAATGGACACCGATGTTCCGGAGGCGGCCGAGGTGGATGTGCGTTTTCTCGCGCCGGTCTCCTTGCCGGGTACCGTGACGTTCGAGTCGGGGCCGCTCACAGCCGTGGGCAAGCGCGCGCGCTTTGAGGTCCGGGGGCGCACCGGGAAGGAGCATGACGCGCGGCTGATCGTGGGCACGCTCGGGGAGCCAGGTTCCGAGGTGCGGACGTGCGCAGTTCCGTCGTGATGCTGCTTGCGTTGGCGTGCACGATGCCGGTCCCCAACGCCGATTCCAACTCCGCTCGCGAGCCGGCCTGTGAGTCGATACCGCCCGAGTGGCCTGACGCGACGACGACGCTGAGCCGCACCGTGATTCCAGATGCGCGTTTACCCGAATCGACGGCGTTGAATCCAGCCTTTCCTGAGGGACTGGCGGCGGCCGAAGGCGCCGGTCTCGGCGGTTGGTCGGAGGGGGCTGGGGAGGCGCACACGCTGCGCCAGGAGTTGGCGCCAGCCCACCCCGCAGGCGCGGGACCGAATCGGAAAAGCCTCGCGATGTTTTTCCACGAATCCGATGCGCAGATTGCGGATACCGAGTCTCCGACGCGATTGATGAACGGCGACGCGATGGGGGCGACGCAGTCCGCCGCGCGCCCTCAGGAACTCTATGCCCTGCATGCGCTCGATGCGCTGGTTCGAGCCGTGAATGCGATACACCAGACAGTGAGTGTTGACTTCGCGTTAGTCACGGGAGATAACGCAGACTCGACGCAAAAGAATGAGACGGAGTGGTTTCGCGACACGCTCGACGGAACACGCCTGCGCCCCGACTCTGGGCGCGACGACGCCCAACTGGACGAAGACTGTAACGATCCTATCGAAGCGTTCACGCCCGTTGGCTTGGCGTTTCCGTGGTACGCCGTCGCCGGCAATCACGATGTGCTGGTTCAGGGGAACTTTGCCCTCGACGACTATATCGACGCCGCGGTCGGCAGTGACGCCCCATATGGCACGCGCGATCTATCGGAGCAAGGTGGTCCCGTTGTCGACACGACGGTGCCCGATGCCGAGCGCGCCCTACTGGAGCGAAGTGACCTTGCCGCAGTCTATCTGGACTCGCCGGCGAGCCCGGGTCCGGTCGGGCACGGATTCACGGAGAACGACGTTCGAACCAATGCAGTGACGTGGTCAACTTCGCCCGTGCAGGGCTTGCGGATCATCGCCGTGGACGCAAATCCGGCGGGGCCGGGAGAAGGTGTTCTGTCCGAGGCCGAACGTGACACGCATCTAATTCCCGCGCTGGTTGCCGCGCAGGCGGCCGATGAGTTGATCCTCGTCACCAGCCACTACGCGACTGGCGAGTTGCCAATGGAAGGCGGTGGCCGGCTGGGGGATCTGTTGGTGCAGTACCCAAACGTCGTGCTCACGGTGGCGGGGCATTACCATGTGAACCGGATCGCTCCCTACGGAACTCCCGGGGATGCAGGGGCATTCTGGGAGATTCAGACGGCGTCCACGGTCGATTGGCCCGGGCAAGGACGGTTGGTGGAACTCGTTGACAACGGGGATGGGACGCTTTCCGTTTACACTACGCTGCTCGACTATCCCAGTCCGGACGGGTCGATGGCGGCGCGGGCGCGGGCGCTTACGTTGGTCGATTGGCAGTCGGGATGGCGTAGCGAGGCGGGAGCGGGAGCGGTGACGGATCGGAATTGTGAATTGGTGCAAGTTTTGCCCGATGGCTGGGCGGGCGTCGGCGGCGACGTTCGAAGCGAGCGATTGCCGTAGTTGCCGTGGTCGGCGCTCGCCCGCGTGATACCGCGTGCCGCATGCCGCCCCGCCGACCGCCGACCGCCGCTTCGTTGGCCGGAGTCGCCGCTCGTTACGTCGAGCGGTATAGCGGCAACACCATGCGCTTACGACGCATCCTCACACGGCGGGTCGACGCCGCGATTCGCGCGGGACTTGAGGTCGATCGCCCCGCGATGCTTGGCGAGGTGGAGGCGCTGCTCACGCGCTTTGCGGCGGCTGGGGTCGTTGACGACGCGGCGTGGGGCGCGGCGCGCGCGCGGCGGCTGGTCGGTCGTGGGGTGGCACCCACGGTGGTCCGCCAGCGCCTCCGCAGCGAAGGTGTGGATGCGTCCGTGGCGCTCCGAGAATTGGAAGGTGACATCGACGTTCGCTCTGCTTGCGCCTATGTCCGACGTCGCCGAATGGGGCCGTTCCGGGTTGGCTCTGCGTCCAGCGGTGACCTCGCGAAAATGGGGCGCGCCGGCTTCTCGTATGCCGTCGCCAACAAGGTGCTGGCGATGTCTCTTGAGGAGATTGAGACGGCCGCGGCCGAGCCGCTGTAGACGCGCGATACGCTGGCATGGTGGCCGGCCAGCGCACTGCAAAGCCGAAAAAGGGGCGCCGAATTGTATTCGCGCCCGTGGCGGACTCCGATGCAGACCGATCGGCCTGGTACGATGTGAATCTCGCCTGTATGATCGAGGATTGTTTGGGTACCGTGCTCCCATTCGGCCGCATGTCTGCCGTGGCCCGCCGGGCGCTGGAACGAAGGTTGCATCGGGATCGATGGCGGCCACAGGCGCCTGCGCGCGGCTACCCACGCAGTGACTGCTATTGGCTGCTCGCCGACGGGCAGCGGATTGGAACGGCCGGGCTCGGGCGCGGTGCCCGCGGCTTGCACCAGCCGACCGCCAGTTTGTACATCCGACCCGACGCCCGGGGCCGCGGATACGCCCGTGAGGCGTTGGACGTGATGGAGGCTGCGGCCAAACGGGCGGGCTTCCGGGGCCTGAAACTCGACACCGACTGGTGTTTCGGCCCCATTGCCGGGGTGTACCTGAAACTCGGTTTTCGAGTGTCCCATTGGCGGGAATTCTTGACTCTCGCCCGGCCGGGGCTTGGTCCCGCGTTTTCCATGACGACGGCGGGGCCCATCGCTGAGCTGCTTGTGGACGGCGAGTCCGAACCAAGACTCCGTGCGCAGCACCGGGGTGGTCGCCTGGACGTAGAGTCGTTTGAGCCGGAAGGGGAGGGGCCGGTCGGTGGTGACCGGGTGGCAAACCTGGCCGAGGGCGGGGAGGCCGCGCGTGAACGTCTCGCCACGTTTGCACTTTTCCTGGCGACGCATGGCTTTCCGTTGGTTCGTTCGCCCGAGGCTTGGGCGCGCCCGCACGAGCACCGCCACCTCCCCACGCCGGAGGCGCTGGGCCGGAGAATCGTTCGATGGGAAGCCGACGCGCGTCATTGGGGCGAGGTGGTGAATTCGCCCCGCATTCCCGGCTTGCCCTACCGAACGACCGCGGAGTTGGACGCGCCCCCGTCGTTTACACATTTGGTGGATCGGCTCCGCGAGCAAGTGCGCGAACAATCGGAGTTCACGCTCGTAGACGTGCGGAATCCGGGGAATTGGCGCGGCATCTGGGTGGCTCGCGCCGCCGCACCGAGGCGGGTGGTGGCCGTCGTTTCCCTGGAGTACAGCGGTTACGGAACGCTTCCTCCGAGGGCGCTGGCTCGATGGCGAGGGAACGTCCAAGCGATAGTCGGCGCGACGTGGCGGGGCCTGGAGGTTCAGCATGGCGACATCGTGGCGTTCCCTGAAGAGGACGCTGTGATCCTGCCGGGCGTGGGCCTTCGGCTCGACCTGCCCCGCCTTTATGATGGGCTCGACCTCGACCCGATGCCGCTCCGATAGTGGTTGAGGCCTCGTCCTCGACGACCGACCGCCTCCTCTCGGCGATGGCTGTGTGACCGAGATCGCTGGGGTGGAAACAGGTGAAATCGAACCGCATCGCGCGAGTCTACACTCGGCGGACGGAGTGACCCGCGCCAGAATCGCGCCATGCCAGACCGGCGTGCAGCCGATCCGGGCTACTTGCCTTTTTTAGCGTTCTTCTCCGCCTTCTTCTTCTGCTTGTCCTTGATGCTGACCTTTTCCTTGTTGTTCGTCTTTGGCTTGTCTGTACCCTTGGGCATGCTGAACTCCGGATGGGGTGGCTTGGAATGTATCGTGGCGCCGTCCCTGTCGAGGAGGAGAAACACTTTTTTTGGCAATCGCTTCGCGATTGCGTTTGGAAGGCCGAACCAACAACGGCCCGCGGCCGATTCGCGACGGCCGTGAGCCGGGCAAAGCGCGCTCAGAAACTCGCGGTCACCGTCGCGTAGGCCGTTCTACCGGGCTGCGGCACCGTCACCAGAAGCAGATCTTCGCCCCCCGGATATGCGTATTTCCAATCCAGCACATTCTTCACTCCCACCCCCCAGTCGACGCCGAGGGCAGGGACGATTCCGGTCAACATGACATCCCAGATGAGCGCCGGATCGGTTGCATCTCCTGTCGTCGTCAATCGACCGGATTCAACGCGAATCCGACTCGCGCCCTGAACTGCGCCGGGTAGAATCGGCGCGGCCACCTTGACGCACGCGCTGTACGCCGGCGAATTGGTAAGCTCGCTCCCGTCCACGAGGTCACCGCTGCGCGTCCGTTGGAAGGACTGCGCGAACGACGCCATCCAACCGCCGCGCCACGCCCGATGCAACTCCAACTCGGCGCCGGCCGTGTGCACCGGGCCGTCGGTGTTCTTGTACTGAAGGACGGCCCCGGCGCGTTCGGACAGGTCGATCAGACGCTCAATGCGGTTGGCGAACACTGCGATGGTTCCGGTCGTCACCTGACCGAAGCGTACCGTGTATTCGGCCTCCGCGGACGCGATGCGTTCGGGTGTGAGACCGGGTGCCGCGATTTGGGTGGTTCCCCCGTCGTTGTAGTCGAGTTCATACGGGCTCGGTGCGCGGAACGCGGTGCCGCCAAGGAGTTTTACTGTGTGCGCAACACCGGGACGTACGATGAACGCAACGCGGGGGCTTAAGGCCGGGCCAACCGTTGTAAAGTAGTCCGCTCGGCCACCTATCGAGGCCGTGAGCCAGCGTCCTGCGTCGGCCTCCGCCACGGCGTATCCCGAATACACCTGGTACGTTGGGGATTCGCTTAGGTAGGTACCGCTGTCGTCCGTGCCCTTGAGGTTCGCGAGGACGTGAGCATCTACTTCTCCGCCGCCAGTCATGCGGAACCAGCGAACTGGACTTCCTTCCGCGCGAATTTCGCTACCAACCCAGGTCCCGGACCAACGATCGTGCACAACGTCCTTGCCGTACGGGAAGTCCCCGGCGTAGTCGTAGCGATCCACGAACGCCCGCGCGGTCAGGCGCAGCGTCTTGCTGAACGCATGCCCCCATCCAGCCTCCGCAAAGGCGCGGAGGTCATCACTGTGCGCGCGCGAATCCGCGAGATCGGTTTCGAAAGCGCCAGTGGGAATCCGCTTGTCGCGATGATTCGCATAGGCTTCGACGCTGAACTCCCCCTTCCAGAGGCGCGCGCTTCCACCCTGTGAGGCGTAGCCGTCGGCGTCGATGCTGCGTCCGTCTCCGTCCTGCCGTTCGTACTCGGAAAAATCGAAGTCCGCACCTTGCGCGAGCACGGTGCCCGCGGACGCACGAAAGCCGCCATCCTCCCCAAGAGTTCCCCGCGTTCCGAGACGCACTCGCCCGGCACGCTCCCCGTCCGCCGCAATGGAAACATTGGTCGGCCGAGCGCTGTCTCGCTCTCTTGTGACCACGTTGATGACACCGAAAAATGCGTTGGTACCATAGAGCGCGGAGCCGGGCCCGCGCACCAACTCAATACGCTCCACATCGAGCAGGTCGGGGAGCAGGTCGTACCCGAAATACGAGGCGCCCAACTGATCGTCGTTGAGCGCGTGCCCGTCCATCGTCAACAGCACGCGGTTGTTGTAGTCCCCCGGCCGGCCAAATCCGCGAAAGCCGAGATATTCATAGGTTCGATCGTTGGAGGGGAACACCCCGCGCGCGCCCGAGAGCGCGGCGTACACAGTCTCATCCCCAAAGGCACGTAATTCCTCGGCTCCAATGACCGTCACGCTCGCGGGTGCGTCCTCCACGGCTTGTGTTGTGCGAGACGCCGCCGTGACCTGTGTCAATGGTACGAGCGGGGCCTCGATCTTCGTGCTGCCGTCGGCCTGGACGACGATATCCGTCTCCCACGGCCGGAACCCGGCGAGCGTGATGCGGACGCGGTGTTTTCCCGCGGCGACGGCGCTCAGGACCGCCGGTGTGAATCCCGCCGCCTGCCCGTCAATCTCGATCAGCGCGCCACGCTCCGCGGCGTCAACCACGAGCGTGCCGGTGACCAATGGAAGCTCCGCCAGCGTTCGCACCGTTCCACTTGGCTCCACCTCGACCGTCTGCCGAACCGTTCGGTAGCCCGGCGCCGACACGATCATCAAGTGTTTTCCGGGCGGTGCGTTGAACGCCCCGGGCAGCGTCCCGATCGGCGCGCCTTCCTCGTCGTCGAGGCGGATCTCTGCGCCTGTCGGCCCCCCGTCGACGCGTACTTCCCCGAGGACCGGATCGAGTTGGAGGCCAACGTTCAGTTGGCGCCCCACGGCAAGCGTCGTGGATTCGGAAATCGCCGACAACCACCCAGACTTCTCCAGGGTGATGACGTGGGTGCCGGCCGGGAGCGCCAGCGTTCGCGGCGTGGATCCGCGGGCGCCGAGATCCTTGCGATCGACGTAGATGATTGCACCCGGCGGGTCCGAGGTGACCTGCACGAGGGCCACCCGTCCGCGGATGCGTTCGATCGCTTCGAGCGCGGGCGCACGCCGCGCCCCGTCCGATTCGATCTCGGCGTAGTCGGCGTAGTGGCGATAGGCATCGTCGTACCGTAAGAGTTGCTCGTAGGCGCGCGCGATGTTGTAGACGACGTTCCGATTCGGCACCAACCGGTTTGACGCCAGGAGGTGTTCCAGCGCCGAATTCCAGTCGCGACGGCGGTACGCCTCAACACCGAGATCGAACTGTAGACCAGCTTCTTCCGCCAGATCGATGGCCGGGTCGTGCGCGCCGGACTCGCCGGCGAGTGCAAAGGACAGTGCGAGAGTAAAAAGCACGTTCAGCGCTCCGTCCGAATGTCGAGGTCGCGGCCGGGCGGCTTTCTGGGCTTGGGCGCCGCCGCGATCGGCTTCAGCGTGAGCTCCACGGGCTCACCGACGCGCAGCGTGGCGTCCGCCGACAGGAAGCCCGTTTTCCGCAGCGTGACCGTTCGCGCGGTTCCGGGAAACACGTCGAGTTCGAGCGGCGTGACGCCGAGGTGTGCGCCCGCCTCCGTCACGTCGGCGCCTTCTGGCGTGGAGCGGATTGCCACCGGCACCGCAGTCGCCGGTGCTTCCGGCGGCGCCAGGCCGGGGGGTGCGACTTCGCTCACCACCCGCTGGGACCAGGACCACCCGAGCGCCGCGATACCTGCGCCGAGCGCCAGGATGAGCAGCAGCCCGCCCGTCGCGGCGAACGCCCACCAATGCCGACGCTGCGGAGAATTGTCATCGTCAAGCGAGATCGTCTCCAACTCGCCGCTGTCGGCCCGCTGCTCCGACGGAATCACGGCGTCGGCGGGGGGCGTAGCTGCTGCGAGCGGCGCGGAAGGGCGCGTCCGCGGAGCCGCGATGAAGTTGCCGGCGACGGACGCCGACCCGTCAGGATCGAGCTGGGTGAGCACGGCGTCGATGGACTGCGGCCGCCGGTCGCGGTCCTTTTCCAAACACGCCATGATCAGCGTCTCCAACGCTGGCGGAGGGGGCGTGGGGCAACGGGGTGGGAGCGGCGGCACCTCATCCTGAAGGTGCGCCATGAGCGTGCGCATGGCTTCCTGTCGCGCAAAGGGGGGCTGGCCGGAGAGCATTTCATACATCACGACGCCGAGCGCGTATACGTCCGCGCGCGCATCGACCTCCTCTCCGCGGATCTGCTCCGGCGCCGAATATCTGGGCGAGCCGACGAAACTGCCATCGTGCGTGAGCGTTTCGTTTCCGGCCTGCAACACCTTCGCCACGCCGAAATCCAACACTTTGACCGACTCGCCCTCATCCCGCGTGACAAGCATGACGTTCGAGGGCTTCAGATCGCGGTGGACGATGCCGTGCTGGTGGGCCTCACGCAGGCTTCGACAGATCTCCCGCGCTACCCGGATTGCGCGGGTGGCCGTCAGCGGTCCGTTCCGCCGGATCTCGTTGTGGAGCGTCCGCCCTTCTACAAATTCCATGACGATAAAGAAGGTTTCCTGCCCGGAAAGCGTGAGGGCACCGTAATCGAATACCGTGACGGTGTTCGGATGGGTGAGGCTGGCGCAGGTGGCGGCTTCGCGAAGGAAGCGACGCTCGAGAGATTCGGGGTCCTCTGCCGAGAAGCTGGGCGTCAGTACCTTGAGTGCGACGGCTCGGCCGAGTGGTTCTTGAACCGCGCGGTAGATCCGGCCCATGCCGCCGCGCGCGACCATTTCCGAGACGCGGTACTTTCCCGCGACGAGCGCGCCAAGCAGCGGGTCCGTCGAGCCCGGGCTATCTCCCGGAGCACCGCGGCCGGGAGGATCGGGCGGAACCATCGCGGGGATGGTAGCACGGAGCGCCGAAATCAGGGCTCGATCAATCCCGCGGCCCGGAGCTGGGCGAGAAGTTCCTCGGTTCGCCGCGGAAAGTAGTCGGTCATGAGCCGGTCGTACTCGGCCTGCCACTCGATGTCGCGGGTGTAGGGCGCGGCACGGTAGGTGTCGCCCCAACGCGCGGACTCGGCGACCAGCGCGTCGTAAATTTCTGCGGCGCGGCCTTCGTATCGCACCGCGCAGGCCGCGGGTGTGAGTGGGCCGTCACCGGTAAGGTGGTCTACGGCTCGCGCAGAAAACCGTCGTATAAATCCAGCATTCATTCGGAGCCGGGTGTACACGTGTGAGATCGAGCCGGGCACATCGATGTCCACGTTCGTGGCGTCGGTCGCATTCCACAGGCTGTATTCCATGTCCCAAACGAAGAAACGGAAGGGTTCACCGAACTCTCGACGCCGCAGCGCGCGCATGTTGTTGCTCTGGAAACAGCACGGACCGTCGCGATTCACGGTGTACTGGTGGATGAGCATGTAGTCGATGAGATCGTCGAAATCGAGCATGCCCTCGACCTCCGCAACCTTGGCGTCGTCGGTCAGATCGGCGTCTGCGAGGGTCAGCAGCGTTTCGTACGCGATCAGGTCGCCATCCACCGCTTCGTTGGTGACGGTCCTTCGGTTGATCGCGTCGTATTCTTCGTCCGTCCCACCAAAATATTCCTCACCAAACCCTGCTTCCGGTCGCTCCACTGGGTTGTACAGCCCCCAATACAAGCCGTTCAGGTAGAGGTGCACATAGGTTGCGTGGCCGTCGATCTTGCCCATGTCTCGAGCGGTGTCGCGCGCAAAGGCGTCGTGGAGATATTGGGCATTTGCGGGGTCCCGGAAGTCCAGCCACGTCTTGCTCCCGCCGGCCCGGAGGACGATGCTGTCGAAGCGATCGACCGGTGCGTCGTCGAAAATGGGATACTCCAACTTGGAGGCGCCGTACGTGCGACTGAACTGCAATCGGAACGAGTGTTTCTTTGTGGAGGAATGGTAGCGCCAGCCGTACCCGTGCACACGCAGCCCGCACGTCTCGGCGAAGGCGCTGCTGCCGTCGGGCAGAATCCACTCCACACTCGCGGGGCGTTCGTAGGCATCTCCGCGTTCAGCACTATTGATATAGATACCATCCTCCGCCCATAGATCGTCGGGGTCCACGACGATCGAAAGGGTTGGGATGCTGCGCAGCCCGGTGACGAGATCGTCAGCGTAGGTTGGGTCGTTGACGATCTCCGGGTCCATTTCGCAATCGCCCGCGACGGGGGACTCGGAAACGCCATCCCAGGTGTCCGGAAGGCCGACCGGAAGCGCAGGTTGGTGGACCACGTCGGCAAGAAACAGGTAGCTGTGGGTCACGACGGCGCTGTCTTGCCACCCGTCACGAAACGCGGCGGCGCGCAGGTAGGCCGTCGTCGTGACGGGTACGGTGGTAGTGGCGCGTGCCCTGGCGTCTGCCGCCGGGATCAGCGTGCCGTGCGTTGGCGTCGGCGCCGTTCCGTCGAGCGTGTACACGAGCGTGGCACCCGGCGTGTCACACGCAAGCACGACGTCCTGCGCGTTGTCGAAGAAGCCGCGCGGCGGGGTCATGGTGGGGTTGAGCACGCGCCCACTCACGCCGGTTCCGTTGGGTTCCGATGGCGTCGGAACGGTGAAAAGGGCTGGGGCGCCGCTCGTAATCCAGTCGAGCGTCAGGGTCGGTGCGTACAAAAGGTCGTCGTCGTCAGCAGCGAGATTCACCACCTCAAACGCAAGGAGATTCGCTCCGACGACCAGTGTGCGCGGATCGATCGGGTACCATTCGGCCGTCGTCGATGTCCGCGCCGCCAGTGCTGAGTCCGTGTCGGCCCCGCCCGGGATCGGGGCGTTAGCCGACGCTGCCTGCGCACCATTGATGAACAGCACGAACCCGTCGTCGTACGCGACGGTGAGCCCTGCGCGCGCCGGCAGGCTCTCCAGCGTGAACGCCGCGCGGCCGAAGCCGGCCGAGTGTCCGGCCATGGCCTCGCCGACATCCGTCGTGAGGAGCGCCGCGTACGGGGAAGACAATCGCGCCGTAACGACGACTTCGCCGAACGACATCCACTCGCTGGAATAGGTGCCGTTTACGGCGACTTTATCGATGCGCAGACTGGAACCGAGGGCGGCGGGAGCGATGTCGATGCGGGTGCCCGGGTCGGCCGGCGAAGCCCCTTCGGCCGTCGGATTGATGACCGCCGACGTCCACGCGGGGTTACCGGCGTCGTCGAGCACGGTCACCGTCGCGTTGTACAGCCGTTCTGGGCAGCAGTTATCGCGGTTCAGGATGGTGATTTCGTCGACTGCGTAGGTGGCGCCAAGATCGACCGTCCACCACGGACTCAAATCGCCGTCTCCGGTGTGGCTGAAGGTGGAGGGCTCGCCGTCCACCGCCTGCGCGCCCGTGAAACCGTAGCCATCGCTGGATTGATCGGTTGGTTTTCCGAGCGCGGCGTTTTCGGACACCCCGCCGGCCGCGGCAGCGTCGAATCCAATGGCGAGCGCGACCGGGAGCCACGTGCTGTCGTCGAAGGGCAGGGTGTTCCAGCCGTTGTCGGGGGTCGTCGAGAAGCGTGCAGCGGTGCCGCTGGCGATGGCCTGTGTCGTCCGAACGTCTTGCTCCGGCCCCCACGATTCATCCTCCCTCAACGCCGGCACGACGAGGGTGTCGGCCAACCCACGGTCGGGGCGCGAGAGATAGATCGTTTCTCCCTCGCTCGAAAGCGCAAAGGAGGCGTGCAATTCGCCGCTCGGCGCGTCATCCCCCTTGCCGGATGCGAAGACGATGACGAACTGCCCTGGAAAAATCTCGGTGGAAGGCGCGATCCACCGGTCCGGCGCCGCGGCGTCGTCGGACAGCATCCATCCAGCGAGATCGACGGTTTCACCATCCTCATTGAACAGTTCGACCCAATCCGGAGTGTCGCCATCGCCATCGCGCAGGGAGTCGTGATTGTCCAGCATCACCTCGTTGATGCGGAGCGGACCCTGGATCGGCGAGGCGGTATCGGCACCCTCCGCCGTTTCGACCTTCCCCTGTTTGTCCCCGCCCGTCGGCGGTTCGCCGCCACACGCGGAGGCGGCCACCACAACGAACGTCAGGACAGGAAGGCAGCGCAACGCGGTTCCGGGGTGTGACGAGCATACCGCGGAGAAATCGCCGATTGAGTGTAAGTGTGCGCTTTGGCGCTCCGTTGCACAGGTGGAGCCCACCCCATGAGCATCATCGACGACGTTGCCATCACCAAGCCCTGCGCCGCCCTCTGGACCGAAATGAAGGGCGATGACCGCGCCAGGTTCTGTAAACTATGCAAGAAGAACGTGTATGATACGACGGCGCTCGACGAGTGCGAGATGGAGCGAATGCTGGCTGCGCCGGTTGCGCCCTGCCTCCGGATTCACCGGGACTTGTCGGGACGCGTACTTACGCGGGATCGCCTTGCAGCGTTGGCGTTCACGATTGCCACCGCAGGACTCGCGGCGTGCGCAGTGCCGTACGATTCGGCCGACGCCGGCGATTCGGGCAACACGACGCGCCACACAATCTCGCATCAGGTTGCCGCAACGACCGTCAACGTGCGCGACGGCCAAGGGCAGCGTGTCTCCCCTACGACGACGATACCGGAGCTTCTAACACCATTCTCCGACGGTCACGAAACGACGGTGGGTGAGCCCGCCTCGCCTTCGAACGAGCACCCCATTGGGAGGATCGCGCTCGCGCAGCCGCGTGTCGAAATGGGCGATGTTGCAGAGCCGACGCCCATGATGGGTGGCATCACGGCACCGCCGATTCTAATGGGCGCGCCGCCGCCGATGGTCGATCATCCCCTCATGGGCAAGCCCGTGGCGCCGCGGCGCTGACCGGAGCGCGGCGATCGCGTGAGTCGGAGCCTATTTTTTGGCTGGGCTGAGTCCCTGCCCGAGCGCCATGAGCTCTTGCATCGTGCGCTTGGACGCGTCCGCCGAACCGTCGAGAAAGATAACGTTGCCCTTTCCGTTTTCGGCAAAGTGCTTGATCGCCTCCGTCCACATGGAGAACAGGATGAACGAGGCGTCGAGGTCAGCCTCTTTCATCTGTTTCGCAGCTTCGCTCATGCCCTTTGCCACCTCTTCCCGGAAAAGCGCGATGCCTTGACCACGCAGGCGCAGTGCCTGACGCTCGGCCTCGGCGCTGATCTTGATGGCATTGCCCTCGGCCTCTGCCTGCTTCGTCCTGGTGATGAGTAAGGCTTGACCTTCGTTCTCCGCGGCCGCTTTCAGGTTGCTGCTTGCGACGACTTGCGCCATCGAGCGCATGATCGCGTCGTCAAAGATGATGTCGTTCATCTGGAGGTCGAGCAGGTGGTAGCCCCAACCTTCCAGCGTGACGTCGAGGTGACCCTTCACAGACTCCACGATCTCACCGCGAAGTCCAAGGATCTCGGACTGCTTCTTGGTCGCAACGTACGCGCGCACGGAGCCTTCGACGGTGCGGACGAGCGCGGTCATCATGTTCTGGTCGTCGATGAACTTGAACGCAACATTCTTGATCGTCTCCTCTTCTTGATTCAGCGGGGAGTACAGCAGCATGGCCTTGAAGCCGACGTTTGCCTGATCCGAGGTGATAGCCTGGAAGGCCAACTCCACCGACCGGTGCTGGATGGAGATCCGTCGGGAGACGATTTCGAGAATCGGAATCTTGAAGTTGAGGCCAGGCGGCAGGATCCGACGGAACTTCCCGAACATCAGGACGACGCCAATCGTGCCCTGGTTGATGGTTGTGAACGAGCTCATGACGACGATGAACGCCGTGGCTGCGAGGCAGAGGAAGCTCACGCCGGCAAACGATTCCATGGACACTCCGAAAGGGAGCACACGAGTAACCCGGTGAATCGAGGTGTGCGGAGGGTAGGGCGGCCACATGTGGTGCCCCCGATCACACTCGCGCACCCGCCCCAGGTTGGCTACCTTTGGCGAATGCGTACCTCACGTTTTCTACTTCCGATTGTCCTCCTCGCCTGCAGCGGTTCCAATGGCAAGGACGACGATTCCGCGGCGGCCGATACTGCCGCTTCAGACGCGGACACGGATTCGGACAGCGATTCCGATTCCGATAGCGATGCGGATGCGGATTCCGACGCCGACTCGGACAGTGACGCCGACGCCGATTGCGGCGATTTTTCAGAGATGAACCCCGGGGACGACTGGGCGTGGACCGGGGAGTGTCCACAGATGCGAACCCCTTGCGAGATCAGCGTCGACGAATGTCACATCACGATTGCCTATTCCTCGGGCATGACGATGGGCATGCCGTTCGGCGGAAGGATAGACGCGGACACGATCACATTCGACGACGATGGAGTCAACGGCTGCGTCGGCACGCTGAGTTCGGCCGACAAAGCAACGGGCACGTGTGAAGACGGCTGCACGTTCACGCTTCGGCGGTAACCACGAACCCCCGGCCTACTCTTCGCCGGCGGAGAGCCGAAGGGAATGCGGCGCGACGCGGGGTAGTTCGAGCACAAATTCCGCGCCGGAGTCGCAGTCGATCACGGAAAGGGTACCGCCGTTGGCGATGGCGAGCTCGCGGCTCATCGATAGACCGAGTCCGCTACCTCCGCGGCTCTCTCGCGTCGTGAAGAGGGGTTGGAAAAGGCGAGCCCGCAGGCCGGCGTCGATGCCCGGCCCGTCGTCGCGGACGTGGATTTCCACGGTTGCCAGGCGCTCGATGACGCTGACGGACACCCGCCCATCGTCCCGCCCCGACTCGGCCAGAGCCTGGCAGGCGTTGACGAGCAGATTGGACAGGATGCGTGCGACGGCCGTGCGATCCGCCCATGCGCGAGCACCCGCGGGACAATCGACGTTCAATTCCGAGATTCCTGACAATTCCTGCCCAACCAGTTCGGCGGCGAGCTTGATGACCGGTTCGAGTTCGCTCACCGAAACCCGCTGAGAATCTCCGCGCCTTCGCCGGCTCGTCGCCTCGCGGTAGAGTTCGCCGAGGTAGCGGGAGGACTCGGAAAGATCCCTCAATTCCGCGCGTAATTCGCTCACGGCGTCGCGAGGGAGCGCGCTGACGACGCTCTCCACGATGACTTCGATGTGATCGATGTTCATCTGGACGGAGGTCGTGACGTTTGTCAACTCGGCGGTCATACGCTCCCCCATCACATTCAGGCGCGCGAGGCGCTCTTTTTCGGTGAGTCGTCCGCGCAGGTGGCGAACCGCGCGCAGCAGCTGGACGCGCGCCACCTGATCGCGAAGCACTTGCGCCATCTCCGCGGCGGACCACGGCTTGCTGACCCAGCGATCTGCCACTCCCCGGCGCACGGCATCGTCGGCGGCGGCGTGGTCGGCTGGCCCGGCAATCAGCACCCGCAGGACATCCGGGTGGCGCCCGCTCACGACGCGGCAGAGATCCTCGCCGGTCATTCCCGCCGTGCGGAGGTCGGTCACCAGGACACCGACCGGATCAGATTCGAACCGTGCCAACGCTTCCTGGGGTGTGGCGACGCTTTCGACGTGGTGCGAACTGCCGAAACTGGCGCTGAACGCGATGCGATTGGCCTCGTCGTCGTCCACGTAGAGGACAACCGCGTCGGTAACTTTCATCGGGGGTGGCAGGGATTGGGGCACGTTGATCCGAGTGTCCCCAACATCGGCACCGGTGTCCAGCCGCTAAACGCAAATTATCCATGAAGCGACGCGGCGTTGACAATACCGCGGACCTTGAGTCAGGTTTCGCCTGCAAAGGGCCTTGATTCCGCCGTCCGGTTACACGATGACAATGCGTTTTCTGCCCATCTTCCTGCTCCTCCGGCTGGCGGCCCCGGCTGCGGAGGCCGCCAATTGCGGCGCCATTTCAAACAATGATTTGCGCCATTATTGCCAAAGCAGCTGTGGCGCGATCTCCAACAATGACATGCGGCACCTGTGCAGTTCGAATTGCGGTTCCATTTCGAATACCGATCAACGGCATTTGTGTCAATCCAATTGCGGCTCCATTTCGGACAACGATCTTCGTCACTACTGTTCAGGCAACTACGGATCCATCTCCGACAATGACCTGCGGCATTACGGCCAGTCGAATTGTGGGTCCATTTCAAACAACGACCTCCGGCACCTGTGCGGCTCTGGCCGTCGGTATCCGGGGCGTTGGTAGCTCAGGGAGTCCATGATGATCCTTATTTTTATCGCATGCATCGGACCCGGCTTCAACGCCGGGCTCAAAGACGCGGGCGGCGGAGATAGTTCCGACGAAACGCTTTCCGAGCTCTCCCTGGTGAACTCCACTGGGGAAAGCGTGGATGCCTATTTGGGACCGCTGGACGCCTCCGGACACATCGTCGCTACGGAACTTGAAAATGGAGTATCTACCTCTGAAAATGTAGAACCGGGTGACTACGTGTGGACGGTTTTCGGAGCCGGGGCGTGTGCGGTATCGGACACCCTCACCGTAGCCGAAGGAGAAAGCGAGACCTGGGAAGCGTCCACGCTGGACGGATCCGGTTCGCCCCCCGATTGTGTTGTCGAATGAAGTCGCTTCATCGCGCAGATTTGTTTGGTTGGGATGCGTTCGATCGCGCCCGAAACGTCGATTTCAACGCCGTGCTGTGGCGTCGTGCGGGCGGAAACGTCGTCGTCGACCCGATGCCCCTCGACGAGCACGATCGCGCCCACCTCGTGGAACTGGGGGGTGTTGCCATCGTGGTGGTCACCAATTCCGACCACACTCGCGCGGCCGCTGCCATCGCTTCGGAGTTTGGCGCCACGCTCGTCGGTCCGGCTCAGGAACGAGACACCTTTCCATTCGCGTGCGATCGCTGGGTTTCCGACGGCGACGAAGTGGCGCCGAATCTGGTGGCGTTCGAGGTCAAAGGATCGAAGACACCGGGTGAACTCGCCCTGTTGTTGGAGGATACGACGCTCATCACGGGCGATCTGATTCGCGCACATCGCGCGGGGCAACTGATGTTGCTTCCCGATGCCAAGCTCACCGACAAGGCGCTCGCCATCGCGTCCGTGGTCCGCCTCGCCGCGCTGCCCGACATCGGCGCCGTGCTCGTGGGCGATGGATTTTCGGCATGGAACGACGGCAAGGCGCTGTTGCGGGCGTTGGCGTCGGCCTTGTCCGCGGGCTGACTCCATCGGCGCTGGGTGCGGCGGCGCGCCGGGCCGGTTAGCCCACGGGCCGTGCAGGACACTTCCAACCGCGTCAAAGAGCTGATCGTTCGGGTCCTCATGCTGGAGGGCGTGGCCCCGGAAGACATCGTGGACGACGCGCCGCTCTTCGGTGCCGCCGGGCTTGGTCTGGACTCGGTCGATGCTCTGGAACTCGCGATTCACATCGAAGAGGAGTTCGGCCGGAAAATACCGGACGATGCGGAGGGCCGGAAGGTCTTCCAGTCGGTGACCACCCTGTCGCGCTTCATTGATGGCGGGTTGGTGGGCGGCGCGTCGTGAACGCGGAGATCCTCGTGATAGGCGCGGGGCCGACCGGCTGCACGTTGGGGACGTACCTTGCGCGGCGCGGTGCCCGCGTCACCCTCGTCGAGTCCGTGGAGTGTCCCGAGAGCGTGGTCGGGGAGTCGATGTTGCCCTGCTCCACCGAAATTTTCGATGAGTTGGGTTTCGACATGTCCCCTTACCTCGTCAAGCACGGCGCGGTTTTCTGTCAGGACGGGGAAAGCGTGCGGTTCGACTTCTCGGAGGCCGAGGATCCGAGGTACCCGTACGCGTGGCAGGTCCAGCGTGAAGTGTTCGATATGCAATGGCGGGACGTTGCGCGTGAAGCGGGGTGTCGCATCGTGTACGCAGAAGCGCACGGTTTCGATCTCCCCGGGAAGCTCCACACGTCTGCCGGTACCCTGGAGGCGCCGCTCATCATCGACGCCGCGGGTCGATCGATGTGGATGTCCGCGAAGTTGGGCCTCCGAACCGGGGATCCCCGGCTCAAGAATTCTGCCGTTGGTACGCGCTGCCGGGGCGTTCAGCAGTTTGCTCCGGACACGCCGGGGGACATCACGATCTGTTGCATTCCTGGAGGATGGATCTGGATTATTCCGTTCGGCGGTGGTCTCGCCAGCGTGGGGGTGGTCATGTCGCCTGCATGCACGCTCCGCGGTACCGCCGAGGAACGCTTCAAAGCCGCTATCGCCATGAGCCCAGACGCATCGATGCGGCTGGGGCAGGCCGAGCGAATACTGCCGTTTCGCGGTCTTCAAGACTTCACGGCGACCTCCACGTCCTTTTACGGTGAGGGGTTCGCGTTCTGCGGGGACGCCGCGACGTTCATCGACCCCGTTTTCAGCTCGGGTGTGTTGTTGGGTCTTCACGGCGCAAAAACGCTCGCGGCGGCCTTGGATGGTGGCGATCTTCCGGCGTGGCAGGCGCAGTATCGGGCGGGCGCGGGCATTTTCCGGAAAGTCATCGACCACTGGTACGATGGCGCGTTCATGACGGTTGCGCTTGCGCCGCGCGAACTGCAGAAGCCCTACTTCCGGCGTGGAATTACCTCGCTTCTCGCAGGGGACGTGTGGAATCCGGCGCACCGTTCGCCGCGGCTGATGGCCGACCGAATGGGGCAACTCGCGGACGGCGTTCGTCGCGCCCTGGCGGTGGCCTGATGGCGGGTTTGAACCAGCGGATTCGAGCGTGGGCTGGAAAACACTTGCGCGCGCATCTATCCCCTATGGCAGTGGCAAAGGCGGTTGGCATCGGCGTGTACATTGGTGCCCTTCCGATTTACGGGATTCACCTTCCTGTTTGCGTTGTCGTGGCGCGCCGGTATTCCCTTAATCAGGCCATCGTGTACACGGCCGCCAACATCTCCAACCCGTTCTTTGCGCCGTTCCTGGTGACAGCGGAAATTGTCATTGGAGAATGGATTCTGCGGGAGCCGATCGACCCGAGCAAGGCGGAAGAGCTCTCGCATACGATGGTGTGGGACCTGGTTCAGCGCGCGCCGGACCTGCTGGTGAGTTGCTTGGTTGGCAGTCAGGTCGTGGGGATCGTCCTCGGGTTTGCGTTGTTCGGAGCCGTCCTGATGATCGCGCACATGCGAGAGCGTTACGTCCGCTCGCCCGTGGACGTGTGAACCCGATCACCCGCTGGGCGGGGCTCCCGGTCGCGGCGGGGTTGTCGGCCGGCGTGGGCGCGGCGGTCGGTGTGGTTCCGCTGTGGGGTGCAACCCTTGTCGGGGCGTTCGGGCTGATGGCGCTCGCGGCCGCGGTTGGCGTCGCCAGCGCTCAGCCGTCGTTGCGCGCGTTTGGCGACTGCATCGACCGCGGGCGCCACGCGGGTCGCGCGGCGTTGACGTTCGACGACGGGCCGGATCCGGTGACGACGTTACCGCTGCTCGCAGTGCTGGCAGGGCGCGGCGCAACTGCGACCTTTTTCGTCCTCGCCGACCGCGTGGAGGCATGGCCGGACCTCGTCCGCGCCATGCTTGCGGGTGGGCACGAAGTCGCGTTGCACGGACGTGCGCATCATGCGTGGCTCACAACGTGGTCCCCGGCGCGTGGTGCGCGCGATCTCCGCGTTGCCGTCGGGGTGCTCGCTGCCGTCGGTGTCGCACCCCGATACTTCCGGCCGCCGTTTGGCGTCGTGAGTCCGCGCCTGTACGCGGCGGTGGCACTGGTCGGCCTCCCGGTGGCATGGTGTTCGGTCCGGACGCGGGATGGCAGCCGGATCGACGCGGAAACGTTGCGGGCGCGCTGCCGCGCGGTCGTCGGTACCGACATTGTGCTTTTGCACGAGGGGCGTCCGCTCACGCTCGCGCTTATCGGTGACATCATCGACGAGTGGGGTACGCGGGGGATAGCGGCCACAACGCTCTCACAGGCATTGGAGGCAGACGCATGAATCCGTGGATTACGCGCGTAGATGTCTGGTGTGCCGCGGGTCGTGGAATGGAAGCGCTTGCCGACGCAGTCCGAAATGACGCGCCTCTGCGTCGCGACGTTCCGTACGCCGCGGAAGGGTTGCGTTCCCCGTTTGCGGCGTGTTTGCACGAGGGAGCGACAGCGGAGGAGATGCTGGATGAGGTGGTTCGTGGCGTGCTTCCCGGCGGCGTAGGGCGGTGCGGGCTGGTCGTTGCGACGAGCAGCGGCGCGATTTCCGGAGCCTTTGAGGCGTGGCATCGGTCGGGGGGCGTCCCGAGCACGGAACGGGCGTGGCGGCAAGAGCCGGCGCGCGTGGTGGCAGCCCGGCATCGCCTCGCCCCGGTGACCACGATCTCGGTGGCCTGCGCGTCGGGTACGGCGGCGTTTGCCGTGGCCCGTGGTTGGCTCCGTGACGGCGTGTGCGAGCGCGTCATCGTTGCGGGTGTGGATGCGCTCTCCCTGTACATTCATGCCGGTTTCGCCGGTCTCGGGGCCCTTGCCCGGGAGCGTTCGCGCGTTTTCTCGGCGGACCGCGATGGCTTGATGCTGGGGGAGGGCGCCGCTGCGTTCCTCCTCGAAGCGCCGGGTTCGACCCGCCCGCCGCTGGCCGTGCTGCGCGGGGTGGGTCTCTCCCAGGACGGGGTACACTTGACAGCGCCCGACCGCACCGGTGCGGGGCTGTGGCGCGCCGCATTGACGGATGCCGGCGTTGATCCCGGGGAGATAGGAACGGTTAGCGCCCACGGCACAGGGACGCCCTTCAACGATGCCATGGAGGCTCGGGCGCTCGCGCGGCTGTTTGCCGGTCCGGTTCCCCTCCATGCGGCCAAGCCGATCATCGGGCACACGCTGGGCGCGGCCGGCGCGATTGAGGCGGCGCTCGTTCTCGCGATTCTGGGCGGCGCAGATCCACCGCCGCCGCTCTCTTCAGGCGACTGTGAGGTCGAATTCATGCCGTGCCGAAACCCGCGGTTCGGCCTGTCCGTGTCGGCCGCATTCGGCGGTGTCAACGCGGCGGTGGTGTTTGGGCCCGACGATCAGCGGCCACATCCTCATGCGGCTGTCGATGTGCTCGACCGAAGGGAGATCGCGGCCGAACAGTTCGATCTCCCGACGATCGGCGCGCCGCCGACGCTCGGGCGGTCGGACACCTACGTACGAGCCGGGATCGCCGCGCTTCATGAATTTTCGCTCGCTCCCGACACCGCCATCGTCGTAACCAGCGAAAGCAATTGTCGGCAGGCGGACCTGCGCTACCATGCGGATCTCCTCGATCGCGGACCCGGCGCCGTCTCGCGCATGCATTTCACCTATACGATTCCCGGGAGCCCCCTCGCGGAAGCAGCGATTCTCAAGGGGTTGCGGGGTCCCGCCCTGGTTTTTTGCGACAGGGCTGAGCGGGGGGCCGAAGAGGCGCGGCGTCTGGTTGCCCATGGTCTGGCCCCCGCGGCCGTGGCGCTCCACATCGAGGCGCCGGAGCGTTTGGCCCGCGCCACTGCTGTGCTATACGCCCGCGCCCGATGACGTTCCCCGAGGTCGAGTCCCTGATACCGCATCGCGGCGCCCACCGCGTTGTCGGTCGCGTAGTCTCGTGGGAGGGAGCATGTCTCGTGGCGCACGGGGAGTTTTCGCCGACGGATCTCCTCGGCCACTTTCCGGGAAACCCTGTCGTGCCGGGCGTCACAATGATCGAGGGCATCGCGCAGGCATTGGCATGTCTGGCCGCATTGTCCGGGGAGACGGGGCAGGCGGTTTTGACCGGCGTCGAAAAAGCCCGCTTCCGCGGTTTCGCCGTTGCGCCCTGTACGCTTGCCTTCCACGTTGAGGTCACGGAGCGACGCTTCGGGGTGACGTGGGCGCGCGGCAAGGTGATGCTCGATGGCCGCACACTTGCGACGGTCACGCTTCAGGCGGCGGTGCTGCCGCCGGCGAGCGTATAGGCATGCCGCACGCCGTTGTTGTTGGCTCCGGCATCGGGGGCCTGATCAGCGCGCACCTGCTAGCGATGCACGGCTACACGGTCACGGTGTTGGAGCAGCACTATCGGCCGGGTGGTTTCCTGCACCGTTTCTTTCGCAACGGAATCGGCTACGACACGGGTTTCCACTACGTTGGGGGCGCTCGGGGTGACCAACTGTTCGGCCGGGTGATGAAGCACGTCGGCATTTACGATGACCTGCACATGGAGTCGATGGATCCGGACGGTTTCGATATTCTCAAGTTTCCAGGATTTGAGTTTGTCGTACCCGTGGGCGTGGATGCCTTCCGGGATCGCTTGCTGGCGGCCTTTCCCCACGAGACCGAGGGAATTCATCGGTACATCGCGATGCACCGAGAGGCGGTGCTGGCCTATGGGCTTTTCAACCTCGATCTGACGACGCCTCCTGAGTCGGTTCTGCCGTGGGAGGAACGTTCGCTCGCCGAAGTGCTGGAAGCCTGCTTTGACGATCTCCGATTGCGGGCCGTGCTCGCCGGTCAGGGGGCGCTGTACGGCGTGCCGCCCAAGGATGCGCCGTTTGGACTCCACGCGATTGTCACGGACCACTTCCTCCAGGGAGCTTGGACCGTTCGGGGTGGGGGAGACAAGATCGCGATGGCGTTGGTCCGGCGTCTGAAGGCGCGCGGCGGAGTCGTACGATTGCGGTCGAAGGTCGTGGCAATTGACGTCGAGGACCACTACGCTCGGCGCGTCCGTACCGAAGATGGCACGATTTACGACGCGGATCTCGTCATTTGCAACCTGCACCCGCGCGCGGTCGTGGACCTGGTCCCACCGGGCACGTTTCGGTCGGCATACGTCCAGCGTGTCACCGAAGCCCAACCGGGGGTGTGCCATCTCGGCATGTATCTTCGCGTCGAAGGCGACCTTTCGGCGCTCGGAAATCGTAATCTCTATGCGTACGACACCTGGGATCCCGAAGAGGCGGCGGGTTGCTCCACGCCCGCACGAGTGCCCTTCTACTTCCTGACCGCGCCCGGATTTCGCCATCCGCAGGGCCCGCCCGGAACGGAACAGGTTGTCCTCGGGCTGATCCAGACGAGCTACGCGGAATTCAAACGTTGGCATGGAGAAACGCCGAGATCCGAGGCGTATACCGTGTTCAAGCAGGAGATCATGGAGGCAGGGCTCCGCGCGATCGCGCGCGATTTTCCGGACTGGCGCATCGTGCGTGCCGAAGCGTCCACGCCGCTCACGACGATCGATTTCACCGGATCCCCGTTCGGCGCGACCTACGGCCACTACCATTCGGTTCGGCAGATGGGGCGCTACCGACTCCCCGTTCGGACAAAGGTTCGAAACCTGTTGCAGACGGGCCAGTGCGTCGGATTCCCGGGGATCTGCGGTGCTACGATGTCCGCCTATGTCGCGTGCGGTGAGATTCTGGGGTTGCCCAACCTTGTTGAGGAGCTGAAGGCCCAATGAAGCGAGTCGTCGTCACGGGGATGGGCATGGTCACCCCACTTGGCAGTGATCCCTCCGCCGTCATGGACGACGTCCTTGCGGGAAAGTCGGGCGTGGTTCGGATTGAAAAGTGGGAATCGGTGCTCGACCTCCATGCCCGCATCGCCGCGCCAGTGAAGAATTTTGAGCCGACCAAGATTCCGCGCAAGCACCGGCGGAGTATGTCACGAATGTCATTGTACGCCGCGTCTGCCGCGCAGGATGCGCTGGATCAAGCACGGTTTCCCATGGAGCGCATGGGCTCCGGCAGGGTAGCCGTCGTGGCGGGATCGACGACGGGTTCGCCGGACGGACTGGAGGAGTACTGGACGGAATTTCTCGCGACGAATTCCATTCGAGGCATCTCCTCTACCAGCTTCCTCCGCGTGATGTCCCACACCGTTGGCAGTCACCTTGCGCTGGCCTTTGGGGTGACGGGGGCGGTGATCTCGCCAAGTTGCGCGTGCGCCGTGTCCAATCAGGCCATCGGGCTGGGCATGGATTTGATCCGGTGGGGGCGGGCTGACGCCGTGATCGCGGGTGGCGCCGATGAGTTGAACACCATGAGCGCAGTGACGTTTGCCGTCGTCCACGCCGGCTGTATCGGCCACGAAGACGCGCCGCACACTCGCCCGGCTCCGTTTGATCGCACACGGGATGGGGTGGTGGTGGGGGAAGGTGCGGCCATCGTCATCCTCGAATCTCTCGATCACGCACTGGATCGGGGCGCGCCCATCGTTGCGGAAGTGCTTGGCTATGGGGAGAGCTGCGATGCCACGCACATGTCTACCCCCCTTCCGGCAGGGATGCGGGCGGCGATGCAGCGTTCGCTCGCGGATGCGGGGGTCGCGCCCGACGAGGTGGACTACGTCTGCGCGCACGCCACCGGAACGGAACAGGGCGATGCGGCCGAGGCCGAGGCCACCTACGCCACGTTCGGTGATCGCGTACCCGTCAGCTCCCTGAAGGGGCATTTCGGTCACATGTTGGCCGCCTGTGGGAGCACCGAATTCATCGTCTGTGTCGAGGCGATGCGTCGTGGAATCGTCCCGCATACGCTCAACCTGACCTCACCGAACGTTGCGCCGCTGTTTCTGCCGGCGGAGCCCTTGCGTCGTCCGTTGCGAAGAATCGTCTCCAACAACTTCGCGTTTGGCGGCATCAACGCCAGCCTGGTCCTTGGCCCCCCGCCGGAGGTGTAGCGGGTTGCCGCCGATCCCGTGACAGATTATGACGGAGTGTCGGGAGATTGTGCGGTGCCAAGTGCGGAAGAAGTGATTGCTCAGGTCGATCGCATTCTCGTCGATCAGTTCGAACTCGAAGCCGGCGCGGTGACGCCGGAGGCGCTCCTGCGTGAAGATCTGGACCTCGACAGCCTCGATGCCGCCGACATGATGGTCGCCATCGAAAAGCGATTTGGCGTTCGACTGGATGATCAGGTCGCACGCACCTTCCGAACCGTGGGCGATATCCACGGGTACGTGCGGACGCTGGTTGTGGAAAAGCAAGCCAAGGTCTGAGTCGGCCCCACGGCTACTTCATCTGCCACGCGGGCCCGAACGTGAAGAAATAGAACGGATGAATGACGACGTTTCTCACTTTCACGCTCAGCGCCGCGTACGAGTCGAGCGTCCATAGGAACATCATTGGCAGGTCGTCATGAACCTTGGCGTGCACCCCCCGTAGCGTCGTCTTGCGCACGTATGGATCGACGGCATCACGGGCTTGATCGAGCAGTTTATCGACCTCGGGGTTCTTGTATCCGACGAAGTTTCGGGCACCGATCGAATGCAATTGCTCGCGCACGTCTTCGTTGCGATCGAACGTCCACTGCGAAAGAATGAGGTCGAAATCATGGTCTTTCCACACGCGCGTCTTCCACGTCGGCTCGTCCAGAAACTCGACGTTCACCTTGATTCCCGCGCTTTGTAGCTGAGACTGCAGGTTGATCGTCACTTCCTGCGCGCTCTCCAGCGATTGGTGCGCGGCGATCGTCAGCGTCAATGGTTTGCCCGCCTTCGTCCAACTCTCGCCCGTCTTCGTGAACCCCGCTGCCGCCATTTCCGTTGTCGCGAGGTCGTTGTCATAGGCGAACGGCGCGACGTCGTGATTGTAGAAGGGCGACGACTTCACGAATGGGCCGGATAGCACCTCACCTGTGCCTACCGGGGCAAGGAGCGCAGAAACGTCCACCATCGACGCAACCGCCTTGCGCACGTGGATGTCGTCGAATGGCGCGCGTTGCAGATTGTAGCCTAGGTACCACCACGAATTCGTCTGGTACGGGTAGAGCTCGACTTTCCGGTTGTTTTGAAGCATGGCGAGATCGCGGGGGAGTACGCGTACCAGCGCCTCCAGGCTCTCATAGAGCAGCAATTTCGCCTGATAGTTCTTGTCCGACACCTCCCGCATCGTCATCTGCGCGATGCCGACGGGATCTCGATAGCCGCTGTTGCTGTTGAACGTGATGGAATTATCGTCGTTGTACTTTACGAGTTGCCAAGGGCCCGTGCCAACAGGGTTGCTTCGGAAGGGATCCGTACGTTTGACGGCGGTGGACGTGAACGCGTGTTTCGGTAGGATCTTGAAGAGCAATTTGTCTTCCGGGCGACCTTCCGGGCGGACGAATTTGAGCTTTACGTGCGAGGCGTCCACCACCTTGGCCTCCTTGATCCACGACACACGCCCCGCCTCCGTGGAAAACGTACCTTTGTCCTGCATTGCGGTGATCGTATAGGCCACGTCGTCGGCGGTGAACGGCTGACCGTCATGCCAAACGACGTCGTCACGAAGGCTGATCGTCATCTCCGTCTTGTCGGGGGAAAGTTCCGCGCTCGTCGCAAGCGCGGGAACGGTAGATAGCTCGGCATTATCGGTGTACAGACCTTCAAACACCAGCTCATTGGCCCGGGCCTCAGCCATTGTGGAGCCGAACAACGGGTTCACGATGGCGGGTGCCTGATCTTCGGCGTACCGGAAATTCGCAGCCCCGGCGGGGGCCGCAGCGACGAGGAGTCCGATGACAAGGGCGCGATTCGAGATCATGTGCTTCTCAATTCTCCCGCGAGTCCCCGGCGCGGTCGAGCCCTTGCAGTACCGCCAGATCACCGACCGTTTCATTGAGGCCGATGACCTCCGGAAACGGCGTGACCAGCACGGAGAGCGCGTCGAGCGCCTCTCTCGTGCGTCCGGAGCGCAGGTTGGCCGCGGCGAGTACCGCGAAGAGGGTGGGGGAGTTGATCGGGCCGATGGCCCGTGGTGACTCGTGGTCGAGCGCCATTTCGGCAAAAGCGAGGGCACAACGGGGTCGGTCATCGCGGAGGGCGGCGGCGCCCAACGCCACAAGGGTGCGAGCGCGGGCGCCTTCGATGAGGCGCAGGTCGTCAAGCAACGCCCGCCCTTCGTCGGTCGCCGACGCAGCCAACTGGATCTTCCATGGATCAAGCTGCGCATCGAGGGTGCGCACGGCGCCACGGCATTGCTCGCTGTCGTCTGCGGTGGGGGCGGCAGCCTCCGTCGGTGGGATGCCGAGCGCGAGCAGATCGGCGCGGGCGTCGTCGGCTCCCGTCAGGGACGCCGAAAAGAGCGCGGCATCCACCGTGGCGGTGGCGCTTGGCGCGTCCGCCACTGCTCCGGCGCGGTACGCGCTCGCCAGCATTGCGTAAATGGCCGGGTCGTAGAACGCGCGCTCCCCCACCGCCGCTTTCTCCGTCCAGAGTGGCTTGACCGCGAGCACGCGGGCGGCTGCCACGTCGCCCGGCTTGGAGGCCCAGGCGACGTGCATCGAGCGACGTTCGGCCAGGGGCGAGGGCTCGACATCGCCTCGGGCGCGCCACGAGGCGCCATCTCCGCCGAGATCCACGCCCATCGCGACGAACAGCGGAAACGCCGAGCCAGCGGGCATGGTTCCGCGCTTTTCCCAGGCTTCTCCCAAACGGATCCACGCGTCTGCACTGATGTCGGAGAGTGAAGATTCGAAGTGCGCGAGTTCGGCGTTCGCCCTCGGTCCTGCGGTTCCGCCCGCCGCGGCGGCGGTCGGCCAGTCATTTTTATGCAGTGCGATCCAGCCATCTCGCCCCGTACCGACGCGCGTGTCAAACGACGCGGGGTCGCGAACGATTCCGGCAATCCAACCGCTGTCGAGCGGAGACGCGGGTGCTTGGGGGGGGGCGGCGACAGGTTCGGACGTGCACGCGAGCAGCAGTATGGTCACTATTCGCCCTCGTACGAACCACCCGAGCTCTGCGCTCGGTCCGGAAACTTTGATGGGTCGATGTCGGCGTTCGATACTTCGACGCGGATGCTGTCTTCCTTCATCGTGACCAGCTCCAGTGCGAGATCTCCGCGTTTATAGTCAAATTCTATGATTTCGGTGTGGAAGCCGACCTTGAAAAACTCGATGGTGTAGTGCGTGCGCTTTGCCAGCTTCACGCGGTTTCCCTCCTCGTCGCGGAGGTAGTCGATGGAAAACTTCCCAGCATCATCCGTGATGATTTCGACGTTTCCGGGAGACAGCTTGACGTTGGCGCGCTCGATGGCGTCACCGTTTCGATCGACGACGGCGCCGGAAATAGCTTTTTTGGCGGCGAATGCCGGACTCGAATTCCCGAGCACGGCAGCGAGCGCCGCCAAGCCCAGCGCGAACCGAAGAGATGCGCGTTTCACTGGATCCGCTCCTTGATGTTGGTGAGTTTCGCAATCTCCGCGTCCGCACGCTTCTGGAGGTCTGTGCGCGAGCGCGTGGCGACATGGTTCCTGTATTTTTCCCACCCCTTGATCGCGTTCTGGAGCAGCTCCATGTCCTCACCGGACTTGTAGAACTTGCCCTGCCAGGATGCAGCTTCGACCTCGTAGATCTCCGCCTTTTTCGTGAAGACAAGGTCGCTGGGGAGGCGTGCCCAATACCGCTCCGCGAGCGTGGCCTTGTCCAGGGCCCGATCGTATTCGCCGTGGTTGGCGTGCCATCGCGCATAGTCCGTCAAGTACACAGGATTGTACTGATTTTCCGCAACCTGCATGACCTGATCGAGGTACCGTTTCGTCCCCTTGTCGTCGCCTTTGGTTTGGGCGTTCATGATCAGCAGTGCGCGGGAGCGCGTGTATTGCGGATCGGTGATGTCCGTCATTTCAAGGACGGAAATGTCGGTAGACTCAAGCTTTCCCCGCCGAGCGTTGTCGGCATACCGGTCCAATTCCGAAACCGGGGCTTCGGCGACAGACACGTCGAGCGCTGCCGTGGGTGCGGGCTGCGGCCTCGACACGGCGGTCGGCTGCGGTTTGGCGACGGGAGTTGGCGCCGGTTGGGGCTTCGCGGCCAGCGCCGACGCGGGTTTGTTCGCGACCGCCGCCGATGCGGGTTTGGGTTGCGGCGTGTAGCTGGACTCCGCTCGGGGCGTGTAGCTGGACTCTGCGCGGGGTTGCGGGCGGGGCTGCGCTTTGGCGACGGGAGCCGGTTTGGGGGCGGGCGCAGGCGTTGCGGCGGGCGGCGGTGCCGGTTGCACGACGGGTTTTGCCATCGGCGTTGGCTCCGTTTTTGCGATTGGGGCCGCCGCCGGTTGGAGCGGGGCCGCCGTCGCGCCCGAAACGGGGGAGGGGGCCGGCGGCGTTGCCTCGTCCGCGATCGGGTCCAGATGCGGTGGAGCGCCATCGGCCATCACGTCAGCGGCGTCCGCACCCGACGCGGACGCCGTCGGGGCGGAGGAAGCCGCGAGCGGGCCCGGTTTCGCGTCGGGTGCCACGGTTTCAGCCACCGCCGTGCCGGCTTCCTTCCCGTAAAAAGCGTAATACCCGACCGCGGCGCCGCCGCCGCAAATCATCACGGCGACGGCCGCCACGGCGACCGTCCCTGCAAACAGACCCGCGTTGCGGCGTGGCGGCTCCGGCTCGTCGAACACGTCCGCTCCCGGGACGGGTGGCCGCGGCGGGGGCAAGGGGGAGGCGACCTGCGCGCTCGGCCCGGGCGCGGGAGCGGACATCGTCAAGGGCGCAAGCGTGGGTCCCGGCGAGGCGGCAAATGCCGGGGATGCCGAGGCAGAAAGCGGAGCGGCGACAGGCGTGGCTCGCAGCGGGGCGGGCGTGCTGGCGATGTTCGGGGGGGGCATCGCCCGCGAAAACCCCGCCGCCGCGCTGGGCCGCGCGAGCGTAGCCGGGGGCGGGGGCGGCGCGAAGACGTCTGAGTCGTCGGGAGCGAGCGTCATGCTCGGCGCGAGGTGCATCGGGGGGGGCGTGCGGGGCGGCGCAAGCCCGCCTCCAGAGGGCATTTCCGTCTCCGGTTCCGGTTCCGGGGTGTACGTCGGCGAGGGATCCGCAAGCGCGGCGGGTGGATGCGGTGCTTCCCCCTCACCCGCAAGGAAGGCGGCGGTGCTGGATGGACTTTCACCCGAGGTGACGCGGCGGATGCCGCGGATGTCGGGCGCCGATGCGCCGGGATCAGGGATCGATGCGCTGACCCCCGTGTCGATGTCCGTGTCGATTTCCGGCGAAAGTGTCATGCCCGCGCGGCCGCGTGGTTTTCCGAGCTTCCCTTGCTTCCCAAGTTGCCCCGTCACGGACGGCGGATCCTGACTGACGGTGGGTCGGTCACGATCCCGGTCGTGCGTGTCGAGTTCGGGCTCCGGGCGGACTTCCGTCGGGGGATCGCGTTCGTCGCGAGGGCTGGTGTTCTCGGTCGTCTCCGAAAGGCCGTGATCCTCTATGCGAGCGAGCTGTTCACGTTCTCGCGCCACACGCTCGGCGAGCGACTGCGCGGCAATCATCGCCGTCGTCATCGGATCGGGATCGATGCGGGTGGCCGGCGCGTCCTCAAAAGAATCGGCGCCATCCGGAGCGTCAGGCGCGTCGGACACCGCGGACGACGGCGCCGACAGGCTCTCCATCAGCGGAGCGAGAAATGTACGGGTATCCTCAGCAATCGTGGCAAAGCTGTATCCAGCCATGAGCCCGCGCAGATCTTCACGCAGCACGAACGCGCGTTGGTACCGATGACGCGGATTCATCGACAGCGCCCGGAACAGGACCTTGTCGAGGCCCGGCATCCGCTCCTTCACCCGCAAAAGCTGGGTTGTGACTTCGGCGCGGCGCACCTTGTGGATGGTCTGAAGGTTCGATTCTGCGCGGAACAAACTCTCAAGCGTCAAGAGTTCGTAGAGAACCGCACCGAGCGAAAAAATATCGCTGGCGGGCGTGAGTTTCTGGTCGGGGTGGGTCTGCTCCGGCGAGAGGTATTCCATCCTCGTCGGCACCGGACCCGTAACGCCGCCGTGCGGAAGCGCAGTTGGGCTGCGGGTCAGCCCGTACGACCCCACCACCACCTTGCCATCACGGGTGAGGAAGATGGCACCCGGCTTGAGCGACAGGTGAAGCACGTGCTCCGCGCTCGTGCCCTTGCCCTGGCGACCGTGGAGCGCCTCCAGACCGTTGCACACCTGCGTCGCGATGTTGAGATAGACATTGTGCGGAATGTGCCTCGACGTTTGTCGGCACCAGTTCAGAACTTTTTCAAGCGTGACGCCGTCGATGTGCTCTTCGACGACGAAATGCTCTTCGCCCTCGACGACGTGGTCCACGACGTGCACCAGAAAGGGGTGACGGACGCCGAGGAGATCCTTGACTCGCCCATCGATCGACGCCATGCGCGCGGGCTCGCGAAGGACGTACGGTAGAATTCGCCGCACGACAACGGCCTTTGCAAGCACTTCATTGACGCCGGCGTAGGCCTCGGCGATGCCGCCCGTGCCGAGCTTTCGGTGTAGGGTGAAGGATCCGACCTTATGCGGAAGCAGGAACATGGGGACTCCGTTGCGGCCGGCGGACCCGGCGTGAGCCCCGACGGGCCCGTGCTAACCGCACGGCGGCCGCGACGAGGACGCCGTCCGCGGGGCCATGAAGTTACCTTTCGGCGGGTGTTTCGTCAAGCTCCCTGCCTCGCGGATGCGCGAGCTCTTAAGCCGGCAGCGTGATCTTTCCTTCCCTCGTCGTCGCTTGCTCAATCGTAACGACACGCGTCGGCATTGTCGAAGTTGCGGAAAACCGTGTTTCCGTGGAGATTCACGCCTTGGATGGCGCTGCGCTAGGCCTGATCCTTGACGACGACAGCGCCCCGTTGCGCGGACTGCACGGCTGCACTGTGGAGGTCGAAGGCATCCGGGTCGGCCACGCACTCGCCGTTCGAGACTGGCACGTTCGGGACGCGGGAGACGGCTCGGGCGGGTTCGTCGGCGTCCTCCGTGCGTACGGCGCGCGGCTCGTGATTGACGACCGGAATACCGCAACGACGCTGATCCTGGAGGATGCCAGTTCGGGATCGCTTCGCCCGCTTGTCGGGCATCCGCTCCTGCTCATCGGCACCGTCGTCGGCGGCAACACGATCCGCGTCGTGGCATGGAAACAGCTCGATCTGCCCATCGGCCCCTGACCGCTCGCGTTAGCCCGCCGCGACCCGGGAACTGACGATGCCGTTTGCCCTTCTTTCCGTCTCCGACAAAACCGGCATTGTGGACTTCGCACGCGGACTCATTTCCGGAGGATACGACATTCTGTCAACCGGAGGGACGGCAAAAGCGTTGTCCGACGCTGGTATCTGCATCACCAAGGTGTCCGCGCACACGGGCTTTCCGGAGATCATGGGCGGCCGGGTGAAGACGCTTCACCCCACGATTCACGGCGGCATTCTTGGGCGCCGAGACGAGGACCAAGCGGTGGCGGCCGAGCACCGGATCGCGTGGATCGATATCGTGGCGGTGAACCTCTATCCTTTCGAGGCCACGGTGGCGGGAGGAGCCTCGCTGGCCGTGGCGGTGGAGCAGATCGACATCGGCGGCCCTGCGATGGTGCGGGCGGCGGCGAAAAACCATGCTCATGTCACGATTGTTGTAGATCCGAGGGATTACGGAGCCGTGCTGGCCTCCCCGACCGACGCGCCGCTTCGCGCCCGCCTGGCTGTGAAGGCGTTTCGGCACACCGCAACGTACGATGCCATCGTATCAAACTGGCTCGGCGAGCGAATCGCGGATGGCGACTTTCCAGCCGAAATGGCGGTGCCGATGCGGCGGGTGCAGCCGTTGCGCTACGGGGAGAATCCGCACCAGCGCGCGGCGTTCTACGAAACGCCCGGAGAAGGCGGTCGGTCGTTGGCGCGTGTGCGGCAACTTCAGGGGAAGGAACTGTCGTACAACAACCTCGGAGACCTCGACGCCGCCCTCCGGGTGGTCTTCGAATTCATCGAACCCGCGTGCGTCATCGTCAAACACGCGAATCCCTGTGGAGCCGCCGTGCATCCCGATGGTGTGGCCGTGGCGTATGCGCTCGCGCTTTCGGCCGATCCGGTGAGTGCATACGGCGGAATCCTGGTGTTCAACAGGGCGTTGTCGGCGTTCGATGCGGGCGCAATCGTCGAGAGCAAGGTGTTCTTCGAGGTGATCGCCGCACCGGGTCTTGACGAGGGGGCGATCGCAATCTTCGCGAAGCGCCCGAACCTGAGGGTCATGGAACTGCCAGCGGATTGGTCGGAGTGCGCTCCGGAAGGGTGGGATGCCAAGCGCGTACATGGTGGTTGGCTCCTTCAGTCCTGGGATATCTCCCATCAGACGAAGTGGGTCGAGAAGCTGCGCCCGGCCACCGACGACGAGTCCCGCGCGCTCGCGTTTGCATGGGCGGTGTGCCGAAACGTGAAGTCGAACGCGATTGTGCTGGCCCGAACGGAGGCTGGTGGCGTCGTGTTGAACGGCGTGGGAGCGGGTCAGATGAGCCGCGTGGATTCTGTGCGTCTGGCGATAGCGAAGGCGCGGCGCGCCGTGCCCGGGTCGGTTCTTGCGTCCGACGCCTTCTTCCCGTTCTCGGACGGCGTAGAGGTGGCGGCCGGAGCGGGAGTCACCGCAATCGTCCAGCCTGGAGGCTCGATTCGCGACGCGGAGGTGCTTGCTGTAGCGGCGACTGCAAAAATGGCGATGAGCTTCAGTGCCGCGCGACACTTCCGACACTAGATCAGATGGTAGGATGTGCGTACCGTGGCCCAGAAGGTACAACTCGCTTGCGTACAGTGTGGTCGACCCATCTTGGTGGACGTCGCGGGTCGCAGAGGTCTGCCCCGGTGTGATGGGTGTGAGCGGAAGGCATCCAACTTGGTTCGGCAGTATCAACTCCACTCGGTGACGGGGCAGATTACGCTGGATAGAAGCGGAGTGATCGCACGGCTGCGCAGCAACGAAATCCGCGGTACCGACTTCGTGGCGGGGGACGACGAGGTGCCGCGGCCGCTCGCGGGACATCCGGATTTCCGGACGCTGTTCATGCCCGGACACGCTGACTTCCTCGTACCGCCAGAAAAGGAGCGCAGACCGCTTCCGGCGTGGATTCCTCGCGCGGTGCGGTGGACCGCCACCGGCAGCGTCGTCGCCGTGGTCGGATGGTACGCCGCCCTGCACCCCATCAAGCTGCCGAAGCTCCCGAATTTTGCTGGCATCAGCCTTCCCAGCGCGTCGGATGTCAACGCGATCGTTGCGGACGCACCGCCACGCGCCGCCGATTCCGGTCCGCAGGCGGCGATTGCCGACGCGAACGTTCCGCCCACGCCGCGGGTGCCGGGACCGGTCGATTCCCTGGTCGCCCGCATCGGCCCCGTCTCGGACCCGCGCACTTTGCTGCACGCGCGTGCGTGGAATTCCCGTTTTGAGGGGAGCGCGCTTGGCCTTGACGCGGCCATCATCTCGGCGGAGCACGCGGTTGCGCGTTTGCCGGATGACGCGAGCACGCTGGCGTTGCTCGCAGAACTCTACGCAGAGGCGGACCGGGAACCGGCGTTGGTCGCGGCGCTCCTCACGCGCGCCCGGACCGTCGATCGCGGATCGCTCGCCGTCCTTCGGGCCTTGGTTGCGAGCGCAGTGCGGCAGGGTGTACCCGCAGAGACGGACGCGGCGCTGCAGGCATGCTTCGCGCTCGACGCTCGCGATTTGGATTGCCGCTACTGGGCCATGGTGGCGCGCGGCGCGGGAACTGACGCTGCGGTAACCCTTGCTCAATGGGATGAATTGGTGACGGCATGGCCCGCAAACCGGTCGATGGTGCGCCACGCGGCGCTTTTTGCAGCGCGGGAGGACCTCGCGTCCGCCGGGCCGCGGCTTCTCGGCCTGCGTCGTCAGATCAAGGAGGATGTCGGTATAGAGTCAGCATATGCAACGATTCTTTATCGCGACGGTGACCTTGCGGCTGGTGAAGATGTGGTGCGCCGTCTCGGCGGGGGCGTTTCCGAGGATCTCGTCGTCACGGCCGCGCAGGGCGCGCTTGCGCGCGGCGATGTGCCGGGTGCGCTGAAATGGCTGGAAGGAAGAACATTTACGGGAGAGGACGCGGGTCGGCACGCGGCGCTGGTGGACGCGCAAAGTCGCTGGATTCTGGGAAACAAGGCCGGCGGGGCGGCGGTCGATGAGGCGCGGGCCGCTGCGGTGCGATTGGCAGAAAAGCGTGGAACGACCATGCCCATCCTTCAGGCGCGTGCGTTGATCGCGCGTCTGTCCGGCGATGCCGCGGGCGAAGCGAAGTTGTGGGCGCTCCTGGATAATCGGCCTACGGCGAATCGGGACGATGCGCGGGTACACCTTACGCATGCTTGGTCGGATTATGAGCGGAACCAACCGCGTGAGGCCCTTTCGTCCTGCGAGTTCGCGCTGCGCGCCGATGCGCACAGCCCCGCGGTGTACGTTTGGATGGGCTTGGTTCAGATCGCCTCGCACAATCCGAGTGGGGCGTTCGAGGCCATGCGTGACGCCGTCCGCGCGGTGGATGGTCAAGACGCTCGACGTGGTGACCTGGGTGCCGCCCTTGCTCCGCCAGTACCAACGGCCGAGCTGCGGGACCGCTTTGCGGAGCTGGTCGGGGGAGACGCGACGTTGCAGTCGCGCGGCGTGTTTGCCCGAGCGACGGCCGCCTGGCTCGGCGGAGACGACGCGACTGCGCTGGCCGAAATCACCCCGCAGATTGCAAAAACGGAGGACGCAGAGACGATGGCCCTGGCAGCGCGGATCCACCTGCGCCGCGGAAACCTACCGCTCGCCTCCGAGCTTGCGGAAAAGGTCGCGCGCATCCGTCCAAAGGAAGCGGCATACCACCTGTTGCACGCCCAAATTCTCGTACGCCAGGAGCGTTGGGCGGAGGCGGAACAGGCGATCGGCATCGTGCGATCCGCGGGTACCCCCAGCGCGTTGCTGTACGCCCTCTCAGCGGAAGTTGCGCGCGCTCGTGGAGACAAGGGCGCCGCGCTCATTGCCGCTCGGGAGGCGGCGCGATTCGACCCGACGGATCTTGATTCCCGCCGCCTCATGCGAACGATAGCGGTCGGCGGCTGATGCGGATCCTGTTGGTCGGCGGCGGTGGCCGCGAGCACGCGATTTCCTGGGCGCTGCATCGCCATGGACACGAACTCCTGTTCGCCCACGCGAACCCAGCGTTTTCTGCGTTGGGCGCGGTCGTTGTCGGAGATGAAATCGAAACCGCGGTACACGCGGCGGTCGATCTCGTCGTCGTCGGGCCGGAGGCACCGCTTGCCGCGGGGCTCGTAGACAGGCTCGCTTCACGCGGAATTCCGGCGTTTGGTCCAAGTAAGTCGGCCGCACGGTTGGAATCCTCCAAGATATTCACCAAACAGTTCTGCCAGAGGTGGGACTTGCCCACCGCGGCGTCCACCGTCGTCCGCGCGGGAGAGGGCTGGCGCGCGCGCGAGGCTGGCGTGGTGAAGCTCGATGGACTCGCGGCGGGCAAGGGCGTTTGGGTGTGCGAGACGCCGGGGGAGACGGACGCCGCGGTGGCCTCGGCCCTGGCCGCGCGTCCGGACGCAGAGGTGCTGGTAGAGGAGCGGCTGACCGGCCTGGAGGTCAGCGTCTTGGCGATCTCTGACGGAACAATCATTGCGCCGCTCCTTCCCGCGCGGGATCACAAACGTAGGTTTGACGGGGATCGGGGGCCGAACACCGGCGGGATGGGGGCGGTCGCGCCCGTGGCGGTGGCGGAATTGGAGGTTTGTCACGACGCATTGCGGCGCGCGGTTGCGGGAATGGCAGCCGATGGCGCACCGTTTCGCGGTGTGCTCTACGGCGGATTCATGCTGACTTCGCGCGGTCCGAAGCTTCTGGAGTTCAACGTTCGCTTTGGTGACCCGGAGTGTCAGCCGCTCATGATGCTTCTGGACGAGGACCCCGCGCCGTGGTTCCTGGGCTCCGCACTCGGGAAGCTCCCCGGCGAGTCGCTGCGGTGGAAGCCGCTCGCGGCTGCGTGCGTGGTCGTCTGCGCGGAGGGCTACCCGGAATGTGGAGCGGACGCGGAGATCCAGGCGCTTCCGGAGGCAGCGGACGATCTCGTTGTTTTCCAGGGCGGGACTTCGTGGACGCCCGATGTGGATGGCGTCGGCGGTACGCTTCGCGCTTCCGGCGGCCGTGTTCTGGGCATCACGGCAACCGGAAGCACGCCAGATCTTGCCCGCAGGCGGGCGTACGAGGGCGTTGCCGGCGTCCGGTTCGCGGGCGCGGCTTGGCGGAGCGATATCGGCCGCCCATGACGTGCGCGCCGTGACCGAATGGACGAAGGAGTCGCCGGCCCCCGGCGTCGTCGCGTACCAGCCGTCGCGCGGGTACCGCTACGGTGTGGAGGTGTATGCGCTGGCGACGTTTGCGATGCGGAGCGACCTCCTGAAACCCGGCGATCCGCCTGCCACAGCGTTGGATCTTGGTGCGGGTAGTGGCGTCCTGGGCCTGCTCCTGGCCTACCGGGGGCTTCGAGTCACCGGCGTCGAGCTTGACGCCGCGTGGGTAGAACGGGCGCGCCAGGGCGCCACGGAATCGCGTTTGCCTGTCGAGGTCATCCACGGCGATGTGCGGCATTGGTCCGGCCCTCGCGTGGATCTGGTGGTGACGAATCCACCCTGGTTCGACCCCGCGCGTGGCCCGTGCTCGCCCGACCCGATGAAGGCGGCAGCACGAACGTGTTTCCACGGGGATGTAGCAGATTTTGTACGCGTCGGTCTGGCCCATTCCGATCGCGTCTGCGTCGTGACGCGGCAGGTGGCCGGCAGCGTGCCGGCCGGCGCCTGGGTCGCGCGAATCGCCCGCCTCGGCAAGAACGTCGTGTGTTTCGAGGTCCGCGCTGGCACGGGAACGGCCGTAGAGGAGCCTCTTGGCGACGTGTACGAGGGTTTCCGGTGAGCGTGCTCTTGCTCGCGCTGCTGCTCTTCACGAGTTGGCTCGTGCGGTTGGCGCTCGGGTCCCTGGGGCGCGTCGCGGGCATCTTGAGAGTGCCGGGCAATCTCCTGCATGAACTCGCCCATGCCGTCGTGATGCTGGCTTGCGGCTACACGGTGCTCGGGTTCACCATTTCAGCGATGGACCCGGAGGGAAGGGGAGGCGTCCGGCCCGGAGCGCCGTGGGCGCCTTGGGCCCGTTCGTGGCTCGCAAACCTGATTTCTCCGGTGGCGCCCGTCGCGGCGGGATGGGCGGCGCTCGCGTTGCTGCGGGAATGGGGAGGCCTTCCCGGGCTGCCGCGTGCGGTCGCCGGAGTGCTCCCCGTGGCGACGACGATTCCCTGGGAGCGGTGGCAGGCGTGGGCGAGCGTCCTTCTTTCGATGTCCGTAGCGGCCGAATTGGCACCCTCCGATGTCGACCTGCGCGTGTGGCGCTGGCCCGCGCTCGGACTGGTCGTGGTTGGAGGATTCGTTTGGTTTGTAGGTGAGAAGTTCGCGCCCGGCGTGCTTGTCGCGGGCCTGGCTCCGGTGGACGCGGCGATGCTCCCGTCGCTGGCGTCAGCGTTGGCGATGGCCGTCTGGGCGGGCGTTACGATGCTTCCGCTCGCGACAATCGCGCGGTGGTCGCGCTGAGGACGGCAGGTCGCGTTGGCCACCCGCGCATCGACGACGCGCGTGCGGGAAACCCGCGACTATTTCCGGAACGGCTTCGTCAGGTTTCCTTCCTTCGATCCGTCCGCCCGTCGTACGACATAGTCGAAAACCTCGTCCTCCCGCACGCGGACGCTATCACCGCGTCGTAAGGGAACAAGTGCTGGCTCCGTCGCAATCATGCCGGAGAGCACGCCGTTCGACCAACTCCGGACCTCGACCCAGAGGTATTCCATCCGACCCGTCGCTGCGTGAAAGCCGACCATCACGGCCAACGCGTCCCCCGGTTTTAACCCGCGGAGAAACTCCGGACGAACGCGCAGGAGCAGCGATTCCCGCACCGCGGCACGCGCCTGCTCGAGATTCGTTGGCGCCGGGGTCCCCGTCGGGATGGCGGCGCGTGCGTCGTTGTCGGTTTCCGGGGGCGGCGCGGCGACGGGAGGCGCCGGAATCGGACTATTCTCTCCCACTGGGATGGCGAGCGTGCTGGTTTCCCCGGAGAAGTGGAGGGTGAGGTAGCGGCCGTCAGGATCGGCAACGGCGCCGGGAGGCGGGACGGCGTCCGCGGGCGCAAACGTCGCCGCGCCTCGGGTGGCCCCGTCGTCGAGTCGCAAAGCGGCGGGTGGGGGTCCCTTCTCGTGCGTCGCCTTCAACGCGGCAAACACGACCAACGCAGCATCATTGGTGCCCTCCGGGGTAACGTTCTCGACCACGAGATCGTACTCCGCGAAGCGCCGCATTCCGACCGAGCGCACCTGACCGCCTCCCGATCGCGTGAGCACCCACGGGCCCAAGGCGTGGGTATCGAGTCGTGCCCACGCTGCCGCCCCGTACACGCGATCGGTCGTGAGATCGTGCACCCAGCCGCCACCCGCGGACGCCGCCGCAAACGCCGTGTGTGCGCGCGTCAGGGTCTCCTCGGCCTGGTTAGCGGGCGAGGCGAACCACGCGACGACGACTTGTTCCGCCGCCAGCAGGCGGTCCGGGCGGGAAATTCCCACCCCGCTCCCCGCGATCCACACGCTCGTCACCGGGTAGGCAACGGTGTCCGCGAGCCCCATCATCCGCGAGGGTGTCGTCACCGAGTCGGCAAACGCCGGCACCTCAACAACGCCTGCAAGCTGCCGATCCAGCGCCGACAATACGGAATCGTCGCAACGCACGTCGCAGTAGAGGGCGAGCCCAAAACGGGCGTCAAGGATCGGAGCCATGGGCCACCCGGGTGCGGGACAGTGTAGACACCTTATCAGTCCCTCGCCGTCCGGTTAGATCGCGGCGCCCCGAGGATTTCGATGCCGACGTACCGCGAGCTTGCCGCGCCTGCCGAATTGGAAGCGGAGGTTCTCGCGTTCTGGAAGTCCGCGCGAATTTTCGAGGCGAGTCTCACCCGGCCGGCGCCGAGGGGGAATTTCGTATTCTACGAAGGTCCACCCACAGCAAATGGCATGCCGCACAACGGGCATGTATTGACGCGCGTCGTGAAGGACCTCTTTCCGCGGTATCGGACGATGCGCGGCTACCGGGTGGAGCGCAAGGCGGGCTGGGACACCCACGGGCTGCCGGTCGAGGTCGAGGTAGAAAAGTTGTTGGGGATCCACGGTCGAGACGCCATCGAGGCGTACGGACTGGAGCCGTTCGCACGCAAGTGTATCGACAGCGTGTTCACCTATACCCAGGAATGGGAGGAATTGACCGAACGCATCGGATTCTGGCTCGACCAACCCAACGCCTACGTCACCTACCACCGGACGTATGTGGAGAGTGTTTGGTGGGCGCTCTCGGAGCTGTTCAAAAAGGGCCTGCTTTATCAGGATTACAAGGTCGTGTGGTGGTGGCCGCAGGGCGGAACGGCGCTTTCTTCCGGTGAAGTTGGGGAGGGTTACAAAACCGTCGATGACCCATCCGTCACGGTTCGTTTCCGGGTCCGGGGCCAGCCCGGCGTGTCGTTGCTCGCGTGGACGACAACGCCGTGGACGCTGCCATCGAACGTTGCGCTCGCGGTAAATGCCACGTTGGACTATGCGTATGTACGCATTGGAGAGGAAACCTGCATCGTTGCTGAACCGCTGTGTGCGGCGCTCTTCGGCGACGATGGAGAAGTGCTTCGCGTCGTAAGGGGGGCGGAGTTGGTCGGGCTCGAGTACGAGCCGTTATACACGTTGGCGGAGCCGACGGGCGGTCGCGCGTACGTCGTCGTGGCGGGCCCGCACGTCGAAGCGGCACAAACGGGCATCGTCCACACGGCGCCCGCGTTCGGGGAAGACGACTTCGCGCTGCGAAAGGTCGAGGGGCTGGGCTTCCTGCAGTTGGTCGGCCCCGACGGAAAGTTCGTCGAGGGGTGCGGAGCGTTTTCCGGCGTTTTCTGCAAGGACGCGGACAAGGACATCGTCCGCGATCTCAAGGACCGCGGACTCCTGTTTAAAAGCGAGACGATCCGGCACGAATATCCATTCTGTCCCCGCGCCGATCAGGATCCGCTCATCCAATACGCGCGCCCGGCGTGGTTCATCCGCACGACGTCCGCCAAGGCGCAGGCGCTCGCCAACAACGCCTCCGTGGGCTGGTCTCCTGAGACGATTCGCGATGGGCGATTTGGTGATTTCCTTAGGAACAACGTGGATTGGGCGCTCTCACGTGAGCGATTCTGGGGTACGCCGCTGAACATATGGATCTGCGAGGCCTGTGAGGCGCGCGTGGCGCCGGCGTCCACCGCGGAAATCGTTGCAAGGGGCGGCATACTTGCCAACACCGACAACCCACATCTCGCCGTGCACAAACCGTGGATCGACGCCGTGACGCTGGCGTGCGATTGCGGCGGCGTGATGCGGCGCGTTCCCGAGGTGATCGACTGCTGGTTCGACTCGGGGTGCATGCCGTTCGCACAATGGGGCTGGCCCCACGCGGGTCGTGCCGAATTCGAACGGTCGTTCCCTGCCGATTTCATTTCTGAGGCCGTCGATCAGACGCGAGGTTGGTTCTACTCACTGCTGATGATCTCGACGCTCCTGTTTGACGAAGAAACCTGCCGCACCCAGGGCATCGCACCCGTGGGATTTCCGCGTCCGTATCGTAACTGCATCGTGTTGGGACACGTGTGCGACGCGGACGGAAAGAAGGAGTCAAAATCCAAAGGAAATTATACATCTCCGGACCTTGTGCTCAAGGGAAGCATGAAGGTTCGTACCGTCCCCGATCCGACCCTGAAGCTGGGCCAGATCGGGATGAAGCCGCCGCAGGTGAAGTCGCTCGGACTGGACGCGGCGGAACGCCTTTCGGCTCCTGACGGCGCGCCTTTCGAAGTCGTGCCGCGGCCCGTGAAGCCGAAGGACACGGTGGCGATGCACCCCGACGACATCGCAACCTATGGGGCTCTCGTGACCTTCGCCACGCCATACCCAGCCCCCGGATCAGACGCTTTCCGGTGGCTGTTCTTCGCGAGCAATCCACCGTGGAACAACACGCGCATCTCCCTGAAGGCCATCCTCGAAGGCCAGCGGGAGTTTCTCCTCCGCCTCAAGAATGTGCACCAGTTCTTTGTGCTGAACGCGGGAGATCACGCGCCGTGCGCGCCTGAGCCCACCCACGTTTTGGATCGTTGGATCCTCCACGAGTTGGACGCGCTCACGCGCACGGTGACGACGGCATTGGACGCCTACCGACCCTATGAGGCCGCGCGCGCATTGTCCGAATTCGTGGACGGCCTGTCGAATTGGTACTTGCGCCGCTCACGTGATCGCTTCGGCGGTCCCGACGCCGATGAGCCGCGGGACACACTGTACGCCGTCCTTTTGACACTTTCGAAGTTGGTCGCCCCGTTTGTCCCCTTCATGGCGGATGCGATGTTCCGTTCGCTCGGAGCGCCGGGGTCGGTCAGCGTGCATCTGGCCGATTGGCCTGAGCCTGGCGATGCGTGGCAAGCGCCGGCGCTCGCAAGTGACATGACGCTCTTGCGCGAACTTGCGTCGTTGGGATTGTCGGCCCGTGCAAACGTTGGTGTGCGGGTGCGGCAACCGCTCGCCGCCGCCCAGATCATTCTTGCGGACGCAGGCCGTGCTCGGGGCCTCGCCTTGCTTCTCCCGCTCCTCCGCGAGGAATTGAACGTCCGTGAAGTGCGCTTCTCCGCGAGCGCCGACCAGTTCGTCACCTTCCGGGTGAAGCCGGATTTCAAGGCGTTGGGCAAAAAGCTCGGAAAGGACATGAAGGTCTGCCAGCAGGCGCTTCTCGGGATGGATGGCGGAGAGGTGCGAGCGGCGGTGCTGGCCGGCGGGCTAGCGCTCACGCTGCCCAGCGGTGACGTCGTTCTGACGGAGGAGGATGTCATTGTCGAGGTTGCGCCGCGGGACGGCTTCCAGGCGTCCGGGTCGGCCGCCGCCGTGGTCGCCCTCCACGCGGCGCTGGACGAAGATCTCTACGAGGAAGGCTTGAGTCGTGAGATCATCAGTCGCGTGCAGGCGGCCCGGAAAGCGATGGAACTCGCGTACCATGATCGGGTCCTTCTCGAGGTGGTCGGTGGCGAGCGCACGCGTCGAGCGATGGCGCGGTTCGGCGCGGCCATATGCAACGTGACGAGCGCGGTGCTTGGTATCGTCGAGGAGCAAGCACCGGACGTAACGATCGACGGGGAGAGCGTGCGCGTATCCGTGGCCCGTGCCGGCTGAGCGCTCGCTCCCGACGCTTCCTGACGAGGCGGCCGAACGCCTCGCCGCCTCGCCGGATGCGGACCTGTTCTGTGGCGGAGAGCGCATCCGCGTGACGGCGGCGCCGCTCGGGCGCGTGTTGTATTTATTGGCGTCGCCGGCGGCCGCCGAACCGCTGCGTTTTGACACGGACGCGGAGCTGCGCGGTCAGGGGGAGGGGTGGACGCTTCGTGCGTCTGGGCGCGCGGCGCCAGGCCGGCTGGCTGCTGCGGACGCCGCGCGCATGGAGCTCACGCATTGGCTTCCGGATGGTAAGCGCCTCCACGAGCTTGTTGCCGTGCGTTTCTATCCGGAGACGATCGAGTACATTGCCGACGGACGGAAGGCCGTGGGACCGGTACCGGGCGCTGCGATCGGCGGGGCTTGGTCGCGGTGGTTTCACGTCGTGACGCGTGACTATGCGGTAGCGTTCTTCGCGGGCGCGGGCATCGACTGGGCCTCGCTGTTGGTCCACGGCGATAAAGACCTCGTCAGCCTCGCGCTCGTCGGCGTCATGATCTTGATCGGCTGGATCCAACTTGGGGGCGTCCTCCTGCTCTACCGCGTCATCTCGTTCGGGCGTTGGCAGCGAGGCATCGGCGATGCCGAACCGGCCCTCGAATTCGTCGAGGGGTGGATTCCAGAATCTCCGGCCCGCAAGGTTGCGATCGCCGCATTGATCACGGGCGGTGTACTCAACGTCCTGCTGATGGCGGCGGGCCCGTTTGTCGCGCTCGTTACGTTTTTTGCCGGCGGCGCGCTGTTTGTCGCCCCTGCATTGTTTGTTCGCCACCTTGGCGGAAGGGAGGTTGAAACATGAACGTAGCACTCCGCGGCTCAAGTCCGGGCACAATGGTCGCCGGCATTCTGCTCCTTTCGCGCGCCCGGAACATGGGTCAGCGTATCCGCGTTGACATCGTCGGAGACCCTGGTGACATCGGCACGGTCAGCGGTCCGGCGCTGCTGCACTCGACACCGCTGGCGTCGTGCGGCGTCGGTCGCGAGTTGGGCAGCGGCGCGCTCGTCGTGGTTCCCGGACCGCCGGAGGCGTTGCTCGCGGTTTCGCTGAGTCCGGATGGGCGCGGGGACTGGTTCGACATCGACCGGACCGGTGCCGGCGCGCATCCTGCGACCCAGTCGTTTGTCGCCTTGGCCAGAGATGGTCGGCCGGCTGCGCGTCGTCTGACACGCGCACTGCGGTCAGGAATGGAGCTGTTCGGCGCGTCGTCCGAGCCCGCGGTGCTCGATCTGCTTTTCGGCGCGCCCGTCGCTCCGCTGGCCCGATTGGCCGTGGCCCTGCGCGCGGGTCGCACGATTTCGGGGCTTCGCGGCGAGCCGGTGACGCGCTACCTCTCCGGCGATTGGGATGATGAGACGCCGATGACGCTGGATGCGGCGTTGGCCCGGGTGGTTCCGCCGGCCCGCGAGCTGCTCGCAGGTTCGCTGCGTTCGTGCGCCGAGCTTGGATTTAGCCCCCTTGCGGACGGGCTCGGCGAGATTGTCACGCATCTGGCGCTCCTTCCACCGCACGGAATATTGCCGCCGCTCGATCCGGCGTCCGACGCGGTTGCCGTCGGTCTGGGTCGCGCCCTTGCGGCGACGACCGGAAACTCCGAGGCGCACGGGGTTCTGCTGGAAACCTACCGCTTTCTTGGCGGGAAGTTTGTCGCATCGACCCCGTACCCGGTGGATCTCCCGTCCGATCCGCCGCCGAACGAACGCCTACTGCGCTGGAAATGGTTTTGCTCTCACGTCAGTGAGGCGGCTACCCGGTCTGAGAAGATCTGGCGGGACCTGATGGATCCGCCGATGTAGGACAGGCGGCGAACAGCGACTCCCACTCCGGTCGGGCGGATCCACAGAGGACGGCGAACTCGATCTCGCGCCGAATCGCGGCGCCGTCAACCCGGCCCGCGAGCGCGCTGAAAGTGGGCGCGAGCATGCGGACGGCCTGGTAGGCAGCGCCCGACTCACCGTCGGTCATGCCGCGGATCACAAGCCGCGCTAAAACTTTGTCCGAACGAAGGTAGTTCGCCAGTACTACACGGGCGACGCGCACCTGTTCCGTGGCGTCGTGGGTCACCCTGACGGCATGCTGAAGGGCCGCGTCGAGTCGCACGCGTTCGAATCCGCGCTCGGCAATCTGCGCCTGCGCCGCGTCGAGAATCGCCCGAACCCGCGTGGGGCGGGCACCCGCAATGGAGGGGACCGGGCACTTTGTCCGAATAACGACTGCGCGGTAGTTTGTCGGCAGAAACGGCGCAGGTCCGTGTCCCTCGACTCGCAAGCCGAGCATCGACCCGCGCGGCGCACTTGACACCGCCGCGCGAAAACCGCCACACTAATATCCTTCCCACACGGAGCCCCATTGGCGGGCCTCGATCCAGTACGCCTATCCAAAACGATTGGCTTCCTCCTTCGGCAGTTGCCGCTTCCTGCCGGGCTTGAGGCGGACGACGCCGGTTGGTTTGACGCGGGGTGCATTGCCCGGGTCGTAAGCCGAACCATTCATCGTCCGGTGCGCGCGGACGACGTCGTTGGCTCGGTGCGCCGGTGCGCGGCGGGGCGTCTCGAGGTGGAGAGTGGGCGAATCAGGCTGGTTTCCTCGACGCCAACCCCCGCGGACGCGGGCGGTCCCGACCTTCTCTACCATGCGTCGTCGCGGGCGCAGATGGCGGTATTCGAGGGGGAAGGTCGCGTATTTTCCGCGAATCAGGCGGGAATTCACCTCTCTCGGACGGAAGGGCAGGCGTGGCGCGTCGCCCACCGCGCATGGGAGGACCCGGTGGTCCTGTACGTCGACGCGGCCCGGGCACGTCGTGAGGGGCTGGTGTTCAGCCGAACACGGGCGGGATTGTTCACCGCTCCGTACGTGCCGGTTCGGCACGTGCTCAACATGCGCGACGGCTTCGCCGAGCAGGCGAGTGCCGGCGGTTTCCTCGTCGATTGGACAAGCGGCTTGCCGCGGATCGCGCTCATTCGCGTGACCCGGAGGCACGGCGCCACCTGGGAGGTTGCAAAAGGCAAGATGGAAGCTGGAGAAGCGCCGCCGGTGGCGGCGTGCCGGGAGGTGAAGGAAGAGATGGGCATCGCGGCCAACGTCGTGACGACCGTGGCGCTTGGCACCGTCCAATACGGCTTCTACACGAGGGAAGGCGAGCCACGATTAAAGACAATCTACCTATATATGCTGGAGGCGGAAGGACCCGTAGCGGAGTTCACTCCTGCCGAGGACGAGGGAATCGACGCGGTTCGGTGGTTCTCCGTTGCCGAGGCGATCGACGCGCTCGCCCATCCGAGCTTGCGCGGGAGCATCGGCCGGCTGTTGCGCGGATTGGAGGAGCGCGCCGCGGCGCTGGGCCTCGTTGACATCGATCTCCCCGCCGCGGGGTAGCCGACGTTTCCGTTTTCGTGGACTTAGGCCGGGGGTATCCAACCGAGCAGCGCCCGTTCGACCATCCCCAACCGGTCCTGCCCCCAGAACAACCACCTGCCGTTCACGACGAACGCCGGCGCGCCGAACACGCCCGCGTCAATCGCGGCCTGGGTGCTGTCGATCAGCGCCTGCCTCTGCTCTGCTACGCGCGACAGAACGTCGTCAGGCGCGCCGCACTCGCTTAGCACGCAGGGGTCGCCAACATCTCGGCTTTCCGCCCACGCGGCGTGAAAAACGCGGCGCGCAAAGGGCAGCGGATCCGGGTGTGCCAGAAACGCTCGGAGCGGCGTCACGGTGCGCAGGGGAAAGGTCGGGTTGAACGTGAAGGGCACGCCCCAGCGCGCCGCCCACCGGTCCAACTCCATCGCGTAATAGGTCTGTTTCGCGGCGCCCATCCCCAGCAGCGGCACATCGACCTGCCCGACCGCGCGAAACACCGCGCCGAGGAGCATCGGCCGCCATCGTACCTGCGCCCCCGTGCGCGCCGCGATCGCTTCGATCTGCGTGCAGGCGAGGTACGCAAACGGAGAGGAAAAATCGAACCAGAAGTCAACGGTCGGACCGCCTCCCATCACGTCACCATCGCGTTGGCCGCAGTCAGCGCCGATGCGACCATCTCCAAGCGATCGTTGCCCCAGAACATGCTTCCATTCACGACGATGGCCGGCGCTCCGAAGATGCCAAGGGCCACGGCTTCTCCTGTGTTACGACGCAGCGGTTCGCGTTGCGACTCCAAATCGCAGTCCCCCGCGATCTCCCGCACCACATCGATGTCCTCGATGGCGCGACCTTCCACCCAATACGCACGGTAGAACGCGTGGATGATGGCGGGTTCGTTTGCCCGCGCGAGCGTTGCGCGGAGGGCACTGACCGTCCGCCTCGGGTGTTGCGGCGGATGACGAAGTTCGACGCCGTACACGTCCGCCCACCGGAGCTGGTCGACCAACAGGTAGCGCGCTTTCTGCGGGGAGAGCGGCAGGATCTGTGGCGCGCCGATCGCCGAGAAAACTCCGCCTAGAAGCATTGGCTTCCAGACGATGTGGGCGCCGGCCTGCGCCGCCAGCGCTTCGATCTGCGTGGAGGCCAGATACGCGTACGGGCAGGAGTAGTCGAACCAGAAATCGAGCGTAGCCATCGTCCGCTCGTATCGCGCAGTCGTACAATTGTTACGTCATCGCCTTGTAATGCGCCGCGCCATGAACTAAAACCGCGGCGGCTTTCGCTCCGCGCCATCTCGGCCAGTGTGAACCGTCCGCTTCCGTCACTCGACTCAGCCACCCACCGGAGTACACAACCATGGGCCAGATGATTTCCAAGCCTGATGCAAACCCGATTGTTTTCGCTCTCTGCAACCTCTTTCTTTGCGGTGCGCTCGGCTACTTCCTGATGGGCCAGAAGAAGAAGGCGATGATCACGCTGGTGATCACGCTTGTCATTCCCATCATCACCTGCGGCATCGGCTCGTTCCTGGTCATGTTCGGGTGGGTCACGGCGTACGACGCCTACCTCCTCGGCCAGAAGCTGCAGAGCGGCCAGTCCATCGGGGAGAACGAGAATGGTCTCGAATTCCTCAACATGATCTTCAAGGACTGATCGTCCCTGACACGGGCCCCGCGCTCCTGCAGCGCGGGGTTTCGCGTTTTTGCCGCGGGAGATAAGCATCCGCGTCGGAGGTTTGTCTGCACGCCATCGCCGGGTTTGATGACCTGTTTGCTTGGCTCTTGCGTGGCTTTGTCGAGGCCGGCCTTCCGGACCACACGCTCGACGGTCAGGGGGACGTAAACGGCGCACTCAGCGCAGAAAATGTCCGCTATCGGCGCGGGGAGGATGGAATTCTCCTGCTGTTTGACGGCGTGGACGCTGACGAATTGTGGACCTACACGGTTGAGATCGTGGTGGGTCCCGCGGCAGCGCAGGTCGTCGTCCGCTGTCCCGACACGTTGTTCCTCCACTCGTGGGTAGGGGCGAAACTTCCAGCCTTGTCCGCGGGGATTGTGGATGCGGTCCGTGCACACACCGTCGCATTTCGCGCGTGGCGGGCGCAGGGCGGCGTGGTTGGGCTATCGGAGATGCGGGGCATCGGCACGCCGGCAGGCGCCCACTCGGACCCGGCGCTCGGAGACTTGCTTGATGGCCTCTACTCGCGCGGCCGGAAGTTGACAGAAGGGCCGGCGAATAACTGGTGGCTTACGACGGCAGCGCCTGCGGCCAAGGGTGCCCTCATCACCATGGGAAAGGGCGTCGATACCGTCTACCAGACGCGCAAGGAGAAGCCGGCGGCGCGTCGTCCGGAGTATATCGAGTACGAGCAGCGCCTTCGTACGGTTGGAAAGGTAATGATCTGGGTCGCGGCGTCCACGCTGCTCACGTCCGGCGGCTTGCTCGCCTACGGCGGTTGGCTGGCGTGGTTGTCGGGCGGGCAGGACCTCCGTGCGCTTGCCTGGCCGGTCGGGGAAGCGGTGGCCGGCGGTGCCTTCTTCGTCGCATGGATTTTCGCCGGAATGCGCCTTCGGCGGGCAAAATCTCGAACGCTGGTTCGCGTCCTTACGGTCCTCGGCATGTTGCCCTGTCTCGGGCCGTGCTTCCTCGTCGCGATCCCGGTCGGAATCTGGGTCATCGTCGTCACGAACGATGACCGTGCGCCCTACGTTTTTACCTAGGTCACGCGCTGTCTGTGCGCCTTGACAGCAGGGGGGTGGGTCGGTAAAGGGTGGCGCCGCGAGGACAACGTGACTTTTCAGCAGCTGATCTTGACGCTGCAGACGTACTGGGGGGAGCAGGGCTGTGCGATCCTCCAGCCCTATGATCAGGCCATGGGCGCGGGTACGTTCCACCCGGCGACGTTCCTCCGCTCTCTCGATCCGGATGAATGGGCCTGTGCGTATGTGCAGCCGTCGCGACGTCCAACGGACGGGCGATACGGCGAAAATCCGAATCGGTTGGGCCAATACTACCAATTCCAAGTACTGATGATGCCCAGCCCGGACGACATCCAGGCGCTCTACCTTGGTAGTTTGGAAGCAATCGGCCTCGACGTGAAGAAGCACGACGTGCGGTTTGTCGAGGACGACTGGGAGAGCCCGACGCTCGGTGCCTGGGGCCTCGGGTGGGAAGTCTGGCTGGATGGCATGGAAGTCACGCAATACACGTACTTTCAGCAGGTTGCCGGCGTGGAACTCGCCGCCATCCCGGTGGAATTGACCTACGGCCTCGAACGTCTTGCGATGTACCTTCAGAATGTCAATAATGTATACGACCTTACGTGGGTAAGGGCGCGCGGCGGTCGGCGGGCTATCACCTACGGAGACGTTTACCAGCGCAACGAACTGGAGCAAGCCGTCGACAACTTCCAGAACTCCGACCCCGCCAAACTGGCGCCGGCGTTCGACATGTGGGAGGCGGAAGCCCATCGGCTGATCGGCCAGGGCCTGCCACTTCCCGCGTATGAATGTGTCATGCATGCCTCCCACACGTTCAACATGCTGCAGGCGCGCGGGGCCATCAGCGTTGCGGAGCGCGCGCGGTACATCGGACGCGTGCGTGAGGTGGCATGCGGCGCGGCCAAGCTCTATCGGGAGAAGGCTAGAGTGCCGCTTGCCGAGCGCTATGCCGAGTTCGGCCGCGTACTGGTGCCGCGTGGCTGAGCTTTTCGTCGAGGTCCGTACGGAGGAGTTGCCCGCGCGATTCGTCGTACCTGCCGTGGAAGGGCTGGCGGCCAACCTAACGAAGCTGCTCGGATCCCTCGCACCGAATCCCCCGCGGTTGTTTTCGACGCCGCGTCGGATCGCCGTCGCGTTCGAGGGCGTGGAGGCGCGCCGTCCACTCGTGGAGCGCGTCGTTACAGGACCCCCGTTGGCAACGGCCTTCCAGGATGGTGTTGCCACGCCCGCAGCGGAGGCATTCGCGCGAAAAATGGGCACGACGGTCGCCGCGTTGGAGCAGGTGGCGACGCCGAAGGGCGTGGTGATGGGGGTGCGGAGGATGGAGGGCGGCGAATCGGCGGCGCGCATCGTGGGTGACGGGCTTGCCGAGGCGATCCTCTCCATCCCGTTCAAGAAGACGATGCGCTGGGGATCCGGAATTGTAAAGTTTGGTCGCCCGATTCATGGAGTGGCTGCCGTGCTCGATGGCATGCGGATCGACGCCACGGTCGCGGGCGTCATCACCGGGGATTGCTCGGTCGGGCACTGGCTCTGGCACCCGGAGTCGTTCGCAATTCGGAACGCCAATCACTGGCTCGCGGAGCTCAACAAACGTGACGTGCTTGCCGATGCGGAACACCGGCGTCGAGTGATGGTGCGTGGCCTGGAATCGGCCGCGGAGCGTCTCGGCGCGGAGCTGCGCCATGACGAAGCGCTGATCGCGGAAGTGGTCAATCTGGTGGAGTTTCCGGCGGTTATCGTCGGGGAGTTTGAGGCGTCCTTGCTCGACTTGCCGCCCCGGCTGCTCGTCGAGGCGATGCGCGTGCACCAGCGCTACTTCCCGCTGTACCGTGAAGGCCGACTCTCCCACCAATTCCTCGTCGTAAGCAACAATCCGCACGGAGATGCTGATCTCATCGCTTCGGGCAATGCGCGCGTGCTCGCGGCGCGGTTCCACGATGCGAAGTTCTTCTACGCTGAGGACCGCCGGAAGTCGCTCGCGGAGCACGGCGAGAAGTTGAGGGGGATGGTGTGGCTCCGCGGCCTCGGGACCATGTCGGAGCGCCAAGCGGCCGTGGCCGAAGCGGGCCGCCTTCTGGCGCCGGCCGTCGAAGCGGACCCCGGTGCCGTGCACGCCATCGGCACGGTTTGCAAATGTGACCTCGCGACGCAAATGGTTGGGGAATTCCCAGAACTTCAGGGACACGTCGGCTATCTGCTGGCCGCTGCGGAAGGCCTGACCGACGCCCTCGGCGTCGAGGAGCACTACCTTCCTCGTTTCACGGGAGATTCGTTGCCAGTAACGCCGGCAGGCCGTGCACTGGCGTTGGCGGAGCGGATCACGCTTCTCCACTCGACTTTCGCCAAGGGTATGCAACCGACCGGCAGCGGTGACCCCCAAGGTCTCCGACGCGCTGCCAATGGCATCATCGCGATCGTGCTCGACGCCGGCCATAGCGGCGACGTCGCAAGCTTGTGCTCGCTCGCCGGGGCGGATCGCGCGGATGTTACCGAATTCATCCTCGCCCGCTTGCGTGCCACATTGCAGGCGGAAGGCCATCCGACGGATCTGATTGAAGCGGTCATCGCAACCGGCGGTTCCGACCTGGCCCATATTGCGGAGCGCGTGCGTCGGATGTCGGACATGGTTCGTTCGGGCGAGTTCGGTCCTATCCGTATTGCGTTCCGGCGGGCGGCGGGGCTGGTGAAGGACCACCGTTCCATCTCGTTTTCCTCGGCGTTGTTCGAGCACCCGGCTGAGATCAACCTGGCCGTCGCGCTGCTCGCCGTGCCGCGCACGCATGACGTTGCCGGCGCGCTCGCGGCACTCGCGGCATTGCGCCCTGCGCTTGACAGTTTTTTCGACGCCGTTCTCGTCATGTGTGACGACCCGTCCGTCCGCGCGAATCGGATGGGACTTCTGGCCGCCACCACCAGCATCTTCGCCAATCTCGCCGATTTCACCCGCCTTTCGACGGAATGACAACATGACGTGGGTTTACAGCTTCGGAAACGGTATCGCCGAGGGCGATGGCAGCATGAAGAATCTTCTGGGTGGCAAGGGTGCCGGCCTCGCGGAAATGACGCGGCTGGGCCTGCCTGTCCCGCCCGGATTTACGATCACGACGGATACGTGTAACCATTGGTTCAAGCACGGGGAACAGTACCCCGAGGGGCTTTGGGAGCAGGTACGCGCTGGACTCGCCCTGGTGGAAGAGCGGATGGGCAGGCGTTTTGGCGATCCGACGAATCCGCTGTTGTTCTCGGTCCGGTCCGGCGCACCGCAATCCATGCCGGGAATGATGGATACGGTACTGAACCTCGGCCTCAACGACACAACCGTCGAAGGTTTGGCAACTCGGTCCGGTAATCCTGTATTTGCGTGGGATAGCTACCGCCGTTTCGTCACGATGTTTGGGGACGTGGTGCTGGGCATCCACTACACGAAATTCGGGCGTGTCGTCGATGAAATTCGGGCGGGCCGAAATGTTTCGGCCTTGAGCGTGCCCGAGTTGCAGGAAATGACACGCCGTCTGAAGGTCATCGTGATCGAGGCGAGCGGTAGCTTTCCTGAGGACCCCTGGGACCAACTGAAGCTATCGGTCGAGGCCGTATTTCGAAGCTTCAACGGGCAACGCGCTCGATACTACCGCAAGACGAACGGCATCCCGGATGACGTTGGAACGGCCGTCAACATCCAGACGATGGTGTTCGGGAACATGGGAGGTCGATCGGCCACTGGCGTCGCCTTTACGCGGAACCCGAAGTCGGGCCTGAAAATGTTTTTTGGCGAGTGGCTCCCGAACGCGCAGGGGGAGGATGTTGTCGCCGGGACGCACACACCGAATCCGATCAACCGAGACGCAGGCATCGAAACGGGCATGACCCTGGCCGAGTACCTTCCCGAGGTCTACGAAGAATTGTTCACCGTGCAGGCGAAGTTGGAACTGCACTACCGCGACATGCAGGACATCGAATTCACCATCGAAGAGGGCCGCCTTTTCATGCTGCAGACGCGAACGGGCAAGCGTACGCCGGCGGCGTCGGTGCAGATCGTCGTCGACCTCGTCCACGAGGGCACCATCACCGAGGAGGAAGCGATCAAGCGCGTAAAAGCTGGGGAGTTGGAGATGGTCCTTCGTCCAGTCCTCGACCCGGACGCCAAGCGCAAGTGCATCGCCAAGGGGTTGGACGCGAGCCCCGGCGCGGCCAGCGGAAAAGTCGTATTTCACAGTGAGGAAGCGCAGGAGCTATCGGAGCAGGGGGAAGCGGTCATTCTGGTGCGCCTGGAAACCTCGCCCGAAGACATTCAGGGCATGACGGTTGCGCGGGGGATTTTGACGAGTCGCGGCGGCCAGACGTCGCACGCTGCCGTCGTTGCCCGGGGAATGGGTCGCCCGTGCGTGGTGGGCTGCACCGACATCCTCGTGGATTACGGTCGCCAACTGTTCTACGCGGGAGACACGGTCGTCAAGCGTGGAGATTGGATCACGATTGACGGCGGAACAGGTGAGGTATTCGAAGGTGAGATTCCGACGCTTGCCCCCCCGACCGACTCCGGCGCCATGGGCGAACTGCTCAGTTGGGCCGACAAACGTGCGCGCCTGAAGGTGCGCGCCAATGCGGACACGGGTCCCGACGCCGCAAATGCGCGCCGTCTGGGCGCGATCGGTATCGGCCTGTGCCGGACCGAGCACATGTTCTTCGAGCCGACGGCGCTCCGTGCGATGCGCCAGATGATCCTTGCGGAAGACGAGCGCAGCAGGCAGCGTGCGCTGAACCTCGTCCTGCCCATCCAGCGCAACGACTTCGTGGACATCTTTCGCGCCATGGATGGTCTTCCCGTCACGATCCGCCTGCTCGATCCGCCGCTCCACGAATTTCTTCCTTCCCGGGAAGAAGAGATCTCCACCGTTGCGAAGGACCTCGGTGTACGCACGGAGGTGTTGAAGGAGCGCCTGAAGCAACTCCACGAGTCGAATCCGATGATGGGTCACCGCGGTTGCCGGATCGGCGTCACGACGCCTGAGGTCTACAACACGCAGGTGCGCGCAATCTTCGAGGCGGCCTGTCAGGTGGCGAAGGAGGGCGTTGTCGTCATGCCGGAGGTCATGATCCCGCTCGTGTCCATGGCCGACGAACTGGCGCGCTGTCGTTCGCAGTGCGAGGAAACGGCGGAGGCCGTCCTGACCGAGAACCACGTGAAGATTGAGTACAAGGTCGGCACCATGATCGAGCTGCCCCGAGCGTGCGTGCTCGCGGACAAGATCGCGGCGCACGCGGACTTCTTCTCCTTCGGCACGAATGATTTGACCCAGATGACCTACGGCTTCTCTCGAGATGACATGGGCAAGTTTTTCAGTGACTACCTGCAAAAGGGTGTCCTCAAGAACTCCCCCCTGTCCGTTTTCGACGTCGAGGGTGTCGGGCAGCTCGTGAAAATGGCCGCGGAGCGTGGGCGGGCGGCGAAACCTCGCCTCAAACTTGGTGTTTGTGGCGAACACGGTGGTGACCCGACGGGCGTGGCCTTCTTCCACTCCATCGGTCTTGACTATGTGTCCTGCAGCCCGTTCCGCGTCCCGGTTGCCCGGCTCGCGGCAGCGCACGCTGCGTTGGGCATGCTTTGATTCCGCTCACGCCGTTCACGCTTCTGGGTGCTCCCTGATCCTCTCCCTGTTGTTTGCTTGCGTCCGCGACGCCCCGCTCCCCGACCTTGGGGGGTGCGCGGTGTACCCCGAAGGCATCTACGATTACGGCCAGATCGGCATCGGCACGTGCCTTGCCGGCCCGACCGATATGCGTTGGGTAGGCGATGGCTCGGTGCTTGCCATCACGAACGGAAATCCGTGGGTGGACTTTTCCGGTGGCTCATTGCTGATGTTGGACGTGGATTCCATTGACCTCGGCGCGGGTTCGAACTTGATCAGCGCGCTGGATGCACATGCGTTCGCGTTGCCGAGTTTCGTGGGCGCGCTGGACGACGTGCCCGCGCTCGACATGGTGGTCGTGACCGACCGATACAGCGGCGAGGCGCGCACGCGTGAATCCAACGATCTGCTTCATTTCATCGACGTTTCCGATCCGTCCACCCCTCGCGGCGCCGACGTTGCAGAAGACGGGGACACGCTTTCCATCGGGTATGACCCGAGCGCCGTCGTGTATGACAATCAAACGGAGCACGCGTACGTCGTGAATCGCACCTCGCATGAGGTGGCCATCGTTGACATGTCATCGACGCCGTTTGAGCGGGTGTTCCCGCCGGGCCCCGGCACGCTGGAAGACGCCGAATTCGTGGATGAGGGTTCGGGCTCGCACGCGGAATTCGTGGAATTGACGATCATCCCCGCGGCGCTTCCTGACGCTCATTCGTGGGATCTGTCGTGGTCGGAGGCGGCGATACGGGTGTGGTTCCCGGCCGAGGGCGGCGCGTACCGCGTGACCGGAAACGGCGAAACGTGGGCTCGCAGCGGGCTCGACCTCGACCTCGACGTGGCCGAGACGGACGGTGGGGTGGGGGGCGTTTCGGACCCCTCGTTCCTGTTGGAATCTGGTGAACTGGCGCGCATGGTATTCCTCGACGATGGCGCGATCCGCGCGGCGGACGACATCGGCTTTCTCGGGAACTGGTCGTTTGAGACGGGCAATCTGCTGAACCCGCGCGCAACGGAATGGGACGCATTCCTTGGTGGCCCACACCTCGTGCAGTCGAATGGCGTCTGGTACCTCTACTATGACGGTGGCGACGGTACGACGCAGTCCATCGGCATGGCCGCCAGTCCCGACGGAATCACCTTTTCGCGCGTCGGCGCCGTGCTGACCTCCGATGCGGGGGAATCGCTGGAAGACCCGTTTGTTTCATGGGATGCCGATCTGTCGCGCTGGCGGATGTGGTTCACTGCCAGAGGGTCGGACGGTTCCGTGTCGATCGGGGAGGCGGAAAGCGTCGATCTGACGACGTGGACGCGCTCCGACGCCGCGATCGACGCAGGTGAAAAACCGGCGTTGGGGTACGCGAACGGCCGCTGGCACCTGTACACGCAGGTCAACGACGGCGTGGGCTGGGCACTGCAGGAACAAACGTCGGTCGATGGGCGGACATTCGGCGCTGCGCGAGCGGAAACGGTGGCGATCGAAGGGGTATTTGACGAGGCGCCCGGGGTGGCCATTCAGGTTCAGAACGAGGGCACGTTCCGACTGACGAATGAGTCGGGTGAGGTATTTCCCCTTGCACTGACGCCTGGAGATCGGATCGATTCGGCAAACGACGGTTGGCGAGTGCGCGTGGCCGCCGGCTTCGTGGTCGGCCCCGACGCGGCTCCGGACCTCGGCGCTGGTGGGCTCGCGCTCTCCTCCGTCGTAAGGGATACGGCGTACTTGACGGCACTGGGCTTCGATGGTGCCTCACGCATCGTGGCGGCGGAACGCGTCGATGACAACCTGTTCCCACTGGCGGTGCCGGCGCTCGAGCCCGGCGCGGGCGGCGACTTTGATACCAACGCCGTTTCCGATCCCGTCGTCATCGAGGCCGATGGCGGCCTCGTCATGTACTACGCAGGTCGGAACCACGGCGTAGTGACCATCGGACGCGCGGAGAGTAGTGACGGGCTGGTCTGGGACGCGGCGTCCAAGCCGATCCTTAGCGCAACCGACAGCTTCGAGTCCGTCGAGATGCGCCCCGGCAGCGTCCAGGTACTGGACGACGGCACGATTCGACTCTGGTACACGGCGTTCGACGGGGATCGTTACCGCATCGGCGCGGCCGATTCGAGCGATGGCGTCGCGTTCACGCGCGTTCCCGGGCCCGAAGCGGCCTGGCAGTTCGACGGCGGGGCCCCCGGAGAGTGGGACGATTCCGGTGTCCGCCACCCGTGGGTCGTCCGAGAGGGTGACGTCGATCATCTCTGGTTCTCTGGTTTCGACGGCGACAAATGGCAGCTCGGGTACGCTGCCCGGACCTCCGAAGGCGTGTGGGAGGAATCGACGGATGTGGATGGCGTGACGCGCCCAATCATGGCCGCGAAAACGGGCAGCTTCGGCACAGGCGGCATGCTCCACCCGGTTGCGCTCGCCACGGCGGAGGGATGGGAGATTTGGTACACTGGCGAGGATGCCGGCGTTGGTCGCGTTGGACGCGCCGTTGCGGTCGAGCCGGATCGCTTGTCCCGCGATACCCGCATGCCGACGCTGGCGGACACGTGGGGATTTTCGTCGGCGCCGGATGCCAACTTGACGGCCATCTCACTGGACGGTGTGTTTGACGGGCAGTCGCTCCTTGCGACGGGGTGCGCCACCATTGCCGTGGATCAGCCCCGTGGATTCGTTTATGTCGGCTGCAAGCTGACACCGATGGTCTTCGTGCTCGACGTGCGTGACGATTCGACGGAGTCCACCGCGGATTGGAACTACCTCGGCGTTGAAGCGGTATTGTACGCGGGCACGACGACCAACGGAGATTCCGGATTTCGAACCTTCTACCTCGATCAGTCACGCGACGTACTCCTCGGCTTGTCGGACGATCCGGAGGCGCTCTACGCCATACGCGTGGACGACGTGCTGGACGACAGCACGGCAGACTTCATGAAGGACCGTGTCCTGGGAATGATCGCGCTTCCCCGTGGTAACGAGCGGGATCAGGGGCCGAGCACGCAGGCCTCCGTGGGGCCGGCGGCAATGGCCATGCATCCCGACGGTCGGCACCTGTTCGTGACCAACTTCAACGACGACTCGGTTAGTTGTATCGACCTTGCGCTGGGACCCGTCGGCACACTGATTGCGCAGGCCGACCAGGTCGGTGAGAACCCAGGCGCCATCTTGCTGACAGGAGATGGCAGACATGGATTCGTTGCCAACTACGCGGGCGCAGTCACCGCCGGGCACGCATCCTCCTCGCTCGTCGTGATTGACACCGATCCGGAGAGCCCCGACTTCATGGCTGCGACGACCTGGGTGGTGAACCAATGATCGCCTTCCTCCTCGGGTGTACGGACCTCCCGATTGTCCCGTTGCATTTTGACGGGCCGGTTGCCGCTGCGGTTCTGCCCCCCGGAGTTGGGGGTCCGTTCGAAGTTCCGGTCGGTTTCGTGGCGAACAGTCGTAACGGCACGATCGTTCCACTGGACCTGAAACAGGGGCGATTGCTGACCGATGACGCCACGGCGTCCTTCCTGCGCACCGCCGCTCTGTCCACGGGACGTCGGCGGATCCTGCAAGACGTGGCGATCTGGGCGGAGGACGGCACGGTCACGGTATGGGCGGCGGACCTCGGTTTCGGCGAACTGCTTCGCGTGCCCTATATCATTGCCATCGGGGACGACGGCGTGCCCGTCGAGGTCAGCGCTGCTGCCTCGGCGGCAACGTTCGTCGATGCCGATGAGAGTGGTGATGATGCGGTGCTTAAGGGCCTGGACGTGCGCGATGGCTTCACGACGACGGAGGACTGGTACATCGAATACGATGGTGCCCGTTGGTGGGCGCGTGGGAGCCGATCGGGAACACAGGTGAACGAGCCGATTCCGGGCGAGGCCTACCAGAGCGACCATTTGGAGGTCCTGTTCGAACTCTCCGGCACGGCCACGCTCGGAGACCGTTTTGAGTTTCGCACCGACACGGGCATAGACGCCTTCACGCTCGGCGGACTACCGAGCGCGCTGCTCACTCACGACGGACGCCTCTATGTGACGGTGCTCGCCGCGGACGATGGTTCGTCTCCGGCGCGGGTGTTCGTACTTGACGCTCGATCCGGCGGCTACATCGGTACCGTGGACCTACCCGACGGTGTGCAGCCGTGGCGGCTGGCCGCAGGAGAGGACGGTAGGGTGTTCATCGCCGACAGTCGTCAGGCGTTTGTGTGGGTTGCGCGCTTTGACCAGTCGTTCGAGCCGGCCAGTGTACCGCTCGAGTCCATCGCAACGGCCGCTCCCGTGATCGACGTTGCCGTGCAAGATGGCCGCCTTTGGGTCGCTCCGACCGGCCTGCAGCGCGTGGACGTCTACGACATCGCGTCTGGGGCGTGGTTCGACCCCAACCCCGTCACTGCCGAGGTCGAGGGCATCGACCTTGGGTCGCCGGTGGCCGGCCTCGCCGCCAGCATCGACACCGTCTACCTCCTGCGAGAAACGACGTGGGGCGCGCGGCCGCGCGTGCCGACGGTGGCCGTCTCGACGCAGGATGGCTTCGTCTTTGAATTGGACGCAACAACGGGCTGCGCGGTCGTCACGGCTCGCGGCCCGCACGGGCCAAATGCCAGCATTGACAGCGGTGACGCCGCGACCTACGCGGCCCTCGACGATCACGGTCCGACGTCGAACTCCGTGCTTGCCGCCGACGACGCGACAGGCGAGCAGATCCAGACTTCCGCTTGCGGCGGCGTTGCCCGCTCGGAGACGTGGCTCGTGACCTACGACAGCGCGCTGTTGTCCTGGTCCGTCGAAGGCACCGTGTCGGGGGTGCAACTCGCGCGCGCGCAAGACGACGTGCGCTACCTCTCTGACGACGGCGCGGTCAGCTTCATCGTGCAGTCCGGCCCGCTGCCGCCTACCGACGGAGATTCGTTCTCCTTCGCGGTGGACCGCGGGATTTTGACGCTTGTCGGTACCGACGCAAACGGCGATGGTACCGTCGGCACCGGTGATCGTTCGTGGGAGTTTCCGGGTCGGCCGACCGCGTTCAACTTCACCGTGGGCCCGTCGGGAGGCGGGTGGGACAAGGTGGATCGTCGGGAGTTTGTCATGCTCCCCGCGACCAACTCCGATTTGGTGGCGCGCATTCACCTGGACAGTGCCCAGGCCCTTGTAGACTGGCAGTGAGCGTGCGGTGAGTCGCTGGTCGGTCCCCGTCGCGACGCTTTCTCTGGTTGGTTGGGTGCTTCTGCTCGTCGTGAGCGCGCTTGTTATGCGAGCGCACCCGCCCGAGGACGGCGTCCTGCGTGGTGTCGAAACGATTGTTGCGTCGGGCTCGCGCGTGCGTTGGACCGGTGCACATGGCAGGGAAGGGGAGTCGGTAGCGGCGGTGCAACGCCTCGGCGAGGCCCGACTCGGCGAGCCCCGATTCGAGGTCTGGCGGGAGGCGCTCTGGGGCCCGGCGGTGACGAATGTTCGGGTGGAAGAGAGTGCCGCCGTCGCGGACGACGGCGGCCAGGGGGAGCACGCGCACGCTCCGATGCAACCGTATCGCGTCGTCATCGATCATCCGCTCTCGTTTGCGGAAGCGGCATACGCTTCGATGTCCTCCTGGTGGATTCGCGGTGGGTTTGCGCTGCTTGTTGCGGCCCTGTGGTGGGGGGGATCGTCGCGACATGCCGCGGCACTCGCGCTGCTCCTCGGCACAGTGCGCTCGCTACAGCCCGGCTGGTTGCTCGACTCGGACCCCGCGCAGTATCACGCCTCCGCGCTCGCGCTTCTCGACGGTTCGTGGCCGAATTTACTTTGGCCGCCCGCGTGGCCGGTGGGGTGGGCGCTGGTTGGTGGCGGTGTCGTCGCGGGCAGGGTGCTGGGGGCTGGGCTCATCGCCGCCACGGCGCTCGCCTGCCGCGACGGCAGAACGGCACTGCTTGTAGCGGTGTCGGCGGAGTTGATCGGCTTCGGGCCGGCGCTCTACAGTGATCCGCTGTTTGTCCTCGCTGGAGTCTCGCTCGTGATTGCGTCTGCGGCGCCTCGGGCGTTGTCCTGGACGGCGGCGGCGCTGGCAGGCGCGTTGGCGATGCTGACCCGGGCGCATTCGTTGCTGGTCGTGCCGTTTGTACTTCGTGGCCGCGGGCGGTGGCTTTGCCTCGCCATCGTTGGCGCATGGGTCGCCGTCGTCAGTGTGCGCGCCGGCCACCTCGTGGTCATCAGCGACAGTGCGGGCGTCAACCTCTGGATCGGACACGGCCCCGGGGCCACGGGTGACTGGCGCGACCCTGGACCCGAACCGGCCGGCGGCTGGCTGGCCGCCACCATGAGCACGATAGGCGAAGCACCCGGTGCCGCGCTCACCCAGTGTCTGCGCACCTCCTTGCGCCTCTGGAGCTTCTCTACCAGCGATCGCAGCCTTGCGACGCGACCGCTGCCGCTGCCGCTCTTGCCGTTTGGGGGGATGGTCGTGCTGGCCGCGGTTGGGGCCGCGCGCGCGTGGCGGCGCGGCTTCGGGCCGGTGGACCGGGTCGCGCTGCGGTGGTTGGTGCTCACCACGCTCGCGACGTCGCTTTTCTTTGCGCCGACTCGGTACAAATTGGCGCTGTTTCCCGGGTTGTTGCCGCTGGCATCGGTTGCCATCGGAGCGGGGCCGGTTACCCGACGCGCATGACACTTCCCAATCTCGCCGGCAGAAGCATCCTGATCACCGGGGGCACCAACGGCATTGGTTTGGAGGCGGCCGTCGCATTGGCCGGTGCGGGAGCAAACGTCAGCATCGTTGGACGCGATCCCGCGCGCACCGCGGCGGCCGTCGCCGACATCAAGTCGCGCGCCAACTCCGATTTGGTGGATTCATTCCTGTGTGATTTCGCCGATCCGGTTGCGATTCGTGCGCTCGCCGCTTCCGTTCGCACGCGGCTTCCCCAGCTGCACGTGCTTGTGAACAACGCAGGGACGGTCCACGCCGAGCGAACCGTAACGGCCGGGGGCATCGAGGCGACGTTCGCCGTGAACCACCTCGGGTACTTTCTCCTGACTCAGCTCTTGCTGGATGTGATGATCGCCAGCGCCCCCGCGCGCGTCGTAATTGTGTCGTCCACCGGTCACTATCAGGGTACGCTGAACTTTGAGGACATCGGCTTCGAGAAGGGCTATTCCATCATGGCGGCGTATCGGCGGTCGAAACTGGCCAACGTGCTCTACGCGCGCTCACTCGCAAAAAAACTCGCTGGCACCGGCGTGACGGTGAACGCCCTCCACCCCGGCGGCGTCGCAACCAACATTTGGACGGGCGCGCCGGGCTGGGCAAAGCCGCTGCTCACCGTTGCGCAGTGGTTCATGCTGACGCCCGCGCAAGGGGCGGAGCGGATCACCTATTTAGCGGCGAGTGCCGATGTGGCGGAAGTCACGGGCGGATATTTTCACGATAACGTACAACGGACACCGTCCCTCTTTGCTCAAGACGCTGCGCTGGGTGATCGGCTTTGGACACGGAGCGAACAGTTGGTAGGGTTGAACGCCAGCCGCGAATAACGGTTGCATTCTCCCTTGCTCGCCGTCGTGTGCATCAGGCCTTCGGTGGTTCCCACAGCTCAATCTTGTTGCCCTCCGGATCCCAAACCCACCCAAAACGCCCGTAGTTGGCGGGTCCGCGCTCGGTCCGACACCCCGCGGTTTCCAGTCGGGTCAGGAGTCCGTCCAGATCGCCGACGCGGAAGTTGACGCGGCCGGTACGCTCCTGCGGGAGCGGATTCTCGGCTTGAAACAGTGCAAAGGTCGTCGTAGACACCCGCCGTGAGGGTACGAGGTCCGCTGACGGGAGTTCGAGGCCGCGCGATTCGCCCCAGTTCTGGAAGGAGAAGCCGAGATAGTCGGCGTACCACCGGGCCAGGGCGTTGACGTCGTTCGCGTACAGGAAGACGCCGCCGATGCCCTGAACAGTCGGCGCGGCTGGCACCTCCGCTTCCGTGAGCCCGAGGCCGGCAAGGAGCGCGCTCGGTGCATCCACGATCTTCCGCGCGCGAATATCGAAGAACGCGGCCTGCATCTCTGCGGCGGCGCGCACCTTTCCATCGGCTCCAAGCATTGTCTGTCGTACGACGAAACGCTTCGGGGAGGTCGCGACGAACACGCTCTCGACGGTCAAGCGCTCGCCAAGCCGTACCTCGCGGTGGAAGTGCAGTGCGACGTCGAGAATGACCGGGGAGACGCCGGCAGCAACGAACGTCTCCCACGACACGCTGACGTTTCCGAGTACCGCCCACCGGGCGGCCTCGAAGATGGCGAGGTAGGCCGCGTTGTTGAGGTGGCCGAGCACATCAATCTGCTCGGCAGTGACGATGGTTTCGTACCGGTACGTGCTCATGGGCGGCGGCGTAACCGGATCGGCGGCGTGTGTGCACGGAACCGCTCGGAGCCGTGCTATCGTGCCATTTGGTGCCGATCTCCTCCCCCCCCCCGGGTGCCAGCGAACCGGCCGATCTGCGGGTGCGGCGCGACTGGTATTCAGATCTAATTCTGGCTGCCCAGGTCGTGCGAGAGGTCTGATGTTGCCCACTGGCAGGAGATGCGGCCTTCAGCGGGGCGGTACACTACCTCGATGCGTATTGCGCGACGTTTGCTCAAGCCGCCGCCGCCTGCAAACCCCCTCCCGAAGACCCGGATTGTAGTAACGTGTGAGCGCGCGCCGAATGGCCCCCCGACACCAGATCTCCACGGCCCATTGGGGTTGAGGTGGGACCAGGGGCGCGTCGGTGACCTATCGTTTGGGAGCGCCAGGTGGTCGCCACGTCTCCACGCGTGGGCGTTCGGCATCCGCGGCCGGTCCGGTATTTGTTCCGCGAGGAGGCGGATCCCGCCGCATGATGGTGGTTTGGTCGGGCGGGGAATCATCGTCCTCCTCGGCCAGTAGTCGCTCGCGGAGGGCGCGCAGGCCCTCCGCCGTCAGCACTTCGGTGTGCGGGCTGTCGTCCTCGCTTCTCGGCGCCGGGTGCATGGGCACGGGAGGCGTGGCGCGAGGTGCCGCAACGCGAGCGATCTGCGCCGGTACGGCCGGAAGACCGCCACGAATTCGTTGCATCAACTCGGCTACCGAGCCTGCCGCGGGGCCCACCGGCGGGGTCGGCGGAGCGGCCGCGATTCCCGGGTCCGTCCGCTCGTCGATTTCTTCGGCGTCGTCCTCGATCTCAACCACGAACGTGGCGGACGGTTCGTCGTGGATGGCAGCCGGCGGTGTCTTCGGTAGGGGCTGGGGATCCGCGCGCGCGCGTTCGATCTCCTCGTCGAGCCGGGCGGCGTCGGCGAGCCACATCGCCTCTTCGAGTCTGAGTTCCTCCTCCAAAAGCTCGGCCGCTGCCGCGCGTGCGGCAGCGGCGCGCCGGTCGTCGTCGCTGCGGGCTGCCGCGGCTGTGCGTTCGGCGTCGTGTGCGGACGTGGCTTCGACTGCAGCGCTTACGGGCTCTTCAACGCGGGCATTCGCTCCCAGACCCGATTCCTCTTCCCGGTCGATGGCATCGGCACGCCTGGCGCGGTCGGCGCCGATGTCCTCCGCTGCGATTCTGGCTTCTTCTGCGAGCGTGGCCTCCTGTGCCACTCTGACAGCCTCGGCGACTCTCGCTGATTCAGCAGCGCGCGCTTCCTCTTCGAGGCTGGCCTCCTCCTCTGCGATTCTGGCCCTCTCTGAGACTCTGGCTTCCCCGGCAACTCGTTGCTCCTCTGCGAGGATAGCCTCCTGGGCGATACTCGCTTCTTCAGCAGCGCGAGCTTCCTCGGCAAGTCTTGCTTCCTCAGCAGCTCTTTCCTCCTCCGCAACTCTGGCTTCCTCCGCAACTCTGGCTTCCTCCGCAACTCTGGCTTCCTCGGCGAGCTTGGCTTTCTCAACAACGCGAGCTTCCTCCGCAACTCTCGCTTCCTCAGCAACTCTGGCTACATCTGCAAGTCTGGCCTCCTCCGCAACTCTGGCCTCCTCGGCGAGCTTGGCTTCCTCAACAACGCGAGCTTCCTCCGCAACTCTGGCTTCCTCCGCAACTCTGGTCTCCTCAAGAACTCGAGCTTCCTCCGCAAGTCTCACTACCTCTGCGAGCCTGGCCTCCTCCGCAAGTCTGGCCCCCTCTGCAACTCTGGCCCGCTCAACAACGCGAGCTTCCTCCGCAAGTCTCACTACCTCTGCGAGCCTGGCCTCCTCCGCAAGTCTGGCCCCCTCTGCAACTCTGGCCTCCTCAAGAACGCGAGCTTCCTCCGCAAGTCTGGCTTCCTCCGCAAGTCTGGTCTCCTCAAGAACTCGAGCTTCCTCCGCAAGTCTCACTACCTCTGCGAGCCTGGCTTCCTCCGCAACTCTGGTCTCCTCAAGAACTCGAGCTTCCTCCGCAAGTCTCACTACCTCTGCGAGCCTGGCC
>CAMAWH010000005.1 GCA_945861635.1 Klebsiella pneumoniae | reverse complement strand
GGACGATGAATACTACGAGTTTTGTAGACTGCATGTGTGGTGCACGGACGAGTCCGCGAAGTGCGATTGGTGGACGACGCAGTTGATGGACGCTTCAACCTCGTCGTGCAACGACAAATACGGGACGGACGTCGATTCGAAGTCGGGCTACCCTGTTTGCTACTACAGCGCGGACTACTTTGGAGAAGGTGACGGATGCTGCATGTGCAAGTTTCTGTGTCAGAATGATGACTACACGAACTTTGAGTGTACGGATCACGGTGGCGATAGTGAGGGGGACATCGAAAAAGACGATTTTGACTGGGGCGACGTGGAACGGATTTGCGAGCCGTGGTGGAAGGGGTGGCCGGAAGACGACGAGCCCTTCCCGTACGATGGCGACCCCCCGTTTGTGGACGACTCGACGGTTCCGGGTGGTGGGGGTGGGCCGCCCGACGTGACGCCACCCCTCAAGATCGAGCCCGAGGACCGGCAATGTCGCCCGGATGCCACGGCGATCCCGGCGCCCAAGCCGGGTACACGACGCGTCCGCGACAGTGATCATCGGGTACCGGACGTCTACGACAAGAACGGGGAGGAGGAGCAAGAAGGCGGTTGGGCAGGTGGCGGAACGCCCTACCCGGACGGTGATCAGCCCGTTTGCGAAATTGCTGTTACCGGCACGCCAGTCGGCAACTCTGCGCTCTCGCACGCGCTGGGTCTGTATCACCTGTTTCTCACGGTGCGGGATGAGACCGGAAGGACCACACATCACGAGGGCCAGCCGGGTGAGTGTGAGCCGATATTGGCCTCCGGCGCTGGCGTATTTTTGGACCTTCCGGGAATGCTCCTGAACGGAGGGTGCCTGCTTATTGGTGACGATGCTGAAGACGATGCCAAATGGGCGGCCCGCCACACGCTGCCGATGGTCACCTACGTATTCCCCTACGGCTCTGGCGCGTGCAAGTCTGCATTGGCGGTGAGGAATTGCCTTTCCGGTCAAATGAGTCAGATCAATGCGCACACGCCCCCCTATCGCTACTACGCGCATTCGGGGCCCAACAGCAATACGTACGTACATTCGCTGATGGCGTACTGCATGATGGAGGTGGTCAATCCGCTGCCGGACCCCGAAATGACACCCGGTTGGACCTGGGGCTACCTTTAGTGCGGGTGGCCGCTGCGATGGCAGTCTTGGCGGTGTGTTTCCTTCATGGCTGCTGCCTTTATTGCGGCGCGGAATTTCCACACTTGAAGGCCGATCACGAGGAGGCACGCGAGATCCTGCTGCGCCAGTTTCCGGTGGGCTCGGATCCGCAGGTGGCCGTCGAATGGCTGGAGGGACAGGGGTTTTCCTGTGCCCCTGCCGTCACACGGCGCAACCCAAGAATCGATTACAACGCGCGACCGCCTGGGTCCGACCCGGTGGGAACGACGTTTGGCGCGCCGCGCGGTGCTGGAGTGGAGCCTGCGAAGATCATGCAAGTTCTGTGCGTCGAAAGGTGGTTGTGCGGCCCGGTCGGCACCTGGTACGTGACGATCCTGGTGGATGACGGTTCCCGTGTGTACGATATCGGAGCCAGTTGGGACGATGCCAAGGATCTTCCTTGATAGCGTGATTCGGTGGCTTCGCTCTCAGATCTCGCGGGGCCAACGGTCGAGAAAGCGGCGGGCTTGCGAGCGTTTGTACGTACATCCTCGCCCTCCCCCCTTTTCGGCGAATTTCGCATAATTTCTCGTCTGGCCGCGTCATCGCCGCTCGCTCTTTCCCGTCGATCCGGAGATCGCGGCCGACGTGGCCTCACTCCCGGACAGCTTTCATCGCGACCCGGGGGACCGCCTGATCGTCGCCACCGCTCGGGCGCTGGGCCTTCCTCTCCTGATGGCGGATGCTCGGATACGCGCGAGCGCGCTCGTCGCGGTGGTCGGCTGACGGCGGGGAATCGCTCTCCGGGTTGCCGAACGACGCTCCGCTGCGCGCGGCGGTCCCTGAACCTACGGCACCGCCGTCCACCCCGGATCCGGCTCACTCCCATCGGTGGCGGCGGTCGCATCCGCGCCGCTACCATAGGTCGCGCCGTTGAGTTGGTTGTAGTCCAGACGCACGCGGCCAACGCCGCCATCTCCGCCGTCACGGGTGTGTGCGGCTTCGCCGAAACCACCGCCAGCCTCGACCGAGTCTGTCACCAACGTAACGGTGTCCGCGGTGAGCCAGATCGACCCGCCCGCGCCCCCGCCCGCCCCGTACGTCCACGTGCCGGTGGACCAGTTCGTCGTGGTGGCGCCGACGGCGGTGACGCCGTCCGCGCCCGCAACAGCAATCGCCCCGGCCGCGATCCACACGATGCCGGCGCCATCGCCACCGGGGCCCGGCACGGTGTTGCCGTACCAAACGCCTGCGCCGCCCGAACCCGGGAAGATCATGGTCAACGCTGCATCTCCGTACGTCTCGCCGGCCGCCGCCTCCGGATAGCTGCCACCGTTCCACGAGTCGCCCGCCGTGGCCCTGCCGCCGTAATTGCCGCCGCCGCCCGTGATCATCGCGCCGCCGCCGCCGTAGTTGGAAAGGTAGTAGCCGGCGGCCCAGTTGCCGTAGGCACCGCTGGTGTAGCTGTACGTGAGATTGCCATCTCCCGTACCCGCGTAACTTTCGCCCTGAAAGGCGTCGTAGTTGGAGGACGTGCCCGTTGCACCCGCCGCGTACCCGAGATCGTCCGCACTCACCGCCCCGCCGTCCGCGATCGACAGCGTTCCCGACGCGCGAAAGGCGACAATTCCGCCCGTCTCGCCGTCCCACGGGGGCGCGGTGAGCAGTCCGCCCGCGTCGATCGCCACGTCCGTATAGTTCGGCACGCGAACGACCTGAATCGCCTGTCCCGACAGGTCGGCATTGGACGCCTCGCCAAACGTGCTGGCGAGCGGTGCCGAAAGCGTGACCTCGGTGCCGCTCACGCTCGATACCGTGCCAAACTCATACACCCCGACATGGGTGTGCGCGGCGTCACTCCCGTGCATGTTGATGATCAGTACTTCATCGCCTTCAGCGAGCGTACTCAAATCGTTGAGCGTCACGACGGGGCCCGTGATCGCCGTCACGGGCCACGCCTCGCCGATGGTGGTGGTCCCGGTGACGGACAACGCGCCGTCCGCACCGGTTCCGGACCAATCGAAGCGGTCCACGGTGCCGTCACAATCGTTGTCGACGCCGTCAAACGATTCGGTCGAACCTGGAAAGACCGCGTCGTCGGTGTCATCGCAATCGCCGTCGAGTTCAACGTATCCGACGGGGGCGTCACATTGGTCGACGGCGACATCCGAATTTCCCCACGTATCCAGGTCGGCATCCTCGTACCAGGTGGTGACGTCGGCCGCGTCATCCTCGTCGATGGTGCCATCGCAATCATCGTCGGTCAGGTTGCAAAGCTCGATTCCTGCCGGATGGACAAGTCCATCCGCGTCATCGCAATCGTCGGCATTGGCGACGTAGCCGGTCGGCGCGTCGCAACGGACGCTCGTCGTCGCTGCGTCGCCGTATCCATCGCCGTCGTCGTCGATGTACCAGGTGGCGCGATCGACCGCGCCATCGTCCGCCGTGCCGTCACAGTCGTCGTCGATCGCATTGCACACCTCGGCGGCACCAGGGAACACGGCTGCGTTGGCGTCATCACAGTCGTCCGACGTGCTGACCGCCCCGAAGGGCGCGTCACATGCGTCGGTTGACGTGTCCCCGCCGAACCCGTCCGCGTCGTCATCGGCGTACCAGGTGGCGGGATCGATCGGGTCGTCATCGACCGCACCATTGCAGTCATCGTCGGCGCCATCGCACTCTTCGGGCGCCCCGGGGAACGCGGTGGCATCGGTGTCATCACACTCCTCGCACCCAAGGAAACCATCGCCGTCTGCGTCGACATCGTCGGCAGCGCCATCACAGTTGGCGTCGCCCGCCGTGCAGCCGACCTCCGCGCCGGGGTGGACGGTAGGATCCGCATCATCGCAGTCGTCGGCGTTCTCCGCGGCGCCTTCGGGGGGCGTACATGCGACGGTCGGCGCGCCTGCACCGAAGCCATCCGCGTCTCCATCGGCGTACCAGATCCCAGCGTCTACAGCGTCTTCTTCATCAATCGCGCCGTCACAGTCGTTATCGACGCCGTCACATACTTCGGCGATACAATCGATCGATATGTCAGCTGTATCCGCTGTGTCATCGGGTTCGGATGTATCAGATGTATCAGATGTATCATCAGGCTCGCCGGAGTCATCGGGTTCGCCGGTGTCGCTGGTCGCGGCGGTGTCCGTGTCGTTCCCGGCGTCTGCGGGTTTGTACTTGGTTACACCTTCCGGACGGCAACCGAGAGCGAGGAGGAGACCGAGGGGCAAGAGTCGCATGGTGGCAGGGTACACCACGCCCGGCACGTGAGCGATGGGCAACGCACCTACAAGGACGCTGCGTAGTCGTGAATCGCGTCGTACACCGCCGGCACCGCGTCGATCGCATGCCCCGCGCGACACCAAAGTACCCGTTCGGCCCCGCCGGCGTATGCGTCATCGAGGAAGGTTCGGTACCAAGCGGCCTCCGTCGCCGGATCGTCCGAAATGACAAATCGATCCTGTGGAGATCGTGTTCCTGACTCTCCAATCCAGAGCGGTGTGTCGGGCGCAGTGGCCTTCCACCAATCGAGAAAAGTGCCGACGTGCGTTTCGCCCTGCCCCACAGGGACGTGAAACGAGAGGACGTCGGTGTACGACGCGCCATCGTGAGCGAAGAAGTACTCGTAGATCGAGGTCACGGCCTCGTCTTCGCTGTGATCCGTTCGGAAGACCGGGGCCGCGCCGGCAATCATGACGATGGAGTTCGGTGCGGCAGCCTTCATCGCCTCGTAGGTGGGCTTCTCGAAGTCCACGTAGGCGGCGGGACACGCGTCATCGCCGGCCTGACACATCGGCTCGTTGCCGATCTCCCAGGCAAACACCGGCATCGTGAGGCCCGGCATGTCCTCGACGCCGTCTCCGTCGTACCGTTCAACCAGGCGAGCTACAAAGGCGAGCCAATCGGACATTCCCTCCGGGGTCACGTACCCGACCATCACCTGTCCCCCCCATGGCCCCGGGTCCGTGTAGGGGTAGACCGTGGCGATCAATGGCAGCTTCGCGTCATTCATCGCCCGCATGAGCGTGTCGGGCAGCGTCCAGTCATCGACATCGGACTCTGGCCCGCGGACCAGGCTCAGCGCGAAAACGCCCCCACCGGGTCGATGTGCCCGTACGACGCCCAGGCCAAGCGTCGTGATATCGGTAAGTTCGGCGGGCGCGCCGTCGAGTGATTCCGGTCCGTTCAACGTGTCGACATCGAATGCGTCACAGATTCCGAGTCGCGTCTGGAGTGGAGCCCCGCTGTCGTTGCCCGAGTCCGGGCCGGAGGTTCCAGTGTCCCCCGTGCCGGACTCCCCACCGGGCACTCGTTCCGGGCCGCATCCGAACGGCAGTGTCAGGAGAGCGAGGTGGAGGCGCATCCTCCTCGCTATAGTATCGTTGCCGTGATCATGCTCCTCGCACTCCTCGCCTGTACCGCCAGCCTCGACTCAGGCGGGCCAACGGTCGTACCGTGGGTGGACGAGGGTTCAACGGCACCTCCGATCAACGTGGGGGAGGCGCCGCGTGCGCCGCAGGCCGGCTTCCTTGACCCCGCCGCGAACGAGCTTTTTGATATCGACGATCGTATTCGGGTCGAAGTCATTGTGGGCGATGGCGATGCCGTTGATCTGACGACGCTGACGTTGACCTGGGCAGGCGTTGCGCTGGACGCGCCCGACGCGCCCATCCACCCCGACGTGCAGGGGGTGGCGCGGTTCATGCTCGCCCCGCTCGCACTCGGGAACCATCAGGTCGCGATGACGGTCACGGACGTCGAGGGAAACGTCGGCGCGGCGGCGGTCGACTTTTCGGTGGTGGAGCGGGACGCCGATGCAGATGGGTGGGTGAACTTGGTACTTGGGGGAGACGATTGTGACGATCACAACGCCACCGTCTACCCGGGCGCGGTAGAAGTGTGTGACGAACTCGATAACAACTGTGATGGCGTCGTGGATGAGGGCGTGACCACCCCGTACTGGCCGGATGCGGACACCGACGGCTTTGGCGACCCGGATGGGCGCGTGGATGTGTGTGCGTGGCCGGAAGGCTACGTGACGGAGGCCACCGACTGTGACGACGCAAATGCTGTAGCGTGGCCGAATAATCCCGAGGTGTGCGATGAGGCGGATAACAACTGTGACGGTGTAATCGATGAGGGCGTGCAGACGACGTACTACGGCGATGCGGACGCCGATGGGTGGGGAGATATCTCGGTGACGACCGCGGCGTGTGCGGCGCCGACGGGCTTCGTCGGCAGCGCGGGAGATTGCATCGATACCGATGCGAGTGTGTCGCCGTCGGCATCGGAGGTGTGTCACGATGGACTCGACAACGATTGTGATGGCACGTCGAATGCGTGTGCGCTGACGGGCACGGAGTCGCTGGGTGTGGCCGATGCCCAACTCCGGGGAGAGGGTACCTACAATTATGCCGGACAGTCGGTGGCCGGTGGCGATGTTGATGGCGATGGCCTGTCCGATCTCTTGATCGGGGCTTGGGGAAACGATGACGGGGGGAATGGCGCAGGCACCGCCTATGTCGTGAGCGGCCCGGTTTCTGGCGTGAGTGACTTGTCCATCGCCACCGGTCAGTTGGTCGGAGAAACGTCGGGAGATGGCGCAGGGTGGTCGATGGCCGGTGTTGGAGACTGGAATGGCGATGGCTTTGGAGATGTCGCGGTGGGTGCGTTTGGGTACGATGACGGCGTGACGGACACGGGCCGGGTGTACGTTGTATTGGGTCCGGTCACCGGCGATCGGTTGCTCTCGCTCGCCGACCTGACGCTGACAGGTGAGGATTATAACGACCAGGCGGGATATTCCATCGGAGCCGCGGGGGATGTCGACGACGATGGGCACGTGGATCTGTTGGTCGGTGCGTGGGGGGATGACGACGGAGGCACCGCGGCGGGGGCTGCTTATGTCGCGTTCGGCAACACCAGCGGGTCGGTCGACCTTGCCCTCGCACACGTGAAGATTGTCGGTGAGGCGGCCAACGACTTCGCCGGAAATGCCGTCGACGGGGTTGGCGACACCGATGGGGACGGCGTGGATGACGCGGTGGTCGGGGCGTACGGTGAATCGACCGGAGGCGCTGCGGCGGGCGCTGCTTACCTGCTCCTCGGCCCCCTCTCCGGAACGATCGATTTATCCGCTGCGGATGCCACCTTTATTGGGGAAGAGCGCGCGGACGACGCCGGGTGCGCCGTCTCGCCTGCTGGGGACACCGACGGAGATGGGTTGGCCGACGTTCTGGTCGGCGCCTACGGCAATGACTATGGCGGCAGTGGCACGGGCGCGGCCTATGTATTGCTTGGGGGCGCGCATGCCGGCGAAGTTGACCTTTCCGCTGCGGACGCCAAGGTGGTCGGCGAACACTCGGATGACAATGCCGGATGGAGCTTGTCCACCGCAGGGGATATGGACGGCGATCTTCGCGACGATATCCTGATCGGCGCTCACCGGGAGGACGCGGGGGGCAGCGCGTCGGGGTCGGTATACCTCGTGTACGGTCCCATCGCTTCGCTCTATGATCTTGGGTCGGCGGACGCCAAGTTGACGGGGGAGCGATCGGATGACTACGCCGGCAGCAGTGTCGCCGGCGTCGGGGATACGGACGGAGATGGCAAGGGAGACATACTGGTCGGCGCGCCGAATGAAGACTACGGGGCGAACTATCTCGGCGGCAGCGCCTACCTCGTGCTTGGCACGGGGCTCTGAGGCGATGTGATCTGGCGGGTGATCCTCGTTCGCTTGCCCGCCACGGATGGCGGCACGAACTCCCCCCACGGGATCACGAGCGCTCGGTTTACGCCGACCGTCCTGCTCGAAACGAACGACGAGGCGGAGGCGATGACCTTTGCCGAAAAGTTGAGGGAGGAGGGCGCGGCGGTTGCACTCCTTGCGGAATCCGCCCACGGCGGGGCGGTGTGCTCCCGACACCCGGAGCACGTCAGCGGCCGGAACTGCCGGGACTGTGGCGTCCCGATCTGTGCGGTGTGCCGCGTCGAGGCCGAGGCGCTGCGGCTGTGCCCGACGTGTTGGGCAAAGCTCAAGGTCGCTCGGCGCCAGCGGCGCACCCGGATTCTATTTTCGGTGTTCGTGTTCGTCCTTTTCTTGCAACAAACGTGGACCTTCCTGATGCGGGAGGCGGAACTGCTCAATCCCTCCGGTCCAGTGCGGGCGCTCATTGTCCAGTTGGCACCCCCAGGACTCGGCGCCTCCGGGTTGGCGCGTACGCTCAACACCGTGGACGGTCCGTTTGCGCTCTCCACGGTGGCGGATTGGTACGAGGAGGAACACGCGCGCTATACCGGGCGGCGCGGTCGCTACCTCGATCTCACCGTCCGCGGCCCGTTTGTCTGTGACTTTTCCGTTCCGCCGCTTGGGGGGGACTCGGACCCGTGGTGGAAGCTCGCGCAGTTGGCCTGGCAGTATCCCCGCTATTTCCATGGCAAAGCGCGTTCGTTTGGCGTGGATCCAGACCGGTACGCGGTCCGAGTGTACATCCTGTATGGGGCCGAGGGGGGCGATTTGGAGTCGGAATCCCTTGGGTCCCGGAAGGGGAGGGTGGCCGTGGCGAAGCTGTCCGCCGACGAAACCAACCCCGGCTATGCGCTGCTCACGATTGCCCACGAAATCGGACACATTCTCGGTGCGAAGGACCGGTATGAGCCGGACACGTATGTTGCTCAGTACCCAGATGGTTTTGTAGAACCGCACGCCGTACCGCTGTACCCACAGCGATTCGCCGACGTGATGGCGGGTGACATTCCGATCAGCGTAGAGAACGAGGCAGAGGTCCAGTCGTTGCTGGAGGTGCGGGTCGGATATCGGACTGCAGCCGAGATGCGGTGGATTCCGGACGAGCAAGCGGCGATGCTCCTGTCGGATCCAGCGGCCGACCCCGGGAAGCGGCTCCCTGCCAAGGAGGAAGGCAGCAGCGATGCGACCGAGGGTACGCCGACGATGGACTCGGGGGAGGTGGCTGACGGTCAGACGTCGGAGGCGGCCGGCCCGGCGGAAGAGCTGCCCACGTCCGTGGATACGCCATGATCGCTACTTCGTCGCCGCCAAAAAATTCGGCGCGTGATCGTCGAACATCGGATGGTCATCGATGTTGTTGCGTTGCCGACAGTGCAGGAGCCAACTGCCGTACTCTGCGGGGGAGCGTCGAACCGCCGCCTCGGCCCACGCCAGGATGCGGATGTCTGCATCGGGTTCGTTCCCTGAGATCGGCGGTCCAACCTGGCAAACCGCGGGGCCGCCATCGACAGGGTAGTGCGTGTAGCAGGGCACCAGCGCCGCCCCGGTCGAGGCGGCGAGGCGAAAGGGGCCTGGATTCAGCAGGGCGCGGCGACCCATGAAAACATAAGGCCGCCATTTCGTACCGATGCGGCCGTCGAATGCGATTCCGACCAACTCATTGCGCGCGAGGGTGCGGTAGAGTTCGCGCGCGGGCTGATCGAGCGTAAGGAAGGTTGCGCCGGTGCGATTTTCGTCGTCCTCACGCGCGGTGCGGACGGCCTGGCGCCACCGGTTGTGTCCCAGGAGTTCGGGGTGCGCCTCGGCGACGGCCTTGGGCGCCAGCCCGCGCGCTGCATATTGCGTGTAGGGATAGCCGTGGGCGACCAACCATGCCAACATCAGCATCACCGGGCCCGCATGCGGATACACCCACACCACGCCTTTGCCTCGTCGGCGGGCGTCGTCGAGGTGTTCGATTCCTTCGAAATGGATGAAGGCGTCGAGGGTGAGCTGCGTGTGTCGGCCGAGCGCAAGTTCTTCGAGCGCGACTCGCCACGTACATGCCCAGGCAGCGTCAACACACGGGGCAATGCCGCAGCGTTGATACTCGTCGGCCATCAGTGCGCCGCGCGCGCGAGATAACGTTGGGAGGACTCTTCCCAGCGGACGTAGCAATTGGAAGGGGAGGGGGTGCGCCGGATTCAGCGCCCGCCGGAGTTGGGTGTAGACCAGCCACCGAGCCACGTCTCCGACGGGCGGCATCATCGGAGCAGATCGTCTACGGCCCGGCGTACCTCGACGCGCACCATGCGCTTGCGCCACGTTGCGGCCACGAGGTGCGTTCCAAGCGGTTGGACGGCGCTGAACGCGGCCTCGGGCAGCTCTGCCAGCGTGGGCGCGCGCACCTCGATGGGGCGAGGCCCGATGGCCGAAAGGACCGCCCGGGCACCGGTGTCTCCGATCGTGACGGCCGTGAGCAGGAGTGCGTAGTCGATGGCGCCGCGCGTGCGGAGCTTTCGGTGGATCACGGCGCCTCCTCGTGGGACGACGATGTGGGTGAGCAGCTCTCCGCGGCGGATGGCCAGCCCGTCGGCACCGTCCGCCGTATAGAGGTCGGAAAGGGCGACGCGCCGCGTTCCGGACGCCGAGGCGAGCACAACGTGGGCACCGTACAACCACAATGTCGGTACCGTGTCCGCGCTCTGTGCGGCGAGGCAGCCCGGGCCTTTCGGGGCAACGTGACAGACCGTTCCTTCTCGTTTCAGGCAGTACCCAAGCGCCGTTCGCCAGCCTTCCGGCTGATTGTAATACATGCACCGCGTGTCGAGCATGACGTTGCCGCCGAGGGTGCCCATGCGCTGAATGGTCGGGGTCGCGATGGTGCGGCAAGCGTCGGCCAGCGCGGGCCAATGGGCGCGAACGCGCTCGTCCGCCGCCACGTCCGACAAGCGGGCGCCTGCCCCGATCGACAAGGCGCCGTCGGCGTCCTCGGCGATGCCACGAATTCCCGAAACGCGCCCAAGGGAGACGACCAACGTCGGAGAAAACAGACGGTGTTTCATGGACGGTACCGCGTCCGTCCCTCCGGCGATCGGCATCGCGCCGGGCTCGGCGCACAGGGCAACGGCGTCCGCCAACCGCTCCGGCGCCTCATAACGGAAGGGTGGCAGGCCCAACATCAGAGAGTGCCTTGCCGGTCAAGGGCCCGAAGGACGCGCTCGGGCGTAAACGGGGCGGTGTCGAACCAGATACCGGTCGCGTCGTGCAGGGCATTGGCGATGGCCGGGACGGTGGCGAGCTGCGGACCTTCACCGGCTTCCTTGGCGCCGAGCGGGCCGCCGGGGTCCAGGGACTCGATAAGGATCGCCGTGATCTCTGGCGTTTCATGGACGGTCGGGATCTTGTACTCCAGAATTGACGGCGCCCGCATCAGCCCGTTTCGATAGGTTTGCTCCTCGTAGAGCGCCTCGCCCACCCCCATGTAGACGCAGCCCTCGATCTGCCCCTCGACGATCGTGCGGTTCAGTGCAAACCCACAGTCATGGGCGCACCAGATGCGATCGACCGTCACCACGCCCGTTTCCGCGTCCATCGATATTTCCGCCACCTGAGCAGTGAAGGAATAGGCCGGCGACGGACCCACGGATTGGCGTCGGAAGCGCGAGCCAATCTTTGGGGGCGTATAGTGGCCGGTTCCGGTGAGTGTTCCGTACTTTTCCTCTGCAAGCCAGATGGCCTCGACCGTGGAGAGGGAACGCGATTCGTCCGAAATCCGGCCTTCGTGGACGCGCAGGGAGTCCGCCGAACAGGTCCAGTGCGCGGCCACCGCGGACAGCAGTTTTTCTCGGAGTTGGTCCGCAGCCATCAGGCAGGCGTTTCCGGCAAAGAACGTCACGCGAGACGAGTACGAACCCAAGTCGACGGGGGTGAGGGAGGAATCGCCTTCGACGACACGCACATCCAGCGGATTGATCCCAAGTCGTTCGGCCGCGAGTACCGCGAGCATGTGGTTTGAACCCTGGCCGATGTCGGCCGTGCCGGAAAAAATCGTCACCTCTCCGCTCCGGTCGAGCTTGATCACGACGCCAGAGTGCGGCATTTCGTTCGGGTAGACCGGGTGCAGCGCGCCGCACATATACGCGCTCGCGGCGAGGCCGATGCCGCGTCCGGGCGGCATGTGGCCTCGCTTCTCACGGTAGCCACTTGCCGTGACGACGGCATCGATACACTCGCGCATGCCAACGCTGGTGACCTTGAGTCCGTTACACGTTTCGGTGTCGGCTTCGATGCAGTTCTGACGGCGCAGCGCTGCCGGATCCAGCCCAAGTTCACCAGCCGCCTTGTCCATGTGCTGCTCCAACGCGAAACGCGGCTGGATGGCACCGTGCCCCCGCTTGGGTCCGCACGGCGGCTTGTTCGTGTAGAGGCGATGGGATTCGAAGCGATAGTTCGTGAGGGTGTACGGCAGTGTCATGAAGACACCGAGGTAGTACGAGGTCACAACGCCGTAGCTTGCGTAGGCGCCGCCGTCGGCCCATGCCTTGAAATCGATCGCGGTTATCGTGCCTTGACGTGTAAACCCCATTTTCAGCCACATTTTTGTCGGATGACGGCCGCGGTGAGCGTAAAACACTTCTTCCCGCTCCAAAACGATTTTCACGGGGCGCCCAAGTTTGCGGGCGAGAAACACAGCGCAGATGTCCGTGCAGAAGGGGTCACACTTGCCACCATATCCGGCGCCAACCGCTGGCTTGATCAGGCGCAGATCCTGGACGCGCATGCCGAGCACGCGCGCGACGTCACGATGCACGTAGTGGGGATTCTGTGTGGATGACCACAGCGTTACCTTTCCATTTGGCTCCACATCGGCGAGCGCGGCGTGCGTCTCCAGTGCAACGTGCGTCGAACCTGGATAGAAATACTCTCCCTCGACCACGATGTCCGCCTCGGCCATCCCCGCGTCGGCATCCCCGAATTCCTGAAACACTCTACGCAGCGTGTTCGATGGCTTGCGTGCCCATTCGTGGAGGATGGGCTTCGCGGGATCAAGCGCCGCAGCGATATCGAGCACGGCTTCGATAGGTTCATACGTGACAACGATGGCGCGACAGGCCCGGCGCGCCGTTTCCTCGTCGAGTGCCGCCACGCACGCAACCGGCTCCCCAACATAACGAACCTTGCCCAATGCAAGCGCCGTCTCGTCCTGCGCAACCGGAATGACGCCATACCGCCGGGGCACGTCCGCGCCAGTGACGACAGCGAGCACCCCCGGGATCGCCATCGCGGCCGTCACATCGATGCCTCGAATCCACGCATGCGGGTGCGGCGAGCGGAGAAACTTGCCGTGGAGCATCCGCGGCAGCGCCATGTCGTCCACGAAGACGGCCCGGCCCGAGATGCGGAGCTTGCCATCGACCTTCGGTCCGTGGCGACCGACGGCCCCGCTCATCGGGCACCCGGAACGACGACCGGGCGCGCGGCGGCTTCGCGGGCGGCCAGCAGGATCTTCGTATACCCGGTGCACCGACAGATGTTGCTGCCGAGCGCTTGTCGGATCGCTGACTCGTCGGGATGGGGATCCGCCCGCAACAGCGCCCGAAGCGTCATGACAAAGCCTGGCGTGCAATATCCGCATTGCGACGCAACGTGCCGGTCGAACGCCGCCTCGATGGGGCCCGATACGCCGCCTTCGATGGTTTCGACCTCGCACCCGGCAACATCCCCGGCGAGCGTGATGCAGGCCAGGCGCGGTGCGCCGTCCACCAGCACCGTGCAGGCGCCGCAGTCACCGACCTCACATCCGTGCTTCGTTCCAACGAGTCCAAGCGTTCCACGCAGCAAATCGAGCAGCGTGCATTCCCCCGGGACGAGGCGCCGGGCCGGCTCTCCGTTGACGGTGAGCGAGAGGAGATGCTCGCGGGGCATGGGGCGGTCTAACGCGCGGCGCGTCACGGCCGCATCCACGCCCTTCCGTCCAGCCACACCCCCTCGCCCGCTCGCTCAAAAGGCGTCCCATTCCGAACGCACCACAAGAGTGCGCGTTGCTCGGCTGCGGAGCCGGTGTTCCCGATCCGCATCCTCGCGCCAGGCGTTGCGCGCAGGTCGTGCATCACGCGGCGCGTGGAGCTGGCAACCGACACGGCCCGGGGTTCGTCCGCCGGGCCCAGGTCAAGAAGGCGATCGAGCCACCGCGGCATTAGAGGCGGACGTACTCGTACTCGAGGGCCTGTCCGTTGATGCCCTTGCGTGGTGCGGCGACCCAATTCGCCATCTTCCCTGGTTCGTAGACGGGTTTCATGAGCGAGACGACGTACTCCCGGTCGGCGTCGGTGGGCAACCAGTCTCCGGCCCGTCGCGTGAACTCGGCATCGGAGATCAGGTCGCCCTGCGGGTTGAAGGCGAGTCCAGCATAAATGCCCTGACGACGAAAGAATCGGGCGGAGGGGAGCGTTACCCGCGTCGGCGTACCCTCGTCTTCAAGCGCCGCGTTCCAGCGCTTCAAAACACGCTCACAGTCCTTGATGTACGACTGCCGCAGCACCTCGTTCATCGCGTTTCGAAGCGGCACGTCGTCCTCCACAAGCGCACCATTCCTTACGACGCTCAGGCGCCAGCTCTGCTCGAGCGCGCGGTGATCGGTGTAATCCTTGCCTTCGTTCCAGCGACCTTTCAGCCCTGCGCCAAAGAAGTCGGCGGCATTACTGGAGAGTTCGGAACCGAAGAGGTCCAGCGAGTAGCAGTACCAGTAGTTGATCCACTTCTGCACCATTGCGATGGGAATGCCGCCTTGCGCCCGTGCATCGCCGTTGGCGTCGGCCGCGGCAAGCTGCGCGGCACGCCGGAGTACGCGTTCCACGCCGAGCTCTCCGACCGACAAGTGGTGGGCCTCCTCCGTCAGCATGAATTTGCAGGTGCGGGAGAGGGGGTCGAAGCCGCTCTCCGCGAGTGCGCCGAGCTGGTACTTGCCATCTCGGTCGGTGAACATCGTGAAGCAATAGAACGTGAGCCAATCCGGGCACGGCTGGTTGAAGGCGTCGAGGATGCGCGGCTTGTCGGCGTCGCCAGAGCGGCGCGCGAGCAGGTCGTCCGCCTCATCGCGTCCGTCCTTGCCGAAATGGGCGTGCAGCAGGTAGACCATCGCCCAGAGATGTCGTCCTTCCTCGACATTTACCTGAAATAGGTTGCGCATGTCGACGAGCGAGGGGGCGGTCTGAGCGAGGCGGCGCTGCTGCTCCACGCTTGCCGGCTCCGTGTCAGCCTGCGTGACGATGATTCGGCGGAGGTTATTGCGGTACTCCCCGGGAACTTCCTGCCATACGGGCTCCCCCGCGTGGTCGCCACTCGGGATTCGCCGGTCGGGTTCAGCGTCGTTCAGGAAAATGCCCCACCGGTACTCGGGCATCTTGACCATTCCGAAGTGAGCCCAGCCGCCCGGCTCCGTCGAAATGGCGGTCCGAAGATACACATCCTTGGCCTGCCATCCGTCCGGGCCCATGTCCATCCACCAGTCGATGAACGCCGGCTGCCACTTTTCCAACGCGCGCTGGAGCTTTTTGTCCGACGAAAGGTTGACGTTGTTCGGGATCAGTTCGTCGTAGTTGACGGCAGACATCTCAGGTCCTCCGGAAGTCGAAGATGGGGCGTTCGGGGGCGCCGAACATGGGGAGCGCGCCGCGTTCACCCACGGCGTTCGGGCGCTGGAAGATCCAGTTTTGCCACGCCGTCAGCCGGCCGTAGATCTTGGTGTCGCAGGTTTCCACACCACCGAAGCGGAGATTTTGCTCCATGCCGGTGAGCGCGTCCGGAGAGAGGCTCCGGCGCTCTTCCAGCGCGATGCGGATCTCATCGGCCCAATCGATCTCGTCCGGAATGCCGGTAACGAGCTGCAATTCGTCGGCCGTCCCGGCGTCGATCGCGCCTTCGTGGGCCAGAACATCCGCGAGAAGAGCGGCTTGGCCGGGGTAACGTGCTTGCAGGCGCGTCTGGCCGCTCGACATCGGGAACGCGCCCGCGCTTGCCGTCGTGACGGTAACGGCATTTGCATCGGCATCATCGGCGAGCATGTAGCTACGATCGCACGCGAGCGTAATTTCGAAAAGCGAGCCCGCGAATGCATTTCCGGGCGTGATGAGCGCGAACATCGACTTTGCCATATTGTCGATTCGCCGGAGCGTACGCGCTTGGTGGAGGCGTACCTCACGTGCGAACCAGTCCCCGGCAGCGGCGGCATCGGCGAGCGCGGCGTCGTGTGTGAGCACCGCTTTTGCATCCCCCTCGCAGCGGAAGACGATCATGCCAACATCGAGATAGTTGAAGCGCAGGCGGAGGAGGGCGTCGTCCAACTCGCGGTAGGCGCGGAGGGCCCAGGTGTCCGCCGTGCGAGCGGGGGCGGCGTCGGGACCTCGGATGGTGACGTGCGCGAGCCGCGCGGGGAGGTCGAGCGTCACCGTCACGTGGCGATAGGTGATGGCGTCCGCTGTCACTGTGCGTTCGAGACACGGAAGAGCAATGCCGATTTCCGTGGGAGCGGGCCCGCGGGCCACAATGGCGTCGGCGCGCGCTGCGATGCCGGCGGCCCACTTCGAACGGGGAAACGACCCATCCACGAACCGGTACTTCACAGCGTCGCGCGCCTTGAAGCCCTCCGCTTTGGTACAGAAAACGTCGGCGATGTCGCGACGAATCTTCCGTTTGTCGGTGATCCGAGTGAGGCCACCGGTGCCGGGAAGAACGCCAAGCAGCGGAACTTCCGGCAGTGAAACGGCGGAGTTTCCGTCGTCGATGAGGTAGATTTCTTCACATGCCTCCGCCAATTCGTACCCGCCTCCCGACGCCGTGCCATTGAGCGCGGCGACGTAGTGCTGGTGAGACAGCGTGCACGCATCCTCGATGCTGCACCGCGTTTCATTGGTGAACTTGCAGAAGTTGACCTTGAACGGGTGACTCGCCGATGCGAGCATGCGGATGTTCGCACCCGCGCAGAAGATCCGGTCATACCCACCCGTCACGACGACCGCGCGCACGGCGGGGTGCTCGAAGCGGAGCCGCTGGATGGCGTCCGCAAGCTCGACGTCCACGGAAAGGTCGTAGCTGTTCAATTTCAATTCGTACCCCGGCCAGAGCGGGCGATCTTCGTCCACCTTCATCGTCAACGTCGCAACCGAGCCCTGCACGTCGAGCTGCCAATGCACGTAGCGAGAAGGGTGGGTGTCGAACGAAACGGGGGGAAACGGGGCGTCGGCCATCGGGCGTCCGGGTGCGGGGAAGGGCGCAAGCATTATATCTCTGATTTGTGCCGGCGTCGACCGCATCAGGAGGTGTTATAATGCCTGCGTCGCAACCATCGCATCCCATGCCGAACCATCCTCCCCGCCTGCCCTTCACCCGTCACATCAACATTCCGTCGTTGATCGGCGCGCGAATTCGCGGGCTTCGAACGATTCGGGGGTGGACGATTGCGGAACTCGCGCTTCGCGCCTCCTGGAGCCCGCGCTTCCTGGCGGAGTTGGAACGGGGGGTTGCAAATCCGAGTATCGTTCGCCTGGGCGAGGTTGCAGAGGCGTTGGGCGTCTCGCTGGTGGCGTTGGTGGCGGGCTCTGGGCCGGTCTCGGACTCGGCGGATGATCTCGCGGCCTTGCAGCCCGCAGAACGCGATGCGCTGATTCGCCAGGTTCGCGCACCCGGAAAAATAGCGCTGGTCGGACTGCGCGGCGCGGGCAAGTCGGCGGTAGGCGCGGCGTTGGCGGCCGTATTGAACGTGCCGTTCATCGAGGTGGACGCGACGATTGAGGAACGCGCGGGCATGCGACTCGGGCAGATTTTCGAGTTTCACGGCGCCGTTAAGTACCGCGAGTTGGAACGGGAGGCGCTGGCCGCCCTGCTCTCGCAATCGGGGCCCATGGTCCTCGCTACCGGGGGGTCCGTCGTGACCGCGCCGGATTCCTGGGCGATGCTGCGTCGTGACACACGGACGGTTTGGCTGCGCGCCTCACCGGCGACCCACCTGGCTCGTGTGGAGGCGCAGGGCGATTTCCGTCCGATGCACGGGCGAGAAAATGCGCTCGCGGAACTGGTTGCGATCCTGACCGGTCGTGAACCCCTGTACGCGGAGGCAAGCGCAGAGGTGGATACCGACGGACTCTCCGTTGCGGATGTCGTTACCCAACTCTGTCCGCGAGGCGTGCCGGCGTAGGCACTCGCGTGCGCTGCGGGGCCGAACCTACCGCGCCCGCAACATGGCGGCGAAGCGCGATGCGCCTTCCTTCGGCCCGAAAAGGCAGTGGATCTCTCCCTCGCCGACGACGCGAACGCCTTCCGGGGTCTCCACGACCGAAGTTACCGTCGCGAGGGAGAGACGCTCTCCCCCCTTCTCCCCGAGGCGGAGGAGGGCGCCCCCGACGATCGCACACGCGTGTGAACCGTCGTAGGTTTCCGGGTGAAATACGTCGGGAATTTCCTTGGGGCCAAGCAATCCCGCCTCCCGCAGTGGCGCCAGTTGCGAGGGGTCCACCGCCCCTCCATACGTGACCGACAGCGGCGATGTGGTGCCGCCACCGCCGTGCATCATGAACAGCGAGAAGAATACCCCCATCACGCCGGAAAGGCCGATCCCGACGAGCAGCGCGAAGTAGACGCCGAGGCCGCATCCCGGCAGGTGATCGCGCGCGGACGGCACGTGCTGAACGACAGGGGAGGGGGAGCCGTTGGTCACGCCGCGCGGTTATCCCGCGTGCATGCGACCTCCCACCGTCTTCAGCATCGCCGGGTCCGACCCCGGGGGGGGGGCGGGCGTCCAGGCCGATTTGAAAACGTTTCTTGATCACGACGTATTCGGCATGGCCGCGGTCACCGCCATCACGGTGCAGGACTCCGCGCGCGTGTACCGCGTCTGCCCGGTCGATCCAGCGCTGGTGGGGGAGCAGGTGCGCGCGGTCCTCGCGGACTACCCCGTCGACGCCATCAAGATCGGTATGCTCGGCACGGTTGCCATTGCGGAGGAAATCGCTCGCGCGCTTACGACGTATCGGGGGCCTGTGGTGCTCGACCCCGTGCTGGCGTCTACAGGCGGAGTGCCTCTGGTCGAGGGCCTGGCGGCGGTGCGCTTGCTGCTTCCGCTTACGACGCTGGCGACGCCGAATTACGGGGAGGCGGTGGCGCTGGGCCTCATCCGTGGCACGGGGGGCGCTGACCCGCACCCCGCGGTGCTCGTCAAAGGCGGACACGTCGTTAGCGACATTGCGTTCGTTATCGATGTTCTCTACGATGGCATCCGTGTGATCCGCTTCCGGCATCGCCGCCAGCCGCACGCACCCCACGGCACGGGCTGCACGCTCTCCAGCGCGATTGCGTCCCGACTCGCGCGGGGAGATGGGTTGGACATCGCCTGTCGTGGCGCGATTCGCTACGTCTCACGCCTCATCGCCCGCCCCGGAATCGGGCTCGGCGCCGGCCACCCGCCACTGCTCCATGGTGTGCGCCCGCGCTGACGCCAGTGTGGCGAAATGTTCGACATCGCCACGCGGTTGGCACGTTGCAAACGCTTCATGTGTTACGACGATTACCATCCGGACGTTCGTCGTCCGATCCGTCAGCACCCAGGTACCGGATGACCGGCCGGCCGGGATTCCGACGATCAACTCGCATTCCCGGGTGCGTTCGGGGTCAACGCGGAACCAGCCCTTCGGATCGAGCGTGAACACCGAAGGCGGCCCGGAGGTGTACAGCGCCGCATCCCAGGCCGATGCGAAGGGGATGTCATCGGCGACGAACTCTGCTCCCACCTCGATCAACCGTCGGGAGAGAGGCGCACGATGTGCACCACCAACGCGATGACGAGGACGATGGAGCCGCCCCCTACGAAGAGCGCGAGCGCCATTTCAGGGCTTCCCCGCCACACCCTGGCGCATGTTCGCTGGGCACTCCGGAATGACGTCGATGCGGTAGTAGCCGAGCTCATCCGCCCAGATTTCCCCCTGGAACGGCCATTCTCGATAGCCGCGGCGCAGCCGGTCCTTTCGCACAACCGTGCGGGCGGCGTCGGGCATCCGGCCCGTCAGCGCGGCCTGCTCGTACAATTGGGTCTTCATGCGAAGGATGTCGAGGACGAAGATCTCGGAATCCCCGAGCATGCCGCCGATTTCTGCTTCCTGTGCCGCGATGCGGTCCTTGACCCGACCACCCTCGGTGTCGACAAGGAACTTCCGGCGTTCATCCAGCCATGAACGTGCGCGCTCGGTAAATGGGTTCGCGGAGACGTTGCGCATGCGCTTCAGTTCGTCTTCCGCGCTGTCCACCGCCTTGATGCTGGCGCTCAACCGCTCCTCTGCAGCGTACGGACGCCAAATCATCTCCGGTAAACCCGCGGTATCGCCCTTTTCCTTGTACTTCCGCACTGTCTGGAAGTTCTCCTCGACGGATTTTTCTCCCCACGCCTTGAGCTTGCCGTCCACGGAGGTGTACCGATTCTTGAAGATCTCGATTTCCGCCTCGGCTTCCGGAAATTTGCAGAGCAAGAAAAAGCTGTAGATGCGTAGCAGGTCCGCTTCCGGAAAATAGTATTTCTCAAAAAATGGGGTATCAAGGCTGAACAACTGCGCGAGCGCCCCGTTTATGTCGTCGATTCGGAAGTGGGCCCAGGCCCGCTCGAACTGCGCCTCCGGCCAGAACTCGGAACTGCGCGACACGCGCGAAAATGCCTCGATGGCACGCGGGTAGTTTCCAGCACCGTACCAGGTGCGCGCCGTGTTCAGCTGCAGGGTGTCCTGAAAGCGAACTTCCCGGTCCGTACCGGACTTCTGGGCCGCTTCGAATGCCTTCAGCGCATCTTCGGTGCGCGCTTGCTGGTTCAGGATGACGCCTTCGAGCGATTTCGCCTCGGGGTACAACGGGTCGCCCTGTTTGACGAGCTTCAACATCGCGGTTGCGACGCCATAGTTCTGCCGGCGGAGGTTTTCACGCGCGGCAAGATAGGCCATCTTCCCGCGGACATCCTCCGTTCTTGCCAGACCGAGGTTGGTGCTGAACGGTTTTTCGAGGATGGCAACATCCCCTACCTTTTCGGCGAGCCCGATCGCGGCGGGAACGCGGAGTGACACCTCCTCGATCGTGAGGTCGGTGGCGGTGCTGAACGCTCGGGTGTAAGCGCACAATGCGGCGTAGGAAAGGTCGCTGTCCGCAAGGATATCGCCGAAGCGTGCGTACGCCTCCCCGTGCCAATCGGCCAGGTCCGCGTTGTCGAGAATGACCACAAGCGCATCGGCCGCGCGCGCCTTTTGTCCGCTGGCCATCTGGGCGTCATACTCGGCGAAGGCCACGGAGCGTTGCTTGGCCTCCTTTTTCGTCGGTGCCGCGGCGTCGGAGACGGTCGGCTTCTCTTTTTCGACGGGCTTCTTTGGGGGCTTGGCCCATGCGGGCGCGGCGGCGAGCAGCGCGAGGACGAGCATCCACCGCATCACTTGCCCGATCCGAGCAAAAGGGAGAGGCCGACGGTGATGCCCACGTTCTGCTTGATTCCGCCGGTCTGCGATTGGGCGCGGTATTCGTACATCACCGTGTCGCGCAACTCCGCGCGGAGCATCGCGCTGTTGGACAGGTAGATTCGAGTTCCGATGCCGATCGGGGCCCCGGGTGCGATCCCGATGTCCGCGGATGGGAGCACCGACTGTTCGAGTGTCGCGCCGACGCCGAGGAGCACGTAAACGTCGTGATGTAGGATTCCTTTTCCGGCCAGATTCATCTTGGCATAGATCGGCGTCCACTGAATGTCCGCCTCGACACTGGCAAGGTAGCGGTAGGCCTCGACCGCAACGCCGTACGATTGGCCCTCCAACTCGACGTACCGCGCCGTCTTCAGGCCGTACCCGCCCCCGAGGGCGACTTCCGCGCCAAGCGTTTCCGAAAAATGGTAGGCCGCGCGAACGTTTGCAATGGGCGCGATCGTGTACCCGTCAAAGGGCAGTACGCCAAGAGCAGCGCCGACTTCCAGCCGGCTGGCCTTTGTATACAGCACCTTCTGCACAACCTTGATTTCGGAATGCTTGAGGACGCCGATATCGACCGTGTCCTGGGCAAAACTCGCGGGCACGAGGAGCGGGGCGAGGAGCGTGAGCGTGAGCATGGGAGCGGGCCTCGGCGGAGCTAGAAGTTGTCGGGGAGCGTGCGCGGGGTGCCGCCGAGCGGGCGGTAGATGATGCGAACGTCCTGGTTGTAGTCGGGAATAAAGGAGACGCCAGCCGCGTCGTCGTAGTCGTTGAAGACAACGGCGTTCTCGGAGGCTTCGTAGCTCCAGCCGTCTCCGTAGATGGCCGTTCCAGCCGCCACGGTACCATCCAGAACTTCTGATTGCGGCGTCAAAATGTCATCGACGTACACGCGAATGCTCGCGACGTCCGGGATGGTCTGGAGCGGGAAAACGGTCTGTAGGTTGTTCAACAGTTCGCCGAGCTGCTTGAGGTTCTCTCCCCATTCGGTCGGCGTGCAATCGCCGTCGATGGCCGTCAGGTCGATGTAGCGCCCGCGAGTTGCGCTTACGACGGCTTGATAGCGTTCGACGCCCCACGTTTGTGCGCCACCGAGGCAGCTCCCATCACGATCGTGGTAGGCGGGGCCGATCACCGCGAAGCGAACCAGCTGCGGGAAGGCGGCGAACGCGGCGATGTAGTTTTCGACGTCCGAGTCACTCGTCGGGCTGCGCCGCGAGCCATCCCCCTCGTCGGTAACGATGACGACCAGAGTGTTCGCCGTGACCTTGTCGTCACCATCGTAGCGAATGAAGCCATCGTTCGAGCCGATGTCTCCCTCGACGATAGGCAGGCCGTCGTCGTCCGCGGCCCCGCCATCCCAGCATTCCTCGGGGGGCTCCGGCGCGGCGCGGCAGAGCGCATCCAACGCCGCCTCCAGGCCCTCTTCGTTGCCGGCACCTTCGTTGTCGCTCCATCCTTCCGGGCACATGCACGTGAGGTATTCGCGGCTCACCGCGCCGTCCGGGGGCGGGCAGGAATCATCGCCCACCGGATAGGTGCTATCCGATGGAAGATCGAGATCATTCCAGTAGATCGTGTCGCAGAGGAGGCTGCGTTGGAAGGTGCCGCCAACGTCGGAATCGCCGCGGGTGATGACGGGCGGATCTCCGAGTAGGAGGCCGGCTTCACCGGGATCGACGCCGGGATTATCCCCGCCGGAGTAGTCGGCAGATGTCGTCGTGATGCCAAGCTGGTAGTCGATGATCGCGGTACCGGAGCCCGTTTCCCGGAGGTAGTTGGTCACGGCGTCGTTGAGCGTTTCGCGAGGGACTTCCGAGCCTTTCGCGCTCGTGAGCTGCGCGAGAAAGGTATCGAAATTGAGCGCAAGCTGTGAACCATTTTCTCGCATTGAACCCGAGTTATCGACGATGAAGAGGATGTCGGCGTTGTTGTTGAATGCCGCTTGTTCGAAGCCGGTGACACGGAAGATCGGGTATTCATTGCAGCCGGAAAGCAGCGCGGCCCCGCCAACGAGCGGGAAAATTCGCAGCGAGATGCGCATGACCGGGCTCCCAGACGCGCGCATCCTACCTGCCCGACGGCGTAGCCGGCAACTGCCCACCGGCGCGATCGGCCGCTTCCGTCATGCGGGCGCGCTCGGACGGGGTGGGAGCGCGCGTTGCCGCGGCCCGGAGGGCGTCTGCGGCGCCCGGCTGAGCGAGCGCTGCGAGGGCGTCCGCTGCGGTGAGCCGCACGAGCGCATCACGATCGGCGAGCAGCGGCAGCAGAAGTGGGCCCTGACCCGCCTCGCCGCAGATGCGGGCGGCCTCTGCGCGCAGAAACGGCGAGGCGTCGGATAGCCCACGGCGCAGCGCCGCGATTCGCGCCGGAGTTCGGCTTTCACCGGCAGCAAAAAGCACTTCCCCCCGCACATCTTCGCTGGCGTCGGCCTGCGCGGTCACGAGTCGGTCAAACAGGTCGGGCGGCGCGATCCAGCCGAGCGCGCGCACCGCCAACTGGCGCGTCGTGACGTCCGCATCCCCCGTGAGCGTCGTGAGTGCGTCCGAAGCCGACTCATCTCGCAGCGCAGCGAGCGCGCCAATTGCTTCCTGCCGTGTGCGACCTTCGCTACGTGGCAACAGGCTCACCAGCGTCGGTACCGCGCGCCCGTCACCCAACCTACCCAGGGCCGCGATGGCGGCGCGTTGGAGCGGGACATCCGTCGCGTCGGCGGCCGCTGCACACAACGGCTCCACGGCCCGCCGATCCCCCTGCTCGCCGAGGTCACGGGCGGCGCTCACCTGTGCGGCCGATGGACCGCGCTGCAGCCGGGCGACAGCGGCGGGCGTGTCGAAAAGGACGGTCGGTGAAGCGGCCAGGACCTCGGCCGCTTTCTCCGCTGCGGCGCGGGGTCCGAGCGTCCGTTCGCGGACGGCCGCCTTCATCAACGTCGGGATCGCTTCTCGATGGCCCGTCGCTGCGAGCGCGCTGTACACATGCTCGCGGACGGATGCGTCCGGGTCGGAGATCGCGCGGGTGAGCGCGTCTGTTGCGGCCTGGCCGCCGTCCCGGCCAAGGGAGTAGGCGGCAAAACCGCGCGCCGCCGCCACCGGACTTTGCGCCAGCGCCATCCGCAGCGCCGCTTCTCCAAGCGGCAGCCGCGCCATCGCATCGGCGATAGCGACGCGCAAGGCAGGATCCGACTCGGTGGTCAGCGCGCTGGCGAGCGCATCAAGCGCTGTCGCGTCGTGAGCCAGCGCACGCACGGTTAGCAGCCGCTCCCGCGGATCCGAAGACGAGAGGCCGGCAGGGTTCGCCCACGCGGCCCCCGAGAGCAGCCAACACCACAGCGGGATCCATGCTCGTCCGGCCCGTGCATGCAAGAATGCCAACGTGCCAGCCGTCGTCACATCTTCTTGATGAGCGAGTTGACGGAATTGAAGGTCGTCGTAACCGTGTGCTGGATGCGCAATCCCTTCTTCTGGTGGAACTTCAACAGCTCGGACCAGATGTTGGTGATGTCGGCCCGCACCTGATCGTACTGCCGAGCTTCAACCATGGTATGCAGGCGCTCGACGGCCGGGGGGATCTCTCCGCCCGCGTAACACTCGATGATCTTGGCGACGGTTTCGGCCAGGGTCTTGTGCATGGGGTGTTCGGGGCCGGCGGGCGGAACCGGCGCCGCTGCCGGTGCCGGCGCTGCGGCCGCCGCCTCCGCCAGATCGGCGAACGGGTCGATGGCCGGCGTCGAACGCGCGGCTTCTTGCGCCGGGGCCGCTGGCACGGCTACCGATGCCGGTTTGTCTTCCTCCACCACGATCGGCTCGTCGTCCTCGTCGACCTCGATGTCGTCGGGCGGGATGATCACCCGCGATTCTTCAATCGAAACGGCCTCCGCCAACGTCGGGCGTCGGCGCGCGGCCGGCTCGATGGGCTGTTCCACGTTTTCGCGGATCGGGCGCTCGATGGCGCGCTCGACGGGAATCACCGATACGGGCAGCGGCGCTTTCGCGCTGGCGACAGCCGGGGTGCTCGCGGTTTTTGAGGGCGCGGGGGGCGTGCCGCCGATGGCGTTCAGACCGCGCTCCTCGAGAAATGTTGCCGGATCACCGAACATTTCCGCGTAATCCGCGAGCCGAAAGCAACCCTTCAGGCCATTCGGACCCAACTCGTTGTGGCTCTCGATCACCGTCACGCGGCCGACCGTCGCCTGCGAGACGTTGACCTCCGGGGCTAAAATCGCATCGACGGTGACTTTTCCATCCCCGATGGTCACGCTCCGCTCTCCCTGAATGCCACGAGCGGCGACGACGGTACCGCCGATGCGCACGTTTTCCCCACGAATGGTCCCGGCCTGTACGTTTCCGGTGATGTTGACATTGCCGGTGGCGCGCACGCTGGCAAGCGAGGCGGCCCCGTGGATTTCAACGTCCGTCCCCGCCTGAATCGAGCCGCCCTTGGCATCTCCGTGGATCGTCACGCTACCTTCGTGACTCACGACGGACTTGATCGGACGCCCAAACGTCGTGTGGAGCACAACGTCACCTTGATTGGCGATCGTTAGACCGTCCTCTTCGATGTTGAATGTGACGCCTTCGGGAACAACGAAGGGTTTCGCTTGCGACATGGCGGACTCGATGGTGGGGGTGCAGGGGCGCGTTTGGAGGCGTACGCGCGCAGATGGTACGGGGCGACCCCGGGCGCGTCAACCGACGGCGGGAAGAGGGGTACAGTCGAACGCCACTTTTCCGTCGACGAGGTCGGCACGTACGGAGCCCCCGGCCTTCAACTTCCCGAAGAGCAGCTCGTCCGCAAGGGGCTTCTTGATGTGCTCCTGCAGCACGCGGCTCATTTCGCGGGCGCCGAACTCCGGCTTGTACCCGCGCTCGCCGAGCCAGGCGCGGAGCGCGGGCGTGAGTTCCAGCGACACATTGCGCGCGGTCAACTGGCCGGCGAGCTCCAGCACGAATTTGTCGACGACCTTCAGTACGATTTCCGGGGGCAGCGCCGCGAACAGCACGCTGGCATCGAGCCGATTTCGGAATTCGGGGGGGAACGTGCGGGTCAACGCTTCCCCGACCTTGGCACCCGCGTCCGGCGTGCCGAATCCGGGGGCCGGCCGGGCACCCTCTCTCGCGCCGGCGTTGGTCGTCATGATCAGGATCACGTTTCGGAAGTCCGCCTTCTTGCCGTTGTTGTCCGTGAGCGTTGCGTGGTCCATAACCTGCAGCAGGATGTTGTAGATGTCGGGGTGCGCCTTCTCGATTTCGTCGAGCACGAGCACGGCGTACGGGTTGCGGGCCACTTGACCCGTCAACATGCCTTCCTGTTCGAAGCCGACATACCCCGGCGGCGCGCCAATGAGCCGTGAGACCGTATGCTTCTCCATGTATTCCGACATATCGAAGCGAATGAATGCCACGCCGAGCACTTCTGCGAGTTGCTTCGCCAGCTCGGTTTTTCCGACGCCGGTCGGACCCGAGAACAGGAAGGACCCGACGGGCTTGTTCGGCGTACCCAGCCCGGCGCGGCTCAACTTGATGGTGGCCGCAATCGTATCAACAGCAGGATCCTGACCGAAGATTCTGGATTTTAGCTGCGGTGCAAGATCGGCGAGATTGTTTTCTTCCTCGGCGCTGACCGTGCGCGGCGGAATGCGCGCCATCCGAGCGACGACGGCTTCGATTTGCGGAACGTCCACGACGCTGCCGGGAGCGGAAAGCCGGGCGGATGCACCGGCTTCGTCGATGACGTCGATCGCCTTGTCGGGCAGGTGGCGATCGTTGAGGTGGCGGGCGCCCAGACGCGCCGCAGACTCCAACGCTTCATCGCTGTAGGTGATCTCGTGGTGGGCCTCGTACTGCTTTCGCAGGCCGTGCAGGATGAGGATGGTTTCCTCTACGCTCGGCTCGAGGATCTCGATCGTCTGGAAGCGGCGAGCGAGTGCGCGGTCGCGACCGAAACTCGCCCGGTATTCGTTGTGGGTAGAGCTACCAATGCAGCGGAGTTCCCCGTTGGCAAGGGCGGGCTTCAGCAGGTTCGAGGCGTCCATCGAGCCGCCGCTCGTTGCACCAGCGCCGACGACCGTGTGGATCTCGTCGATGAACAAAATGGAATCGGGCTCGTCCTTCAGCGCCTTGAGGACGGCCTTGAGCCGCTCCTCGAAATCTCCGCGGTAACGGGTACCGGCGATCAAGGAGCCCATGTCGAGTGCGTAGACGCGCGCCGATTTGAGCAGATCAGGAACATTGCCCTCGTGGATGCGCAACGCGAGACCCTCAACGATAGCCGTCTTTCCGACCCCAGGATCACCAAGAAAAAGTGGATTGTTCTTCCGACGGCGCGCGAGCACCTGAACCGTACGCTCCAACTCGCTCGTTCGCCCAATCAGCGGATCGATCTTGCCGGCGGCGGCCTTGGCCCCCAGGTCGACACAAAACTCACCAAGGGGATTTTTCGCCGGGGCCGGTGCGTCCTCACCGCCCGCTCCTTCCAGTTTCTTGCCACCCGCCGCCACCTTGCGGATGCCGTGCGAAATGAACTCCGTCACATTCAGCTTTTCCACGCCTTCCGCCTTGAGCATGTGAACGGCGTGGCTGTCCGCCTCGCTGTACATGGCGACGAGCAGGTGGGTGCCGCGAATCTCACTTTTCCCGGATGACTGCACGTGGAGCGCGGCGCGGCCGAGCACCCGGCGGAACGCCTCCGTCTGTTCCGGCTCTACCTCCTCATCGAGTTTTTCCAATCCCTTGAGGAAGGCGTCGAGCTCGCCTTCTAGTTTCTTTACGTTTGCGCCGCAGGCCTCCAGACAATCCGCAGACGCCGGATCGGCGAGCAGCCCGTAGAGCACGTGCTCCAACGTGAGGTACTCGTGACGACGCTCGATCGCTTCCTCCATGGCGAGGTTCAGGGCCACGGATAGTTCACGCGAGGGCGTCATGGTTACTCCGGCTCCGTCGTTGCCAGAAGAGGGTAGCCCCGAGCGCGTGCGCGTCCGATGGCGTCCGTGGCTTTCGACTCAGCGATCTCTCGGGTGTAGACACCAGCCACGCCTTTTCCACTATTGTGCACGACCATCATGATGCGCGTTGCCTCAATTTTGGACTTGCGGAATACAGTCACGAGGGTCTCCACCACGAATTCCATCGTCGTGTAGTCATCATTGTGAAGCAGCACTTTGAACATGCGCGGCTTCTCGATTCGGGTCTTGGTATCGACGCCGGGCGAGCCCTTCGTGCCCACGCCGCCGTCGTCGTCCTTTTTTGTCGCTGCCTGCATGCCGCCCACCGCTGTTTGGCAGCCTGTCGAAATGGAGCGGGTGATCGGGGTCGAACCGACGACAACGAGCTTGGGAAGCTCGTGCTCTACCAACTGAGCTACACCCGCGTGATGCGTGCACGTATCTCCGGTGTCCCTTAGGTGCAAAGGAGCCCGTGACCACGCCCGCGCCCCGTATGGCCCGCACACGCCGCCGGTGGCCGCTCCTCGCGGCCCCGGCCGCATTCCTCGTCTTTGCGCTGATCGGCCTGCGGACGGATGCCGTCGCGCGTCTGGCAGCGGTTACGGTCGAAACGGCCGTTCGTGCGAGCACGGGAGAGGAACTTTCGATTGGGCGAATCAATCTTTCCTACTATCCGCCAGAGATCGCCGTTGAAGGGTTGGTGCTCTCGCACCCACCGACGCGAGAAACCATCCTTGCGGCACCCGCGCTGACCGTGCGATTGGGAATCGTAGATTGGCAGCCGGTGATCCAGCGAGTGACCATTGACCGCCCGCAGGTTGCGCTCCACATCGACGCGGACGGACTCCGGGAGTTCCGCGGACTGCCGCGCGGCGGTTCGGGTGCGACGCCGCGTGAATTTCCGTGGCGGGAACTGCGCGTGACGGATGGCTCGTTTTTGTTGACGACGCCCGCCATGACGATGGACGTCGGGGGCATTGAGACGATGCCGGTCGCCGGGAGGACGGATCTCTCCATCGGTGCGTTGCGCATCCGCACGGACAGCCTCGACGAACGAGCCACTGCCATCGCGATCCCCGGTGCGGAGCTCGGCCCCAATCACATCGATCTCCCCAGCGTCGTCGTCGAGTTCACCAACGGCCGCATCGACGGTCATCTGTCGGCGGATCTCGACGGCGTACTGGATGGCGACCTTTCCGTTCACCTCCGCCTTCCTGGCCTGACTACGGGCGTCGATCCCCGGAAGTACGTTGACGGGGTGGTGGACGTGGACGTCACCCTTTCGGGTACGCCGGCGGCGCCCGGCATATCGGGCTCGATGGCGACGCAAGGCGTCGTGATCTGGCGGATCAGCTCGAAGGACATTCCGATCCCCACGCGACTTGGCGACACCGTCGGGCCGTGGCGGCTCGACGGAAAGGTGGCGAAGATCGGCCCACTGGCGCAGGAATGGGGCGGCGGTCACGTCATTGTCGTTGGGGAGGTCGTCACCGATACGCTTGCGACGACCGCGCACCTCTTCGGGGAGGACGTTTCGCTCGCGCAGATCCTCCAGGCTACCGGTGGGTACCCATCGCCGTGGGTGGATTTCCGTGGCGATGTGGAGGCAAGCGTGTCGGGTAGCCTGAAACCGTTCGGACTCGGCGGTCCGTTTGAGGTGGTCGGCACGCGCCTCGACGTCACGAGCGGGCCGGTGGACAACGCTCGCTCGCCGGTGATGCTTCATGTCTCCGTGGGGCGCGTGATTGGAGACCTTACGCTCGACGCGCGTCACATCGTGCTCGACGTGAACGACCTGGGTTTTGGACCGGACACCCGTGGCCGCGCGCGCGCTGACATCGGATTCCGCCGCGACGGTCCGCTCGCGCTGGACCTGCACCTCGATCAGCTTGACCTCGGACTTCTGCAACCCCTCGGAAACGCACGATTGGACGGCCGGGCTAGCGTGGACGGCTGGCTTGGGGGCTCCTTTCAGGCGCTTTCTGCGCACGCCGATATTACGGGGACGGATCTGGTGGTGCTCGATCGCGCCATTGCCGACACGTTTCAGGCTCACCTCGAAAGTCCAGACCTGAAACGTTTGCAGTTTACCGACGTCGATGCCAGGGTCGCGCGCACTCACTGGCGGGGAAACGTGGAACTCGCGTTCCTGCCCGGGGGGTTGTTCCTCGACACGCAGGTGTTTATTCCGGACGGCTGGGTTCGCGATCTGACGGGGATCTTCGTGGATCTTGGGGGGCTCGACGGCCGAATCAGCGGCACGACGGTGCTGAGCGGTGGCGTGTACGATCTCACGGGCGAGGTCGAGCTGGAATTGGCTGAAATGGACCTCTGGGGCGAAAAATTCGAGGGCGGTCACGTGACGGGGTGGATGGACGCGGGAATCCTGACGCTGGAGGAATTGCGTGTCGCGCGGGGGGTGGAGACGCTGCTCGCGCGGGGATCCATTGGTAGAAAGTGGGCGATGAACATGGAGATTCTAAGCGACGGATTTCGGCTGGAGCGCCTCGACCACTTCCGGTCAGGCGGCCTGCCGGTGACGGGCGCCGTGGTCGCGGATGCCGGTGTCGGCGGCAGCCTTTTCGAGATGGAGCCACGCGGTCGCATTGCGTTGCGCGGCACGCATTACGGCCATGAACCCGTGGACGACTCGACGCTGACGTTCCGAACGGGGCAGCCCGGCGTGCTCGACTGGCGCGGAGATCTGGTCGGCGGCGCACTTCTGGCCGACGGCCACCTCGGCATGCGAGGGGAGCAGCCGTACGACATCGCCGTGGCCCTGCGCTCCTTTCCGCTCCACACGTTCTACCCGAACGGGGCTGACCACTCCCGGATCGTCGCAACCGTTTCCGGCAACGTGGACCTCGCAGGTCACTTCGGTGACGAGCCGGTTCCGGTGGACATCGACGGCCGGCTCGACACGGTGCGCGCGTCGTGGAACGGGCATGAGCTGTCGAATCCGGAGCCCTGGGTGTTCGCGGTCCACGGAAAAAGCGTGCAGATCCCGACGATTCGGCTGAAAGACGATCACGCAACGGACGTCACGTTCTCGGGTACCACCACGGCGGACGGTCGCGTTGCGTTGCATGGAGAGGGGAACGTCGAGCTTGCGCTCGCGCGCGCGTTCGCTCCGGGAATCGCAGAGGCCGGCGGAATCGCCAAGGTCAAGCTCACCATCGACCGGGCCGGAGACGGCCCCTACGCGGTTCGCGCGGATGCGAAGATGAAGAACGCGATGCTTCGCACCGACTATTTTCCCGAAGCCTTCGACGATCTGTCGGCGGACCTCACTGCCACCCCCGACCTCTACACGTTTCGAACGGTGAAGGCGGTGGTTGGCGGCGGGAAGTTCACTGCCGAGGGTACCATCGGCGCGACGGATTGGTGGCCCAACCGGTACGCCCTCGATGGGTCGCTGGCCGGCTCGCGTATTCAATATCTGGAGTACCTGCCGCCCCTGACCGGAAACGCCAAATTGAGGTTCGACGGTCCCGTCGGCGATCTTCTGCTCAGCGGCGACATCGACATCGACGACATGGCTTTTCGAGACCGGGTGGATTGGGAGTCCAAGGTTCTTTCTCTTCGCGGCCGGAAGTTGACGGACTCGGCATCGAAAGAGCGAACCGACTGGTTCAGCATGGACCTTCACGTCATCGCCCGTGACGGCGCCCACTTTCGAAACAATTTGGCGGACGCAGACGCCAGTGCGGACCTGACAATCGTCGGCGACACCGCGCGCCCCGGCATGGTCGGTGAGATCCGCGTTACGCCGGGCGGGCGCATGTACCTGCAGGACCGGCAATTCGAGGTGACGCGCGGTGAACTTCGGTATGTTGACCCGTACAGTTTCGATCCGGATCTCGACATTTTGCTTGAGACGGACGTCAAGGGCCGAGATCAGGACTACCACGTTTATTATGCGATTACGGGGCCGTTTTCCGACTGGCGGACAAACACCACGGCCGATCCCTACCTTTCGCAGGCCGACATCAATACCCTGCTCCTCTTCGGCATGACCCGAGAAGAGTTCGAGCGGTATGGCGGCATCGGCGCCGCCCTTGCGGCGCAAACCACTGATTTGCTGGCGACGCAACTGATCGATCGCGGCCCGGCCCTCATCGACCGGTGGAGCTTGGTTTCTGGGGTCAACGAGCGAGGATCCACCACGCTCTCCAGCGATCTCCGCCTCGTAGCGGAGAAGGACCTGTTCGACTTCAGTATCACGGGAGAGTCCAACTTCGATCAGGACTGGTACCTGTCGATCGAGCGGCGAATCGCGCAGAACCTCTATGCGAGCGCGTACGCGGTTACGCAGCAGGAAGGCCGGTCGTTGCCGATCGGCGCGGCGTATGGTGCCGAGTTCAAGTATCGATGGGAGTTTGACTGAGCCCGCTCCTCTTTGCCCTCGCCCTCGCGCAGGATGTGCCGTTGCGTGGCGACGCGCTACCAACGGCATCGACGGCGTACAGCGGGCGGATCGTCGCGTTGCGGACGCTGGTTGCGCCGCGAGGCGGCCTGCCCGAGGAGTCGCTGGAGCCGCTTTTGCGCGTGCAGCAGGACAGCTTGTACAGCCCGATGGACATCCGGCAGGACATTGCGCTGTTGTACCGGGTTGGTGATTTTGCCCAGGTGGAAGCAGACGTTGAGCCTTGGGTGGCAACCGATGCCGACGGCAATTTTCTGGAAGCGGTCCGCGTCGAGTACCGGGTGTACAGGCCGCCGCACATCTCGGGCATCGAAATCGATGGAATTCGTGCGATGTCGCGTCGTGATGCGCAGCTCGCGATGGGTGTCGCGTCCGGGGATGCCTGGAGGTTTGACGATGTTAAACCCGTGGTTCGCGGGCTCACGTCCGCGTACCGAGATCTCGGGTACGTGCGCGCCAGTGTGGACGCACTCGTGGAGACGTCGGCCGACGGCGATGTCCGACTGGTGGTACACGTCAATGAGGGCGTACCGCAGCGCGTGGCGCAGCTCAAGATCCGCGCTGGAGATGCGCTCTCCGATGCCCGTGTGCGCGCGTTGCTCGCCCGCAACGGCTTGCGGGTTGGCCAGCCGTACACCGACGCGGCGCTCCGGAATGCACAGGAGGCGCTCACGGCCGCGGTTCGGAAGGCGGGTTGGTTCGAGGCACGGGTGAACCTCAAGCTATCGCCGGTAGACGGGGGAGACCGCGTGGCCGTTCTCCTCGACCCCCGTCGTAAGTACACGATCGTCCTGGATGGCCGAGTGCCGCTCCTGGGCTGGGCCTCCCGGACGTTGCCGACTCGACCGGAGGTGATCGAACAGCTTGGACTGGGGGACGGCCTCCGTCTCGGCCGTGATTTTGGCGCGCAGGCCGGCGCGACGCTCACCACCGAGCTCAAGGCGGCGGGTTGGTTGGAGGCGGACGTCCGGGTCACGGTCGAGGAACGCGATGCCGCTGTGAAGCTGACTGTCAGCGGTTCGCGGGGCCGGCCCCACGTTTTCCGCAACCTCGTTGTCGTGGGTAAATCGGTGTACGGCCCACGATTTCTCAAGGGCGCGTTGCGAGAAGGCGACAAGGAAGTCCTCGGTCGCAGTTGGGTGCTGTTCGGGCGCCCGCGCATCACTCCGGCGGCCGTCGATAGAGCGCTGGAAAACACTGAGGAGTACTACCGGTCGCAAGGGTATTTATCGGCATCCATCGCACGGGAGGCGTTCGTGGTTGGAAAGGGCGGCGGCGCGGTACCCATCGATTTGACGATCCGGGCCGATGCGGGCCCGCGAGCGGTCTTGCATGGCGTTGGCATCGACGGAGCCGACCCGTCCATCCCGGTGGGCTCGCTGTTCTCGGACCTGGTCGGGTTGCCGTTCAATCCAACGGTGCTCGCCGAACAAGCGCGCGCGCTGGTGATCCTGCATCAGGAACGTGGCTACCTCCATGCGGATGCTCGTGTGGAAACGCGTGTCACTCCCGATGGAACGAGCGCGGATGTCATCCTGCATGTGACGCCGGGCCCCGTCGTTTACCTGCGCAGCGTCATCGTGCGTGGCTACCGCCGAACGCGCCGCTGGGTTGTCGAGCGGGAGGTCGATTTGCGTACGGGAGATGTCCTGTCTCCGTCGGCGATGTCGAGGATCCGAAAGGGTTTATATGAACTGGGCGTGTTCAATCGCGTCTCGGTTGACGCGGTCGGTGACGAGGATCGGATCAAGGACCTCGTCATCAATCTGGAGGAGGAGCCGAATCTTCACTTCGAGGTTGGTGGTGGCGCTGCAACCGATCTGGGCGCGCGTTTGTTCGTGCGCGGCGGCCATCGCAACCTCTTTGGACTTGGTCACCGCGTGACGCTCTTTGGTCAGGCCGGTATCGGCTGGGTTGGCGATGGATGGACGCTCAACACGCTGGCGCCGGAGTGGCGTGCGGCACTTCGGTATGAGGCCCCGCACATTCCTACGCGCGGCGAGCGCGTCGCAATGGACATCCTGTTCAACGAGCAACAGCAGGAGCCAAGTTTTCGCCTCGAACGCACCGGCGGTGACGTCAGCGTTCGCCTCAAGGTCGGCGAACGGGGAACGGCCGAGCTGAGCTACGGCCTGGAGTTCCGAACGATGGCGGACATCGACCCGGGCGTGCTCGTGGACGGGGACCCCTGGCTCGATGAGCTTGATGTAAACGAACTCGCGGACCCGCAACCGGTGCTGCCCAGCAAGACGCGCACACAGTCTGGGCTCGACCTCGCGTTCATTCTCGACCTGCGGGACGACCTGTTCAATCCGACCCGTGGCGGGATCGGCAACGTCAAGGTGCAAGTCACCGACGCCATCCTCTCCGATCTTTCGTTCGTGCGCGGGGAGGGGAGTTGGACGCACTACGTGCCCGTGCCGGCAGGAATCGGGCTGGAATTTCGCGCCCGCGGCGGCGCGGCCATCGTTCCGGGGTTTGAGTCCGTGCTGCCGGTCGAGGATCGGTTTCACCTCGGAGGCGGCGCATCATTCCGCGGGTTTGACCTCGATGATGTTGGGCCCGCCAACGAAGTGTCGGCCGAGCATATCGACTATCCTGACGCCCTTGCGCCGGTGGTTGCCTATGCGGGACGCAATGCTGCGTCGCGTTGGGTGCCGTCGGGCGGGGATCTGATGGCTGCGGGCACTGCCGAGGTACACATTCCTTTCTCTACGTTCGGCCTGACGGAGTGGTCGTCGTGGCAGTTGGCGGTGTTCGCGGATGTCGGCAACGTCTGGTGGGTTGCCCCCGGGGTCGTGACGGACTCCGAGCAGCAAGGCATCGACCCCTCCGTGCGGTGGTCGACGGGCCTCGGTATCCGGCGTTCCACCGCGATCGGTCCGATTCAGCTCGACCTCGGCGTCAACCCCGAACGGCTCGTGTATAGAGAGGAGCCTGTGGTTCGCCTCCACGTTTCGCTCGGCGCGATTTGATGCGGACACGATGGCTGGGCCCGGGAATCATCGCGTTTGCAGTCTTGCTTGTATGCGCGCGCGTCCTGCCAGCGCCGTGGCGGTGGGCTGTTGGCGACGGTGTTGTGGACGGCTTTGGAACGCACTGGTTTTTCTGGTACGTGCGCGAGGCGATGGCGGGAAGGACGGGGTGGATTCACACCGACCTGCTGTTCTTTCCGTGGGGGAAGGACGTCTACGTGCACACGGGCGGAAACCTGCTGGACGCGGTCTTGGCCGCGCCGTTGATTGTCGTCTTCGGATCAACGCTTGGCTACAATTTGTGGATCGCACTTCTGCTCGCCGGCAATGGATGGGCGGGTGCGCGTCTAGGCCGTGCGATGGGTGCGCGCGATGGGTGGCCCGCGGGTCTCGCGCTGATCCTGAACCCATACGTGCTCTACGAAATCGAGGCAGGACGCCCCATGCAGGCGTTTCTCGTCTTTCCTGCGCTCGCGACGGCATGGCTCTGGACGCTCGCTTCGTGGCGCCAGGCGGTGCTTGCCGGCGTCGCCATCGGCATTTCGGGGGTCGGGTATTGGTACTACGGCCTTGTTCTTGGCGTGCTCGCGGGCATGAACGGACTTCTTTGCGTTACGATGGGGCCGCGGCGCATCCAGGCGGGACTTCGGCACCTTGTCGTCGGCGCTGTCGCGTTGATGGTCGCTCTCCCGTTTGCGTGGCCGATGTTGCAGGCCCTTACGACGGCGTCCGTGCCGGGATTGTTGGCGCTGGATGGCACCGGCGTGATCGCTCCGCTCTCCCTGCGCACGGTCGAGGGTGACGCTGAGGGTGTGTACGTTCTCGCGCTCCTCCGGGGCAAAGCTGGTTCGCTGATCGACGACGGGGGTTTGCGATTCAACGGCGGGGCCGCACCGCTTTTGGCCGTGGACGCACTGGTGCTGGCGTGGGCGTTCTGGAAGGGCCCCGCACGGGGCCGTCTGGCGGTCTGGTGCGTCGTCGCGCTTGTCATCGCCAGCGGGCCGGCGTTTGTCGTCGGCGATGAGCTGATTCGCAACCCGATCTATCTCGCGGCCGTCAGCGCCTCGGGCATCCTCCGCCGGTGGTGGTGGCCCGGGCGCGCCGTTTTCGTGATCCATCTGGTCGCAGCGGGTGCCGTCGCCCGGATGGCCGAGCGCCGTTGGGTCGGTGCGGCGCTACTGCTCGGGGCGATGGTACAGTTACTTCCTGTACTTCCGCTCTCAACCTGGAACGCCACGGTGCCAGCGCCGGTACGGTGCCTTGCGACACTTGACGGCGCCGTCGTGGACGTTCCGTACCTGACGGATCAGCGGAATCTCTGGTTTCAAACGACGCACCATCGGCCGCTCCTCGGCGGGATGTTGGTGAAGAAGCCGGCTTTTGGCGGGGCGCAGGCCGCGGCGCTGGTGGCGAGCAACTCGTACCTTGCGGCAATCGGCGCCATCGGCGAGCGCCGTTGGACGAGCGACCTGACCTACACGCTGTCCGATCGCGAAGCGGTACTTAAGCTTGGTTATCACTGGATTCTCGTGCGGACCGACTGGTTCCGCCGCCCGGTCACGGATCGGGACGGGGAAATCGAGTGGGAATCGGAATGGACAAGGCCGCAGCGGCTGCTGGAGCGTGCGGTGGAAGGGCGGGCCGTGGCGCACGACGATTCCGTTGCGCTCTACGCCATCGACCCGGTGGAAGGCGCGCGGGTGCGCTGCCCGGAGTAAGTCGCCGTCCAAAAATAACTGGCGCATTCGGCCGCCGTCGCATCCACGATCGCTGCGTTGCTCATCGCTCACATACTGGCGTATGCTCGCTCTTCTCGCCTTGCGCGCGCGGCGCGCCGACGCCCTCGGTGCTGCCAGTTATTTTTGGACCGCTCCTAAGCGCCACCGCCGGCGTAGATGTTCGGTTTTCGCAACTGCTGGTGTTGTGCGCGGCGGAGTCCGTCCTGAATTGGCCGGGTGTGGCCCCACTCCGTGCGAGAGTGACGTTGAGGGTGACCTCGGAATGCGGTACAATTTTGAGTCGCGTGCGCCTCTTTTTCCTCTCCCTGTCGCTGGTCGGTGTCGCATGTTCGCCACCGACGTCCAAGCGGAGCGCCGACGCACCGGCGGATTCCGGAGGGCAAACAGCCGATGCTGACGGAGACGGCTCTCCGGCGGACGAGGATTGTGACGACGCCGACGCCGCCCGTTCGCCCGAGTTCCAGGAGCTGTGCGATGGGCTGGACAACAATTGCGATACCGCGGTGGACGAGGGGCTCCTCTCCACGTTTTTTGCCGACGTGGACGGCGATTCGTTTGGCGATGCCGCGTCGGAAGTTGAGCAATGTGCGGCGTCCCAGGGATGGGTGGCGGACGACAGCGATTGTGACGATCTAAACTCTGAAATCTACCCGGGAGCGCCGGAGGCGTGCAACGAGGCAGATGACAATTGCGATGGGACCGTGGATGAGAACGGCCTTACCCTGTGGTTTGTCGATGCCGACGGAGACGGTGCGGGCGATCCCGAGGTGTCATCCGTCGATTGTGCCCCACCGGAAGGATACGTCGAGGAAGGTACGGATTGTGATGATGCTGATTTTGACGTGCATCCCGGGGCAACGGAAGCATGTAACGGTCACGACGACGACTGTGACGGGTTCGTCGATCCACCCGACGCGTCCGGTGCGTTGATCTGGTATGCGGACCTGGACGGGGACACGTATGGCGATTCGGTCGTCACGACGATCGCGTGTGCGGCCCCGCCAGGATTTGTCGCCGATGCGTCGGACTGCGATGACGGAAATGCGGTGGTGCACCCTGGTGCTCCTGAGATTTGCAACGCAGCCGATGACGACTGCGATGGCGTGATTGACCCCGATAGCAGCGTGGATGCAGGCGCGTGGTACGCCGACACGGACGGAGACGGCTTCGGCGATCCCGAGGTGAGCTTGGTTTCCTGCGTTGCTCGGGCCTCCTACGGGGTGGACGGGACCGACTGCGACGACGCCGCCGCCAGCGTGTTTCCGGGAGCAATAGAGTGGTGTAACGACGTCGATGATGACTGCGACGGCGTGGTCGATCCAGCCACGAGTTCGGACGCCTCTACGTGGTACGTCGACGCAGACGAGGACGGCTTTGGCGACGCGGGCGCGTCGGGCGTTGCTTGCGACGCTCCCGCCGGGTCGCTCGCGGACGCCACGGATTGCGACGACGGGGACGCCGATGTGAATTCCTTGGCGGACGAAGTCTGCAATGGCGTTGACGACGACTGTGACGCGGACATCGACCCGGACAGCAGCGTCGACGCCGCGCAATGGTACGCCGACGTCGACAACGACGGCTACGGCGATGCGCTGGTGGTGGTGGCAGCCTGTTCAGCTCCGACGGGGTTTATCGCAGATGACAACGATTGCGATGACACGACGGTTTTGGTGAATCCTTCCGTCGATGAGGTGTGCAACGGGGGCGACGATGATTGTGACGGCGTCGTTGACCCGGACACGAGCGTCGATGCCCTGACCTGGTATTTCGATGCCGATTCTGACGGGTACGGCTTCGACCCGGCGACGGTCGAGGCGTGCACCGTGCCCTTCGGCTACGCCTCGGTCGGCGCAGATTGCAACGACCGAAGCTCGCCGATCAATCCGGGCGCGACGGAAGTCTGCGACGCGATCGACAACAATTGCGATGGCGTGGTGGACGAAACGACGTCCGCCGACGCTGAAGTTTGGTATCGCGACGCCGACGCCGACGGCTACGGCGACGCCGCGACGACGACGCCGGCCTGCGATAGCCCGCCCGCCGGCTACGTCGCGGATGCGACGGACTGCGCGGACGGTCAGGCGCTGGCCTATCCCGACTCCCACAACACGGAACTTCCCGGGGATGGCATCGATACCGACTGCGACGGCGTGGATGTCTGCACCGATCCAACGTGTGATGGCTGGCCGGACCTGGTCGTCGGCAACCACTACGACGGCGATTATTCGACGGACAGCTATTTGTTTGCAGGCAATGGAACTACATTTTCATCGACGAGCCGAACCAGTCTGGCAACCTACGGGACGTACGACGCGGACGTGTCGGATATCGATAACGACGGCTACCCCGACATCCTGCTCGCGAACTACTACAACGGTACGACGCGTCAAATCAACTCCTACGTCTATTGGGGTTCATCGTCAGGATTTTCCGCAACTGATCGCCTTTCCCTCCCGACGGTCGGGGCGCTGTCCGCCGTCGTGAACGACTTCGACAACGACGGCTACAATGACATCGCATTCGCGAATCACCACAACGACTCGACGTACGTGGTGAATTCGTATGTGTATTGGGGATCGGCGTCCGGCTGGTCCACGTCCGACCGCACGTCGCTGCCAACGCTCGGCGCCCTGACCGTCCTTACCGACGACTTCGATGAGGATGGCTACGATGACCTGCTGTACTGCAACTACTACAGCGGCTCCACGACGACGACCAGTTCGTACCTGTATTGGGGCTCCTCCGCTGGCTTTGCGACGACGGACCGAACGGACCTCGGAACCATCGGGTGCCGAGACACCGACGTGGGGGATGTCAACGGCGATGGGTGGAAGGACATCGTGTTTTCGAACTACACAGATGGCACCTACTACACCGTAAATAGCTACGTCTACTACGGTTCGGCTGCCGGCTACTCGGCCGCTTATCGTACGGCGCTCCCCACTGCCGGGACGCTCGGCGCGGCGGTTGCGGACCTCGATCTCGACGGGTTCGACGACGTCGTGTTCGGCGGGTACTTCGGTGGCGCATGGACGACCACGGCGAACAGCATCATCTACTGGGGCAGCTCCCTTGGCATGTCGTCTAGCGTCTACGACTCGATTGTGACGACGCGCGGCATCCGGGAACCGGCAGTGGGTGACCTTGACAGTGACGGTTGGCCCGACCTTGTTCTGGCGCGACAGTATGACGGCAGCGCCTGGTCCACCAATTCCTCCGTCTATTGGGGTTCGGCCACGGGCTATTCGTCGAGCGATCGAACACTGCTGGCCACGGTTGGGGCGGTGGCGGCGTCGGTGGGCGATCTCGACGGTGACGGCTACCCGGAGATCGCATTTTCCGACTATTACAACGGGAGCAGCTACGCGGCGACCTCGTACGTATATTGGGGTTCTGCCGCAGGCTATTCGTCCACGGATCGCACGGGGATCAGTTCGTCGGGCGCGCTGCCGCCGATCGTCATGGCAGGCGGAACAGAGTGGTAGACGGCTGACGCCGGGTGCGTCGCTGCCGTATGGCCTTACCAGCTGCCTCCGGCGCCGCCGTATGCACCCATGTCATTGCGAGTGCCATCGACGTCATTGTAGTACGGGTCCGGATTGCCCGCGTTGATGGCCACGGATGCGCCGGTCAAGGAGTAGTCGTCGTTGGCGGCGTTCCCGTCGCAAAGCGCCCGGGTGAAGTTGCCGGTGCCGCTGACGTCTCCCGTGCCGGCCACGATGCTGCCCGAATACGTCGAACCACTCCCCGAGTCGTTGACCACGTTGTTGTAGGTCGATGTGCCCGTTCCTGCGGCGTACAGGAGCGCGGTTGCGATGTCGTTTTCGACGATGGAATTCATCAGCGTGAACGTCGTAGAGGCTCCGATCCACGCATCCGCTCCTCGGCTCGGACCGCTGGTGTCCGACACGTTGCTGTACAGCGACGTGTTGTCGAGGTCGGCCGTCCCGGAACTCTCCATGTACAAACCACCGCCGTCGGTGTCGGCGGTGTTGCATGCGATGATGGCGTTCGTCACGACCGCCGACCCGTTGGAAATGTTGATGCCGCCGCCGTCACTTGCATCGTTTTCTGAGACATTCCCTGCGTCGATTTCAATCGTTGAACCGGCCGAAATGTACAGTCCGCCGCCCTGGTCGGCGAAGTTTCCGGAGATTCTGACGTTCGACATTGTCACGTTCGCGTCGAGCGCGCAGATACCGCCGCCCTCACTGTAGAGCCAGTATTGCTCGAAGCTGCCGACACTCACCTGATCGAAAATGGGCAATAGATTCGTTTCGATGCTCACGTCTTCCAGCACCGGGTCGTCACCGTACGCGTACAGCCCACCGCCGCAATAGTTGTACGTCGTGACCGTACACGTGCTCGAGCCCGAGTGCGAGGCCGACGAATCTGCGCACGTCGTCGAGGTTGTGCTCGATGTCTGATATCCGGAACCGCCCGTGACCGTGAAGCCGTGCAGGAACGGGGCCGCTCCGGAGTTGGACGCCATGACGACTGTGGCTCCACACGCCGTCGGGTTGGCGTACGTGCACGTCGGCAGCGCGGCGTCGATCTCCGTGACGTCGGAGCCTTCGATGCCCCACACGTCCAGCGACTTGCCGCCCAGGTCGATCTGCTCATTGTACGTTCCGGAGTAGACCACGACGCACTCAAACGCCTCGTCGATTGCGTCCTGAATCCGGTCGTAAGGCCGCGCGAGTGAACCGGTGCCACTCCCACTTCCAAGGAACACGTCCGCCACCTGCGGTTCGGCGTCGTCGTAGTCGTTGCAGTCGTAGTCGTTGATTGCGTACCCGCTCGGCAGGGCGCACTCCGATGTCGTATCCGTCGGATCGCCGAAGCCATCGACGTCCTTATCGGCGTAGTACGTGGTTCCGTCCGTCGGGCTGTCGTCAACGCTGCCGTTGCAGTCGTTATCGGCGCCGTCGCAGACTTCGATTCCGCCAGGGAAGCTGGTGGCGTCGCCGTCATCGCAATCGGTGGCGTCCGCGACATACCCGCTCGGCACGCTGCACTCCACGTCGGCCACGGACACATTTCCGAATCCATCGGCGTCGGCGTCGAGGTACCAAGTCGAGGCGTCCGCGGAGGAGTCTTCGTCCACGATTTCGTCACAGTCGTCGTCGTAGCCGTTGCAATACTCGATGGCGGCGGGATTGGATGCCGCACGGGTGTCGTCACAATCGAGATTATCCGCCACATATCCAGCGGGCACGGTACACGAAAGGTAGGTGACGGCCGGGTCACCGAACGTGTCGACGTCCGCGTCGGCATACCACGTCGTGGCGTCTACGGCGTCGTCCTCATCGACCGTCGCATCGCAGTCGTCGTCGCGACTGTTGCAGAATTCCTGCGCGCCTGGATACACCGAAGCAAGCGTGTCGTCACAATCATCGGAATTGCCGATATAACCCGTAGGAATCGAGCATGCTTCTTGCGACAGGATGATGTCGCCATAGCCGTCTTCGTCGACGTCCGCCCAGTACGTCGTCGTCACGCCCTCATCGACGAGTCCGTTGCAGTCGTTGTCAATCTCGTCACAGATCTCCGCGTTTCCGGGGTACGACTTGGGGCTCGAGTCGTCGCAATCGGTGGCATCCGTCGTCCAGCCGTCCGGCTTTTCGCAGGACACGACACCAGAATCGGGGTCGCCATAGCCGTCGGCGTCGGCGTCCGAGTAGTACGTGTTGGCAACGTCCTCATCCACGTCCCCGTCACAGTCGTTGTCGATTGTGTCGCAAACTTCGACATTCCCGGGGTATGCGCGTACTTCAGCGTCGTCGCAATCCTCGTCGTTGCCGGTGTAGCCGATGGGTTGCTCGCACCCGCGCTGCACGTCGTCCGGGTTCCCGAAGCCGTCCTGATCGAAGTCCTTGTAGTAGGCCACGGTGACATTCTCATCGATCTCTTCGTCACAGTTGTTGTCGAGACCGTCACAAATCTCTTGTTCGCCGGGGTTTACGGAGGCATCACCGTCGTCACAGTCACCTTCACTCGGCTTGAATCCGTCGTTGTCCTCGTCACACGCGGCGGGGTTGTCCACGCACGCTTCCCCGTCGACCGCATCCGCGTCCGCTTTCTTGTCGGCTTCGGTAGGCGCACAGGCGGCGAGAAGGACCAACGCTACTACCATGGAAACGCTGCGAATCATGGCAGTTCGACTCCGGAATTGTGTTCCATCATACCAGACCTCGCGGGAATCGCCAGCGTGTCCTGTGCGTTTTCACATGAAACCACGTAAGCCTCGGGTGAACCACGACTTCTACTGGGCGCCGAGACGGCCCTGAGTCCGCCGTCACGTACGTCTGTCGCGCGACCGGCGCTCGGCCAGCGGCGTCAATCCGCCGCGGGACCGCTCCCGCGGACCTGAGAATCCCACGCGCGACGCCCGGACCGGCGGCCACTTGGTCGCCGTCGAAAATAATTGGCGCATTCGGCCGCCGTCGCATCCACGATCGCTGCGTTGCTCATCGCCCACATACTGGCACACCGCGTCCACGTGCATCCCACGGCGCGGGCAACACCGCGCATCGCTCAAACGGTCTGACGGCCGGCCTCGCGGCACGGCCCGATGCCTTACCAGCTGCCGCCGGGACCGCCGTAGCCGCCCATGTCGTTCTGCGATCCGTCGGTGTCGTTGTAGCCCGAAGCCGGGTTTCCAGTGTTGATGCCACTCGCTGTCGACCGCAGCACAATGTTGTCATTGGCGGGGTTACCGTCGCAACGCACGCTCGTGACCTCGGTGCCGACCGAGATGCTGCCGGTGCCGGCCGAGAAGGAACCGGCGTATTCGTCTCCCGCGGCGTTGTACACGTCGTTGTATTCCAACATCCCTGACCCGGCGCCGTAGAGCGACGCGACAACCGCGTTGGCCTCGACAATGGAGTTGTAGAGGACGAACGTCGTTGATGTCCCGATCCAGGCGTCGGTGCCGCGCGTCGTCCCGGTGATCGCCGAGGTGTTCCTGTAGAACACGGTGTTCACGAACGTTGACGTGCCGGAAACCTCGGTGAAGATACCGCCGCCGTCGACGACCGCCGAGTTGCAGAGCACCGCGGCGTTCGTGAACGACGCCGAGGCGGCGTTCATGTAGATTCCGCCTCCATCCTCGGCATCGTTTTCATTGATCTGGCCGTGTTCGTACGTGAAGTTGGAGCTGGTACCGCCGTACATGCCGCCGCCCTGATCGGCGTAGTTGCCGTTCACGTCGACGTTGTCGAAGGTCGCCAGTGAATCCCTGACGCAGATTCCGCCGCCGTACGAATACATCCACGTCTGCGTGTAGCTACCCGTGGACTGCTGGATGAAATCCGGAAGGGTATTTGCGGTGACTTCCATGTCCGAGATCTGCGGATCGTCGCCATTGATGTAAATGCCACCGCCGCAGTAATCGTAGGTGGTGACGGTACAGGTCGTGTTGCCGGTGTGCGAAGCCGACGAGTCCGCGCACGTCGTGCTCGCGGTCGAGGTGGTGTACGCGCCAGAACCGCCCGTGACCGTGAAGCCGTGGATGGTCGGCTGGGCGCCGGAGCCGCTGTCGATCCGGAGAGCCGTTTCGCATGCGGTCGCGTTGACGTACGTGCACACCGTGGCGTTGGCGTCGATGGTCGTGGTGTCGGCCCCATCGATGCCCCACAGGTCTATCGTTTTGCCGCTCATATCAACGGATTCGCGATACGTGCCGGGGTACACGACAACGCACTCATACGACGCGTCTACCGCATCCTGAATGGAGTCGAACGGCGAAGTGAGCGTGCCGGCGCCGGAACTCGAGCCCAGCACTGAATCTGCGACGACCGGCTCACCCGCCTCACCGTCGTTGCAGTCGTAGTCGTTGGTCGCGTAGCCCGGAGGGAGATCGCAGGCTTCGATCGGGTCACCCGCGTCACCGAAGCCGTCGACGTCCGTATCGGAGTAGTAGATCGTGCCGCCGGTGACGCCGCCGTCCTCGTCGATGTCACCGTCACAGTCGTTGTCGATGCTGTCACAGACTTCCGTCGCGCCGGGGTAGGCCGCGCTCGTCCCGTCGTTGCAGTCCGTGCTGTCCGCGACGTACCCGACCGGTTGGTAGCACGTCACTTGCGGCGTTCCTACGGCACCGTACGTGTCGCTGTCGGTATCCGCGTACCAGGTCGGCGCGTCGACGGCGTAGTCGTTGTCCACCGTTGCGTCGCAATCATCGTCGATCATATTGCAGTATTCGGTAGCGCCCGGATAGGTCGCAGCGCGCGTGTCGTCACAGTCCGTGCTGTCCGCGACGTAGCCGATCGGGATGTAGCACTGGTGCAGCATGGACGAAAGGTTGCCGAAGGCATCCGCGTCCGTGTCGGCGTACCAATCGCTCGCATCAAGCGACGCGTCTTCGTCCACCGTAAGGTCGCAGTTGTCATCGAAGGTATTGCAGTACTCGGGCGCGCCCGGGTACGTGAGCGCGCGGGCGTCGTCACAATCCGTGTTGTCGGCGACGTAGCCCGACGGGATGTAGCACTGCACCTTCGTCACCGAGAGGTTGCCGTAGGCATCGACGTCGGCGTCTTCATACCAAGTGGGTGCATCGACCGACGAGTCTTCGTCGACGACGGAGTCACAGTTGTTGTCGATGGTATCGCAGTATTCGGTGGCGCCTGGGTAGGCGCGGGCGGTGCCGTCGTTGCAGTCCGTGCTGTCGGCGACGTAGCCGGCAGGCGCGGAGCAGCTGACGTGGGTGTAGGTGACATTGCCGAACGAATCGGAGTCCGCGTCGAGGTACCAGGTGCCTGCGTCGGACGCGGTGTCTTCGTCGATCTGCTCGTCACAGTTGTCATCGATTCCGTTGCACATTTCCGTTGCGCCGGGGAAAACCGCGCCATTGGCGTCGTCACAATCCGTGGCGTCCGCGACGTACCCGGAAGGCTGGTTGCACGCGAGATACGTCACGGCGACGTTGCCGAACGAATCGACGTCGGTGTCGGCGTACCACGTGAGCGCATCGGCCGCGCTGTCTTCGTCGATGACCGTGTCGCAGTTGTTGTCGATCGTGTCGCACACTTCGATGGCCGACGGGTTCACCGCCGATGCGTTGTCATCGCAATCCGTGGCATCGCTGACGTACCCGGTCGGCTGCGCGCAGGCTTCCTGGGTGAGTGTCGTGTTTCCGAAACCGTCCGCATCGTAATCGGCGTAGTACGTGTCGGTGACACCCTCATCGACGAGCCCGTCACAGTTATTGTCGATTTCGTCACACACTTCATCGTTCCCGGGGAAGGAACTGCCCGTCGAGTCGTCACAATCCGTGAGATCGGTGACGTAGCCGTCGGGCTGCTCACACGCGTACTTGCCGGACGTCGGGTCACCGAAGGTGTCGGCGTCCGCGTCGGCGTAGTACATGTTGGCGACGCCTTCATCGATTTCGCCGTCGCAATTGTTGTCGATCTTGTCGCAAACCTCGGTGTTCCCCGGGTAGGAACGCGGTTCGGCGTCGTTACAATCCGTGCCGTTCGCGACGAAGCCCGCCGGGTTTTCGCAGGCGACAGTGGTCGTCGTTGCATCGCCGAAGCCGTCAGCATCGACGTCCGCGTAAAACGTCGAAGTCGTGCCTTCGTCCGTTTCTCCGTCGCAATTGTTGTCGATACCGTCACAAATCTCCGTCGAGCCCGGGTTCACCGAAGCGTCCTTGTCGTCGCAATCGTCTTCGGAGGGCAGGAAGCCGTCACCGTCTTCGTCACAGGCGCCCGGGTTCTTCTCGCATTCGTCGTCCTTCGATGTCGAGGCGTCGGACTTTCCGCCCTCGGTAGCGGGGCAGCCTGCGAGGAACAACAGTGCAGAGAAAGGCAGGAGGTACTTGGTCATCGGAGGACTCCGGTGGAGAAGGTGACGCGTGGAGACGGCGTCAAGAAAGGTAGTGTACCGCACATTCGTGACGACAGGGAGCAATTTGTGACAGATCGCGTTGGCGAGGCGATAGGCACATCAGCTGGCGGTTTTGGCGAGTACGGCATGCATGTGGGAACGATGCCCGTGAGGACGCGGGTGCGTAGACGTTACCAGCGGCGCGCGCGATTGGGAAGTAGCGTGTCAACGAATTGTCTCGATATGGCTACGACGCACTGGTCAGCGCGCCGTAGCGCAGGCCGCGATCAGAAATTCGCCACGTCTGGCGCCGCCCGAGTTCGAGCACCCGCAGCAGGATGACCGCCCCGGCGAGGACGGTGTCCGCGCGCTCCGGGGAAGCGGCGACGAGGCGTCGTCGTTCCTCCGGCGTTGAAGCGAGGAGGCGATCTATCCAATTTCGCAGCGCGCCAGCGGACAAGCGTGCACCGTGCACGCGCGCCGAATCGTACGTCTCCAAACCCAATTCGGCGGCCGCGAGGGTCGTCGCGGTGCCGGCCACCGCGACGACCGCCCGCGGCGGCGTGTCGAGGTGGACGGATGAAACGGCGGCATCGACGTCGGCGCGGAGCCGCGCAAAGGCAGCCGGATCGACCGCGCCGACGCCTATGTGCTTCTCTGTCAGCCGGACGGTGCCTATCTCCAATGAGATTCGGCTACGGATGTGCGGCCCTTCCCCAACGATGATTTCAGTCGAGCCACCCCCGGCATCGCACAGCATCACGGGGGCCTGCGGAAGCTCGAGGCCATCGATGCCTCCGAGGTAGGTGAGCCGCGCCTCCTCCTCTCCCGAGATGATGTCGACCCGCAGGCCCGTTGTTTTCCGGACAAGCGCGAAAAACGTCGCGGCATTCAGTGCGCGGCGCGCGGCGGATGTCGCGAGCGCGCGCACGCACTCCGGAGCCACGCCCATCGCCGCGGCCGTCCCAGCGAAACTCCGGAGCGCATCGAGCGTCGCGTCCATGCGGTCGGGGCGAAAAACGCCTTTTTCCCCGAGGCCTCTCCCCAGGCCGACGACGCGAGCCTCGTCGTGTGCCACGCGCGCTCCGTCCATAACGAGCAACAGCACCGAGTTGCTTCCGATGTCGATGGCAGCGCGCATCACCAGCTCAAATGCCCCGACCAGTTCGGGTTCGTGTACCCACCGGCTCCCGAGGACATCTGGACCTGATGCCGCCCGTCCGCCGACGCGAGCCAGATCTGCGCCGAGCCGGTGCGTGTCGAAGAGAACGCGACGTACTGGCCGTCGGGGGACCACGACGGGTCTTCGTTATCCCCTGCGCCCTGTGTCACGCGGTCCATCCCGCTGCCGTCGGTTTTCACGGTAAAGATGTCGAAGTTCCCGTCTCGGCCCACAAACGCTATCCGCTCTCCCGTCGGGGACCAGCTCGGATCGACGTTGTAGGCGCCCGAAAACGTCACGCGGTGCACGTTTGTTCCGTCGGCGTTCATCACGTAGATCTGAGCGCCACCCCCTCGTTCCGATACGAACGCCAGCTGTGAACCGTCGGGTGACCAGGTCGGGGAAACGTCGATGCCCGGCGACGCGGTCAGTCGTGCGAGTTGTGCACCAGCAAGCGGATCGATGGTGAAAATCTCGCTGTCTCCACCGGTGGACAGGGTGAGGGCGAGTTCGGTGCCATCCGGTTTCCAACTGCAGCCGGTGTTGATTCCGGCGCGCGCGGAGAGGCGACGGATCTGCCCTTTCAGGAGGTCCGCGATGTACATGTCCGGGTTGCCGTTGAAGTAGGACGTGAAACACAGGGCGTTTCCGCTGTGGTTCCAACGCGGCTTGAGGTTGATGCTCGCGTTCTTCGTGATCTGCCGGCGGCCTGCGCCATCCGCGTCCATGACGTAGATTTCCTTGTTTTTTCCAAACTTTCCGGCAAAGGCGATCTTGGTATCGAAGAAGCTCTGCTGCCCTGTCACCAGGGTGATGATGGTGTCCGCGACTCGGTGAGCGAGCGAGCGAACGCCTGCGGGTGGCGATGAAAATGCCTTCGCACCGAGGCGCGAAGCGCCGGCGACGTCGTAGACCCACACCTCGGTACGGAGGTTTTCTCCAGTCATCGCAAGCGATGTCTTGGCGAGTACGGCCGCGCCCGGCGTCTTCCAATCGGCAAAGCTGAACTCCCCGAGACGTATTCCCGCGCCGACGGGCTCGACGTAAGCGGCGGGGTCCACGATCTTGAACCAGCCGGACAGCTCAAGATCGCGGCGAACGATGCCCCAGAACTCCGCGCCCTGCCTCGCCACTCCGGTGGGGGAGGGGAGCGCGATAGGTACGGCGCGATCGCCAGGTTTACCGACCCGAATCAGCAGGGTTGGTTCGTCAGCGAGCGCAGGCAGCACCGTGAGCGTCGCGAACAGGAGGGCCAGCACAGCGGCGAGTCGTTTCACAGGAAGTCCTTGCAGTCGAATTCGAACGAGACGCGAAGCCCCTCTGCGTAGCGCGGTGGCAGGCGGGGGACGCGGGCGGTTCCGGTCACGGCCCGGAACGCGGCATTGTCGAGAGAAACGTTTCCGGTAGCCACCGACTGGGCGCTGTCGGCGTCCACAACACCATCGGGCCCGATGTCAACCGCGACATGCGCGACGGTGTTGCGATTGGCTTGACAGACGGACACCAACGGGTGCCAGTTGGCCCGAACGATAGGCTCGGCCTCGCGCTGCCACCGTTGTAGCTCCGGATCGTTGATCCCAGCTGCCTTCTGACCCCCATCGCCGGCTTCATTTCCCGTTTGGACGCGGTCGGTCTTGCCCTGTGGAGCGTCGAGTTCCCGCAGAAGCTGATCGCGCTTAATTTCGTCCAGGGCCGCCTCGCGAATCCGGTCGGCGTTGGGATCACCCTTGCTCAACTGGTCCGGTGTTTGCAGCGCCATGTCACTGGCGTTTGGCGGCGGCGGCGGCGCCGCAGCGTCGTTGCCCCGTGACGGATCAGGCGCCCGCTCGGCTTTCTGGGGCATCCGGGACATTTCCTGAACGGGTCCCGACATGGACACGACCATCACATCCTCGGTCCTGAAGAGGGGCTCCGCGCTGTGTCCGCAGCGCGCAAGTATGATTGTGGCGAAGCCAAAAACGTGGCCGAACCCCGCGAGTGGAATCTCCCAAGAGAGGCCCGGATAGCGCGCCATTTATTGGGGGGCTGCCGGCTGCGTCACCAGCCCCACTTGCGGGATTCCGCACGATTTCGCGAGCGCGAGCAGTTGCATCACGCGTTCATATTTCAGCGATCCGTCGGCGGATACGAACACCTGCGCCTTCGGCCGATTTTTTCCTTCCTCGGTCAGGTTCGCGGTGAGCTGTTCGAGCGTCACGACGCTTTCCGCGGCAGTGCCTCGGTGGAGCGTGTATGTTTCATCAGCTCGAATGCCGATAACGAGCTGATCGTCCGCACCGGTCAGCGGCGGCGCCTCCGCGTGCGGAAGTTCGATCGACACGCCGGTTGTCATCAGCGGGGCGGTGACCATGAAGATGATGAGCAGCACGAGCATGACGTCCACGAAGGGCGTCACGTTGATTTCCGACATCATTCCGCCCCCGCGTGAGGGTCCGCTCATGCCCATTTCTCACCTCGGGCGGTAGTGCCGTTTCACGATGTTCAGGAAGTCGGAGGAGAAGGCATCCATTTCTCCCGCAATCGTACGGATTCGCGACGTGAAATAATTGTACGCCATGACGGCCGGAATCGCCGCGAGCAGTCCGACGGCCGTGGCAACCAGCGCGTGGGCGATGTCCGGACCGACGACCTGAATGCTGGCCGTGCCGGTGGCACCGATCTTTTGAAACGCCCGAAGAATTCCCCAAACCGTGCCAAACAGGCCGATAAACGGCGCGGTCGACCCGGTCGTCGCGAGGAACGAGATACGGCGTTCGAGCTGCGCTAGTTCCGTGTTCGTCGTGCGCCGCAGTGCACGCTCGATGTTTTCGCTCAACCCGAGGTCCATTGCGCCGGAGGCGTCCTCTCCACTTGTCAGCTTCGAAAGCTCGATGTAGCCGGCCTTGAATACCTCGGCCACGGGCGCGCGCGGGTACCGGCCCGTGCGTTCGTAGACCTGATCGAGCCGTTGCGCTTTCCAAAACATCTCCACGAAGTCCGCGGACTGGACACCGGCGCGGCGCACGACGTTCCACTTGTTCAGGATGATGGCCCAACACGCGATCGACATGCCGATCAGCGCGAACAGGACCAGCTGAACGACGAAGTCCGCTTCCAGTACGAGGGACAGGATCGAGAAACCATCTGCGCCGTCCGTTGCGCCCACGGAAGCCAAGTAGACGGTGAGGACCGATTGCATGCTGCTCGTCTATCCCGTTCTTCTTCAGTGGGTACGTGCGTAGCCCTCGACCGCATCGGGGAGGCCAGGCGAGAGTTTCAGCGCTTCAGAATACGCATTTCCCGCCATCGTGCGCTGGCCGATGGCCTCGTAGGCTTTGCCGAGGAGCACCCATGCGCCGTAGTGCTTGGGCAGAAGGTTTGTCGCGTTCTTCAACGCGCGAATCGCCACGTCAGGACGGCTCAATTGGGCCGCCGCCTCGCCCAGGCCGAGCCAAGCGTAGCCGTTGCAGGTGTCCATCGTCAGTGCGGCCCGGTATTCCCGGGCGGCCCCCGCGGAGTCCTTCATCATTCGGCGTTCATCCCCCATGTCCACGCGACGGCGCCCCTCGCCACGCATGGCGTCCCCAGGGGGCTTGCAGACGTCAGGTGGGTCAGCGGGAAGGTCGAGGGACCCGGCAGTCTGCCCCGCGCTGGCCTGACCCGGTACGGGAAAGCTCGGCGGTGCCGGTCCTGCGCCGACGGGTGGGGTCGGCGGTGCGGGCGACGCGGAGAGGGTGGCGGCCAGGGGCGTTGCTGCGTAGGGCTGGACCACCATCAAATCGGCGACCAGCGGCTTTCCGTCCACGACGACAACCAGGGCTCCGGGGCCCGGCCTCAGTCCCGGTGGCCGCGCCATGGCACGGGCATCGACGGGCAGGGTGTCAGCGCAATCGACGAGCGTGATGGCCCCCTGATCGTTGGCCGGGGATAGACAGGTGCCAACGGGCAGCGCACAAGCCTGATCGAAACAGTGCACTTGCAACGGATTCAGCGCGGACATGACGAGTTCGCCGTAGCTGGGCTCGTGGTCAATCGAGACGGTTCCCTCTGCGTCGTAGCGCGCTTGACCGTCGCAAGGAATGACCCACTGGCCCGAGACTGTCCATCCGGTCGGTCCGCGCGCCACGCGCGACCCCTCGGACAACACCCGCAATTCGGACGGACAGGCCGCGAGCCCGCCGGCGCGGCAGCACGCTCCGCATGCGTCTTGGGCAAGCGCCGCAGCGATAGGCAGAAACAGCATGACGACGAGCCTATCGCAGGGCGCGGTAGCGTTCGACCATCGCTTGCGCGTGATCGGTCATGCTCGGCCATGGGCGCGGAAGCAGTCGCCCCCTGCCAACCGCGACCTCCTCGCGCATTGCCCGCTCCCACCCTTCCACAGCGGCCCCATGGACCCGCCGAGCAGCCGGGGCGAGTTCGTCCGTCGCCGGGCCCGCGCTCGAGATCACGCGCAAGCCCGCAGCGGTCGCTTCCCGTAGGACAAAGGGACTGTTCTCGATCCACCGACTCGGGAACAACAGAACGTCCGACGCTTCGAGGAGGTCTGGCACCTCCGTGTGCTCCACGCTCCCGACGAAGCGGACACCGTGCGTGACGCTCGCCCGCGCCACAAGCTGCTGCCCCCATCGCGTGGAGCCGTTGTACGCGAGCACCGGCCCGGCGACCGTGAGCGTAGAAATACCCTTCGGCAGCCTTGAGAAGGCGTCAAGCGCGATGTCCGCCCCCTTGGTAGGAATCAGGGCACCGAGGAACAAGAACCGGAGCGGGCCATTGCCTGCATCGCCTGCCGGTGGCACGGCGCGGAGCAGCGGCAGCGGAATGACCTCCGCTCCGGAAAACCGTGCCGCCAGGTGGCGCGACGGCGCGTGCAGGAGATCGACCGCCGCCAGTGCCGTGGAAACATGCGCGTTTCGAAGACGAATCGGCCGGGTCCGCGGGGGGAGTCGGTGTGCGAACGGGACAGGCGCCCAAACCGCGTCCGCGACGCAACGCGCGCATCGGGAAACATCGGGGCCGACACATTGGTCGCCGAGGCGATCGATGAGCTGTCCGCGTGCGCACAGGAGCCACGGATCGTGCAGGGTCAGGACGACGCGCGCGCCCGCAGCCTGCGCGATCGTCGGGATGCCCAACGAGAGCCCCGACAGATGGTGGATGTGGACGATATCGGTGCCGCCCTGCGCCGCCAGCTCCGCGGTAAACATCGCCTCAATTCTATGATTTCGTCCTCCGAGGCCGCGATCGGGCCGTTTCACCGGGCCAAACCGGCGCACGTCGTGACCCGCGTCGGTTTGCGCTCGCACGAGACCACTTGCGTACAGCGCACTGCCACCGTGCTCCCACGCGTGTGAGACGTGCAGAATACGCAGGGGTTCGCCCGCGTGCGGTGGCGCGCTCAGCCGACCTCCCCGTCGAGCAGGTCCTCGACACGAAATCCACCGGCCAAGGCCTGAAGTTCTTCGTCGTTATCATCGCCCACACGCGCGACATAGGTCAGCGCCCACGCGAATCCGTCATAGTCCAACTCATCTGCCAAGAGCGTCGACGTAAAGGCCAAGGTGTGGTCATCGAACAGGACAAAACTTCCAACGAGCACCTCAGCGTTGAGCCGAAGGAGGCGCGTGAGCAACTCCACCTTCGGCGTCACGCCGGCGAGTACCGTCGACGCAAGCCGTACGAACGCGTGTCCGTCGTCCTCAAAAACGGAGATCATCACGGCCGTCGAGCCAAACTTCAGGAACGTGATGCCCTCGTCGCCGCGATCGGCGTCGATTTCCATTCGTGTCAACCATTCCGCGAGTTGCTCGCTGACCCTGCCCACGTCGCGGCGCATGCAACCTCCCGGCGCCGGGAGTCTACCGCTGATCGTGGGTAGGGCGCGCCGCGTGGGTGGCGCGTCGTCAGATTTGGTGTCGCTTCGGCACGGTTTGCGCATCGGCGTGGTGGCCGTTGTGCGCGCGTTCCCAGCGTGGGCGCGGATATTTGCCAACGCCCTTGCGGCTCCCGACGAATCCTTGATTCGCGTCGTTTCCACTGCGGCGAGAACGTGCCGTTTGAGAAGGGCTCATCGACCGTGATTTGGCGTTGTAAACGGTGGAAGCAACGGCGCGTAGATCGCTTGCAGCGCGTCGAGGTGTGCGTTGAACGAAGGCGGTACCCGGGGAGAGAACTCGCGACTCGCGAGCCGTTTCATGCAGGTCGACAGGGCGTCGACGTCGCCGGGTGGGTAGAGCAGACCGTCCACGCCGTCCTCTAAAATCTCCGGAATACCACCGATTTTCGGTGCGATGACTGGACACCCGGCCGCCCGAGCCTCAAGAATCACGAGCGGGGCGTTCTCCGGCCAGATCGACCCCATCACGAGCGCCCTTGCACCGGCCAACGTTTCTGCCACGTCGGGACACGGGCCCTCGTTTGGAACGCCCAGAACGTAGGCGGGATCAGGACCCGGCGGGCCGTAAACCCGTAGCTCCACCCGCACGCCCGAGCGCGCATGCGCCGCCCGGACGAGGTCCGGTCCCTTCTGTCGGGCGATGGTGCCAAGAAAAATCAGCGGGGCGTTCGTTTCCCGAACGCGGCGCGCGGTCGGAATCTCCACACCATGAGGAAGTAGCCATGGTTTTCCGAGTCCGTGCCGCTCTGCCTCTGCGGCGTACCATCGGCTCGGTGACACGACGGCGGCACAACGGCCGGCAAATTCGCGCAGCGCGCGGTGGCGCGCATCGACCTGGCTCTGTGTCACCGGGCGGCCTGGCCTCGTCGCGAGGGAGCGGAAGCTCGCAGGCAGGCTCTGCCACGTCCGGTGCATGCGAGAAGGGGGAACGACGCGCCCGAGGATCCCCGCGATGTCCAGCGCCCTGTCGACGGCGGGTGCGTCGTGACACCACGCCGACGCACAGCGGGCACACGCGGCGCTGGGCCCCGAACACGCCGCGTCATCCCGGACGAGGCTCCCACCCGCCGCGCACCAGCCCCACGCATCGTGGATCGTCCAAACCATCGGGACGTCGCACCGAAACGATGTGTCGAGAAACATCGCGTGCTGCACGTGCACGATGTCGGGGCGGAATGCAGCGATTTCGCGCTCGATCACGCCTGCCACGGCAGCGTCACGCTCCGCCCGCCGGACACCGGAAAATGGCGCGTTGTTCACGACGCGCGTGACGCCATCCGAGGAACTCGTTGTGTACATTGCTGCGCCGAGTCTGCGTGTAGCGGCGATGACCTGAACGTCCCAACCGCGCCCGCGCAGGCCCGCGGTGACGCGCTGCGCATACCGTTCCGTACCAGCGTTTTCGTCCGGCGGGTAGCCGTGGACCAGTTGCAGAAGTCGAGGCACGTGGGCCGTCCGAACGAGCCGCCTATTGCGCCGAAGGCCACTTGACGTCCCCGAGGGGCTATGATCCCGCCGTGGCCGAGCCTCGTTTGCGCATTCTCGTCGTCGATGACGAGGAAAATCTCCGGCACCTGCTCGAGGTGATCCTCGTCCGCGCCGGGTATGCCGTCATCCTTGCCGCAAACGGCAAGGATGCCCTCGACAAACTTGGCAGTTCGGACGTTGTCCTTTGCGATATTCGCATGCCGGAAATGGATGGCTTGGCGTTCTTGGCTGCGCTGCCCCCCGGAGCGCCGCCCGTCGTCATGATGAGCGCGTATGGCACGATGGAAAATGCACTTGAAGCAATGCGCAGAGGCGCGTACGACTACGTGTCCAAGCCATTCAAGGCAGACGAAATCATCCTGGCCCTGCGCAAGTTGGCGGAGCGGGAAAGCCTGTCCGCCGAGCGCGGCCGTTTGGCCATGGAAAATGCCCGCCTGTCCGAGCGTGTGGGCGAGCCGGTCGAAGGATTCGTCGGCCGGTCACCGACCGTATTGGAGATGCTACGCATGCTTTCACGGGCCGCGAAGCATGATTCGAGTGTGCTCCTCCTCGGCGAAAGCGGTACGGGCAAAGAAGTACTCGCCCGGGCGATTCACAAATTGTCGCCGCGCGCGCAGAAGGCGTGGGTTGCCGTGAATTGCGCCGCGATCCCCGAGGGATTGATGGAGGGGGAGTTGTTCGGGCACGCTCGCGGCGCGTTTACGGGGGCCGCACGTGACCACGCGGGTTTGTTTGAGCAGGCGGACGGTGGCACGTTATTTCTGGATGAAATCGGCGACCTTCCGATTGCTCTCCAGCCAAAACTCTTGCGTGTTCTACAGGAAAAAGTGATCCGCCGCCTCGGCGACGCGCGTGACCGTCCGCTGGATGTGCGGATCATCGCTGCCACGGCACAAACTTTGCAGCCTGCCCGCTTGCGCGAGGATCTGTACTACCGGCTCGCGGTGGTGCGGGTTGAGATTCCGCCGCTGCGCGACCGTCCGGAGGACATCCCCCTGCTCGTGGAACATTTCGTTGCGGCGCTTTGTCGGCGTTTACGCGTCGCGCCGAGGGCGGTGCCCGAGGACGTCATGCAGGCGTTGGTTCGGCAGAACTGGCCCGGAAACGTGCGCCAGTTGGAGCACGCGCTGGAAAGCGCGTTGATACGGGGGGAGGGAGATTCGCTGACAGTAGAGGATCTTCCTCAGGAATTGCGGCAGGCGAAGTCTGGTCAGGCGGTCGCTGCGGATGACGTTTCGATTCCGCGCCAAACCCAGCGGTTGGAAATGGAACTCATCCGGCGGGCGCTCGTCGTAAGTGCAGGCAACAAGGCGGCGGCATCGCGGGCGCTGGAAATCTCGTACAAGGCGCTATTGTACAAAATGCGTGAATATGGCATAGAATCTTGATATTGTTCATCGTGTTCGCGTGCGGCGTTTCGGGCGATGTGCGCGCCGGAGATCGTGCGCTTCACGCAGGCGAGCTTGACGCCGCCGAGAGCGAGTACCGTGCCGCACTCGCCAAGGATCCGACGAGCGCCGATGCGTTGTATGGGTTGGGGTGGACGTACCATCTTGCGGGCCAGCGTGAATCGGCTCGCGATGCGTTTTCCCAGTGTGTTCGTGTTCATCCGGAGAGTCCGCTGGGGTACAAGGGATTGGGTAGCGTGGCGATGGCGGAGGGCCAGCCGCTGGCCGCGCGGAAGCAGTTTGAAGAGGCGTTGGCGCGCTCGCCAAACGATCGTCGTATCCGGTTGAGTCTGGCTCTCCTGGACCTGTCAAATGGGCGGCATGCGGAGGCGTTGCTCGCGCTCGATGCGCTCGTGGTTGAGGAGGCGGGACAGGCTGAGTTCCATCAGGGTCGGGCGGAGGCGCTACTCCAACTGGACCGTAACGACGACGCGCTCGCGGCCGCCGACCGCGCCGTCGCGCTCGCCGCCGTCGGGTCGGCAAAGGCCAATGCTCATCTCACGCGCGCGCGATCCTTGCTGGCCCTCACGGGCAAGCGTGTGGACGAAAAACGGTGCGCGGAAACCGCGCCTCCGGTCTATTCTTGGCTCGACGAGGCCGACCGTGCGCTGGACTCCGCCGAGGCGACTGGCGCACCGCTCCCCGCGTTCGCGGCGACGAGGAGGGAGGTCCGCCGGCGCCGCGGACTTGTCGATGACCTGTGCCCGGGCCAACGAGATGGGTAGAGTGTTCCGTCATGGGTAATTTCTTCCCAGTTCCGCGCCTCGGTCGACGGACCTACCTTCGACGTTCGCTGGGCACGCGTTTTGCACGCGTACGCAAGGCACACACCTTGGTCGAACTTGTCGTCGCGGTGGCGATCGTCGTCATTCTGGCATCGCTCGGTTGGGGCTCCATGAATCGCGGGAGAACTCGGTACAACATGATGCAGGCCGCGCGATTACTACAGTCGGACGTCGGGTATCTCCGGGCGTATGCCGTGGCGACCGGCAAGCAGACGCGCCTCCATTTTCTGGCCGCCGACACCGCCATGGACCCCCAGGAGGCGCAAATCGGCGAGTGGAACCTGCAGATAGGAAACCGGGCCACGGCCAGCACCGAGTGGGATACCCTTCCAGAAGATCGCGATGCAACGCCGAACAGCAACGAAGGCGAGCGGTCGATCAGCAAAGACGGCGCGAACGAGGCGCCGTGGATCAGCCTCGCCCCGTGGCCCACGCTCGAGGGCTCCGGCACCGGCAACGAAGATTGTGTCGTATTCTCTCCGCGCGGATGGCTGGAAAATCCGGCGGGAGACTTTGTCGATGGCTACCTGCGGTTGGAATTCGTGAATAAGTTTGGCCTTTCCGAAGGCGTGGATGAGGCGGTGAACGTCACGCTTTCCCGTGGCGGGCTCGCGCGCATCGAATCCAGCAGCTCCACGTCATTGCCATCCGGCGCGGTCGGCACCGCAACGACGACATCCGAATGAAGCGCCTCGTTCGCTCCACGCGCGCCGGATTCACGCTCGTCGAGGTGCTGATCGCCTCGGCGGTACTCGGGGCGTCGCTGATCGTAATGTTCGGCTTCCATAGTCAGGCGGTGCGATCCAACATGAACGCGCGCCGCCTCACCGACTGCACCTACCTCGCGCAATCGCAAATGGAGCGCCTGCTCGCCGTCCCCTGGGAGGGGGTTTCGGCCCGGCCCACCGATTTGACGCAGGGCTTCGAGACGGACGCGGTCATGACGGCGGATGAATGGAGCCCACTCTGGTGGCCGACGACAAAGAGTGAGGTCAACGCCGCGAATGACACGGACATCACCCACGGTGGCATCCTGTACACCCTGAGCTGGGACGTCGAAAATATGGACGATGATGCGACCTGGGTGCGGGTCCGTGTACGCTGTACCTACGAGGACGCTGCATTCTCCACGTGGCACGGAACAACCATCTCCTCCTTCCGCTTCCGGGATTCCTGATGCGCGTGTCAACTCGTCGCGGATTCACGTTGTTGGAGGTGATGATCGCCGTGGCCATCGGCATGGTCGTGGTGGCGGGTCTGTACGGGCTCTTCAACAACCAGTTGAAGGCGTTCGTCTATCAGGATCTCCAGATGGAGATGCACCAGAATGCCCGTCTTTCGCTGGACGTCCTTTCGCGCACCGCACGGCAGGCCGGCATGGGAACGAGCGGCGTCACCGTTGGCGAGTTCGGCTACGGCTCGAGCGCCGACAACGTGCTCCCGGCCATCATCTCGTACGACGGCACGGGGCCGAACGGCAGTGACGCCGTCACGTTCGTATCGATGGATCCGGACCTCGTGATGATGACGGAGGCGGGCATCGTCGCGCAATGCGGGACGACGGACCTGACGTTTGAGATGGGTGTGCTCTACAACAGCACGCGGATCGCACAGTACCGCGTCGGCGAAATGGTCATGTGCTACGACTACGCTTCAGCTGGCGGATACCGTAGCTTTCTATGGCAGATCGCGGACAGTGGCAACGCGACGACCGGGTTGCTCGCCGTCGAGGAGGCCTCCGGGTTTGCGGATTACAGCGCGAGTTGCCCAAGTGACGAAAATCTTCCGGCGAGCATGGTTTGTTCGCGGGCCGAGGTGGCGACGTTCTACATCGACGCCGACGATGACGGCGTCGGGGCTGGCACGCCCGAACACCCGGTGCTGATGATGGACCTCGATTTTGAGTCCCCGGACGCGGACGACATTCCGCTGGTGGACAACGTCGAGGACCTTCAGGTCCAGTACTGCTTCCATGGCGATTCGTGCGAGACGGACCCGACCGGCGGCAGTTGGAATGAATCGATCGACAACGGGTCGGATGGCTCGGATGCCAATGACGCAGACGACGTTTTCATGATGCGGTTCAGCGTGATCGTTCGTTCGGCGCGGGAGGATCTGAATCACATCTTCCCGGGCGTCCGGATCGATTTGGCGAACAATACCGGCAATACGTCTGTCACCGACAATTACTACCGTCAGGTCAACGTCACCGATGTCACCGTGCGCAACATGCGCATGCAGCAGATGTGAGGCGCACCATGCAAACGCTCCAACCCCGAAACCACTCCCGACGCGGCTACGCGATGTTGGTGGCGTTGATCCTGATGGCGGTGCTTACCGTCATCGGGGCGACCTCGCTCAATGTCGCCGGCGTGGATCAGCGCATCGCGATTCACACGCGGCGCCATATGACGGTCATGAACGCAGCGGACGCGGGCGGCACCCACTCCCGATACCAGCTCATGCACGAGCAGCCGCTTAACGAAGGATGGGACACCGGAGACGCGGCAACGCGCTTTGTGCCGAGTACCGATGCCAACACGTGGTTTGAGGGCGTCGGCGTTGCGGCCAACCAGGGCACCTACGACGTGGATGCCACCTACGACAAATGCTCTCTGCCTCCCGTGGGATACAGCACCGAATCGGGCACTGGATTCCGGTCGGATTACTGGGATATGGCCTCGCATTCCTGGTTTGAGGACTCGTCAACTGCCGCACAGACCACCGCCCATGAATCGACCGTTGTCGTGACCCTTCGGAAGGTCATGCACGGTCCCTGCAAGATCCGGTGAAACCCATGCGAACCCTCCCCCTTTGCTCCTCTCTCGCGCTCCTGCTGGCCATGCCGGGGGTTGCGCACGCCACAAGTGGCGGTACCGACGAGATTCTCGCGGACTCCGATCTGGTGGCGCCGAGCGTGATTTTCGTGGTTGACACGTCGGAAGGCATGGATGCCTCGTGCGATGGTGTCTCGTCAAACAGCTGCCTGACGGACACGTTGTCCGCGATTCGGCAGGTAGTTCGCCATTTTGACTACGCACGGTACGGCGTTGTTGGAACCGCACCGGACGGCACGACGGACACCTATACGGAAATCGCGCCGGTAGGCAGCTCCTATGCGCAGATCGCGGCCGCGCTTTCGTCTGTTGCACCCTCGGGATCCCCGCGCGGCAACAACCTGTCCGAGGTGATTTCCCACCTTTCGCGTGACTATCTGGAGCAAACGGACGTTGAGAATTTCACGGACGACGACGGGGACGGCTTGGACGGAGATTGGGCCGAGTCGCCGATCACGGCAACGTGCTCCGATACCTACATCATCGTACTGACCAATGGGGAGCCGACGCTAGATCTCTCGGCGGAGACAGCGTTCAGCAACGCTCCGGCCGTCGACGACGTGACGTGTGAGGACACCAGCACAAGCATCGCGGACGACAACTGCACGCTGGATAATACGGTTTTCAACCTGTACTATACGGACGAATCCGGCCTCGACGGCTACCAGCGGACGGTCGTCAACTTCGTGGGCATCAACCTGACGTCGGGGTCGACGGCGGAATCGCTGTTGACGAATTCCGCGGCGCAGCAGGCCGGGCTCGCCCTGTACACGAACGTGTCGCCGGACTCGGCGGGATTGATCGATTCTGGGGATATCCTCGCGGCGATTCTTCAGGAAATGAGCGACATTCAATCGGGAACGTATTCTCGTTCGGCGCCGGTAATCAGCGCCGACGGCGCGTACATGATTTACAGCTTCTACGAGTTGAACGGGGATAATCCGCTCGCAGAAGGTCATGCGCGTGCGTACGCGCTCGACGACGATCCGACGAGCTCGACGTACGGGCAAGTGATCTACCAGTCGGGTTCTCCGTACGATGACTACGGCGGCGCCCTTTGGGACGCCGGCGATCTTCTGGTTTGCCGGCCGGTTACCGCGGGAGAAGACAACCCGGACGATCGCGACGGTGTCGGACATCGCGACATCTACTTTTACGAAGACGCGGCCTATTCGGACATGGCCGCGGCCAATACCCAGTACACGACGGATCGGCGCTTGCCGTTGGACCACGCGTTCGTGACCCTCGTGTCGTCGTCTACCCTCGACTTGTATCTGGACACGTCGACGGATTCATCGACCGGCGCGCTGACCAACGACGGATACGACCTCACGCAAAATGGCGCGATCGATACGGACGACTTGCAGGCGCTGGTCGACTTCACCCGTGGACTCCCGACATCGACGTACCGGTACATCGACGCGGAGCACGGTACGTGGAAGTTGGGAGATTCGCCCTACTCTACTCCGGTCGTCGTTACCGCACGTGACGAACGTTATTCGGCGATGACGAGCTATCGGAACTTCCTCTCCTTTTTGGAAAGTGAGGACGTACCTCCGATCGTGCTCATCGCAGCAAATGACGGCATGCTTCACGCGTTCCGATTGCAGGACGACACGTCCACCGGAACGGAGGACGAAGAAGGAGAGGAACTTTGGGCGTGGGTGCCCGGCTACCTGCTGCTTCGCGATCACGACGTCGAATGGGCCGGCAATCTCATCGACATGATGTGGTACGGCCGGACGTTCCTGTTCGACGGCTCGCCCGTCGTGGAAGACGTCTGGATCGACGAAGACAATGACGGCATTCGTGAGTGCGACACCGACCTTGACGATTGCGAATGGCACCGCGTGGTCGTCGTTCAGCAAGGTATGGGCGGGCCGATGACGCTTGCGCTCGACATTACGTACAGCGACTCTCCGAAGTTCCTTTGGGAACAGACGAACGAGGCGGATCCGTACGCGATGGGGTACACGACGGGCCGTCCGTCGATCTTTGACGTCTACGATTCGTCGGGTACGACGCCGAAGGATCGATGGGTCGCGATGTGGGGCGGGGGTCGCGCTGCGCCGTTCACCGGAGACAGCACAAACGCTTACTATCAGTCGTCGGAGGCCAATCTCTACATGTGGGCGGTCGCCGACGACGCGTGGACCGGCGGCATGACCGACGCGGGCTACTCGTCTCAGGGCGATAACGCCGGGAATCGCCACCCGGACTACATCGGCTACCGGGGAGGAGAGGCAATCCTCGATTACGATCTCAACGGAATTGCTGGGAGCATCGTGGCCGGTACGGCGGATACCAGTTTGGAATATGGCTACATCTCAGCCGCCCTTGCGGTCATTGACGTAGACGCCGACGGTGACGGTGACGTGCTCTATTTCCCGGTCACGACGCCGTACACGCCCACCGATCAGGGCGGCTCGGGCATTGCAGGTTCGGACGATCCGGGTTCATCCTGGATGTACAAGGCGGTCATCAGCACGACCGACCCGTCGAATCTTGAATGGTGCAACTTCTACGACCCGTACGACGGCAATGATGGTGCCACGGGGTCGGGAGTCGGCAGCCGGCCGGAGGTGTACTACGCGGCGACCTCCGCGTGGTTGCCCAATGGCAACCTCGGCATCTACTGGGGTACCGGAACCCCGTTTGATCGTTCGGGATCCGAGACCGGCTACTTCTTCGCCATGTATGACGAGGATCCGACGAGTTGCTCAAGCACGGCTCAGCCCATCGATTGCTCGGGTGATCCGAACGGTTCGCCGGATGGCTACTACACGCTCAACGCCGGGGAAGGATTGACGTCTGACCCTATCGTATACGCGGGCGTCATCTATTTCTCGACCTACACCCCTGACCTCACCGATGAATGCTCGATGGGCACGGGCCGCGTGTACGGCATCCGTTACGACGATTGCACCCCCGGCCTGGACACGGACGGTGACGGCGAAGCGACCGCCGCCGACGACGCCGACATTGAGCTCGCCGACAACTACGTGTCCAACGTCGCGGTGGGATCGAACGGCACGTTGTACTACGGCACGGCCAACCCCTCGACGGACGGTTCCTCCGCTGCCGTGGACACATTTGGTTCGGTGACCGACTCCTTCCTCGGTACGACCAACGTTGCGTGGATGGAGATGTATTGACGCTGGGAGCTACCGCTCCTGTTCGGTGAGCAGGGGCGCGAGCAGGCGCAGGTTGTCGCGCGCCGCCGTGTTGGAGGGCGAGAGGGCGAGCGCCGTACGGAAAGAATCGGCGGCGGCGGCGTAATCACCTCGTGCGGCCTGGCACATTCCGAGACCACCGTGTGCCTCGGCGTGGCGGGCGTCGAGGTGGATAGCACGGCGGAACGCGCCCTCGGCTTCGACGGTTTGCTTCAGCTCCCATTGCGCGCCGCCCTGCAGGTACTCTGCTTCCGCTGAATCGCGGATGGCTGCGGCTCTTCGCGCCGCCGGCATGGCGAGGGATGCGCGATCGGTCGCCAAGAAAAGTCGTGCCAGCGCGAGGTGTGGGGAGGGATCGGCTGCCTCCGTCGCGGATTGGGAGGCGGCGGCCTGACGCAACCATCGCTCCGCCTCGTCGAACTGTCCTGATTCAAACAGAAAGAAACCAAGATTGTGCGAAGATTGCCAGCGGCGGGGAAACCGCACTTGCGACTGTCGGAGCGCCTCCTCGGCGCCCGCGAGATTGCCGCGTGTACGCCGCACGAGCGCCACCCCATCGAGCCCATCGGGCACCGTCGCGTCCAGCGTCGCGCAGTCGGAAAACGCGGCCTCCGCCCGTTCCCATTGGCTGGTGGCGGCCGCAAGTTCTCCTTGTAGACAGCGCGTTTTTGCGGATTTCGGATGAATCAGCGCCGCGCTGGCAAGCGCGGTGTCCGCCTCCTGCCAGGCCTTGGACATGGCACCCTCTCGACGCGCTCGCGCCATCGCTTGGCGCGCCAGCTCGAGCTGAGGCCGAATGAGCGGGTCGAGCGCGCGACTTCCCCCCGGCGTTTCCGCGAGCGCCCTGGATTGGTCGATGGCCTCCTTTACGTTGCCGCTCCGCGCGCTCCGAACGACGTCGAGGAAGAGCGTGCGTGCGTCTGCTCGCATCGAAAGTTCTTTTGGGACACCCTCCATAAAAATGTCTTGAGCGTCGGAAGCAGCACCCGTGAACTCACTGAGCGGAAGCGAGGGGCGCTCCCGGGCGGCTGCGGGCAGGCCGCGATCGGCCTTCCACCACGACACGTGGAACCGACCCAGCGCGTTCCGGTCCGCCAACGCCAGTGTTCCAAGCGCAAGTGGGTCGCGCAATTCCAGCGCGGCAGCCGTCGATGTGGCCGCGCACGCCGTGATCGATGTCCACGGGATGGGGGCGTCTCCGCCCACGAGCAGCGCCGTGTCCACTCCGGATGGCGGTAGCCACAGCGAGGCCGCCGGAAAAGTATCTGCCATGCTACGAAATATTCCATCAAGCGTACCTGCGTCGAGATGTAACGTCCCGAGCGCCAGTACGTAGACGCCACCGGGATGGAGACTGGCGCGCGCCGCACGCATGCCGTGCGCGTCAGGGGCGTGATTCCGACCGTCCGTCCATCCCGTGCGGGCGATTTCCACAATGGCGTCTGCGTCGGCCCCGCCCCGCAGCAGCGCCGGCGCCGGCAGCGAGATGGGCCGAACGCTGGGGTGGAGAAGCGTTCGCGAGAGCGCCGGCAGGGCGTCCGCCTGCGCCCGGACGAGCGCGCGATCAGGAATGGCTGTATCGATGCCGAGAAACCCCTCGTTGCGAAGGGCTTCGGCGACGAGCCCGAGGTCGTCACCACCGATTCGAGCTCGTCCGCGGTGGGGGGTCGCGCACGTTGCCAGCAGGCCGGCGAAACGCTCGGCCTCTCCGGCGCGGGTAAGGGGGTCCGCTACGGCCCCGTCAAGCTCGGCGAAAACCCTTCCGTCTCGGATACGAAGCGCACTCGCGCCGGTGGCGGCGACGCGCGCGGCGATCAGTACGGACTGTTCTCGCGCCGTCGTAATGCGAACACGCTCCACCCCGTCTCGCGAGAGCGTGGCATCCACGCGTGCCATGCGCTCCGAAACAGCGGTTGGCACGAAGGGCATCCCGGCGAACAACACGATTCCGGCAATCGAGGTGCGCGTGACAATGCCTACGCGCGGTGAGGCCAGCCCGGCCCCGAGTCCCAGCGCAGCAAAAAGTGCCGTCGTCGCCGTCGATCCCGCTGCGGCGACCGCTCCTCCGGCCTGCCAGCCAACCGCTCCGCCGGCCGCGGCCAATGTCAGGCCCGCCGCGGACACCCAGCCGCGCCGAGGGAGAGCGAGACCCGCGACCGCGCCGGTCGTGAGCGCAAAAATGGATTCCGGCGTTGGATCAAGGGAAGTGCGGAGCGCTACCCACCCGGAGAGCGCGACCAGAGTGGCCACGGCGCCGACCCCCCCCCACTCGACCGCGTTCGGTGCCACACGCCGAGGGAATCGCAAATGCGTCTCCACGGACCACTCGGGGAGGCAGGTCAGCACCAGCGCGAGCAGAATGGCTTCCCGCGAAAGTCCGTTTCCAAGCCAGGCGCTCGCGGCGACGACCAGTAAGTGTGCCGGCGAGGCGCGCTGGGCTGCCGTTGCGAGAGGCGTGCAGGCCAGGCAGCCCGCAACCGCAAGGGCCGCCGCCGCCGCGGCGGGCAGGAGGGCCGGACCGACCGACCACCCAACCACGCGCAACACGTCCTCCGCCCGCCAGAGCAATGCCCCACCCAGTAACGCTGCGCCCCACGCGCCCCACGCGCCCCGAACGCCGCGCGCCACGGACCACGGCTGGCGAACCGTCGTGAATCCGGCAAGCGCAAGCACCGAGATGGCCGCGACCCCCGTACCCGGACCAGACGAAAAAAGGTCAATAGCAACCGATAGTATCGCCGCCCCGGCCAGCCCGCCGCCGACCGCCGCGGACAGCGTCGCAATGCCCGGAGTGGCGCGAATCCGCATGCCCGAAGCATAGCCCGCTCGCCCCCCGTAGTTGACCGGCGTCAAGGGTTCCTGCTACAACGGGGTCGCCTCCCAGGATTCGGTTTGGCCCTGCTGACTCGCACCCGCAGCGCGGTGGCTTTGGACATCGGTTCCAGCCACGTGAAGATGCTCGAGCTCGATCAGGAACGCCCTGGGCGGTACCGATTGAAGAATTTCGGCATTGCACCTCTACCGCCTGAGGCGGTGGTGGATGGCGCGTTCATGAATACGAGCGCCATCGTCGCCACCATCCGTGAGCTTCTGTCCAAGCACAAGGTGCGGACGAAAGACGCCGTTGTCGGCGTGGCCGGCAACTCGGTGATCATCAAACGGATTTCGCTCCCGCTGATGACGCAGGATGAACTTGAGGAATCGATTACGTGGGAAGCGGAGCAGTACATCCCTTTCGACGTCAACGACGTCAACATCGACGTGCACATCCTCAAGGGTCAGGCCGATGAGGCTGGGCAGATGGAGGTTTTGCTTGTCGCGGCCCGTAAGGAGCTGGTCAGCGAGTACACCAGCATCATCATCGAGTCCGGCTTGAGGCCGGCGGTGATCGATGTCGCGGCGTTTGCGCTGGAGAACATGTACACGCTGAACTACGACGTGATCGCCGAGCCGGTGGCCCTCGTAAATATCGGCGCGTCATCGGTGAACATCAATGTCCTGCGCAACGGTGCAAGCGCGTTCACGCGCGATGTCGGCTTGGGAGGGCGCGCGTACACGGAGGAAATTCAACGCGCCCTGAACGTCAGCTACGAAGAAGCGGAAGCGTTCAAGATCGGCGGAGAGGAGAAAGACCGGTCCGCGGTCGTTCCGGAAGAAGTGGAGCGCGTCCTTGGCAGCGTGTCGGAGAACATCGCTACTGAAGTACATCGTTCGTTGGACTTCTTCCTCTCCACCTCGGGTGGCGGTGCATTGCGACATGTCTACCTTGCCGGTGGTGCCGCCCCGACACCGGGACTTGTACCGGCACTGCAGCGCCTGACGGGCGCTACGGTCACGATCGTGGACCCATTCAAAAATATTCAGGTAGATGAGCGGGCGTTCAACCCCCGCTTTCTCAAGGATGTCGCCCCTCAGGCCGCCGTGGCCGTTGGGCTCGCCTTGCGCCGCGGGGACGACAAATGATTCGGATCAATCTCCTTCCCGTCCGACAGACGAGGAAACTGGAGTCCGTCCGCCGCGAACTTCTCGTCGCGGGTTTGGTCGGCATCATCGTCATCGGTGGCTGTCTCGTCGTTTGGGCGGGGCTTCAGGCGCGCCTGATGTCGGTCGAAGGCGACAACACGGCGTTGCAGCAGGAAATCGATCGCCTTGACGTCGACGTGAAGAAAGTGGACGAAATGGAGTTGGCCAAAAAGGAGCTCCAAACCAAGCTCGAGGTCATCGCGAAACTCCGCGTTGCAAAGGTTGGCCCGGTGCACATGCTGGACGAAATCGCGATTGCAACGCCGGAGAAGCTCACGATCACCTCCCTCGAAGAATCGCGATCGGCCGTCAAGATCACCGGGTTTTCCGTCAGCAACGAAGTGATCAGCCAATTTCTACGAGCCCTTGAGGCTTCGGATTACTTCAAGGCCGTCTATCTCGAGGACATCGAGCAGTTGGATACGAAGGGGTCGAAGAACAAAGCGATTCAGAACATCTCGCTTAAGGAATTCAAGCTGACGGCGATTCTGATTACGCCGAAAACGGCTGCCGAAAAGGCAGCGGATGCCGCGAAGGCTGCGGAAGCTGCCGCGGCGCCGCCGCCCGCTGCGCCGGGCGCGTCGGCGACGGCGCCGCCGTCTGGCGCTGGCGCGACGCCCGCGCCGGCGCCTGATCCGCACGCGCCGGCGCCTGAACCGCACGCGCCGAAGGAGGCTGGCAAGTGAACCAGCTCATCGAGCGGCTCGCCAAGCTGCCGCGCTCCCAGCGCGTCCTTCTGGTATTCGCCAGCTACCTTGCAGTGGTTGCGGTGCTGTACTTTGCCCTCATTTCTACGACGCTAGGCGCGATATCCAACGCCACGGCCGACCGTGAAACCAAGACGACCAAGCGAAATGAAGTGAAGAAGCGTGCCGAGAATCGGGGTGCGTTTGAGGCGGAACTTGAGGACCTCGCGGCGTCGCTGAAGCAGGCGCTCAAAGAACTGCCCAACGACCGCGAAATTCCTGGCTTGCTGAGCGAGATCGACGGAATCGCTCGAAAGAGCGGCTTGGACGTCCGCAAGTTTCAACCCCTGCCCGAGGTCACAGACGACTATTACGCGGCGGTGCCGGTTGCGATTACGATGGATGGCGGCTTCCACGAGGTAGCAATCTTCTTTGACCGCGTGAGCAAGATGGGCCGCATCGTGTCCGTTCAGGACATCCGGCTGGGCGACCCCGTTGAGTCAGGCACGGACGTGACGTTGACGATCACCGGAAAGGCGGTCACGTACCGTTTCCTCACGGACAAGGAACAAGAAGAGAAACAGAACCGAGACAAGCAAGACAAGAAGAAAAAGAAGGGTGGGGGCGAAGAATGACCACGATCTCTCTACTGGTTTTGCTTTCCGGTTGCGGCGAAGCGATTGACGCTACCCCGCCGCCCGCAGCCAAGACGCGCGCGGCCGTGAAGCCCGTCGTCGAGGCGGAAGGAGACGGCGCGGCCTACTTCTACAACCCGGCCGGAAAACGCGATCCATTTCAGGGTTTCCTCAGCCAACGCGAAGGCCCAACTGAAGATAACGATGGCGCCCCTCCGCTTCAGCGATGGGACGTCGATCGGTACACCCTGACCGGTGTCATCTGGTCCATCGACTCGCCGCGTGGGCTGCTTGTGGATCCGGAAGGCATCGGGCACGTAGTCCACATCGGAACCTACGTCGGGCGGAACTGGGGCAAGGTTACCTCCATCTCAGAAGACGGCGTCGTCGTCACTGAGGAGTATCAGACCCTCGACGGCGAACTCGTCGTCAACCCCGTCACCGTTCGTTTCCCCGGTGAAGAGAAGAAATGATCCGTACCTCGGGAGTCGCGATGAACCCCAATCCTTCGCTCTGCGCGCGTTCTCTACGCGTCGGCGGCCTGCTGTTCCTCATCGGCATTGCCGGAATGTCCTCTGTTCCTGCGTTTGCGGCTGACGCGGCGTCGGTTTCCGGCGCGGACGCCACGCAAAGTGCCAACGGGCAGACGTCCGTCCGCATCCATCTCGCGGTGATCGGTGCCACGCCGACGTTCAGCGCGTTCCGCGCGTCGAATCCCGATCGATTGATGATCGACATCGCGGGCGCATCGGTGATTGACGGCGCCGCGGCGCCGGCTGGCGGCATCGTTTCGCGGTCGGAATTCTCCAAGTTCAACGACGGTACGGATAACGTTCGGTTGACGCTGTATCTTACGGGGCCGGCGACGCACGAGGTCCGTGCAGAAGGCACGGACGTTGTCATCACCTTGAGCCCGGGCGCGGTCAGCGATCCGCTGGCGGCCGCCCTGGGTACCCCCGGCACCGCCGTGGGGACACTGTCTGGTCCGTCCACCGGCGTGTCTGGCCCGGCGCTGGTGACCCTTGACTTCGAGAACCGCGAAACCTCCAGCCGCGTGCTGCTCGGTATTCAGGACAGTGAACCGGCGGTCTCCCAGCCAGAAAAAACCCTTATTGTCATTGACCTTCCGCGAGCCACCCTTCCATCCTCGCTCTCCCGGGATCTCGATACGAGTCGGTTCTACAGTGGCGTCCAATCCGTGAATGCGCGTCCGACGCGTTCCGGTTCGCGCGTTGAGATTCGTCTTCGGGAAGCCGCGGAATACTCGGTTTCGCGCGATCACGGCCTGTTCGTCCTCGACATCAAGACGCCTGCGGACATCCTGGCGGCCCGCGATGCATCCCTCCAGAAGGCAGCCACCGCGGCTCCGGCAACGCCCGCCACCAACGGGGGGGAGGGCTTGTCGAACGCTCAGAATAAGGAAATCATCATCGGTGACAAGGGCCGCACCAGCGATCCGAATCAGACCTACGGGGCTGGCAACGGCAGTGACGCACCGGATTCCCTGTCGTTTGCGACGGACGCACCGGGGTCCAGCAATGCCCACTATCAGGGCCGGCGGATGTCGATCGACCTTCAGGACGCCGACATTCACACCGTGTTTCGGTTCATCGCCGACACCGCGGACCTGAATATCATCGCGTCGGACGACGTGAAAGGCACTGTGACCGTTCGGCTCAAGGATGTCCCCTGGGATCAGGCGCTCGCGTCGATCCTTCAGGCAAAGGGATACGCTGCTCAGCGTTTTGGCAACATCGTTCGCGTTGCGCCCATCGAGACCATCAAGGCGGAGCAGCAGGCTCAACTCGAAACGCAGCGGACGATCGCGGATCTCGAGCCGTTGATGATCTACGTGGCGCCGATGAACTATGCGTCGGGTGCCGAACTGCTCGACAAGGTCAAGGCGATGCTCAGCGCGCGTGGCAGCGTGCAGGTCGATGAGCGCGGGAACCAGCTGATTATCAAGGACGTTTCGGCCTCGATTGCCCAGGTCCGCGAACTGCTGAAGCACCTCGACAAGCAGAACCGTCAGGTGTCCATCGAGGCGCGCTTCGTCGAGGCGAACAGCTCCTGGAAAAACGCGCTCGGTATCCAGTGGGGGTCCAGCGTCGATGCGTCGGCTGCCACCGGCTATCCAACCGGCGCCTTTTTTCCGAATAGTATCGGCGCGAGTGGTGGTATCACCCAGTCCCACGGGTCCACTTTCTACCAGCAGGGGGCCGACTCGCTGCTGGTGGATCTCCCGGCCGCAGGTCAAGCGGGTTCCCTCGCTTTTTCACTGGGTTCCATTCCCGGCCTGATCGACCTTGATGCCCGCCTCAGTGCGCTGGAGCAGGAAGGGTGGGGGCGCATTATCTCCAGTCCGCGGGTCACCGCGCTGGACAACGAGGAGGCTCGCGTAAAACAAGGGTCCAAGGTTCCGTTCCTGTCAGTCTCGAACAGCGGAACGCAGGTCCAGTTTATCAACGCCGCGTTGGAACTCACGGTCACGCCACACATCACCTCCGACGACACCGTCTTCATGAAGATTGAAATCAAGAACAACCGACCCGATTTCGGCCAGGCGGTTCAGGGACAACCTGCCATCTTGATCAAGGAAGTCGAGTCGAAGGTGCTGGTGATGGACGGAGATACGGCCGTGCTCGGCGGCGTATATGCGACCGCGGAAAGCTTTGCTCAATCTCGCGTACCGGGGCTTGGAAGCATTCCCATCATCGGTCTTCTGTTCAAGAACACGCTTCGTGACAAATCCCAGAACGAAATGCTGGTATTCATCACGCCTCACATCGTTCCGGAGAACGATTAGGGTTGATTCGACGCGTTGCTCTGGCCGGGCCGATGGGTTCGGGAAAGAGCACGGTCGGTGCCATTCTCGCGGCGCGCTGGGGCTGCCCGTTCGTTGACCTCGACGCGTTGACGGGTGAGGCCGCCGAGATCTTCGCCGCCGAAGGAGAGGCTGGTTTTCGCGCGCGCGAAAGCGCGGCTCTGGCGATTGCAGTACGAGGGAGCGGCGTGATTTCGCTTGGGGGTGGCACGGTGGTCAGCGAGGCGAACCGGGCGATGCTCTCCGGGTGGCGCGTTTTCGTGTTGGGGGCGCCGCTTTCGACGCTTCGGGCGCGTATCGATGGCGATCGGTTGCGGTTCGATGGCGATCGGTCGCGCCCGCTCTATTCGCGCTTGGAGCAGCTGTTGATCGAGCGCGCCGATGCGTACCGTGTCGCGGGCGAGGCGATCGACACCGTAGGGGGGACGCCGGATGACGTGGCGGACGCGGTGGAGGCTTGTTGCGCCACATCCCCTTGACCCTCGGCTACACCGTTGTCATCGCACCAGCGTTCGCCGGCCTCGGGGCGGCGATGCGTGTCGCGTTGGAGGGCGATGTTTGGGAGTCCAAGGGCCACCCGACACGTCGCTGCCTGGTTGTTACCAACGAGATTGTTGATTCGCTCCACGGCGCTTCCGCGCGAGACGCCCTTGCCGCCGCAGGTTGGTTACCGGTCACCGTTCGAATTCCTGAGGGAGAGCGCCATAAAACGACGGAAACGTGGCTCGCCCTCGTGGACGCGATCCTGGACGTAGGGATTGACCGGCGGACCCCGATCGTCGCGCTGGGTGGAGGCGTCGTGGGTGACGTCGCCGGATTTGCCGCAGCCACTCTGTTGCGCGGTGTTCCGATTATACAGGTACCAACAACACTTCTTGCGATGGTTGATGCATCGGTGGGCGGAAAGACCGGCGTCAACGGGCGCCAGGGGAAGAACCTGATCGGAGCGTTTCATCAACCCCGGTTGGTGTGGGCCGCGGTTTCGGCGCTGACAACGTTGCCTGTCGCCGAGGTTCGGTGCGGGCTCGGCGAGATCGTCAAGCACGCGGTGATTGACGGCGAGGCGGCGTTCGCGGCGCTCGAATCGAGCGCGGGGCCTCTTTCGGTGGGCGATCCGACGGCGCTCGTCGCAGCCATTGAGCATTCGGTGACGACGAAGGCCCGCATCGTCGACGCGGACCCCCACGAGCGCGGCCCGCGGGCCGTGCTCAACCTCGGTCACACCGTCGGCCACGCGATCGAGGCGGTTGCTGGCTTCGGGGTGGTTCCGCACGGGCAAGCGGTTGCGCTGGGACTCCTTGCGGAGGCCAGATGGGCGGCGCACAACCTCCCCGGCGCCGGGCCGGCACTGCCGGCCCGGGTCGAGCGACTGCTCGGCCGCCTCGGGTTGGCGGTGCGTCCGCCGTCGGTCCTGGACGTCGAAGCGCTGGTTGCCGCCATCGCCTTCGACAAGAAGCGAGCGCATGCTATGGTTCAGATTGCTGTTCCCGTTGCCGTCGGTGACGTGCGTCTCCATCTCCTCCCCCTTTCGGCTGCATCCGGGCTCATTCGGGCCCTCTGGGAAGCTTGATCCTCATGCCGTTTCTCAACATGATCGTCGCGTGTGCGCCTGCGGATGCCGAGTTCGGCTCGACGCTCATTGCTTCGGCGGACATTGAGGTGGCGTGGAACGAGGCGTACCTTGACGCGGACGGTTCGGGCAGCCTGTTTGAACTGCAAGCGTCGGTACTTGACCCCGAGGGGCTTGCCGCGGACGCGATTCGCGTGGAGATCACGTCTGGGTGGGGCGAAGCGTGGGTACTAGCGGGTGGAACCGCGCGCGCCATGGACGGCGGGTGTGAGGCAGAATCCAGTTGTGAGACGTGGTTCGACACGGAGCGTGCGGTTTGGCTGGAGGTACGCGCTCCCGCCTCGATGTTCGGTACATCCGATGATCCGCGCCAGAGCTACCTGTCGATGGTGACGGATGACGCCGGCGTTGCGGACTTTCAGGTCTTCGTCGATACCGTTCCCGACTCCGGCGCCAGCATCCCGATCTTCGTGAGCATCGAGGTGCAGACCGAGTCGTTCGAAATTTCTGTTGACGATGCTGTGGTAGACTCCCGGTAGGAGAATCCGATGCCCTCGCTGCTCATTCTGCTGGCCTGCGATGCTGGAACCTACGGCGCCCCGGACGGCGCCGCGATGCGAATTCCGACCGAAGAACTCTCCATTGGCGGGGGTGCCATTTTCAGCGATGAAGACGGGTTGGGGTTCCTATATTACGACAGTCTCATGGTCATCGGCCCGGACGGAAACCCGATGAACAACATCGAAGTGCAGATTGTCACGGCGTGGCTAGGGGCCTACCTGCTGCCCGAGGAAGCCGTGCCTGAAGTCACGGAGTTCGCGGAGGCTTGCGAGGATGATTTTACCGACGATTGTAAGATTTTCTTCGGTAAAAACGGGGAATCGTACGCGGAGTTGAGCGCCGTCTACAACTACCTCGACGACATGCGTCCGAATGTCATGCTCGGTGCAACAAATAGTCGCGGCATCCTGCCGTACTATATCTTTTTTGATTCGTTGCCCTCCGCCGGCGGTGGCTTCGACGTCCAGTTCAGCATCGGCGTTGATAATGGCCGGATCCCGGTCGTCGTTATCGACACCAGCGTGGCCGGCTAGACGCCTCTGGACAGGGCGGAGGACGACCTCGCCCGCTTGCGGCGCCGGTTTCGGGATGAACCGCGCAGCACGGTATTCGTGGCGTTGGCGGATGCGCTTCGGCGGGGTGGTCGCCTCCCCGAGGCGATGAGCGTGCTTCGCGCGGGGTTTCGGGTCCACCCGGACTACTCGCCGGGGCGCGTGGTGTTGGCGCGGCTGCACCTCGAGACGGGAAACCGCGGGCTTGCGGTCAGCGTGCTGGAAGAAGTTGTCCGGGGAGATCCTGCGAATCTTGCCGGAGGTACGCTGCTGGCCCGCCTCCTCGTTGAGGACGGGCGCACGCGCGACGCGCGGCCGATCATCGAGCGGCTGATGATGGGCGCCTCGCAGGATGCGACGGTGCGAGCGCTGAGCGCGGCGATTGGGGCACGGGGGGCACACGCGACCGCTCGTGGCACGGATCCTTTCGATTCACCCGCGCTCGCCACACGAATGGTGGCCGCGGGCGCCTACGATCGCGCGCTAGCGATTTGGCGGCGGATCGCGCTCGCCCACGCAGACAGCCTTGACGTGCGCGAGCACATCACGGAGCTTGAACGAGCTGTGTTGGGACTTGGCAATGTGGAGGACGAGGCGGCCCGCGTGGCCGTGCGTTGGACGCTTCCCGGTGCGCTCGACCTTTCCGCTGCGCTCGGGGACGACGAGGGCACACGGACCGCCCCGGCGGGGAGCGCCCGGTTTGGGGCACTCGCGGCGGGGTTATGGCGGGACCCATGAACGTGCTCGTGATCCACGGTCCCAACCTGAACTTGCTCGGAATCCGCGAGCCGGACCGTTACGGCGCCGAGACGCTGAAGGAAATCGACTCACGGCTGATCGCGCTCGGTGCATCGATGGGTGCGTCCGTGTCGACGTTTCAGGCGAATGGTGAGGGCGAATTGATCGACCGCGTCCACGCCGCTCGCGGGGTCGTGCGCGGCATCGTCATCAATCCTGGAGGCTATACCCACTCCTCCGTTGCGCTTCGGGATGCGTTGTTGGCCGTGGCGATTCCCTTCGTGGAGGTTCACCTTTCGAATGTCCACGCTCGCGAGGAGTTTCGGCGCCGTTCCTATTTCTCGGACGTTGCCGTCGGCGTCATCAGCGGGTTTGGCGCGGCGAGCTATGAACTGGGCCTGCGCGCCCTGTTAGGCTGCGCGTCGTTGCGGGAGCAATGATGGATCGAAAGGAGATCGACAGCCTGCTGCGCCTGATGAAACGGCAGGGCGTCGCTGAATTCACCTTCAAGGGAGAGGGGTCGGAATTGAGCGTCCGCTTCGCGGGTGCGGATGGTGCGCCGGTGGTGTACGCGCCGGCTCACGCTCCCCAGAATTCAGCGCCGGTCGCCGCGGAAAAGGCGCGGCCCACCGCTGACAGTCGCGCGATCCGATCGCCAATCGTGGGGACGTTCTATCGCGCACCGTCGCCGGACGCCGCGGCGTACATCAGCGTCGGCGATCACGTGCACAAGGGTCAGGTGGTGTGCATCGTCGAGGCCATGAAGTTGCTGAACCAGATCGAGAGTGAGGTCGACGGCGTGGTCGCAGAAGTGCTCGTGGACAATGGCCAGCCCGTGCAGTTCGGGCAGGATCTCTTCCGCCTTTCGCCAGGATAGCGGCGTGTTCCGCAAGGTTCTCATCGCGAATCGCGGCGAGATTGCAGTCCGCGTGATTCGGGCGTGCCGTGAGATGGGCATTCGCACGGTGGCCGTCTACTCGGAGGCCGACCGGCACGCGCTCCACGTGAAGTTTGCCGACGAGAGCGTCTGTATCGGGCCGGCGCAGGCGCGCCTGAGCTACCTGAACCTCCCAGGTGTCATCTCGGCGGCGGACATCACGCGCGCAGATGCCGTTCATCCGGGATACGGATTTCTGGCGGAAAACGCCACGTTTGCGGAGGCGGTGAACGCGCACGGCATGACGTTTATCGGGCCCTCGCCCGAACACCTACGCCAGTTCGGAGACAAGCTGTCGGCCAAGGCCGCCGCGCGCGCCGCGGGGCTACCCCTGATCCCCGGTAGTCACGGGGCGGTCGAAACGCTGGAGGAGGCTGTCGAGGTCGCCCGTACCGTCGGGTATCCACTGATGCTCAAGGCGGCGTCTGGAGGCGGCGGGAAGGGAATGCGAATTGTTGAGGACGAAGAGACGCTCCGGAAGGTGTTCGCAGTCACCAGCGCCGAGGCGTTGGCTGCGTTCGGGAGTGGTTCGGTGTTTCTGGAACGGTTTCTGCGCACCCCTCGGCACATCGAGGTTCAGTTTGCTGGTGACCGTTTCGGTGCGGCCGTCCATATCGGCGAGCGTGATTGTTCGATGCAGCGGCGTCACCAGAAGATCATCGAGGAGGCGCCGGCGCCGAACCTCGACGAAGGCCTGCGCGATCGCATCCGGAACGCCGCATCCCGGCTGGTTGCGTCTACGGGATATGTCACGGTCGGAACGTGCGAATTTTTGGTCCAGGAGGCGGAGTTTTTCTTCCTTGAGGTCAACCCACGCATTCAGGTTGAGCACCCCGTAAGCGAACTGGTAACGGGAATCGACCTCGTTCAGCTTCAGATTCGTTTGGCGGCTGGTGAGCCGATGCCCTTCGCCCAGAGCGAGGTGCGTCTGCGCGGGCACGCCATCGAGGTGCGCGTCAACGCCGAGGACCCATGGAAGTTCACCGCTTCTCCAGGTAGAATTACGGGGTACCATTGTCCCGGCGGTCCCGGCATCCGGGTGGATAGCGCGGTACACGAGGGCGCGATGGTCCAGCCGTACTACGACTCGCTCGTGGCGAAGCTGATTGCCTATGCGCCGGACCGCGACGCCGCGATCCGGAAGCTCCTGGGAGCGATGGATGAGTATGTGGTAGAAGGAATTCGCACCTCGCTACCGCTCCAGAAGCTTTTGCTTTCTGACCCCGCGTTCACCGAGGCGCGCTTTCACACCCGCTACATCGACGAGTGGCTTCGCAACCGTCCGGGGTAGATGCCCGTGAGCAGTGACCGCAACAAATTCGAGCAGGAAGCGCTGGCTGCGCTGGGCCGGGGCAACCTTGACGGTGCGCTCAAGGCCTACCTCGCGATTCTTCGCGGAGACTCGAAAGACCGTCGCATCCGCCAGAAAGTAGCGGAGCTCTACATCAAAATGGGCAAGCAGGGAGACGCCGAGCGTCACCTGCGGGAAGTCGCGGAGGCCATCCTGAAGGAAGGAAACCCGCGGGCGGCGGTGTCCGTGCTCAAGCAGTTGGTTTCGTTGAAGGGAGATGATGCGCAGCTCCAGATCGACCTCGCCGAATGCTACGCGGCGGCTGGCTATCCCAACGACGCCCGTCAGTATTTCGATGGCGCGATGCGCTTGTACATCGGCGTGTCCAAGCCAAAGGACGCGTCAAAGGCGGCCCGTCGTCTCGCCGATCTTTCACCGGGTGAGCCCGCGCTCAAGTTGAAGGTTGCCGAATTGTGCGAGGCGGGCGGGGATAACGACGGTGCTTGTGTGGTCTATGTCGATGTCATGGACGAATACCGCCGTCGTGGCCGGTTGGACGAAGTGGGTCGTATCGCCGAGATGCTTTTGCGCCTTCGTCCGGAGGATGTCGGCGTGTTGCTCGACGCGGCGGCCGCCAGGCTGGACGCGCAGGATTGGAAGAAGGGGCTCGGCTACCTCCAGACTGCCTTCCTGTCTGCGCCGAAGGAGCCGCGCACTCTGGACCTCCTCTCGCGGGCGTTCGAGGGCGCGGGGCAGCCGGAGAAAGCGCTGAAGGTGCTCCTGGAACTCGCTCGGGTTGCGGGCGATCGTCGCGATGCGGGTTCGGAAGCGGACGCGCTTCGGCGCGCTTCTCGCCTTGCTCCGGATGACGTAGAGGTCAGGCAGCGCTTGGTCGTGGCCGAAGAGCGTTTGAGCCGATTGGAAAGGCGCCTCACGGCGCTGATGCTCTCGCAACCGACCAACGAGGACGAGCTTCGCGCGGTTGTGCGTGCGGACGTGTTTTCGCGCTACGGCTTCCATGATCGCGCGGAGGCTGCGCTGAACGTGGCACTTGAGTCGCGCGGCGACTCGCTGCCATTGATCGCGTCGATTGCTGAAGTCCTGGTTGCCGCGGATCGCATCGATGACGCGATGCGGTGGATGCAGCGCGTCGTGCCGCGCGCTGGCGGTGAGTTGGAAGCGGTACTCGACCGGATGGCTGTTTTACGCGGCGCGCCCCCGCCTTCCGACGACGAGCCGGAACCTGAGCTACCATCGTTCAACGTGCCTGAATCGGTGCCGGCGGTCGCCAAGCTGAGTCCGCCGGCGTTTGCTTCGCCCGTCGAGTCGCGGCCGACGATCGCGGCGGGTCCAATCATTACGTCCGCATCCGACGACGAGACTTCCGAGGAACGCGGAGATCGTCTGGCGGCCGCAGGCGACCTTGCGGGCGCAATCGCCGCCTATCGGCAGGCACTCTCCGAGGATCCGACGGACGAAAACGTTCTTGGGAAAATCGCAGCCCTTCGTTCGGGTTCCCGCAAGTCGGCATCCGGTTCGGCCCGGTCCGAGCCGTCGCGTCCTGTTCCTCAGCGTTCGCCCCCAGCGCCGCAGGGTGACGCATTTGCGAAGCTGCTATCGGAAGACGGCACGTTTGCGGAAGTTTCTCCCGACGCCCTCGACGAGGTGGCGCCGGAGTCTGTGGTTGATGAAGCGCGCTCGCTGGTTGCCGTGGGCCTGTGGTCCGACGCCATGCGGCTGTTGGAGGACGATGCGTCGCTGCTGGCCCGTGTTGTTCACGCCCAGGCGCTGAAAGGGGCGGGCGATCCTGGAAAGGCGATGGACGTCCTGCGTGACGCAACGAACAACGCAGCGGAATCGGATGGCGGCTATGACGAGGCGCTGTTTGACCTGAGTGCCCTGTACGCGGTGACCGGCAAGCACAAGGCCGCGTTACGATTGTTGGAGGAGTTGATGGACCTCAACGCCGAGTATCGAGTGGCAGAAGTCGAAGCGCGGGTGCGCGGCTTGCAGAAGTTGCTGAAGTAGCTCCGTGCCGATCAGCCGACCCCGTAGAGCGCGTCCAGCGTCGTAACCGTGACGTTGCTCCATGCGTGGAACAGGGCGCCCGCCAAGGGGTGACCCGTCCGCTCCCGCAACCAGCCGAAGACGAGCCCAGGGAAGAACGTCGCAAAATGCCACCAACGGACTACCACCAGCGAATGGCCGAACGCGAACAGCAGGCATGCGATTGGCAACCCCCAGCCGACCGCGGTGCCGAAAATGAGAAACTTCCGGGGAAACACCTCATTCAGTCGGGTCTGCACGTAGCCGCGGTAGAAGAACTCCTCGGGAATCGCCACGAAGAACAGGTGGTAGGGGACGAGCAGCGCGGCATCCTTCGGGACGCACCCGGCGTGCGGGGGGCCGCGCGGAAAGAACTGGGCCAACCCGGCGGGAAGGCAGCGCGCGGGCGAGAGGTGGAAGATCTCGCTTTGGTACAGGTGATATCCGACCAGCCAAGGAACGAGTATGAGCGCGATCAACTTGGCCACGAGCACGAATGCGTCACGCCACGCGGCTCTGTCCTCGAACGCCGGAATCGCAATCCGGTAGTCGTAACTATCCACTTTGCGAAGGCGACAAAGCCACACCGGAGCGTAAATGAAAAGGAACGGCACCGCGGCCAGAGCGAAATCAGGGAGTCCGAGCTTCTGGACGGTTACGACGCCCCGAATTGCCAATAGCGTGACGAGCCAGAGCAGGGAAACCTCAAGCAGCACCCGGCGAACGGCAAACGGCCCTATGCCGGTTCCGGTGGGACGATCTCCACGGCCGAGCGGACGGAGCGGTGGGCCGTGCTGCCCGTCCGGTAGCCTTCCAGATCCAGAGTGATCCACGAATATCCCTCGGTCTTGCATGCGGCGATGATCGCGTCCCGTGTCTCGGGCACCGCGAACGCGGCCAACTCATCTATCCCGACCTCGATGCGGGCGAGTTCGGCGGCATCGAGCGTGTGCACGCGAACGCGAAACTGGCGGAAACCCAGTCGTCGTAACACGGTCTCCACTCGGGCGACCCGCGACACTCGTTCCGGCGTCACGCGTGTGCCGACAGAAAATCGGCTCCCGAGGCACGCGAAGCTCGGTTTGTCCCACACCGGAAGGCCCAAGGCTTTCGCCGCCGCGCGGACGTCTTGTTTGGTGAAGCCGGCTTCGACGAGCGGGTGGCGAACGGCGTGCTCGGCGGCAGCGGCCAGACCGGGCCTGTGCCCGCTCAAGTCGTCCACAATCGTGCCGTCCACCACCCATCGCAGCCCGCGCATCGCGGCACGCGTCGTCGCGAGTTCGAACAGTTCTGTTTTGCAGAAGTAGCAGCGATTCCCGTTGTTCTGGGCGTATCCCTCTCTCTCCAGTTCGTGGGCCGTCACAACCTCATGCCGGGCTCCAATTTGCTCGGCGAGCCGACGCGCGTTTTCAGCCTCCTCCGGCGCCAACGTGATGCTGTCGGCCGTCAACCCGACGGCGCGTTCGCCGAGCGTCTCATGCGCCACGGCCAACACCAGCGCGCTATCGACGCCGCCGGAGAACGTGACGAGAACGCTCGCCATGTCCCGTAGAATAGAACGGAGCGCCTCCATTTTGGCGTCCAGCGCGCGATCCTCGGCGGGCGAGGCGGTCACCCGAAGATCGCGCGGCGGCCGTCGACGCCGATGGTGGCCGCATCCACGCCACCCGAGATTCGGCGTGTTTCAACGGGGTCCGACAGGTCGACGAGCGGTCCTTCCCGTACCGGCCGACCGCGGGGATCCCGGACGATGCGGACGACCGGTTGCCCGGCGAGGTGCGGATCGGCGGGGGTGTGGAAGACCACGCCGACCTCTCCTGAGTCAAGCAAGACCGCCGAGCCCAGCGGATAGCGACCGATCACGGCGGAGAAAATGTGGAGCAGTTCCGGATCGTAAAAGCGACCGGCGCGTAGGGCCATGTCGCCGAGTGCCTCGTCCGGCAAGAGCCCCCTGCGCCCGCTACCCGACGTCGTGTAAGCATCGTAGTCGCAGACAATCGCAGCGATGCGACTATATAGGTGCAACGGACCATTCAGCCGAACTCCGGGTGGACCCGATCGGTCCGTGCCTGCGCGCACTTCGAAGCGAGCCATCATTCGGCGCGCACGAGGGGGTGTCAGGCGGGCACTGAGCACCAAGCTTGCCGTCGCGGCAATCACGTCGTCCGCGGTGGCTTTTTCCGAAAGCGTGGACGCCACCAGAACGGCGAATGCTGCCTCAACCATCGCGGCGCGATCCAGGCCGATCCGGCGACCAAGCGCAAGCGCCAAAATGACGCAGTGCACCGGGTGCCGCAGGTCGTAGTCGAGGTCTTCCTTTAGGCCGGCCAACGCGAGATGTTGCCGCGGATCATCCTCCGCCAAATCGGCGAGCGCATGCACCGCCCGGAATACCGGAGGCGGGATTCGCTCGAGGTTGCCGTCACTTCGCGCGTCGCGAACGGCAATGACGGCGCCCAGGTACGCTTGCAGCGCCTCGGACGCTGAAACCCGCACGGAAGAACCCGCGCCACCCACGAGTCCGGCAACGAGCGATCGCGGGTGCAGGAGGTGAAAAACGGCTCCTCCCCTGGTGTTCAGCCACTCCTGCATCGCCTCGAAGGTGATCCCCGCCAGGTTTTGCTGAAATCCGGAAAAAAATGTCACCAGGACTTCGTTCGACACCGCTCCGCCCAGCTTGAACCCTCCGAATCCGTGTTCCCGAAAAACCTCACTGAGCGTCGCAAGCTGAATGCGAATGTCGCGACGGAGCCGTACCGGCGCCCCATTGACGACGAGCACGCCGGAGTCGAGTTCGATTCGGGCATCAGGGTTCGCTGCGACGAGTTCCGTAAGGTCGCGCGCCACCCACGTGATGAGGCGGGAGACGGCTCGGTTGTGGACGTCATGCACCCGAATGGCCCGGCCGATGGCGCCAAGGTGCTTGGCCAGAAGGCGGGTGTCGGCGGAGCGGTCGACGATCATCGGGCGTCCGGCCGCAGGAGCGCCAACGCCTCATTTCGGAGCGCTGGAACCTCACTCGCGACGCGCTCCAACGCCATTCGGGAGTCTGGTGTCCCGAGCGCTTTGAGCCCGTGCAACGCCAGACGCGCTTGGGCTGGGTGGTGCGTTGCCCGGGTGCCGAGTGCCCACCCGGTCATCGTTGCCTCCATCGGCTCCCGAACGATTCTGGCAACGGCGATGCACCAGGCGCGCAGTTCTGTTTCCGAGCGGGCGGCGAGCGCGTCCTCGGCCAGCTTCGTTTGCAGCCAGGCGCCGATTTTTACATCTCGATACGCCACGGCGTGCCGAAGGGCCTCCAAGCGCACCACCTCGCTTGGGTCGTCCACGCGGCTGCGGACATGCTCGGCGATGCGCGGCGTATGGTGTTTGCGAAGCGCGACGAGCGCCGTTTCGCGCACGGCGTCGTCCGGATGCTCGGCGTGGGCCATGATCGGTTCGATGAGGCGAGGATCCTCGACGCGCGCGGCCATCGCCAGACCGAGCGTAACGGATCCCGCTGCCGGGCTTTGTAAACGTTTTTTAATGGCGTCAACGACGGTGCGCTCATCCACGCCCTCTCGCAGCAACACGGTGTCCGCGAGAATTCGCGTTGCCCATCCCGGTAGCGCGCCGGCCAGTCCGACGAGCGCGTCCGGTGTGCTCACCACGCTGAACAGGGAGAACGCGCCACCGCGGAACGTCGCCTCTCCTTTCTGGCGGAGCAGTCGGGCGATTCGTCCCCGCAGCGGCTCCTCCCCTAGCGATTGCGCGGCCGTTGCGATCATTGCCCGGTTTGGCAGGTCCGGCGTGAACTCAGGGTCGAGCAACTCTACTGCGTTGTGCATCACCGGCACCGGGCCTTCCGCGGCCTCCATCGCACTGATGACGTAGTGGAACAGGGCCCCCGCCATCATCGCACCGCGTTGCGGGTCTGCTGCGGCCGTGATGCACGTTGTGACCATTCGACCGACGTCGATGCGGTCGAGATCGCGGCCCGCCCGGCAGGAATCGACCTCAGCGGCGAGCGCGGTGCTGATCGATGCGCGCAACTCGACGCCCTCGACGTTCTCTGGCCCGAGGGTGTCCTTCAGGCGAAGCATCATCGCGAATTCGTCCTGCCGGATGCGCGCGGCGTTGTCGTCCGTGCTTCGGCTATTGATTTCGGCGATCAAGCCGGATAGTTCACGAAGCAGGGGGCTATCTCCGGCATTCGCGTCTTCATGATCGCCCAGCCGTTCGATAACCTCGAAGAAAACGTGGGCGAAGTCAGCCTCGAAGATGGTGGTTTCCAAATCCTTCGCGTCGGCGGCAAGGTCGAGCCACGGCGTTCCGAGGATCACTGCGAATTGTTGCAATTCGTCGTCGGTGACGCCCGCTTCAATCGAGATGCCGCGCACTCCCTCTGCAAATAACGTTTCCACGAGGTCGCCCTTTTTTTCCGTGGATTCCAACACGATGCCGTCCCCGCAGTAGATGGCGTCCGGCGTGACGTCGAGCATGATGACCGGGCTTTCGTTGAGCGCCTCCACCATCGATGAAAGGTACATCTTCTGAAAGCGACCGGCTGTCGTCTGCGCGTCTCCGCCGGCGTACAGGCGCGCTTGCCGACCCTGCTTCAAAAGCGCCTGTAGGGCCTTTGCAACGAGGCTGACAGAGCCCGCTGTCACCTTCGGGGCGGCTTCCTCCGCGAGTTCGGGTCCGGGCGGGTTCGCCATGATGGGGATCGTAACGCGACGTCGGCTAGCATATGCTGGACGCCTCGGAGTCGGATGAGCCACACCCCCCTCGGAGAGATCTGTCTCCAGCTCGGGCTCATGCAGCCTGCACAGGTGGAGGACGTACTTGCCCGCATGCGCGATGGCGGGGCGGGCGCAGGCATGCGTTTCGGGGAGGTAGCCGTTTCGCTTGGACTGCTGGATGACGGCGGTTTGGCGCGCGCACTTGCCCAGCAATTTCGCCTCAACATGGTCCCGGATGATCGGTTGGATCGGCTGGTTGTTGCTCCGGAGGTGCTCGCGCTCCTGCCGCGTCGTCTGGTACGTGATCGGATGCTGCTGCCGACGTTCCTCGACCCCGAGAAGCGCGTGCTGTCGCTCCTGACGGTCGATCCTACGGATTTACCCTCGCTCCGGCTCGCGCAGACGGCCGCGCAGGCGTCGCGCTTGCGCTTGTTCGTGGCGCCGAAAGCCGCGATGCGGGCGCTGATCGATCGGCTGCTGCCGCCTGACGAGGGCGAAGACACGGACGTCGGCGCGAGTGTTGCGGCGCAAGCCGGCGGGGATGGCGCAGAAGACGTCGTTTCGCTGGTGATCGAGCCGGACCACGAACTCGCTGGGGCGCTGCGGCGTCTCGACGCGTTGGAGGGGGGCGGCGCCGAGATTGTGCACGACCCAGAGGAGGTCGCGTCGTTTCTCGACGGAAACCGGCCGGCGCGCGTCTTCTATCGACGTTCGCTGGCTCGTCAGATGGACCCCTATATATCGGCATGGCGACGTGTTTGTCCGCAGCTCACGGTCTGTCCAGTGGAGGGGTTTGGGCCTGACGAGCGCAACGCAGTGCCGTGGGAGCGCGCCCGGGACTTTTTTCTCGGTCTGTTGGAGTTCGTCCTCCTCGCAGGCGAGAGCCAGAAGATGGACGCCCGCGCTCGCGTGCGCCGTACGGTTCATCTGGCGCGGGCAATGGCGGAGGCGCGGGATCTCGCGCCCGAGCAGCGCGATGCCGTCGCGATCGCGGCGTTATTCGCCGACATCGATGAATTGTCGATTGTCTCGGGCATGTTGGATGAGCGCGACGAGGGGCACCGGTTTGCGCTCGCCATGACTGTTTTGCGGCAATTCGACCCGCCATGGGATTTGGAAGGGCTTTTTGGCGCGGTTGAGCGGCGGGTCACGGGTCAGGAGGGGCCAACACGAAACGCGGCTGCCGAAGTCCTGCACACGGCGCGCGCCGCGGTGCGTGCTGGCGTGGTGGACGGTGGCGATGCGATTCAAGCGCTCGGGGCCGACGCCACGCGACACGACGCGGCGTCTTTACGCGCGCTCACGAAGGTGCTGCGACGTCAGGGATTGAAGCATCAAGTCGCGGCCGGCGGCGGTGGCAGTTCCACAGTAATCATCGCCGAGCGGGAAGCCGCGGTGCTTACGGCCCTGGAGGCCCGGCTTTCGCAAGCTTCGTTTGACGTCGTCATCGCTTCCGATGGTGAACAGGCGATCCAGCTGGCGAAAAACCTTGCTCCAGCTGCCATCCTTGCCAATCAGCGCCTGCCACGAAAGGATGGGTTTACCATGCTGATTGAGCTGCGTCGCGATGACGCGACGCGTCACATCCCCGTCATTTTGTTTACGGACAGCGGAAACCCCCATGACATCACCCGCGGCCTGGAGCTGGGTGCCGAAGATGTGATGGAGAAGCCCGTGAACCCGCAGGTGGTGCTTGCAAAATTGCGGCGAGCGATCGCGCGCAGGCCGAGCACGGGTGGCGGAATCACAGGGCGGTTGGCCGAACTTCCGTTGCCGGACCTCATTCAGACCTTGACGCTCGGCGGAAAGACGGCGTTGGTACAGATTTCTGGAGCGGGTGACCCCGGAGGCGTGCAGGTGCGTGAGGGGCAAATCGTTGCCGCGCAGCACGGTCGGCGTGTTGGCGAGGAGGCCCTGTTTTCGCTCGTTTGTCTCGAGGATGGAAGGTTTGAAGTGCGGTTCGAGGACAGCGGCGCTTCAAACCTCCACGGCCCGAGCGAGTTTCTGCTTCTGGAGGCGCTCCGCCGTCGAGATGAGGCACGATCCGGCACACAAACGGCGTGAGGCGTCGCGGGTTAGGCATGGAAATGCCCTCTCTCGCCCATTTCCTCACCTGGAAGCCGCTCCGCGTCGGCAGCCCGGCCACAGGTCTCTCGCTCACGGCGGACGATGGCACGTGGATCAAACTCCCGGATTTCAAGGGTCATCTGCACGTGGTCTTGGTGTTCTTTGCGTCGACGGAGGCCGCCGCGACAGAGGCGTACCTTCGGCAGGTGGACGCGGCTCGCGCACGCTTTGAGACGCTGGAGACGGCCGTTTTCGGGGTCAATACCGCGCGGACCGACACGCTTCGCGCGTACCGTGGCCGCATCGGCATCGAGTTCTTCCTCCTGTACGACCCGTTTGCCATGGCGGCGCGTGGATACCGGGCATCGGGGCGCATTCGGCCATTTTGTCGTGATCAGACGGTGATTATCGCCAAAGATGGCACTGTGATCTTTGACGAACGCGGCTTTCCCGACGTGGAACGCCTGCTGACGTGCGTCGCCGCCGTCGATGGCCGAGACGTGCCGCCCCCGCCGACCCCGGTCGCGCACGCCGAGTCGAATCTTCGTACGCCTGGAAACATGCCGGCGGTGGTCGTGGACGTTGACTGCCAACACGCGATTGCTCTGCTCGATGAGGCGGATTCTCCTTTCCTTCTGGTCGACGTGCGAACGAAATCGGAGTTCGAGCAAGATCGTTCCCCGCGCGCTCGTCACATTCCCGTGGATGAACTTCCGCACCGGTACGCGGAGTTGGGACAGAACACGCACTTGCTGTTCGTCTGTCACTCCGGCGGACGCAGCGCCGCTGCCGCCGAGTTCATGACCTCGATCGGGGCGAGTCAGGTCTTCAACGTGGTCGGCGGAATGAGCAGTTGGAGCGGCCCACGGACGAGCGGGCCGGTCTGAGGGGTTTGGCAACGGTCGCAGGGAGTGAGGTGCTGGTAAAACTGCAGTGCGATCGGGTGCCTGAGTTGCCGCGAGTCGTCCTGCCTTGCTACCCTGCGCGCACTCGATGACTGCTGCCGCCCCAAATCCCCGTGGATGCCCATTCTGCAAGGGTGTCGTGCCTGCCGATTTGGTTCTGCATGGTGGAAACTGCCCGCATTGTATGCTTGAAATTCCTGGGGAGGAGGCGCCTACGGACCCGGGCCTGCAAGCCCGGCTCCGGCTCCAGGCCGACGACGCTGTGCGCGCGAAGAAGAAAAAGCGCCTCAATCTGCTCGCGGGTCTGCTGGTGCTGCTCCTCTTCGCCGTCGTCTCCGGCGTGGGCTTCCGCGTGCAGGCTGCACGGGATGCTGAACTCGTTTACGAACTGGATGACTACTACGTGATCCCCGACGCGGACCTGAAAAGTGCGCCGGTCGTCGCGGCTGTCGTGCCGAGCGTGACGCCGGATGCTCCCGTGCGGAGGCCGCGAAACACCGTCCCAGCCGGCGGGGAGGCACCCCCGACGACGGGGCCGCCGGCCGTCGTGGAGGGAGCTGTTGCGTCGGCGCCAACAGCGTATGTGCCGATTTCTCGCCCGAAGGAGGACCTCACACTCGCCCCGATCGCAAGCGCGGCGGATGGGGTGAAAACCACGTCGCTCGATTTCTCCGTCGGGCGGGTTTCGTCCGCGGCTATTTTGCAAAATGACGATGAAATCAAGGCGATGGCTCGAAAAATCATCGATGCCTACAGCCCGCAGCTTACGACGTGCTACCAGAGCCGCCTCAAGCAGGTGGAGACGCTGAAGGGGGCGTGGAAAGTGGCGTTTACCATCACAAAGGAAGGCGCGGCTTCCAAGGTGCGGGTGTCACCGGTAAGCGCCCCGGACGCCGAGTTGGAGGCGTGCATGACGCGCAACATTCAGTCGTGGAAGTTCCAGAAAATCTACGATGAATTCCCGCTGTCGAAGACCTACAGGTTCGGAGCCGAGGGCTGGTAGGGCAGGGAGAGGCGGTACACGATCGCGTCGGTGGCATCGCTATAGTAGCGGGGACGAGTGGCGATTGCCCCCCACCCGCGCGACTCGTAAAACGCGATAGCGCCGGCGTTGTCTGCGCGCACCTCCAGAAAGGCGACCGTCGCGTGAACGTCCGCGCGGAGCAAGCTGACCAGCAGTTCCCCGGCGATGCCGTGGCGGCGGTGGGCACGCGCGGTTGCAATCTGAAAGATTTGTACCTCGCCGAGCACCGTGAAGCCGATGGCGAAGCCGATCAGGCCGCCGTTCATCCCCTCAGCGACTCGAATGATGCCGCCGGGTCGGGACAATTCCTCCGCGACCATGCTCAGGGTCCATGCCTCCTCCGGGAGACACTCCGCCTCCAACCGGAGCAGCTCGGGTAGGTCGGACGCAGTCGCCTCTCGGATTGTCCGCTTGACGTCCGTCACGGCGGGGAGCGGATTTCCGCGTGGCCGCGCAGCTCCGCAACCCACGGGGCGTATCGTTCGGTCGATGCCGCGTTCGTGTCGCCGCTGATCGTCGCAACGCCAATATTGCGGGCGATGTACCGTTCCACGACGAGGCGACTGTAGATGAGCCCTTGCAGGACCTCATCCGACATGCCCCACTTCTGGAGAAATGCCACATGGTCCTCGGCAACGGCCCAATCATCGCGGAAACGCTGCCACCGGTCCTGCACGTCCGCGGCCGACGGTTTGAAGGTCTCGACATCGCCCGCGAGTTCGCGCACCAGCGCGTAGTCGATGAGGCGTGCCTCGATGGGGTAGGCAGGGTCCTCCAGCGCCGGGATGGGGCTGCGGTCGTGGGCGTCGAATTCGCGCTCGAAGTCGACATCCGACGTCGTGATGATTCGGCCCCCGGCCACATGCAGGATGCGGTCCACAACTTCCGCGCGGGCGAACGTCAACCACACCAACCACATGCTTTCCGCGTTAACCGCCGCGGCGATGATTGAAGCACGCCACTTGACGAAGGCCTACGGGCCGCGGGTTGCGTTGGACGACGTTTCGTTCACAGTGGAAAAGGGTGAAATCGTCGGATTTCTGGGGCCGAACGGCGCCGGAAAGACGACGACTATGCGGATTCTTACGGGGTTTCTTCCGGCCACCAAAGGTGACGCGATTGTCGCCGGTCACGATGTTTTCGAGTCCCCGATGGAGGTCAAGCGTCGCGTCGGCTACCTGCCGGAAACGCCTCCCCTCTACCCCGAGCTCACCGTCGGCGATTATCTGAACTTCTGCGCAGAGCTTCGGGGCGTCACGGGAATGGCGCGGTTGGCCCGCGTGGGCACGGTCATGGAGCGCGTCGGTTTGCGGGGGTGGGAAAGGCGCATCCTGGGGTCGCTTTCAAAGGGCTATCGGCAGCGCGTCGGGCTCGCGCAGGCGCTCATCCACGATCCGCCGGTGCTCATCCTCGATGAGCCGACCAGCGGCCTGGACCCTGCTCAGGTCGTTGGAATCCGTGATCTTGTGCTTTCTCTGGCTGGGACCCACACCGTCATCTTGTCCACCCACATCCTGTCCGAGGTCGATGCGCTCTGCCCGCGCGCGGTGGTGATCAATCGCGGAAAAGTGGTCGCTCAGGGTTCGCTCGCCGAGTTGCGAGCGCTCGCACCCGGGGGGCAGTGGTATTACGTCGAGGTACAGGGCATCAACGGCCCACAACTTGGCGGATTACCAGAGATCGACCTTGTGGAGCCGCTCGCGTCGCCGGACGGCGGGACGGACGGTGATGGCGGGGGCTGGACGGCGTGGAAGGTCCGTGCCGCAACCGATCCGAGAGAGGCCATCGCTCGCCGATCCGCTGCGCAGGGGTTCCGCGTACGCGCGCTGGAGCGCCGTCTTCCGACGCTGGAAGAAGCCTTCATCGGCATCGTGGGGCGCGAATGATGCGCTCGGTGTGGACGATCTGGAAGAAGGAGATGCGCGTGTACTTCGTATCGCCCATCGCCTACGTATTTCTTGGCGTATTCCTGTTTTTGAGCGGTCTGTTTTTCTATCTGGGGATTACGCTTACCGGCGAAGCGTCGCTGCGGGTGCTCGGCGGCAATCTCGCCATCGCGCAATTGTTCATCCTGCCGATGCTCACAATGCGCCATTTCGCCGAGGAAAGGCGGCTCGGAACACTGGAAATGCTCATGACAGCGCCGCTATCGCCAGCGGCGCTCGTCACCGGGAAGTGGCTCGCGTCGCTGACCCTCTGCCTGCTCATGTTCGCGGGCACGGCAATCTTCCCCTTGATTCTGGCGTATTACGGAGACCCTGACTGGGGCGTGATGTTTACCAGTTACCTCGGATTGATCGGGGTCGCGGCGGCTTTTTCAGCTGCTGGATTGTTCGCGTCCTCGCTCACCGATGACCAGGTGGCGGCCGGGCTGATCGGCATCGTCATTCTTCTGCCATTCTGGCTGATCGGACGGGCGGAAACGCTCATCCCGGAGGCGTTGGCCGACCACGTCCGCTCGCTGTCGGTGCTCGCGCATCTCGACAGCTTCAACCGTGGTATTATCGACAGCGCAGACGTGTATTACTTCGCCGCCTTTGCCGCGGTCTTTCTGTTTTTGACCTATCGATCGCTGGAGTCGCGGCGATGGCGCTGAATCGCCAACTCCAACGGCGGCTTGCCGTTGGATCGAATGCAACCCTGGTATCGTTTCTGGTGATCGTGGGCGCAATGGTGCTGTACGCCATTGTCGACCTTTACCGGATCCGCATCGACCTGAGCGCCGATCAGGGTTCTGTGCTTCTGGAAGACACGAGGAATAAGCTGCGTCTTCTCGACCAAAGCAGCGTGAAGGTGGTGGTGACGGCCTTCTCCGGGCAGCGCGGAAAGAAGGAGAGCTACTTCAAGGATCGGGCGTTGCAGGACCTCCTCGACGAGGTCAACTACGCGTCGCAGGTGGTGGAGACCCATTTTGTCGACTTCGACAAGGAAAGACTGACGGCCGAACAACTCGGCGTTACCGACTACTCGACGTTGGTCATTCAACGCGGAGATCAGCGTATTGACCTGCGCGATCGTGACTTGTTCCGGCGGGTGGGAAAAAAGGAGGAGCGGCGAATGGACTTCCTCGGGGAAGCCGCGCTCTCTCGCTCGTTCGCACAGCTGATGGCGAACGAGAAGCGCGTCATCTATGCGCTCCTCGGGCATGGTGAAATGGACCCCGAGAGCCACGATCCCGGCGGCCTTTCGGATCTCGTTACCGCGCTGGGCGGAGATAGCTACGAGCTTAAACGTCTGGACCTCGTCCGTGACCGAAAGGATGACCCCGTTCCGCGAATCCCCGACGACGCGGCGGCGGTGCTGGTTGCGCGGCCGACGCTCGCGATCCCGCCGCTGGAGGAAGATCTGCTCCTCGCCTACGTCGCAACGGGCGGGTCCGTACTCTTTTCCGTCGAGCCCGATTCGCCGGTGCCGTCGCTGCTTGGCCGCCTCGGCGTCGTCGTTCCGAGTGGCCGCGTGCTCGACAAATTGCTAGTATTCCCGTACCCGGACCGTCCAGTGCCCAGGTACAAGGGACATCCGATTACCAAGGATCTGGCGGATCAGTTGATTGTCACGGTCGTTGCGGGCGCTTCCCCGGTGCAGCCGGCCGTTCCGCCGATCGAGGGGGTCCGGTCTTCGACCGTGTTGGAAACGAGTCGTGACGGCTGGATCGATCGTGGTGGCGAACTCGACGGAGGGCAGGCGATCTTCGAGCCCGACATCGACTCCGCGGGCCCCGTCGCAATGGCCGTCGCGCTCGACATCACCCGGGACTCCGGCATCGTAAAAAAGGGCGCCGCTCGCGTGCTGGTGCTGGGAGACAGTGACGTGATCTCCAACGCGCTCCTCGCGGAAGGCCCAGGAAATGTCACCTTTGCCGTGAATTGTGTCCGGTGGCTGGTCGGTGATGAGGGTCGCCTTTCGGTGGTTGGGAAGCCGTCGCAGGTTCGCCGGCTCGCCCTCACCGAGGAGGATCAGGGGCAGATTCGTTGGGTCGCGCTTGGTCTGGGGCCGTTGCTGATCATCGTGCTGGGGCTCGGTGTCTGGGCCAGTCGGAGGGGAAGGTGAAGGCGTTCCGCGGGACCGTACTTGCGCTGATCGCGCTCGCCGCGCTGATCGGTGCCTATTTTGCCGTGAAGCCGCATGAGATCACGCCGCTGGAGCGGAAGGCGCTCAAGGGCAAAGAGGAGGGCGCACCTCTATTCGTGTTCGAGAAGGCCGACCTGACCCGCGTCGAGGTTCAGCGCGCCGACGGACCGATCGTTTTGGTCGAGAAGGAAGGCGGCTGGTGGATTGAAGGGGAAAACCTTCGGGCGTCGAAGTCTATGGTGAACCGGGTCAAGCACCAACTCCACGATCTGGTGTCCCGAGCGACGGTCGTTGACGATCCGGAGGAACGGGCTCTGTATGGGCTCGGACAGAGCGCCATTCACGTCAAGCTGACGTTTCGTGACGGATCGACTCGTGAATTTGACGCCGGTGACCCGAACCCTTCGGGCGTGAGCTTTTACATCCACCCGAAGGACTCCGACGCCATCTACACGGTGAAAAAGTCATCGGTCGACTACTACAGCCTGTCGCTGGCTGAATTTCGCGAACGTCGATTCGCCACCTTCGACAGCAAAGACGTGGACGCGATCGAGGCGAAGTTGCCGGAGGGCCGCGTGCTCCACCTGCAGCGCACGGGCGAGCATGACTGGGATCTGCTGGCACCCGACAAATTCCCGGCGAATGACAGTGAGGTTCGCAGCCTTCTGGGGCGGGTATCGGCCATGAAGGCGATTCAATTCGTCGCCGACGATGCACCCGATCTGACGTTGTACGGCCTTGACAAGCCCCGCGCGGAAATCGCAATCAAGTTCTCCGCCCGGGAGCCGCTGACCCTGATGCTCGGCAAACCCACGGGTGAAAAGGACGGTGAGTATGCTTTGGCGTACGCCAAGCTGGCGGCTGAACCGGCGATCTATGCGGTTCGTGACGGCCTTTTGGAGGATTACACCAAGCCCGTGGCGTCGCTGCGGCTGACGCGGTTCGCGCGGATGGACAGCAATTCGCTCACGACGTTGGTCGCTACCTTTGCGCCGTGGGAGGCGGACGACAAGGACCTCGCCGGTACCGTAGCCGTGCGGCAGGCTGCAGGCGCTTGGCAGTGGGATGACGGCGTGCTCGTACCCGGTTCCACACCGCGTCGGGTTGCGTCTCGCGCCGCGGAGATCGAAAGTGACGAGTTTGTCGCACCGACCGAAAACGACAAGGCTTGGGGATTCGACGTCCCCACCGTGAAGATCGTCATGACGGATGACGCGAATACAGTTCGTACGCTGGTCATCGGAAAGCAGGCCCCGCCGACGACGGACCCGGAAGGGAACGAGCGGAGCCGGTGGTATGCGCGCGTCGTCGAGTTCCCGGAAGTCTACATCGTCGATGACGGCGTCGTGGACGTGACCAAAGACCTCATGCGCGAACATGGGCGCCACGCCCGCGGCGAAGAAGCAGAGGAAGAGCGCCACGATCGCATCGATCGGGAGCACGGAGAAGGTGCGATGGACGGCCCACCGGGCCTTCCGCCGCGTCCGGGAATGCCGCCGGGACGCAAGTCCGGGGTCCCGAAGGATGACCCCGCGGGCGGCCACGCTGCGCCGGGGCAGGTCTCCCCCACACAGACGAAGCCTTCCCCGAAAGCCCCTTGAGATCTCGTTGATCCTCTCGTTTCTGCTCGCTTGCCGGCCCGTTCCTCCGCCTCCGGGCGCCGTCACACTGCTGTATCAGGGCAATGTCGATGGGGAAATCGAGCCGTGTGGCTGACCTCATCACCCGCTGGGCGGTCTGTCCAGGCGCAACGCGGTGATTTCCCAGAAACGGATGGCGGGTCCGGTCGTCGTCGTAGACGCGGGGGATTTACTCTGGAAAAACGAGCATATTCCCGCTTCGGACCGACCGGAGCGAGAGGCCAAGGCGCGCTTGATCGCCGAGGCCACCGCAGCGGCGAACTACGATGCGATGCTGCCTGGGGAAGGCGAATTTGCGTTCGGGCGTGAGTTTCTGACCTCGCTCGCAGGCGAATATCGCTTGCCGTACGTCGTAAGCAACCTAATGTGTGATGTGCCACTTCCCTTTGCATCCGTTAACGTCGTGGAGAGGTCCGGAACGACGATCGCAATCTACGGCATCGTTGCGCCAGAACTGAAGGTAGAGGGCTGCCGCCCGAGCGATCCCGGCCCGATATTGGCGGGCGCGAACGCGGACGTGGTTGTGTTGCTATCGGGGCAGCATGAGGAGGACGATCGCCGATTGGCGGAGCGTGCGCCGACCGTCGATTTTGTGGTGAATGGCCGCGATCGCGACCAACTCCCGGCGCCATCCCTGCTGGCCAACGGTGCGCTCCGGCTCGCAGCCGGCTCGCGCGGAAAGCAGCTTGGCGCCATGGTCTTCTTGCGCGTGCCGGGGGCAGCGGGATGGATGGACGAAGGCATTTCCAGCAAGGCCGCGGACGACCGCGATCATTACACGGCGCGGCTCAACGAGTTGCACGCGCGCATCGCGACCGAAACGGACACGAAGGCGCAGGAACGACTGGCACGTCAGGCGGAGTTCCTCCGCCAGCAGGTGAACAAGGCCGAGGCGACCCTCGCGGCTGCCACGGCAACGAAGGGTCTACACAACTCGGCCACGAATTCGCTGATCGAAATGGGGGACGAGATCGCGGATGACCCGGCAATCAAGGCGCGCGTCGAAGCCACCAAGATGGTGCTTTCGGCAGCTCAACCAACAACACACGTCGTCTACGATGGTGCGTTTGTCGGATCGGAGGTTTGTGCGGGTTGCCACGTCGCGGAAACGGCGCAGTGGAAAACGACGGCCCACGCGCGGGCGTGGGCGACGCTGGTCGACCAGAAGCGCCAGAACGAAGCGGACTGCTGGACGTGCCATTCCACGGGCGGCGGGCGGCCGGACGGGCCGACGTCGGCAACTTCGGCAATTCCCGATGTCGGCTGCGAATCGTGTCACGGACCCGGCCGCGCGCACGCGGCGGGGCCGGCAAGCGCTCGGCTGCTGGCGGACCCACCGGAGGCGCTGTGTGTCGCCTGTCACGACGCCAAGAACGACATGGGCCGGTTCGATTGGCCGCGCTATCGGCCTCGGGTGGTGCACAAGTGACGGTCCTCGTTGCATGTTTCCTTTGGAGTTGGTCGGTCGTCCTCGCCGCGTGGCTCGCGGGCGTCGGCGCCAGCGGCCCCACCGGCGTTTTCGTCGCGGCAGGGTTCACGGTTGCGCCGTATTTTTTGTCATGGGCCCTTGGATCTCGGCCCGACACGACGCTGGTACTTTCGCGGTGGACGGCGGGCGCGTGGTTGGCGCCGATCCCGTTGGCATGGACAGTCGTCGGGATCGCGCACGTGCTTGGCATGGGGGTGATTGACCTTTCTGGCGCCGGTATCGTCGAGCGCATGTCGGCGATCGGTCAGGACGGAGAGAGCGTGCGCGCCGCTCTTGCGCGGGGAGCCGTTGCCTACCCCGTAATGGCATGCGTTCAGGCCGCCCTGGCGTCGCTGGTCTTGCTCGGGCCCGTTTCGGTGATGGAGGAGAGCGTGTGGCGCGGCGTCAATCTCACTGCGCTCCAACGGTTCGGCCGCCTCGATGTCGTACTGTCGGGCCTGCTGTGGGGCATCTGGATGTTGCCTCTGGTCGCGTTTTCGGGCACCCCAGAGCGCGCGTGGTCCGTTGCGCCGCTCGGCGTCGCGCTGGCACTTTTGCGGCGGCGCTCTGGCACGATTTGGCCTGGCGCCTTCGCGCGGGGAACGCTCTACGGTACCGTCGGCTTGGGCGAATTGACGCTGCGCGGCGGCAACGATGCGATGACCAGCGTGCTCGGTCCGATCGGTGCGGGCGTCCTGACGTTGGTTGCCGCGGCGTTGTGGTTCACGCCGCCGCGCGCGGTGCCCATCGGCGACATGCCGTTGCCGAAGTCATCGTGATGCACGCGTGAATGTACTCGCCATCGAGACGTCATGCGATGACACGGCTGCGGCCGTCGTCGGCCAGGGCGGAGTGCTTTCCGATGTCATCCACTCGCAGGGCGTGCACGTCGCTTACGGTGGTGTCGTGCCTGAGTTGGCATCCCGTGCCCACACGGAGCAGCTGGTTCCGGTTGTCCGGGCGGCGCTCGAAAGGGCGGGGCTCGTGCGTCCGGACGCTGTGGCCGCAACCGCCGGCCCGGGACTGATCGGCGCGTTGCTGGTCGGGCTCTCGTTCGGAAAGGCAGCAGCCCTGGGTTGGGGAGTACCGTTCATCGCGGTCAACCACCTCGAAGGCCACATTCTCGCGCCGCTGCTCGACGATCCGGCGCCAGCGTTCCCGTATATTTCACTCTTGATTTCCGGTGGCCACACGGCGCTGTATGTCGTTCGCGGCGTCGGCAGCTACGATCTGCTTGGTGAAACGGTAGACGATGCCGTGGGCGAGGCGTTCGACAAGGTCGCGCGCATGCTTGGACTGCCCTACCCAGGCGGACCGGGCATCGACAACCTTGCCAAGCAGGGCGCCGCGCTAATTCCGTTCCCGCAGCCGCGCGTCGGTGCGTACGGCGTGAGCCTCGCGGGCCTGAAAACAGCAGTTCGAACGTACCTCCAACGTCATCCGGACGTGGCCCCTGCGGACGTTGCGGCGAGTTTCCAGCATGCGGTGGCCGAACTCCTGGTCGATCGGGTTGTCGCCGCGGCGGCGGCGACTGCTATCCGCCGAGTCGCGCTGGGGGGCGGCGCAGCCGCGAATCGTGGCATACGCGCGCGCATCGTCGCAACCGGCCTCCATACCTTCCTGCCGCCGCAGGATCGATGCACGGACAACGCCGCGATGATCGCGAATGTTGCCCGTCTCCGCCTGCTCGCCGGCTGGCCGGCGTCCCCGTTGTCCGCCACTGCGCGCGCACGTTGGAGCGTCGCATGACGGCCAAGAAACGCTTCGGTCAAAACTTCCTCGCTGAGCCGGAAATTGCTGCCCGCATCGTCAGGGCGGCGGGTGTGCGTGCAGGCGAACGCGTGCTGGAGATTGGTCCCGGTCACGGCATGCTGACGGAGCAACTCGTCGCGGCCGGTGCCGTCGTTACGGCGATTGAGCTCGATCGCGAGCTGATTCTGGGGCTTCGCCACCTTCCGATCACGCTCATCGAGGGAGACGCGCTGACGGTTGAGCTGCCAGCCGTGGACCGCGTTGTTGCCAACCTGCCGTACAACATCGCCACGCCAGTGCTGGTGCGCCTGCTCGAACGCCGCGTTCCGATGGCGCTGATGTTCCAGCGGGAAGTGGCGGAAAGGCTGGTCGCCGTGCCACATACACGGGACTATGGATCGCTATCGGTGCACGTCCAACTGCGCGCCCGGCCGGAAATCGTGCTGACGCTTCCGCCGTCCGCTTTCCGGCCCCAGCCGAAGGTTCACTCAACGGTGGTTCGCTTCACCCCCGTTCCCCTCGATTTCGCTGGCGTTGACCCGGCTGCGTTCGCGAAGGTGGTACGGCTCGGCTTTTCGCAGCGTCGCAAGACGATCGCCAATTCACTGGGGTCCGGTATCGGCAAAGAGGTAGCAATCGCGGTGCTCGCAGCCGCGGGGATCGATCCGATTGCGCGCGCCGAGACGATCGATTTGGCGGGCTGGCGGCGGCTGGCGGTGGCGGCCCGTGCTGCGGGGGTCGGCTCCGCGCCGGCTCCGGGGTCGGGGGGGGAGGGAGACGCGCCTTAGCGTCTATCTACCAAAGAAATTCGCCTTGGATTTCAGATCGGCGGGCCGGGCGCGACGATTCGTCACACCCGCCCGTTGGCACGAGCGCCGGAACCGCGCTACCCGGAAGGACCGTCATGCGCATTACCTCCTGTGGCATCACCGACGTTGGCGTAAAACGCACAAACAATGAGGATAATTACCTCATCAATGATGAATTGAACTTGTTCGTCGTGTGTGACGGCATGGGGGGGCACGCGGGCGGAGAGTTCGCCAGTGCCATTGCTGTGAATACGGTAGAGGAGGTTCTGTCCTCGTTGGAAACGACGCCGGAAATAGAGGCGGCGAGAGAAGAGGGAGGCGTTGAGGTCATGCGGGAACGTTTGCGTTATGCGATCCGACTCGCAGGCAAACGAATCTACGAGAAAGCCGCGGCAGAACCAGAGTATCACGGTATGGGTACGACGTGCCTGGTGCTATTGATCGATGGTGCCAACGCGTTTGTGGCGCACGTCGGAGATAGTCGCGGGTACGTCATCCGAGACGGCCGAATTGAGCAGTTGACCGAGGATCATTCGCTTGTCAACGAAAAGATCCGTGCCGGCTTGCTCACGCCGGATCAGGCGCGCCACCACAAGCTGAAAAACATCATCACGAGGTCGCTCGGCTACACGGAAGATGTGGAAATCGACATTCAGGTCCGAGCAATCCGCCGCGGCGACAAATTCCTGCTCTGCTCCGACGGCCTGTCCAACCTCGTCGAGCCGGCTGAGATTGGTGAAATCGTCCGTTCCATGGGCCCGCAGGAGGCGGGACGGCACCTCGTTCAGGTGGCATGTGAACGCGGCGGTGACGACAACATCACTGCAGTGATCACGCGTGTCGATGAGGTCGCCTGAGCGGAAAGGCTGGACCATCCTGCTCGTTCCGTCGAGCGGGGGCGGAGAGGTTCGCCAGTGGTCCGTCACTCGACGTCGCGTCCGGATCGCCGTCACGACGGCGGCGGCGGTGGGCGGCGCGCTGGTTGTCGCGTTCGGGGTTCAGCTCGGCACGCTCGATCGCGTGATTCAGCATTCGGCGCTCGTGGAGGAGATCAGCGCGCTGCGGCTCCAGATTGCCGAGACCGACGAGCGATTGGCCGCGCTGGAGCCCCTGATTGAGCGTGTCCGAGCGTTTGACGAGCAACTTCGCGGCCTTTCCGGCCGAGGGATGCTTCCCGGGACGGGCCCGCTCGATGCCGAGGATTTGGCCGCACGGGAGGCGTGGATCGCCGGCGTCGTGCCGATCTCGACCGGCCCAAGTGAGGGTGTCAACGCGGTCGCCGACGCGTTGGAGGGGCTTGATCTCGCAGGCATGGACGACGCGATCGACCGATGGACGGACCGGACCGCCGCGATGCCGGAGGTGTGGCCGGCCGAGGGCACCGTCACCTCGGGGTTTGGGTATCGTCGCAACCCATTTGGGCATATCGAGTGGAAGTACCATGGTGGCCTGGACATCGGCGCGTCGTACGGCTCGGCCATTTATGCGACCAATGATGGGCTCATCACCTTCGCCGGATGGGACTCGGGCCACGGAAAGACGGTAGACCTCGACCACGCAAGCGGGGTCTCAAGCCGATATTGCCATGCGTCGCAGATTCTTGTCGAGCAGGGGCAGGAAGTGCTTGCGGGTCAGGTAATCGCGCTTGTCGGTTCGACCGGAATCAGCACCGGACCGCACCTGCACTACGAACTGTACCTTGACGGCGAACGCGTGGACCCGCGTCCGTACCTGCCGGCGGACAATTTGTGATGACGTGATGGTGGCGGCGGTTGTGGTCGTGCGTAGTTTCCCGCTTGAGGCGCGCGCCAGTCCGGTGCGTTAGTCGCCCCGGTTCGTTCCAAGGACTCGCCATGCTCGGTCTCGACGTCGCCTTCAAGCGGGTGTTCGGCTCTCGCGCCGACCGTCTGATTCGCAAGATGCAACCAACGATTGTACGGATCAATTCGTTGGAAGACGGGTACAAAGCCTTGTCCGACGAACAGTTGCGCGCCTGCACGGGCGCCTTCCGCACGCGCAGCGAAAACGGCGAATCGCTCGACGACCTGCTTCCGGAAGCGTTTGCGGTGGTCCGTGAGGCCGGTCGTCGAACGATGGAAATGCGGCATTTTGACGTGCAGCTCGTCGGCGGAATGGTGCTTCATCGTGGCATGGTTGCCGAAATGAAGACAGGTGAAGGCAAGACTCTCGTGGCAACACTGCCGGTCTACCTCAACGCGCTCGGCGGGAAGGGCGCCCACGTCGTTACGGTCAACGACTACCTCGCGAGTCGCGACGCCGATTGGATGGGCAAGATCTACGGATTTCTCGGTCTCACAACCGGGAAGATCCTGTCGGGTGAGCGAAATGATGTCATCAAGCGTACCGCCTATGCGGCCGATATTACCTATGGCACGAACAACGAATTTGGATTCGACTACCTGCGCGACAATATGAAATTCCAGATGGAACAGTACGTGCAGCGCGGGCACAACTTCGCAATTGTGGACGAAGTCGACTCCATTCTGATCGACGAGGCGCGCACACCGCTGATCATCTCCGGCCCGACGGAGATGTCGATCGACAAATACTACGTCATCGACGGCATTATTCCAGTGCTCCAAAAAGAGGTTGATTTCACGGTCGACGAAAAGCAGCGCACCGTGAGCCTGACGGATGAGGGCATGGACAAAGTCGAAGCCCGCCTTGGCGTCGACAACCTCTACGATCCGCACAACGTCGAGGTGCTTCACCACGTGAACCAAGCGCTGAAGGCCCATTTCAATTTCAAACGTGACAAGGACTACGTCGTTCACCAGAGCAAGGTCGTTATCGTCGATGAGCACACGGGGCGCCTGATGCACGGCCGCCGATGGTCAGACGGACTCCATCAGGCGGTCGAAGCGAAAGAACGCGTGACCGTGGAGCCGGAAAGCCAAACGTACGCCACGATCACCTTCCAGAATTACTTCCGGATGTACGGAAAGCTCGCGGGCATGACCGGGACGGCGGAAACGGAGGCGGAGGAATTCGCCAACATCTACAAGCTTGAAGTCGTGCCCATTCCGACGAACCGGCCTGTTACGCGGCTCGATCACCACGACATCGTCTACAAGACGCAGGCGGAAAAGTTCAGAAAGGTCATGACGGAACTGGAGGACTGCTACACGCGTCGTCAACCCGTACTCGTTGGCACGACGTCGGTCGAGAAGAGCGAGTTGGTCGCACGGATGCTCGAAAAGAAGGGAATTCCGCACGAAGTCCTCAACGCGAAGAATCACTCCCGGGAAGCAGAAATCGTCGCGCAGGCGGGGCGCCTCGGGGCGATCACGATTTCCACGAACATGGCGGGCCGCGGTACGGACATCAAACTCGGCGGCGATCCCGAGGGGCTCGCCCGGATGGAAGTCGGCGCCAACCCCGAGCCAGAGGCGCAGGCCGTGGCCGTCGCGAAGTACCGGGCGCAGGTCGCCGTGGAGCGTGAACGGGTGATGGCGGCGGGCGGGCTCCACATACTCGGAACGGAGCGACACGAGTCGCGACGTATCGACAATCAGCTGCGCGGCCGCTCGGGTCGGCAGGGAGATCCTGGATCCTCCCGATTCTACCTCTCCCTTGAAGATGACCTCCTCCGCATCTTTGGCGCCGACAAACAGATCGTTTGGATGGAGCGGATGGGCCTCAAGGACGATGAGGCCATCGAGCACCGGTGGATCACGGCTTCCATCGAGGGCGCGCAGAAGAAGGTGGAAGGCCACAATTTCAACATGCGCAAGAACCTGTTGGAGTACGACGACGTCATGAACCTCCAGCGCAAGGCGGTGTACGACCTGCGGCGGCGCGCCCTCACGGGGGAAAACGTCCGAAAGATGATGCTGGAGTCGATGGACGCGCTTGCGGACGATCTCGTCGACGAATTCCTCGCGGACACAGATCCAGAGTCGTGGGGCGCGGAAAAGTTTCTGGCGCGAATCAATGAAATATTCGGCATCCAATGGGATGAAACGCCGCAACAGTTCCGGGAAATGGCCAAGCAGGAGATTCGGGATCGGCTGCATAATGACTGCGTCGAGATTTACACGGCGAAGGAAGCGGACCTCGGGGAAGACACGCTTCGCCAGCTCGAGCGCATGCTGCTCCTTCAGTTTGCGGACCAGTTTTGGAAGGATCACCTCCTGGCGATGGACCGGCTGCGTGACGGAGTCAGCCTGCGGAGCTACGGTCAACGCAACCCCCTCCTGGAATACAAGAAGGAGGGATTCCACATGTTCAAACTGATGGAATCGCTCCGCGACGAGGCCGTTGTAGCCCGACTCCTCCGCATCCAGATGCAAGTGGCCGAACAAGCGACGGCTTCGCCGGGGAAGCAGATCGCGAAACGCCTCGCATCGGGCGAGATGGATGAGGCCATGGCAGCGCAGGCGCTAACGCCGGAGTACCAGCCCGTCGTCGTGTCCCAGCCGATGCAGCGGTCGGCGCCCGCAAAGGGCCTTGAAACTCGGATGTTTGCCGCGGAAAGCGGCGTGCGGCGCAACGATCCCTGCCCATGCGGAAGTGGCTTGAAATTCAAGAAGTGCTGCTATGAAGAGCCCCTTCCGGGCAGCGTCGTCCTGCCTGCGGCGGCCGCCGCGATTCCCGTCGTCCTGGACAGCCCTGCCCACGCCGACGTCACCGCCGAGGAAACGCTGCTTCCCGCAGGGGAAAGCGAGGGTCCGACGGACGAGGTGCTGTCCCCGGGCGGAAACGACGCCGTGCTGAGCGACGTCTCCGGTGTCGTCCCGCCGCCGTCGGATGACCTTGCCCCGGATACGCGCTCGAGATAGGGGCCGCGGCCCGCCGCTTACGCACCGGGACACTCACGCTGGAACCCACGTTCCTTCCCCCTGGTGCTTCGCCAATCTCGGCGCGGTCGGGGCGGATCGCCAGCGGTCGCATAACCAGGAAGCCAAGGAATCCCATGACCAACGTTTCTCTCCGCGAATTGCTTGAAGCCGGTGTTCACTTCGGTCATCAGACCCGTCGCTGGAATCCCCGCATGAAGCCGTATATTTATGGCCAGAAGAACGGCGTGCACATCATCGACATTCAGCAGACGGCAACGTCGCTGGTGGAAGCGTGTCGTTTCGTCACGAGCATCGTGTCGCGCGGTCAGGCGGTGCTCTTTGTCGGTACCAAGCGCGCGGCGCGTGAAATCGTTTCGGAAGAGGCCGCACGGTCGGGAATGTTCTTCGTGAACGAGCGTTGGCTCGGTGGTACGCTCACCAACTTTGAGACGGTGAAGAAGTCCATCGAACGGCTGAACTTCCTTACGAAGAGCCGTAGTGAGGGCAAGTTTGAGCAACTCACCAAAAAGGAGGCGCTCCAGCTCACCCGCCAGATCGAGAAGATGGAAAAGTCGCTGGGCGGCATCAAGGACCTGAAGGGCCTGCCCGGTGCGCTGTTCGTCATCGACCCCAAGAAGGAGCACATCGCTGTAGATGAGGCGAACAAGCTCGGCATTCCGGTCGTGGCGCTGTGTGACACCAATTGCGATCCCGACGGCATCGCCTACGTCATCCCGGGCAACGACGACGCAATCAAGTCGATCAAGTTGTTTACCTCCGCCGTGGCGGATGCCGCGACGGCGGGTGCGAAGGAAGGCCGCCACGAGGCTGCCGCCGGTGTCGTGACCGACGACGGTGGGCGCGGTGTCGAAGTTGTACGGCGCGGCGGCCCGGCGCCGGAAGCCCCGGCGGAAGGCTACGTCGAAGACCGTGACGCCGCCTCCGAAGCGTAGTTCTACTCAACGTACCACCCTAGGCACACGCGTCGCACCCTATGCGCCGCGATTTGGAGACGACCATGGCCACCATGGAGATGATCAAGGATCTGCGTGAGCGCACGGGCGCCGGCATTCTGGACTGCAAAAAGGCGCTTGGCGAGTCGGAAGACAACGTCGAAAAAGCGATCGATTGGCTGCGCGCCAAGGGAATTGCGTCCGCGGCGAAGAAGAGCGGCCGGGCCGCGGCGGAAGGTGTCGTCGAGTGCTACGTCCACGCGGGCGGAAAGATCGGCGTCATGGTGGAAATAAACTGTGAAACGGACTTTGTTGCGTTGACGGATGCATTCAAGGGCCTGTGCCGCGACGTCGCGATGCACATCGCGGCCGCAAGTCCGGAGTTTGTTCGGCGTGAGGACGTTCCTGCCGACGCGATCGACCGAGAACGCGCGGTGCAGATTCAGCGCGTCATGGCGGAAGGCAAGCCGGAGCACATCGCGGCCAAGATCGTCGAGGGGCGCCTCGGCAAGTACTACGAAGACTGCTGCTTGTATGAGCAGAAATTCGTGAAGGATGACTCGAAGACGGTGGAGCAGGTCGTCAAGGAAGCGGTCAGCACGATCGGAGAGAACATTCAGGTCCGTCGGTTCGCCCGCTATGTGATGGGCGAAGGTCTGGCGAAGCGAGAGGATGACTTCGCCGCAGAAGTCGCGAAGCAGGCGGGCGTCGCGTAGGCGTTCAACGCCGGGCTCGGCCCGATTCACGGGGTGGGGCGATAGGCTGGATCGCGCCATTCGGCGGGTGTGCGGGCGTCTCCGGCGCGAACGGTCCAACGCAAGTGGCGCAGCGCCGTCAGGTCCGCGAGAGGGTCGCCATCGACCACCACGAGGTCCGCGATTCCGCCCACCCTGATTCCCCCGATCTCGCTCTGCAATCCGAGCATTTCGGCGGGAGTCCGCGTGGCGGCCGTCAAGGCTTCGGCGGGGGTGAAGCCGGCGAGGCCGATCAATTCGAGTTCTCGGATGGACGTCGGTCCGTGAAACAGGAACGGAATGATGGGCCAGTTTCCTGCGTCACTGCCCATGACGACTGGCACACCGGCAGACCGCATCGCACGAAGCGCGACCGAGGTTCGTCGTAAGTGGGAGCGTGTGATCATGCGTGGAAATGGTGTGGACGCAGCCAACGATTTCAGCGGCAGCGCTGGCATCGTCACCGCCAGTAATCTTCGTTCAAACCCGCGCACTACGCTGTCGTCTCGTGCAGTCGATCGCTCCGCGGGCGGTACGTTGTCGGTGAACAACGGATCGTCCAGCCGGGCGGGGTTCCGACCGATTTCCAGGGCGTCGTAGACGGAGAGCGTCGTCATCTCGTACGCGCGGGCGCGTGCGATCTTCGCGACCATGAGCGCGTGCGGGCGATCGAGCGGGTGGACGAAGACGCGCGCTCCCAGGATATCCAGCGCCATTCTCTGTTCGCGCGGTGACATTGCATGTACGTACACGGTCAGGTTGTGACGGGCAGCGCCCGCTGCGATGGCCCGCAGGATTCCGGGCGCGTGCAGCGGCCAAACCGGGCCGACAAAACCTTCTTCGACCGTTACCTTTACGCCCACGCCTCCCTGAGCCAGCACCGCGTCCAGCTGCCGCTCGACCTCCGCCACGGACGCTACTGCCGGGAAGCCCGGAATCACGGTGGAGACGTAGCCGTCGGGCGGCGAGAACGGTGTGCCGAGCGAGAGATACCGTGGGCCCGGCACTCCCGATGCGAGCATCGCTGTGATCTGTTCCGAATCGTGAGGAAGCACGCCGGGGTCGAGGATGGTCGTTACACCGCAAGCGACGTAAGCGCGAAGATGCGCGGCGAGCAGTTCGGCATGCACCGCTGCGCTGTCATCGCGCCAAGCGGCGCCAGGGTCCATCGACAAGTGGACATGGGAATCGATCAGGCCGGGCAGGACGGTGGCGCCTCGCGCGTCGAGTACGCGGGCGCCCGCCGCTGCTGTCAGGGCCGGGCCGATCGTTGCGATTCGGTCTCCGCGCACGAGGATGTCGACGTTTTCGCGTGGCGCTCCCCCGCTCCCGTCCCACAGTCGGGCGCCCGCGATGAGTAGATCGGCGGCGTTCACGACGTTCAGCAGCGCGAGGAGCATGCCACCGGGTAGCGCGGCAGGGCGCATCGCGCGGGAGCACTCGCCGACCCGCCCAATCCCCGATAAGCGGCGGGGCATGTCCGCCCCTGTCTACAAGCGCGTCCTGTTGAAACTGTCCGGAGAAATGCTGGCGGGAGATGGTGAGTTTGGCATCCGACCCGAGGTTCTCGGCCGTTTCGCGGATGAGGTCATCGACGTAAAAAACCTCGGCGTGCAGATCGGAATCGTGATTGGCGGCGGCAATATCTTTCGCGGGCTCGCTGGAAGTGAACGAGGCATGGACCGCGCCCACGCCGATTACATGGGCATGCTCGCGACGGTCATCAACGCGCTTGCGCTTCAGGACGCGCTTGAACAACGGAATTGTTACACGCGGGTCATGTCCGCGCTGCGGATTGAGCAGGTGTGTGAGCCCTATATTCGCCGCCGAGCCGTGGCCCACATGGCGAAGGGGCGAGTCGTCATTTTCGGTGCTGGCACCGGCAATCCGTATTTTTCCACGGACACCGCGGCGGCACTCCGGGCTGCAGAGATTCAGGCGGACGTCATCCTGAAGGCGACCAAGGTCGACGGCGTGTACGACAAGGACCCGAAAAAGTACAAGGACGCCGTGCGCTACGACCACATCTCCCACCTTGACGCGCTGAAAAAGGGGGTGAAGGTGATGGACGCGACGGCCATCAGCCTCTGCATGGAGAACCGAATCCCGTTGATCGTCTTTGACCTCTCGACGCACGGAAACATCCGGCGCGTCGTTATGGGCGAGCGCATCGGCACCCACGTCAACACCGTAGGGGATTGAATGTCCAGCGAATACATCGACGCACTCAACGGCGACATGGAAAAGGCCATCGACGGCCTGAAGCGGGAACTCAACAGCGTCCGCACCGGCCGCGCGACGCCCGCGCTTGTCGAGCACCTGCCGGTGCATGTGGAGAGTTACGGCTCGACAATGCCGATGAATCAGCTGGGTGGCATCACCGCGCCCGACGCGCGCCTGCTGATCGTCAATCCGTGGGACAAGACCACATTGAAGGACATTGAGCGAGCGATCGCCAGCGCCGGACTCGGATTCAATCCTCAGAGTGACGGTCAGATTATTCGCATTCCCATTCCTGCATTGACGGGAGAGCGTCGTCAGGGCCTCGTAAAGGTCGTGAAGCAGTCAGCCGAAGATGCCAAGGTCCGAGTCCGGGCCGTCCGTCGTGAGTACAATGAGCTGTTCAAAGGCATGAAGGACGACGGGGACCTGACGGAAGACGAGGTGAAGAAGGTCCTCGAAAAGGTGCAGACCATCACCGACGCACACGTGAAGAAGGTCGACGACATTTGCGCTGCGAAAGAGCGGGAAGTACTCGAGGTTTGATGGCCGTTCCGCGCCACGTGGCTGTCATCATGGACGGGAATGGCCGATGGGCGCAGGCCCGTGGGTTGGAGCGCATTGCGGGGCACGAAGCGGGCGCGGAAAGTGTTCGCGCCGTTACCCGCGCCTGCCGTGAACTCGGCGTACAGGCGCTGACCTTATACTCGTTCTCCACGGAGAATTGGCAGCGGCCGGCCGACGAGGTCGCCGGGCTGATGGCGCTGCTGGCGCGCTTTCTCATCGAGGAACGACGCGAAATTCTCGACAACAATATCCGCCTCAACGCGGTTGGGCAGGTCGAGCGGTTGCCTCTGGCGGTGCGCGTCGCGTTGAAGGAAATGGTGGTCGCTTCACGGCACAACACGGCGATGACGCTGACACTGGCGTTGTCCTACGGCGGTCGGGCCGAGATTGTTGACGCTGCTCGCGCGCTCGCGAAAAAGGCTGCGTCTGGCCGCCTCCGCCCGGAGGCCATCGATGAAGCCGCCTTCGCGGCGGAGCTAGGAACAGCCGGCCTCCCCGATCCCGACCTGCTGATCCGCACGTCCGGCGAATTGCGGCTTTCCAATTTCCTTCTCTGGCAATTGGCCTACGCGGAGTTCTACGTGACCGATACCGCGTGGCCGGACTTCCGCCGCCCGGAGTTGGAGTCGGCGTTTGCGTGGTTTGGCAGCCGAGAACGCCGTTTCGGAAAGACAGGCGCGCAGGTGCACGCGTGACCGGCACAGGTATGCGTTTTGTGGCCGGAATCCTCGGGCTTTGCTTGGTGCTGCCGATTCTGGTGTATGGAAAGAAAATCGCCGTCGGGCTTTTACTCGCCGTCGTCCTCCTCGTCGCGCTGGACGAGTTTGCCGGCATGGCGATGCCCCACGCCCGTATGCGGGCCCGCGCTGTGCTGTTCCCAATGGGGCTCGCGGTGCACTTCGCGCTCCTCTACCAAACGCCGAACTGGGTGCTGCCGACGGCTTGCCTGGCCGTCATCGTTTCGTTGACCGTGCCCATGTTCACCCAACCGGACGCGGTCCTGGCGGGGGCGGAATCGTCGCGGCTGACGCTCGGCATTTTCTATGCTCCGGTGCTGCTCGCCCCCCTTGCAAAGATTCATGCCCAAGCCGACGGCGTTGCGCTGGTCTTCCTCCTTTTGGCCGTGACGTGGCTGGGCGACACGGGCGCTTATTTCGCCGGTAGATTCTTCGGGAAACACAAACTGTTCGAGCGGGTGTCGCCGAAAAAAACCGTGGAGGGGGCTGTCGGCGGGTTGGTCCTTTCCGTCGTTGGTGCGTCGATTGTCAAAATCGTCGGCGAGCCAAATCTTGCGTGGCCGTGGGTAGTCGGGCTCGCGGTCGGCCTTGGGATTGCCGGGGTGGCGGGCGATTTGGCGGAGTCCCTGCTGAAGCGCGCATGGGGGGTCAAGGACTCGGGTTGGATTATGCCGGGTCACGGGGGAATCCTTGACCGGGTAGATTCGTTGCTCTTCAGTGCGCCGCTCCTGTGGGCTGTCCTGCAGTACCGGACCTGAGGAAAAATGCTCGACGGCATTCTATATTCGGCGGCGGCTCTCGCGCTCATCGCGTGGCTGGTCACGATTCACGAGTTCGGCCACTTCCTTGCTGCGCGCGCGTGCGGCGTCCACGTTCGGGTGTTTTCCATCGGGATTGGAAATCGCTTATTCGGCGTTCGGTGGCGGGGAACGGACTACCGCGTCAGCTGGATCCCGTTCGGTGGCTATGTCCGGATGGCAGGCGCAGATCCGATGGGAGACGGGTTTGAGGAAGAGGATCTTGTCAGCGCGCCCGGTTCCGGTTTCATGTCGAAACCGCCGTGGCAGCGGCTGATCATCGTCGGGGCAGGCCCGGCGATGAACTTGCTCCTTCCCTTCGTTGTTTTCACGGCGCTGATGGTCGCCGGTGAGCCTCAACCGCGGAGTGACGTCGGCAACGTCAGGCCGGGCACGCCGGCCGACCTCGCGGGCGTTGCGCTTCAGGATCGCCTGACCGCCGTAAACGGCGTGCCTGTTACGACGTGGGTGGACGTGCTTGAGGCCTTCGACTCCGCGCCGTCGGATCCCGTCACGATCACGGTGGATAGGGCCGGGTCGTCGGTCACGATGACGCTCGACCTTGCGACGGACGCGGAGCTTCCACTTGATCCCTGGACCTATGGGTTCGGGAATACCGCGCCCGACACGACGTTGGTCATCGACGATCCGTCGAGTCCTGCTGGGCGCTCGGGGCTCCGAACTGGGGATCGAATTGTGGATATTGACGGTGTTCCAACACGTGATTTGAACGACGTGCGGCGCATCCTCACGACGACGCCGGGTGGCGTAGACGTGCACTACCATCGCGAAGCGACCCCGGCGGACTCCGCTGCCGGTACGCCCGCAACGCATGCTGCGGTACTCGGAGCGGCACGGTTGGAGCCGCGTGCGGCCTGGTCTACGAGTTTTGTGGCCGCCGACGACGCCCTCTACCGTCTCACAGGCCTGGCCACGGCCACGGTCGGAGTCGCGAGTTTTGGCGAGGATGCGCCGGCGAAGGCCGCAGGACTGCTCGTCGGGGATCGGATTCTTGCCGTCGACGATTCCGTGGTTCGCACCTGGGGAGATGTGGTGCTCGGTGTTGCGGCCTCGGCGACGGGCGCCGGCGATTCTCAGACGGTGCGCCCGGTTGTCATCCACGTTCGGCGCTCCGGGGTGATGCTCGATGTTCCCGTGACCCCCGAGGTCATCCAGGACACCGACGAGATGGGTCGCTACCGTTTCCGACCGGTCATCGGGGTGGGGGGAACCGGTGGGTTTCTGTCCGCTCCATTGATTCCGCGGCCGTACCCGCTCGTGCAGGCGAGCGCGCGCGCATCTCGCGAAACCGCGTTGGTCGCTGGTTTTATCATTGAACAGCTCGGAAAGCTCACCACAGGTGAAGCCTCCCCGAAGGAAAGCCTCGGCGGCCCCGTTGAGATTTTCCGCCAGACACGTGCCGCGGCGGAGAGGGGAATCTTTGATTGGGCGCGCCACATGGGGCTGTTCTCCATCAGCCTCGGCATCATCAACCTTCTGCCGATTCCCGTGCTTGATGGCGGGCAGTTCATGATCTACGTTGCCGAATGGGTTCGCGGTCGGCCCCTACCGCTGCTCCTGCGGGAGCGGATGCAGCAGGTTGGCGTCATCTTCCTCGTCTTGCTCATGATGTTCGTCTTCGTATTCGACATCAACCGCGCGATTCAGGGGTGACCAGAGGCGCTGTGCTCATCGATACCGCGGGTCCGGTTGTCGGGATCGCCGCGTGGGGCAAGCGGGACTTCGTGGCAAGTGAGCGCATCGTTGCAGGTGCCGATGGTTGGCTCACTCCGGCGCTTTCTGAGGCGTTGGACGCCGCTGGTGCAGTCGACCGCATCGGCGTCGTCGTGGGCCCCGGCACGTTCACCGGCCTTCGCGTTGGCATTGCCCACGCACTCGGTCTGGCGCTTGCTCTGGGTGTCGGTGTGGTGCCGGTGTCGTCGCTGGCGCTGCGCGCGGCCGCGGTGCCCGGGCACGCTCGTGTCCTCGCCCTGTTGGACGCGCGGAAAGGAAAGGTGTACGCCGGGTGGTTTGACACCCGCGGCGCCGTCCCGGTCCACCTCGGCACCGAGTTGGACGTGACCCCGGATACGCTGCTGTCGTCTATCGATTCCGAGGCGTCGCGCGGAAGTTTCCTTACGACGGGTGAGGGGGCGCTGGTCTACTCGGAGCGCTGGATCGGTGCGGGGATGGTCATCGTGCCGGACCCCGCCCGCTCTCCGGTGGCGGCTGGCCGAGCGTTGGTGGACGGCGGAACGATCATGGAAATAAACTATATACGTCCCGTCTATATCCGCGATCCTGATGCGAAACCGTCCGCGGTTTGACACGCGAACGCTGCAATCGGTAGACTGTCATCGGGAACTCCTTCCCGCCTGCTTGGGAGCATGATGGAACCGTCTGAACTCGACCTCATCGCCCGCCTCACGCCGAAGCACGATGAGTTGCGGCACCTCGTAAGCGTGCACCACACCTATGAAAGGACCCTGATCCGTTTGGAAGCCGTTCGCTTCCCTTCGGAAGCGGAGCGGCGCGAGATCACCAAGGTCAAGCGGATGAAGTTGCGGGGGAAGGATCGAATTCAGCGGATTCTGGCCGGGCACCGCGCCGTGTAGGCGGGGCCGCCCGCCCGAACGCGATAGAAGCCGCCGATGTCGACCTTTGAGATTGCTGTCATCGGCGCTTCCGGCATGATCGGCGAGCAAGTGCTGGCCGCACTCGTTGGAAGCCGCCTGCCGCTCGGAAACGTGCGGGCGTGGGCGTCCCGTGGATCCCGAACGGAACGGGTGACGTTTGGCGATGATCAACTCGCCGTCGAGCCGATCACCGATCTGGCGTCGGCTCGCCCGGCGTTGGCTTTCCTCGCGCTGCCGCCGGCAGCGGCCGCAAAGGTCGGCCCAGCGCTCGTCGCGCGCGGGATTTTCGTGGTCGACATCGGAAACGCGCTGGCTGGCGTGTTGGACGCGCCGCTGATGCTGCCAGGCGTCTTGACCCCTTCGGCAGCGGACGCTGCTCGCGCGGGCGCCGTGCGGACGCCCTCCGCCGCGGGGTGGGTTGTGTCGCGACTTCTTGCTCCGCTCGTAGACATCGGCCTCGCCGGCGCATCGGCTGTCGTTCATCAGCCGGCGAGCGCGTTCGGACGTGCCGCAACCGAGGAGCTGTCGGAGCAAGTAGTCGCAAGCTTCAACCTGAAGGATCCGCCGCGTAGGATTTTTGCTGAGGGTTTGGCGTTCGATCTCCTGCCGGACGAGCAGGACGCCGGCGAATGGTCCTCGCGGGAACAACTTGTGACGGCGGAAGTCGGGGAGTTGGCGCATGTTGGCAACGTGGGCGTCCAAATCCTGACCGTGCCGATTTTTACGGGAATGGCCGTGACCCTGCGCCTTTCCGGCGTCACGGTTGAACAGGTGGAAACGGCCTGGCGGGATGGAAAAGGACTGCTCGCGGCTACACCTCCCCAGCTTCGTCCTCGGAAGTTGACGGGAAAGCGCGGCATCGCATGGGGTGCGATTCGGCCAGACCCGGCGGGCGGCGCTGTCTTTGCGATGGCGGTGGCTGACAATCTGTTGGGAGCCGCGGCGGTAGCCGTCCGGTCGGCGGAGTGGTTGGTGGAGGAAGGCGTCATCGGAGGAGGACAAGCATGATCGCCGTTGTGCTCTTCGCTGCGTTCGTGGCAGTCGCGGACGCGGCGCCAGACCGCCTCGCAGTCACCGTACCCATCGGGTCCGGCGTCACGGATCTGGCGGCCTCCGAAAGCGGCACGTGGGTGGGCGCGCTGGATGGCGCAGGTACCGTCTACGTGATCGACACGCGCACGTGGATCCCGCATGCGGTCTCCGCCGGGTGCGGGTCCGCGAAAGGACTCGCCGTGACCGACAGCGGCACCGCGAGCGTATTTTACGTCGGCTGCGACGACGGTACGATCTGGTCCATCAACGCCGGAGTCGACGGCAATGTCGGCGCGGCCGTCCAACTCGGTTCCGTCGGTACCGGTGCCGTGCTGGCTCTCGAGACGGACGGCACGAATGTGTATGCCGTGGTCGAGTCTGGCGGGTCGCAGCCCGTCGTGAGCGCGCTTGCAATCAAAAGCGGGTCCGTGGTGAGCGGCTGGCCGATCGAGCCCGGACGCAGCGGTCTGACCGACAGCGGCCTTTTCGGTGGGTACGTCTTCCTCATCTGGGGAACCGACGATGTCACCAAGACCAGTGTCGGCTCGCCCTCGCCGGTGAACAGCAGCGAGAGCTTCAGCGGTCGGAAATTCGTAGACCTCTGGGCGGTCTCGGAATCGCGGGTGTTCCTCGCGGATTCGACCGGATCGTTGTTCTATTACAGCCCGTCGTCGCTCGAACTCGCATACGACATCAACAACGCCTACGACACGGTCACTGCCGTTGGAGGAGGGGAGGATTACCTCCTCCTCGCGGCCGACGATGACCTGGTGGTCTACAGCCTCGGCGGCGCCGTTCGCGGCAGCCAACTGACTTCGATTCCGGACGTTGGTCCCGTCGCGGAAATCGTGGCGGTGGAGGGGTACGCATTCGGTGGCACCGACGACGGTGACGTTCAAGTGTACACGGATCGACCCTGGGTGGTCGTCACGGATGTCGCTCCTGCGAGCGCGGTCGCTGGTGACGCGATCACGATCGCGTTCTCGAGCGACACCGCGGGAGGCTACACGATCAAGACGGACGACAATATCCAGTTGGAAAGCGGACAGGCGACCACCGGCGAGAACACGGCCGTCGTTTCCGCCGACACGTTGGACGAGGGTGTGAATCGCCTTTGGGTGTACGTCACCGGCAATGGCGCGGTGGGTCGCGGCGCGGGGATCGTGACCGTGGACAATCCGCCGCCAGCCGTGGATTTTACGCTGGGCACCGGGGACGAACGATTGTCGATCGCATTCCCGGCGTCGGACGTGGCGGATCTGGACAAATACGTCGTCTACGTCACCGTCTCCCCCTTTGAGGCTTCGGAGTACGAAACCGGCGGTCCCGAATGGGATGGCGACACGTCGCTCGCCGCGCCGAAGAACGTGAACGCCATCCCGGGCGAGGCGACGACCGCCAAGCTAAAGCCCCTTACCAACGGCACCCCCTACTACATTGCTGTCCGCGCCATCGATCAGGGCGGCAAGGAAGGTCCCATGTCCGACGTGAATTCCGCGATTCCCGAAGAAACCTACAGCGCTGCCGAATTGGCGGGTGAGCCGGAAAACTTCTGCGGGCTGCCCCTGACTGCGGCGGGGTGGATAGGCACTCTGGCGGCGGCGTTCGCTGGACTTCGCCGTCGTCGGCTCGCACTGGTGCTTGGACTGGCGCTTCCTGGTGTTGCTTTTGCAAAATCGAAAGAAGACGACCTCACGGACCGACACTGGAACGTGGCGCTGCGGTACGGTCCGTTCACCCACGAAGACGAGTATCTGGGGTCCGCATTTGGTGAGTCTGGCAACCAGATGTTCCGCTTGGAGGGCGGATGGTGCTCCAACTTCGTGGAAGTGAATGTTGGTGGCGGCCTGTACCGTGACGACGGCTTCCTGCTCACCAAGTCCGGTGGCGTTTCGACCGATGCCGACACCTTTTCCGTGATTCCGCTTGGACTCGATGTCGTCGGCCGGATTGATATCTGGAACGACCAGCCCTTTGTGCCTTTTGCCCGCATCGGCGGTGACTATTGGCTTTGGCAGGAGGCATGGGACGTGGACGGCGCGGACGACAAGGAGACGCGGGAAGGCGCGAAATACGGCTGGCATTACGGCTTCGGTGGAATGGTGCTGCTCGACTGGTTGGATCGCGGCACGGCAAGCCAGCTGGAGGCGAACACCGGGATCAACGACACCTATCTGGTCGGGGAATATCGCTCCTCGCAGATCGCCCACGGTACCGGCCTGAATTTCACGTCGACGGAGTTCACGCTCGGACTCCAGTTCGACTTCTGACGGCCAGGCTGGCGTGGCTGTATGGCGGCTGATTGTCGCGTACGACGGCACCGATTGGAGCGGCTGGCAACGGCAGGACAACGCGCCCACGCTCCAGGCGGCGATTGAAGATGCCCTGACAACGTTATTCGGGGGCGAGCGGATCGTCCTCCACGCCAGCGGGCGTACGGACGCGGGCGTGCACGCCTACGCGCAGGTGGCGACGTTTCGCACCGACGTAGCGCGCGATCCGAACAAGATGCGACTCGGCCTCAACACGATGCTTCCAAAGACGATCGCCGCGCTCGACCTCGACATCGTGGCCGACTCGTTTCACGCGCGGTTCACGCCGCATCGAAAAACCTACCGGTACGTCATCCTCGACCGCCGCGATCGCAGCCCGTTTCTAGACCGACGTGCGTTCCATGTGCGCCCGCCCTTCGACTGGGGGGCGCTCACGGCGGCGCTCCCGGCGGTCGTCGGGACGCACGATTTCACGTCCTTTCGTGGCGCGGGGTGCAATGCGCGCAGCCCGGTGCGCACGGTTTCGCGCGCCGAGCACATTGCGCACGGCGAGGAACATTGGTTGGAGTTTGAAGGGGCCGGTTTCTTGCGCTACCAGATCCGTCGGATGGTGGGAACGCTGCTGGAAATCGGCCGCGGCCGCCGGCCGTGGACGGCCATGGCGGACGTCGTGGCTGCCCGGGACAAATCCGAATGCGGTCGCACCGCGCCCCCCGACGGTCTGTACCTCGTGCGCGTGGAATACCAAACACCGGCGTCCGCCGCCGAGGCTCCTCGAATCGACGGATCAACCGTCCCCGCCGGCGCGAAGTCGACCTAGTCTTCTTCGTCGGCTACGGGCTCGGCCTCTGCATCGTCGTCTTCCTCCTCGATCTCATCCTCCTCCCCGTCGGCGAGTTCCTCTTCCGGCTCTTCTTCTTCCGCCACCTCTTCTTCGAGGCGGATGCCCGGCTTGACGATGCTCTTGCCCTTGAATCGTGCGAGCACCGCCTCACGCGGATCGGGGTTCGGATTCTCGCGCTGATCGGCACCGCACCTGGGGCAGAGCGGTTCTGGGCGATTAAGGTCGTAGAACTTCAACTCGCAGCCAAAGCACTGGTAGCGGTTGCCGAGCTTGCTCTTGTCCTGCATGGGGGTCACCGGGGCGAGCGGGCCTCTTTACCGAGAAAGCCCGGGGGCGCAACCGGGAGGGGACAGGATAAGGTGGGCGGCGCTCTGCGGAGTCACGATGCTCGCGTCCGTTCTCGCCTTTTTGGCATGCGCCCCTCCGCCCGCCGTAGAAACGGGTACGGTGGACGTCCGCGTCGATCACAATGGGCAGGATGATAAGGTAGAATCTACACTTCCCGTGACATGTCAGAGCAAGGACGGTGCCCTGTATGCCGCTTGGCAGGACGCGCGCAACGGGGAAGAGGCCATCTGGTTCAACGCTTCGGCGGATGGCGGAAAGAGCTGGTTCATCGGCGATATCAAGGTGAATATCGGAAAGGCTCCGGCGCGGAATCCGACGATCGGATGCGATGACGACCGCGTGTATGTGGCCTGGGAGGACATCCGGGACGGGGCGTATGCGTACCCGAGTATCTACATGAACACGTCGGATAACAACGGACGAGACTGGTTGGAAGAGGACTTTGCGATCGATGGCGATCCAGACGGTCTTCACGAGTCGCACGCGCCTTCGCTCACCGCGGCCGGCAGCTCCGTGTACGTTGCGTGGGCCGATAATACCGATGGCGCCTACGATATTCATGTGCAGGCGTCCAACGATGGCGGCGCCACCTGGCTGGCAGCGCCGTCGCGGGCGGACGCCGACGAAGCCGGTGCCGCCTACAGTGCACAGCCGCGAATCGCCGCCGACACGGATGGCAATGTGCTGGTCGTGTGGGAAGATAGCCGAGGAGGCAAGGTCGATATCTACGCGAACTGGTCCGACGACAATGCCGGAACTTTTCAGGCCGAGGATTCGCGCCTGGATCTTGGCGATGAGAGCGGCGCTTCGGATTCGTTCACCGCCGCGCTTGCGATGAACGGCGGGTACGCGTGGGTCGTCTGGCACGACTTTCGCTATGGCGAAAAACGCGACATCCTCTTCAACGTCTCCGACAATCAGGGGCATTCATGGAAGGAAAAAGCAGGACGGGTGGAAGACGACGCGGAGGGAATTGCGGATTCGCTCAATCCAGCGGTCGCGAGTGATGGCGGCACGGCCCACATCGCCTGGCAGGACGATCGCTCCGGGGGCTACGATATTTTCTATCGGCGCGTGGACAACGGCGGTAGCGCATGGGGAACGGACGAAATTCGAGTGGACACCGACGAGCAGGGGCAGGCGCAGAGCTACAACCCCGTCGTGTTCGCTGCGTCCGACACGGTCGTGGTCGGCTGGCAGGAGGAGCGCAACGACGGAAAGGCCGTCCACTTCAACGACGTGTACTACAACTTCTCGACCAACTCCGGGCGGGGTTGGGCGGAAGAGGACGTGCGGATCAACTCGGGTGAACCCGGCGCGGCGTACACCGTTGATCTTTCGCTGTACTTCTTCAGCGGCGCGGTGCGGAGCGTGTGGTGTGATGGCCGGTACGGGTCTGGCGACATCGTGAGCGCCCAGCGGGACCTGGGCGAGCCGAGCATTTGGATCGCCCCTGAAGAGGATTCCGGCACGGCCAAATAGATGCTTCGCGTGCTGATTTTTTCATTGATTGCGTGCGGCGGTGACACCCCGAGCGGCATGCCCGATCCGCGTGAGGAAGTAGCGGGCCGTCTCGAGGGGCGGCGGTCCACGGGCAACGGAAAGGAGCTTTTGCGGGCGGACAATGCCCCAGCTGCCTGTGATGCGTTCGCCCAGGCGATCCGGAATCGAGGCGGCGAGGGCGAATGGCGCGGGCTCGTGACGGCGTCGGCGCGGGCGCCACAATGCCTTTCCGATGCCGACGGCGATGCGATTTGCGCGTGGGCCAAAGGCAAGGCGAATTGGCTCGATCCGTGCGCCGAATGGGACGCCGCGCGTGGACGTCCGGTCGAGGTGCGCGGGCTCGGTCCCGCCGCGCGGTTTCGGGTCGCGATGCGCGCGGGCGATCGCGCAGCTATTCTGGCGGCTGCCGAAGCGTCTCTACTCGAAAACGCAACGGAGGTAGCCGCTTGCCGCTTTCTGGTTGCCGACGCTTTGGCGCGAAACGCGCTTCGGGAGGCTGAGGCGCTTCCGCCCTGCGGGACGCCGCCGACGAGCCTGCGCCCGCGTGCGGCCGTGCTCGACCGTGGCGGCAGGTTCGCGGCTGCCGCGTCGGCATTTGCGGAGGCCGACGACCCTATTCGCGCCGCCGCCGTCCTGTACCAGTCCCTGGGTGACGCCCAAAGTGACGAGCGGGCGCGATCCCTGCTCACCGGGGCGGAGCCCCCTGTTGCGCTGCATCGCGCCTGGTTTGCCATCCTGAGGGGTCTGCCGCCCCCTTTGGATGGGCTGGACGGCAGCCCTGACGCCACGCTCGTGCGCGCGCTGTCGGGTGATGCCGACGCGGTCGCACGGCTGATCGATCTCCCCGGGCCGCAGGCGTGGGTGTTGAGCGCGCGCCTCACTGGTGATTTCTCGGGGTTAGACAAGGCACTTGCGGCGGAACCGAACGCTGAACCCGTGCTGCGTGCGAATGTCGGCGTGCGCGTGGCAGCGGGAAAGGACGCTTCCAGGGCGATTTCCGCGTGGGTTGGATCGGACGCCGACCACGTGCGCCTGCGGGGCGGCGCCGTCAATCGTGATCAGCCGTGGGCCGCCCTTGTGCCTTGGTCGTGGGCCGATCTCCGCGCCCGGGTCGCGATTCCCGAGCCATCCGGTGCCGACGACGTTGGTGATGCGTACCGCGCGGCGATGGTCCTTTCCGGCACTCCGCGTGCCGATGCACTGGCCGTGCTGCAAGCCGCGCACCCGGAGTTGGATGGTCTCGCGGCCGAGCGCTACGCGGCGCAACCTTGACGCCGCGCCCCGCCTGAGGTAAATGCCGCCCGCTTCACCGGGCTCTCCCCGGAACGGGAACGTCATGACTGATCATCACACTTGGACCACGCACTCCACCTCACCGCAAGAAGCGGTTCACGATTGGTATGTCGTGGACGCTGCTGGGCAGACGCTTGGGCGTCTGGCCACGCGAATCTCGCAGGTGTTGCAGGGGAAACACAAACCTGCCTACACGCCGCACACCGACACGGGTGATTTCGTCGTTGTGATTAACTGTGAGCAGATCTATCTGTCGGGTCGCAAGCTCGATCAAAAGTCGTATCACCACTATTCGGGGCAACCCGGTGGCCTGACGTCCGTGACGGCGCGCAAGCAGCTTGCGACGCATCCCGAACGCGTCATGCAGGCCGCCGTGCAGGGCATGGTCCCGCGCAATCGGCTCGGCAGGGTGATGATGAGCAAGCTCAAGATTTACGCAGGCGCCGAGCATCCGCACGCCGCCCAAATGCCCAAGCCCTTCCCCGAGTACGTCTGATGGCTACCAAGATCGTGCAGTACTACGCCACTGGTCGTCGCAAGTCGGCCACGGCGCGCGTGTTCCTTCGTCCGGGTACGGGCAAGGTCACCATCAACGGTCGTGACGATGGGGAATACCTGCATCGCCCGGTGCTAAAGATGGTCATCCGCCAGCCCTTGCAGGTGGCGAATGTCGTCGAAACCTACGACGTGTGGTGTACGGTCAAGGGCGGAGGCCTTCATGGTCAGGCCGACGCAATTCGCCATGGCGTGGCGCGTGCGCTTGTCGCCGCCAACCCCGCTGATCGTTCAAGCCTGAAGCACGCCGGCTACCTGCGCCGTGACGACCGCAAGGTCGAACGCAAGAAGTACGGTCGTCCGGGCGCGCGCAAGCGCTTCCAGTTCTCGAAGCGCTAGCCAGGCGGCGCGTCAACGATTCGGGGTACCGCACGCGGTTCCCGAAATTCGCTCCCCCTCGGATTTACCGAATTCGCTCCCGCAACTTTTTCTGGTAGCGCATGTAGCGGTCGAGGGTGTCGTCGCGGCCCGGTTCGCGGCGTTCCGCTTCCTTCAGGGCGATCAAGGCGCGGACGGTGTCGTCGCGCGCGTCGTACGCCTCTGCCAGTCGGATCAGCCCGTCCGCGGACGCGACGGCGTCGAGGGGCGTCGATGCGTTCGGAAGGAGCATCAAAAAATTTTCCGTCGACGTCTCGCGGTGCAGGTTGTGGGGCGCTGAGAACTCCACAAGGAGGTTGTCGTCGGTGTTTTCGGGCACGCCCTCGGTGAGCCTGAGCGCCGTGTCGCGGTCGAAGAGGTAGTGGGAAAGCAGGTCGTATTCGTCGTAGATTCCGACCTGGCCAAACTCCGCCTCAAGGCCGTTGTTCTGATGCACCCATCGGCGAGCGATCTCTTCGCTGAGCGCCAGCGGTGATTCAGATCCGATCATCACCAGATCGGCATCTCGAATCGTTGAAAAGAATCGAACGTGAGGCCATGCCTGACAAAACGTACGCATGACCGCGCGGAGATCGCGGCTGTCCATTCCGTACATCTGCACCCATTGACTCCAAACCCCGCGGGGTTTGACGCGCCCTTTTCCCATCTCGAAGAATTCCCGCGTAAACAAGTTGGAGACACCAGTCAGCCAGGGGTTGGACGGCTCTGCAATCACGATGTCATAGGTAGAAGCTGGGGTAAGGTAAAGCTGATTCCGGCCGTCGTTGTCGATCAGGCGGACGCGGGGGTCGTACAGCGCCCGGTGGTTCCAGGGGAGGAAAAACTCCGTTGCTTTTGCGATGGCCGGCTCGATCTCGATCACGTCGATCCGGTCCACCTCGTCGTGGAGCGTGGCAGCGCCGAGGGTCACGCCGCTTGCAAGTCCGACGACCACGACGTCGCGCGCACTTTCTGCGGTAAACAAGAACGGCAAGTGAGCAACGAGCACCTGCGTCGGCATGTCCGTGGTCGTTGACGCGTCGATCTTGCCGTTGTTGGCGAGCCAGACGTTCCCCGTGATGCGGTTTTGGGCAACGGTGACGACGGAGGTGAGGCCCTCCTCGTAGAAAAGAAGTTTGTACCGGTCGATGAATTGTTTCTTCATCGCCTCAGCCGTTGGCTCCTTGAGGTTGTCGACGTATTTGTAAACGCCCGTGGTCATCCACATCGGGTCCCACGGCGGCGGCGCTGCCGCGGCGATGGCGAGCAATCCTGCGCTAGCGACGACGAGCGCTCCCGCCCCACGACGGGAGCGGCCGACCATCGCCAGTGTGGCGGCCGCCAGATTGATTGCGATACAGACGAGGACCGTTCCCGTCACGCGCAACAGCGGCAACAAGATGAAACCGCCGCCGAAGGCGCCGGCAATCGCACCGAGCGTGTTGGCCGCGTAGATCTGCCCGACGGCAGCCGAAAGGTTGCGCTCCGCGGCAACGCGGACGAGGAGCGGAAACGTTGCACCCATGAACACGGCGGGCAGGGTCATGACCAGCATCGCAAGGGCGCATTTCATCGGCCACAGCAACTCCGGGGCTGACTGAATCACCCAGTACATGCGTACGAACGTGATGGGAAGCTCGCCATAGAGCCACATGGCCGCGTAGGACAGCAATGCGACTGCGATCTGAGCGACGACGATCCCTTCGAGCGCCCGACCGCGCGCGGACAGGCGATCGGCAACGCCGCCACCGACCCAGCCGCCGGTTGCGATGCCGATGAGAAAAGCGAGCAACATGACCGTGAATGCGTACACGCTGCCCCCAAGCACCAGCGTCAAAAGCCGGAACCAGGCGACTTCCATGGCCAGGGAGGAGGCGCCGGCAAAAGCGGCGACGATCAAGAGCGACACACGCACGTTGGCCGCAGCGGCCGTTTCTGTGCGCGCTACGTTCGCGGTACGGCGATCGAGTGCGAGGGCAGCCGCGGCCAAAATGACGTTGGTGCAGGCGGCCACCATCGTGGTTGCGTGAACGCCGATTTCGGGGAGCAGGTAGAAGCCGGCGAGCCACACGCCGAACGCGGCTCCGGCGGTGTTGATGCCGTACAATCTGCCGGTTGCCGCACCGCTATCCTCGACCGTCGGCAGCCGCAGCAGCACCGGCAGTGTGGCTCCCATGCAGGCCGTTGGGATGGCCAGAAGCGTGCCCACCAAGCAGAATTGGAAGGCCCCGAACGCCAGGAGCGAGGGATGAAAGGTCTGGTAGAATTCCGTGTAGACAGGGCCCAGCGCGTCCAGGAGTGTCGGAAACGCAAGGGCAAAGGCGCCGATGACGAGTTCCAAACCCGCGTACACCCGGAGCGGTCGGCGCACCCTTGAGGCCCAGCGGGCAGCGACAGCCCCGCCGATCGCGAGTCCTGTCATGAACGCCGCCAACACCGTCGCGATGGCGAACTGCGACGTTCCAAAAACGAGGTGGAGCTGCCGGCCCCAGATCGACTCGTAGACCAGCCCCGCGCTGCCGGAAAAAAAGAATACGACGTCGAGCGGGCGCACGCGGCGGCCTATCGCCTCGGCGCCGGTGGCGCCGCGCCGCTACTTCGCGAGGTCGCCAGATGCGTAGACCGTTTCCGCGCCCTTCCCGAAGTCGTCCATCTGTCCGATGAAGGGCCCCACAAAGGCCCAGCCTGCTGCCACGATGGCCACGACGATGACGGACAGTAGAACCGCCCATTCCGTCGTTGCCTGACCGCGCCGATTGCCCATGATGCGATAGGGTAGCACTTCTCTCCCCGTATCCCGCCATGTATCCGCACCAAAAGCTCGAATGGTCGGCAGCGCGCCTCGAAGCGCATCTCGCCGAGAAACCGGACGACGTCGATTCGCGCCTCGAATTGACGCGGACGTTGCTGTCGCGCGGAATGTGGCACGGCGGCGGGGAAGCCGTGTGTGCGCTGGCGCTGGCACAGGCAAGAAAGGTTTTGGCAGAAAGCCCCGGAAACGCAGCGGGGCTCGTACTTGCGGGAGCAGCGTTGGTGGGGATGGAGCGGCCGGAAGCGGCGCAGAAATATCTGGACGAGGCGCTTCGGGTCGAGGCCGATCGGGCGGATTTGCATCTTGCTCTGGGCGCAATGCACCGTGCGCTGGGTGACCGCCACCTCGCGATTCGCCATCTTGAAACGGCCTGCCGCGCGGCCCCGGATGCGTGGGAGGTTCACCTGTTGCTGGGTCGCACGCTCGCCGAGCGCGCCCGACAGATCGGGGGGACGCGCCTGATTGAGCGGTCGCAGTACCACCTCGTGCATGCGCTGCGTCGTGAGCCGAGTCCGGATCTTCTCGCGCCGCTGATGCGCGATCTTGGTCTTTCCTGCCTCCAAACGGGCAGGTACGCCGATGCCGAAAAGTTGTTCATCCGGCTTCGCCAAAACCCGAAGTTCTCAACCGTTGCACGCAAGCACCTCGGACAAGTCGCGTTCGCGCTCGGAAAATACAAGAACGCGATTCAGCACAATCGCCAGTATCTGGAAGCGCTTTCGGCCGCCGGTGGTCCGGACGACGCGCCCGTGTACGCGCAGGTCGGCATGGCCTATTTGCACCTTGGCGAGTTGGGAAGGGCCCGCGAGTACTGCAACAAGGCGCTGCTCCTCGATCCGAACCTGCTCTCGGCCCGCCACGCGTTGGGGTGCACGCTTGTGGAAGAAGGGCATGTCGCGGACGCGCTCAAGGTTTTCCGCGAAACCCTGCAAGACCACCCGGAGGACATGGCCAGCTACGTCGAGCTGGCGCGAACTCGTCGCCATGCGGGAGAGATTGCGTGGCTCCAGAAGGCACTGGGAGTCGAGGTCGCCGCGTACGATGGAACGCCGCATACTGCGGGCGAGAACGCACCCCGGACGATCACTCGCCGCCGCATCGCCGTCCTTCTCGACGAGCTGCGCGCGGTCGGTCCGTCGTCCGTGAGCGCCGTGTTGCAGTCGGTTGAAGCTACGGAGGACGAGGGGCTGCGTTTCGAGCTCTGGGAAGCGGCGTGTGCGCTCGCCGGTGGGCACGTCGCGGACGAGGTGGGGGCGCGCTTGCGGGAGCCTGGGCGTCACTTTGGGGTGGCGCTGGCGCGCAACGCCTTGGCGGCGGCGGCGTGGCTACCCGAGCCGGCGCTGACGGCCGGCCTGAACGTCACGGTCGAGGATATTCAGCGCGCGGCCGTCGAGCGGCGGGGCAACGCGGCGGACCTTTCGCAGCATCGGCGCGCTGTGGAGGCGGAGCGCGCGGAGGCGCGGGCCTACCAGTCGGTGCTCCTGCTCGCGATCGCCACCCGCCGTAGTCGCGCCGCCCGCAATCTCCTCGCGAGTTGGGGCAAGGATGTGGACGCCGAACTCCAAGTCCCCGTGATGGCGGCTGCGGTGATGTGTGGCGATGGCGATGCCGCGCGCGCGTTGGTGCGCCGGGCTCAGGACCGCGGCGCTGGCGCGATCGTAGAGCGGCTCCTCGCGCAGGTGACGCCGCCTGCGCAGCCGGGTGAGCCGCGCGCGCTGGATGGCGCGTCCGACGTTCATTGTTCTGGGTGCGGCCGTGTGGGCACGGAAGTCACGCACCTCATGTCCGGTACAAGCGCCGTCATTTGTGATCGTTGCGTCGGGGAAGTTGCGCGAAATCGTCGTGCGCTTGGTGCGCCGGACGATGCCGCGTGCGTGCTCTGCGGCCGCATGGCGCTCGACCTACGGGGCGTCACCGACGCGCGCGGCGTGTACCGATACAACGGCCTCGACGTCTGCGGCGCATGTGTCGAGCTTTCGGTGGGCTTGCTTGAGCGGGAGGAAGTGGATCAATTCCTGTCGACTTGGTGAGCTCGCGATGCGTCTGCGGGAGGTCTATGGTGCGTCCGCGCGGGAGCAGCTGATGCGCGCCAGGTAGGTACGGTAGTTGAATTGTGGGCTGTTGGCGACGTCGTGACAGGTGCGGCACGTGGCTTCCGTGACGGGACGACTCCCGACCGCTTTGCTCTCTGGGTGGCCGCCCATGGGCCCGTGGCACGCCTCACACTGCACGGCCTTGTACGTGCGCAGCGTGGCCACATCCAGCTTCGCATAACCGCCGGGCTCACCGAACCCCGTGGTGTGGCAGCCGACACACTCGGTTGACGTACCCGCCTTACGGGTCAGCAAGGCTTCGTAGGCGCGCGCGTGGCCATCGAACGACCAACTGGCGAGGCGATCGGTGTGGCACCCTGCGCATGCCGTCGTCGTGGCGTAGTGTTCGCCCTTTTCGCGCGCACCGACGCGAATCTGCGCGGCCGTCTGCGTGTCCGCGCGGAAGCCGGAGAGCACAGCGTCCGCAGCGCCATCGCGCTCGAGTTCGGTGCCGAGAGGTTGCGAATCGACATACGCGAGGTTGCGACCCCGGGCGGCGCCGGCAACCACCTCGATCATCGCCTCCCTGCGGTCGAGGAGCCTTTCCCGGGCGTCTGCGTCCGCCGCGCCATACTGACGCCGGGCGTCGGCCGCCGTCTTCAACGGCCCGGACGAGACAAGTCGCAGCGGGCCCGGCGTCGATGCGAGAGCGATGCGGACGACGCTGACGAAACGCCCGCGGTCCGCGGTTTCTACGATCGGCGCCCCTTTGGTCGTCATCGGATCACTCATTTCGTCGCCGCTGACGCTCAGCACGACGCCCAGCGCCGGTACTCCCTCGGCCACCGCGACGTTCGTGGAATAGTCCGCACTCGACAACGCTATCCACGCGTCGATTGGCGGTGCGGCGGCCACTGCAGCCTGAATTGCGGCGCTGACCGCCGTGACGGCAACGGCGGCATGCAGATCGGATTTGGGCGCGTCCGCGATGCCGACTATACCCAGCCGAACGCCAAGTCGTTCCACAACAAATGTCCCCGCCATCGGGCGGTTCCCGGCGTTGTCCAGCCAGTTTGCGGCCAGCGCTCCGTTTTCGGTGAGAAATGCAACGCCGCCCACCGTCAGGTCGCTGGCGGACGCCGTCCAGGCGTCAAGCCCTGTGGCTCGAGCGAGGTCGAGCACCGCGCGCGCCCGCCGCCGACGGTCGTCCGAGCGATCGGCCACCTGACCCTTCACCAGCATCTCACCCGCGTCCAGAACGAAAACGGGCAACCCTTCGGCGCGAAGCTGCTCCAAAAAATGGGCGCGGCGCCGGAAGCCCCCGTACGGCGCGGTCGGGCAACCGCAGGGTTCGATTTCCCCGCGCACCTCGCCTGTAAACGCGATGGTGAACTCCCGGATCGGTCGTTCCTCGCCCGTAGCGAAGTCGGCCAACGCGACCAACTCCGGTGGCAAAGCCGGTAATTTTGTAGGCACGGGCTCCGACGGGCAGCCGATCAGGATCGCGGCGAGGATGTGCATGTCAGCAATCTGTGGAGGGCGCGGCCCGGTCCGATCCCGAGCATATAGTGTCCACGCCTTTCGGGTGGTTGATGATCTCGTTCGTCCTGCTGTCTCTCCTCGAATCCGCGACTGCGTTTGCCCCGACAGCCACGACGCTCGCGGAACCGAACCGGGTGCGCCGATATCGCGCCATTGCCCAAACGCGACTCGCACATCAGCCAGCATGGGACGAGTTTCTTGCCGGTGACGGTGTCGGCTGGCAGGCGCGTTTTGATGAGGAAACCGGTACGGCACATCGCGCGTGGGGCCCCGCCATCGCGCTGCCGCCGATCCGTGATGGCGCGAGCGCAGAGCGCGTACTCCGCGCATTTTTCGCTCGGAATCCGGGGATCTTGGGCGTCGATGAGGCGGAACTTCGCCTTGCTAATGCTACATGGGATGCGACGATGCGAACGTGGTACGTGGCGTTTGAGCGCACCATTGACGGCGTTCCGATATGGCGCGCCGGGGTGACGGCACGCATTCGCGACGGGAAGCTCGCGCTGTTCGGCGTGGATACGTACCCGGCGGTTCATCATATCGGAAACGCTGAACTCACGGCCGAGGCCGCGATTCTCGCTGCGGGGCTCGATGGTCCGGCCTCTCTCGGCGATCATCGGGACGAATCGGCTTCGCTCGTTGCCTTGCCAGTGGAACGGCAAGGTCGCGTTTCGTTGGTGTTGGCGTGGAAAGTCCATTCTCGCACCGCCACTCCGCTCGGCAAGTGGGTGAGCTTCGTCGACGCGGGTTCTGGCACGCTCCTCTCCGTGTCCAACGAAATTCTCTTTGCGACGGGTTTCGCCACGGGACGCATCGACACGCGGACCGTGGATGGCAACATGAGCGACGCGCCGCTTCCGTTCCTTGCAATGGGCACAACGTTTGCGGGTGCCGATGGGTCGTTCGACGTCTTCGATGACGAGTACCGGCTGGCGCTCAAGGGAAGCTACCTGACGGTAAGGAATGCTGGCGGCGCGGAGGGCAGCCTGTCGTGGAGCGGCGGCGCTCTGTACTGGACCGAGGAGGACGCAACCCAGGCGGAAATCGACAGCTACAAGGCGCTGCATGACGTGCGCGCGTGGGGTGCGGAGATCGCTCCGGATAATCGCATGTCCATTGACGTTCTGGTCTCCAACGTGAACTCATCCGAGGACGTTTGCAACGCCTACTACGACGGGAGCGTGAACTTCTATGAGAAGGGGGGTGGATGCTCAAACACCGGACGGATTGCGGATGTCAACTACCACGAATGGGGGCATGGGTTTCATTATAATGCTGTTAGAACAGGTGTTTTTGACGGCTCCTTGAGCGAGGGTGCCGGGGATACCGTCTCGGCGATTCAGACGGGGGACTCGCTCATCGGCCCGTATTTCCAGACGAACGGCGACCCGGTTCGTGACGTTGCCCCGAACCGCGTGTACCCCGACGATGTTCAGGGAGAAGTGCATGAAGATGGCCTTATTTTCGCCGGTGCCGTGTGGGACGTCGGCACGCTGCTCCACGCGGAGTACGGGGAGACGCGGCCGGAGCACGGCGAAGCGTGGCGGACACTATCGACGCTGTTCGCGGCGACGCTGAAGGCAGGACCGACGATCGAAGAGAGTTACGATGAGTTCATCTTTGCCGATGACGACGACGGCGACCTGACGAACGGCACTCCCCACGCCTGCGCAATTATCGAGGGCTTTGGCGAGCACGGCCTCGGGCCCTTGGGGGATGGCACGGGGCCGTTGGCGATCGACCACGAGGCAATCGGCAATCAACCTTCGGGTAGTGCGATCGTTGTTAGCGGCGGAATCCGTAATGTTGCGGCTGGATGTGTAGAAGTGGAGGGAGAGAGCGCCGCGGTTGTCTACTCCGTCGATGGCCGAGTGACGTGGCAACGCGCTCCGCTCACGATCAGCGGCGAAGCGTTGGACGGGCAGTTCCCGAACCTGGCGGACGGCACCGTCGTTGACTACTATTTGTCGGTCGATTCGAGCGAAGGCGAGGCGCTTTCACCAGCCGGAGGGGAAATCGCCCCGTACACCTTCTATGTGGGCGAGCTCGAGGAGATCTGGTGCGCTGAATTTGGCGGCGATGACGACGGCCTGTTCACCCACGAGCTCCTGAGCGGTCGCGACGGCGATGGCGCCGATGACTGGATTTTCGGTACGCCGGGTGGCTACGCTACGGACCCGGAGGACGCATTCACCGGCCGAAAAGTCTGGGGTAACGACCTTGGGGGCGGCAACTTCAACGGGGAGTACCAGGCCGGAATTGTCAATCGGCTGTCCAGTCCAGCGATACCGACCGCCGGAGAAGGCGACATCATCCTGCAATACCGCCGGTGGCTGGGGGTCGAGGACGGGTTCTACGATCGGGCGCGCGTCTACGCCAATGACGGCATCGTGTGGGAGAATCACAACAGCGGCAACAAGAACGCGGCCGAGGCAACGCTGGATGAAGAGTGGATTCTCCACACGGTGCGTGTGCCGTCGCCGGGGGAAACCCTCACGCTCGCGTGGGAGATCGAGAGCGACGGCGGCTTGCAGTACGGAGGGTGGAACATCGATGATGTCTGCGTCTATCGCTCGAATTTGTCGGTCGGGGTCACCGACTTCGTCGCAAGTGACGACATCGATGAATCGGTCGAACTGGAATGGACGCAGCCACTGGGCACGAGCCAAGCGCTCGTCGTCCGGCGGACGGATCGTTTCGCAGCGGCCGTGCACGACGGAGAGGTCGTCTACAATGGCCGCGATCTCGCCGAAGGTACGCCGATCTCGGCATCCGACGCTTTTGTCGGAGAGGCCTACTACGCCGTATTCACGGGGGATGGTACGGCCTGGTCCACCGGCTTCATCGAGGGGTCGAACGCCGATAAAGGGACGGGGCGAGCCGGTGCCGATGGCGGAGCGGGCGACGGCGGTGACCTCCGTGCGGTCGGCTCGTGCGGCTGCAACGCCGCGGGTGGCAGTTGGGCATGGGGCAGTGCCTTGGCGACGATGCTCGCGGCGCGACGCCGGCGCTGGCGGCCATGACCTCGACTGCGCGTTGGCTGCCCGCGGCGTTCCTAATGGTTGCAGCAGGTTTAATCGGGCGCGCCAATGCGGAGGTTCCGCCGCCGAACTACCGCGATGTCATCGCAGGCGCGGCCCAGGCGGAGGTCGCGCGACGTGCGGAGGCCGACGGCATGGCGGCGGCCGAGGTGTTCGCGCGAAACTGGTCGCGTCAGGTCGCAGAGGACGCCAGGGTCGTCTACGCCGTTGGCTTGGCGTGGCGCCTTGCAGGTGACGACGGCAAGGCACGGTCTTCGCTCGACCGCGCACTCAAGATGGATCCGTTGCTGGTCGCCGCGCGGTATGACCGGGGGGAAGTTCTGTTGAATGTCGGCGATCTTCCGGCGGCGGAAGTGGACTTCCGTGAAGTCGCCCGACTCGCGCCGGAGCATTGGGCTGGCCACTTTCGCCTCGCCGACCTCGCCGGCAGGCGTCGGGACGCCGCCGGCTTTGAGACGCACCTTGTCGCTGCGCTCCGGTGTGGATTTTCGATGCGTTCAGTAGTGGCCGATCCACGCTGGCGCGGCTACCTCGCGGATGCGGTGCTCGGTCCCGTGCTTCGGAAGCTCGTCGAGGTCTATCAGGACGAGTCGATCTTGCGGGCGCTGGAGGGTACTCAGGAGAATCAGCCGTGATCGCCCTACTCGCGTCCTCTCTCGCGTTGGCTCTGCCGCCGGATGCACCGGACGCGCGGCAGAATGCTGACGCCACGCCGGGCCCGCTCGAACGGGATCCATCCGGACTCGGCGTCGGCATTATTCTCGGCCTGCCAACCGGTATTTCGCTGGCCTACAAATCCGATCAGACACCCGTTTTTTTCGACGCCGCCGTTGCGTATTCCTTTGCGGAGTCCGTCGTCATTCACGGCGATGTGTGCTTGCGCCTGTCCGAAATGCGTTCCGAGGACATTCCAGAATTCGTATTCCCGGTGTGGATCGGCGTCGGGCCGCGGTTGTACTTCGGGGCCACGGACACCGCCATCCCATTCGTATTGGCGACCCGCGTGCCGTTCGGCATGGCCATCTACCATGAGCGCGTTCCGATCGAGGGATTCGTGGAATTGGTCCCCGGAATCGGCGTCTACCCTTCCACCTCATTCATCTTTGACGCCGCCGTAGGAGGCCGCTTCTACTTCGGCAGCTTCGCCAAGCCCTAAGTGCGGGTTGGCATGCGCTCCGGTTTTACCCGAGCGATGCGACCAAGCCGGGAAGCATCGCGAGTACGATGATGGTAACGACGACCGCGGAGTGAACCAGAGGGCGGGTGAACATCGAAACCTCGGTTGAGCTGTAAAGCAAAGGTTGTGCCGCACCGATATACGCACCATCGGCGGCTTCGGTGTCAACTGAACGCAAAGGCGACCGCGATCTTTCGATCGCGGTCGCCCTTTGGGGTTGGAACGGTCGGTTCCAAACGCGAACGAAGACTAGTGCGAGTGGCCGTGGCCGCCGCCGTCATCTCCATCGTCCTTGTGCTCGGCCACCATGGCCTCGGTGGTCAGCAGCAACGACGCAACCGACGCGGCGTTCTCCAAGGCGGCGCGGGTCACCTTGGTCGGGTCGATGACGCCAGCAGCGTACAGATCCTCGTATGTGTCCGTGGCGCCGTTGAAACCGTAGCCGCCCGTGCCCTCACGCACCTTCTCGAGGATGATCGAGGCTTCCGAACCGCCATTCTGGACGATCTGGCGAAGCGGCTCCTCGACGGCGCGGCGGATGATGTCTACGCCGAAACGCTGGTCACCGACGGCATCAACCGCCGCGAGCGAGCGCTGGGCGCGAATGAACGCGACACCGCCGCCCGGCAGGATGCCCTCCTCAACGGCCGCGCGCGTGGCGTGCAGCGCGTCCTCCACGCGTGCCTTTTTCTCCTTCATCTCAACTTCCGTTGCCGCACCAACGCGGATGACGGCGACGCCTCCGGATAGCTTGGCAAGCCGTTCCTGAAGCTTCTCACGGTCGTAATCCGAGGTGGTCTCGTCGATCTGGTTCTTGATCTGCGCGATGCGGGCCTTGACGGCCTCGGTCGAGCCCGCGCCGTCGATGATCGTCGTGTTGTCCTTGGTGATCACGACGCGACGCGCCGTGCCAAGGTCGTTCAGACCGAGGTTTTCGAGCTTCAGACCCAATTCTTCGGCAATGAGGCGGCCATTCGTCAGCACCGCGAGATCCTCCAGCATTTGCTTGCGGCGGTCACCGAAGCCCGGCGCCTTGACGGCGACGACCTGCAACGTGCCGCGAAGCTTGTTGACGACGAGGGAGGACAGCGCCTCTCCTTCGACGTCTTCCGCGATGACGACGACCGGCTTGCCGGCGGCGTGCACCTTCTCGAGCAGCTTGATGAGCTCGCGCATGGAGGAGAGCTTCTTCTCATGGATGAGGATGTACGGGTCTTCCAGGACCGTTTCCATGCGTTCGGCATCGGTCACGAAGTAGGCGCTGATGTAGCCACGGTCGAACTGCATACCGTCAACGGTCTTGAGTTCCGTTTCGAGGCCCTTGTTTTCCTCGACCGTGATGACGCCTTCCTTCCCGACCTTGTCCATGGCGTCGGCGATGATCTTTCCAATCGTCGCGTCGCCGTTGGCCGAGATTGTGCCAACCTGCGCAATCTGGTTGTTGTCGGCCACGGGGCGGGACTGTTCCTTGAGGGCGGCGACGATGGCGGTGACGGCCTTGTCGATGCCGCGCTTCAGGTCCATCGGGTTGTGTCCGGCCGCGACGAGCTTGACGCCGGCGCGGAAGATGGCTTGCGCGAGGACGGTTGCGGTGGTCGTGCCGTCACCTGCGACGTCGGACGTCTTCGAGGCGACTTCCTTGACCATTTGCGCGCCCATGTTCTCGAACTTGTCTTCAAGTTCGACTTCCTTGGCTACCGTAACGCCGTCTTTCGTGACGACGGGAGCGCCCCAGCTCTTCTCGATGACCACGTTGCGACCCTTGGGGCCGAGCGTGACCTTGACGGCGTTGGCGAGGGTGTCGACGCCGACCAACAGCTTGTTGCGCGCGTTCACATCGAAAAGGATTTGCTTGGCAGCCATGGGAAACTCCTGAGTATGCTGATGGCGCGCTCGCACTTGCGGGCGCACCGGAATGTGGAAAGGTTGGGAAGGGTCGAGCTAGTCGAGGATGCCGAGAACGTCGTCTTCACGGAGGATCAGACGGTCTTCACCTTCGACCTTGATTTCGGTCCCGGCGTACTTGCCGAAAACCACGCGGTCACCGACCTTGACGGTCAGCGGCGTGATCTTGCCGTCTTCGGCCACTCGGCCATTACCGATGGCGAGGATGGTTCCTTCGACCGGCTTTTCTTTGGCCGTTTCGGGAAGGAACAGGCCGCCCTTGGAGCGGGTCGGCTCGTCATTGCGCTTGACGAGGATGCGATCGAACAGGGGACGAACATTCATGACTTCAGCTCCGGGTCGTGTGACCGATGGGGCAGGTGGATGGTTCACGGGCGATGCACGCCGCGCGGCGGCAGTCAGGTAGTCACGCCAAAGGGCACGTCAAGAAAAAAACGAAGGAGGAGACCATGTCGAGTACTCAACCGATCCTGGCCGAGACCAACCTCTTCGATTTCTTCCGAGAGAAGGTCGAGACGGCGGTAGCGCATCAACGGGCTGCCGTCAGCGCAAACACCGTCTACTACCTCTCGGGATTGTTGGCCGATGGCGGCCACCTCGCGGCGGATGACGCGCCCGGCGGAACGACGTTGGTTGAACTTCGCGAGCGCGCGGCGAGCGCCCCGTTCGCCGAGTCTGTGACGCTGTGGCGCCGGCTTGGCGACACCGCGCTGATGACTCTCGGTTTCTTCCGGGAAAGCCTCGAACGTCGCCGTATCTCGCGCGACTATTACGAGCAGATGGGCGCAAGCGCGTACGGCACCCTTCGCGGTATCCTGCGCGATCCGGCGGGCGGTCCTGACATCTTCGGCGAGCTTGAGGAACACTACCGTGATTGCGCCGAGGTCATCGCCGAGGTGCGCGACGAGTCTCGTGACGAGAATGACACGAACATCCTACGCTTGTACGAGGAGTGGGAGGCGACCGGATCGCCACGCATCGCGGAGCGGTTGCGCAAGTTGGGCGTGATCCCCATGCGCGCGCGCATGCTGTCCATCTCGTGATCACGTTGGTTCAACGCCATCTGGAGGCCATCTACGACGTGGAAGCACCGGATGTGCGCGACTTCCTTGTGCCGGCGGAGGCCTTGGGCGAATTGATTGGCGAACGGCGGACGTCACGCGAGTGGGTGCTGGTCCGTCAGGAGGAAGATGGTGTTGATATTGGCGTGTACATTCACGCGGACGACATCGCCGCAGTCGACGGGCTCTCACCCGTGCGCGCCGTGCTTGATGCGATGCCGGCGTGGGCCGCGGTGACCGAGGGGGTCTCGCACTTTCTTTTGTTGGCTCGCCGGGCCGTGAGAGAGGAGCCGGTTTCGTTGCTGGAATTGGAGGCGCAAGCGGAGGTCGACAAATTCGTGACCGCCCGCCTGCACATTGGCAGCGATCCGATGCTTCGACGTCGGTTATTTCACAACGCCACGCTGGCAGACGGTCTGGATGGCGAGGAGACAATGAGGTATCGCGAGGCCGGACGGCTCGCGGATCGGTATTGTGAGCGGCTGGAGAAATGCAGGGATGTAGGGGCGTTGTTGGAGGAGTTGCGGGTGTTTTATCGGATGAGCGGGGTGGCGCGCATGGAGCGGTTGCGCAGGGTGGCGTGAAGCGTACCGGGTAGCCCGTCGTAGCGTTGCCGCGTCGGTTGAAGAGACGGTCAAGCAAACGCGTGCAAGGCACGCCCATAAAATGCTCGATGAACCGCATGAACATGGACGCTACCGAATCGATGGGGTTGCGCGCCGCGGGGCGATCGGCTAACCGCCCGATTCCCCGGAGAGTCGCATGGCGCGCATCACCGTCGAAGACTGCCTTGAGCAGGTCGGCAATCGATTTACCCTCGTCCTCGTGACGGCTGAACGCACGAAGCAGCTCATGAAGGGCGGCAAGTCGCTCATCGATGACGACCGAACGAACAAAGAAATTGTTACGGCCCTGCGCGAAATTGCGGCGGGCGCCATCAAGCCGGACCTGTCCGCGTTCGACGAGAACGAGAACCTGAAGGCTCAGCGTGCCGCGCAGGACGCTGCCCAGCTTCCCCCCTCCGTCGATGATCTTCTGGCCCCCGCGGCCGACCTCCCGCCTGAAGCCTAAGGAGCGCACATGACCATTCCCAATGAGACGCTGTTCGATGTTCGCGCGGTTGAACGCCACATCACCGAAGGCAAATGCACGCCGACCGAGTATCAGGCCTACGTGGCCTCGCTGCCCGACGACGCGGAGGAGGCCGACACCTCGCACGTACAAATGATCGTGCACGCGCGCGCACGCCGCGCCCCGTCGACCGATCGCGGTGAAGAGGAAGAGGGATAGTTTGAGGCGTGTAATCCGCGCCCCGCGTGGCAACGTCTTACGTTGTCGCGGGTGGGTGCAGGAAGCGGCGCTGCGGATGCTCTACAACAACCTCGACCCCGAGGTTGCCGAGCGTCCGGACGATCTCGTCGTCTACGGAGGCAACGGAAAGGCCGCCCGAGACTGGCCTAGCTTCGATCGGATTGTATCCGCGCTGACGACACTCGGTGACGACGAAACGCTGCTGATCCAATCGGGGAAGCCCGTCGGCATCGTGGGGACGCATCCGGACGCGCCGCGCGTCCTCATCGCGAATTCGAACCTTGTTGGGAAATGGGCGAACTGGGAGCATTTTCGGGACCTCGAGCGCCGCGGCTTGATGATGTACGGGCAGATGACGGCGGGTAGTTGGATCTACATCGGGTCGCAGGGCATCGTTCAGGGCACGTATGAGACGTTTGCAGAGGCTGGACGCCAGCACTTCGGAGGCAGCCTGGCCGGCAGGCTGATCGTTTCGGGGGGACTCGGCGGAATGGGTGGGGCGCAACCGCTGGCCGCCGTGTTTGCCGGGGCCGTTTTCCTTGGGGTGGACATCGACCCGACTCGGGTACAAAAGCGATTGGACAGCGGGTACCTCGACGAGGTCGCCGCGGACCTCGACGATGCACTGCGCCGCTGCGCAACGTATCAGCGGGCCGGCGTTGCGAAATCGGTGGGCCTGGTCGGCAACGCGGCGGACGTGTACGAGGCGCTTGCGATGCGTGGTATCGCGCCAGATCTCGTCACGGATCAAACCAGCGCCCACGATCCCTTGGCGTACATTCCCAGCGGCTTGACGCTCGATGAGGCTGCTATACTGCGGGGTGCGGACGAATCCGAGTACACCCGGCGAGCCTACGCAACCATGGCGCGCCAGGTTGCCGCGATGGTGGCGATGGGCCGCCTCGGCTCGCACGTTTTTGACTATGGGAACAATCTTCGTGCCGGCGCTGTGGAGGGCGGCATGCCCGCCGCCGACGCATTCTCCTTTCCGGGATTTGTGCCCGCCTACATCCGACCGCAATTCTGCGAGGGGAGGGGGCCATTTCGGTGGGTCGCGCTTTCCGGCGATCCCGCCGACATCCGGGCAACGGACGAGGCGGTACTCTCCCTTTTTCCGAACGATACCGGCTTACGCCGGTGGATGGAGATGGCGCAGGCGCGCATCCAATTTCAAGGACTCCCCGCGCGCATTTGCTGGCTCGGGTACGGAGAACGGCATCGCGCCGGGTTGGCCTTCAATGACCTCGTTCGGTTTGGGCGTGTGGCCGCTCCCATCGTGATCGGAAGGGATCACCTGGATTGTGGGAGCGTTGCAAGCCCGAATCGAGAGACGGAAGGCATGCTGGACGGTTCGGATGCGGTAGCAGACTGGCCGATTCTCAATGCGCTGGTGAACGCCGTGAACGGCGCGTCGTGGGTCAGCTTCCACCACGGTGGCGGTGTGGGGATGGGGTACTCGCTGCACGCCGGCCAGGTGATCGTTGCGGACGGCACGGACGCTGCCGCGAAGCGAATCGAGCGCGTGCTCCTGGGTGACCCGGCCATGGGCATATTTCGACACGCCGACGCCGGATACGACCGGGCGCGTGAGGTTGCGGCGGAGCGTGGCGTGAAGATCCCGTAGAGGGAACCGCGAGCGCCGCGGGCGGTCTACCGCTCAATGCTCCAGAATTTCCAGGACGTAGCGCTTTTTGTTCTTGCCGCCGACGGCGTGCACGATGCGCCGAATCGCGTCTGCGTGAATTCCCTTCTTTCCGATTACTTTTCCGACGTCGTCCGGTGCCACCGACAGTTCCAGAACGCACGAATGCTGGCCCCCAACTTCGGTGACGCGGACCTGGTCAGGATGATCAACGAGGGCGCGAACGATGGCCTCTACGAGCGCTTTGATCTCGACGACGTCCCGAATTTCTCCGCTTCTGTCATCCACGACCTGCTCCGAAGCCTGCGAGCATCAGGATGGGCGCGCGAAGTCGCTTCGTCAAGGTGTGTCTCGTACTGCAAGCGCAATGGGGCCCGTGCGTACCAACAGTATGGCGAGCCTTTCGTGCCCGCCCAGGAGCCAACGTGGTCACCTTGAACCCTGCGGATGAGGACTTGAAGATGCTGGCCGGAACCGATCGTGCGGCGGCGCGCGACATCCTTTTCCGGAAGTACCGGGACCGCCTCCAGTACCACGCGCTGTCGATCCTGCACGATGGCGCAGAGGCCGGCGATGTGGTGCAAGAAGTGTTCATCAAGGCGATGCGGGAACCGCGACTGTTCGACGCCGACTTCAAGGTGCAGGCGTGGCTGTATCGTGTGACGCGCAACCTGTGCTTCAACATCGTGCGCGATCGGCGTCGTCGCGGAGGGATTCTCGCGGCCATGCCGAAGGAAGAGAGCACCGCCAGCAATCAGGTGGAGGCCGTGTTCGGTAAGGAGCGCCAGGAGGAGGTTCTCGACGCCATCCAACGCCTGACGGAAGACCACCGGGTCATCCTGATGATGCGGTACTATGAGGATCTTTCGTATTCCGAGATCGCGGATCGACTTGGGATCAAGATGGGAACGGTCATGAGTCGGCTGTCACGAGCACGGGACCGCTTGAATGAAGAGTTTGCGGGCGAGCGCGTTCTCCTCGCCGCTTCGTAGACCGATCCGCGGGTGGCGCGTTGACCGCCAGCATGCCGCTCCGCTACGATGTGGGTTGGCAGCGGTTCATCCGGTGCCCCCCACCCCCCGCGAGTCCCGGTTGGCGCCCCCTAAGTCTGAAACTCCGCAAGATGTACGCCAAATTTTGCTCGGCTGCCTCGACGCAGGGCAGACGGGGTGCGTCAGTAGCAGCACGGAGGCCGGGGTCGGGCTGGCCATTTACGTCATGTTTGGCGAAGTCTTGGCCGCGCACTCCGCGGACGACGATGCGTGCGTGGTTCGCATCCTGCGGAACATGGGGGTGGTCACGGAAGCGCGGGGGCAGGCGCTTTTGCGCCTTTCGGAAGCGGGCGATTCGCTGTGCGAGATCTTGTTCGAGGAAATACCGGATGAGCTGGTGCTGGGTGTGCTCCAGGCGCGCTTCCGTGAAAACCTTTTGGACTTCCTGGGCGTGGCGACCCCCCCCGAATTCGAGCCGATGGATTCGATTTTCGTCGAAAATATTCAGGTAGGCCATGACAGCCGACAGCTCATCGCCGAACTGAGCGCGGTCCGAACGAGCATCGCGGCGATCGCTTCGCAGCGCGCGCTCGTTCTCGCGCCTGGCGCGAAGGGCGCAACCTCGCCAGAGGCCATGGAGTGCGTCGAGTTGTGTACGCCGCGGCTGGTTTTGCCCGCCCTGCTGGCGCGTGCACCGTGGGAACCATCCCATGCGCTCGCGCTTGTCGCTGCGATGCTCGACGCCGGGGTGCTCGTCGGCGTATCGACGCCTGTCGCGCCGGCTGCGAAGGCGGTAGCGGCGCCAGCTGCGGCAGCGGCGGCCGTGACGAAGGCGGCGGTTGCTTCGCCTGGACCGGCTGCGCCAGCTGCGTCACCGGCGCCCGTAACGAAGGCGGTGGCAGCGCCTCCTGCGTCTGTGGCGCCGGTAGCGAAGGCGGTCGTTGCGCCTGTTGCGCCGGTCGCTCACGTCGGGCCTCCTGCGCCCGCTACAACGCCGACCGCCGTCGCGCCGCTGGCCCGGCCCGGTCCTGTCACCGCTCCTCCGCAGGCCGCGGCGCCGGTGCCCGTTGCGACGCCGATCCCCCCCCCCAAGCCTCCGACGGCAGTAGTTTCCGGCCTTTCAAAGCCGCCTACTGTTAAGCCGTCGGCTCGACCGACCGAACCACCGCGCTCCCCGCCGGCCGTGGCCAAGGCGCCGCCGGTGTCGATGGTTTCCGCGCCGACGTCGAACCTGGACCCGCGCAGAACCCTGGACCCGCTGCGCAGCCCTGTTTCTCGGCGCCTTGGCCCCGAGCCGCTCACCGCGGAGGACACGGAGGAAATCGATCTTTTCGCGGACCATGATCGCAGCCGAGGGGAAGAAGGAGAGGGGTCGTTCGTCTCCGATCGCGGCCTGCTGGATCGGGTGGAGTTGTTTCCGCCGGTGCGGCCGTCGGCGCCCCCCATGCCGGACTCGGTTTCCCCCCACGAGCTGATCGAGATGGAAGACGCGGAGAGCGCCTCCAAAGAGGTGCTCGCTGGCGCGGTCTCGCTGAATTTTGCGGGTCCGAAACTCTCGGACGAGGAAGCACGGCGGAAGCTGGAGGTTGTCAACGAAGTGCTGACCACCCTTGCCGCCGCTCTGGACGCGGGGGAAGGGGTCGGAATGGGCCCCGCACGCACGCAATTGCTGATCGAGGGCACACCTGGCGCATTCGCTGCGTTGTTCAAGAACGTCGAGGTCGACGACAGCGGCAGCATTCCCATCGAAGCCGTTTTGAAAAATCTTCGCAAACGCCCGGCAAGTGAGCATCGCCGGCTGCTGAACCGCGGGCTCGGCGACCTGATCGAGCGCGCGCTTGGCCTCGCCAGCGAGTCGATGGACGATGCGGGATTGGAAACGATGCTCGAAAAGATCGCCGGCTACCAAGGGCGCCTCGGCATCTGATCGGGTTCGGGCCCACGCGGCTTCGGGATAGCTTCGCGCGTGCTGTTGTTCACCCTCGCTGCGTGCTCGCGCGTTCCGACGCATCCGAACATTCTGCTCATCACGCTCGACACGACGCGGGTCGATGCGATCGGCGCGTACGGCGCCGGCTCGACGTCCACGCCGAACATCGACCAGCTTTCGGTGGTTTCCGCTCGTTTCACGCGCGCGTACACGGTCACGCCGCTCACGATTCCCGCGCACTCGTCGATGATGACGGGCCTTTATCCCCCTCGACACGGCGTTCGTGACAATGGCGACTTCTTCCTCGCCCCCGAAGCCGTCACCCTCGCGGAGCGCCTACGTGCCGGCGGATATGCGACGGCAGCGGCCGTCGGCGCGGAGGTCACCTCGCACCACTGGGGGTTTGCGCAGGGATTCGATTTTTTCGCGGACGACCTCGGAAAAACGGACGAACAGGGCAATCGATGGCGCGTTGAGCGCTCGGCGGATCGGGTGACGGATGACGCGCTCGGTTGGTTGAACGCGCAGCCTGAGGGAGGTCAACCGTGGTTCTTGTGGACGCACTTTTATGACCCGCATCACCCGTACGCGGCGCCGGCGGCGTTTCGCGAGGCGGATCCGCAGCACCCCTACCGCGCTGAAGTGGCCTTTGTAGATAGCGAAGTCGGTAGAATCATCGAAGCGATTCGCGTGCGCGGCGAAACGGAACGCACGTGGATCGTCATCGTGGCGGATCATGGCGAAGGTCTGGGCGCGCATGGCGAATCGATGCACGGGGTGTTGTTGTACGACGCCACGACGCGGATCCCCATGATCATCCGGGCGCCGGGAGAGGAAGGCCGCGTCATCGACAGCCCCACGAGCCTCGTCGATCTGCTGCCCACCATCGTAAGCGCGGCGGGGCTCGGCGTCGTTGATGGTGTGGATGGCATCGATCTGGGTGGGGCCGTTCGGGGGCACGTGGATTCCGCGCGCAGCGTGTATGCGGAGAGCCTGTACGCGCTTCATCACTACGGGTGGGCGGCACAGCGGGCGCTCGTCACGCCCGACCGAAAGCTGATCGATTCGACCACGCCGGAGATGTACGCTCGCGAGGATGCGTTGGAGAGGGATGATCTCGCCCTCACCGATCCCGCAGGTCTGGCAGAATTGCGTGCCAAACTGGCGACGCTGGCCGCTGCGATGGAGCCGGTCGCGGGCGCCTCGGCGAGCGCGGCCGACAACGCCACCCGAACGTCGCAACTCGAAGCATTAGGATACATGACGGCGCAAGCCACCATCGAGGTGACAGAGGCGCTGCCGGATCCGGTGCGCCGGCTGCCCGTGCTTGCCAAGGTTGAGCGGGCCCGGGCGCTTCTTCAGGCAGACGACCTGGCGGGAGCGGAGGGGGCGCTGCGGTCCATCATCGAGGCAGAGCCTGGCCTTGGGGAGCCTCAGATGATGCTGGCGTCGGTGCTCGGCCGGCTCAACCGGCCGGACGAAGCGCGTTCTGTGGTGGAGCAACTCGACGCGTCCCGGCCGTCTTCGCAGGCGAAATCGTTCCTCGGCGCCTTGCGAATGCGCTCGGGTGACATGCACGGGGCAGCCAGTCTGTTCGGCGCGGCGCTGGCGATCGATCCCTACCTGTCCGGCGCGTGGAGCGGGTACCTGCATGCCCTCTTCATGTCGGGCGACCCGCAGCTCCTGGCCGAGGCCGACCGGGGCGGAGCGCTCCTGCCGGACAGCGCGACCGTTCTGGGCATGCGCGGGGTAGCGCGCGCCACAGTCGGCGACTTTGCTCGGGCGGAAGGCCTGCTTCTGCGGGCGCTTACGCTTGATCCAGTGCAGCCGTTCGCGAATCATGCTCTGGGTCTGGTCCGACGCCATCAGGCCGACGCCGCGGGGGCCGAGGCCAGCTTGTTGGAGGAGGTGCGGTTGTTTCCACCGTCGTTGCCGTCACGCCGGCTGCTGGTGGAGATCTACGCCGGGCAAAAGCGGTATGCGGAGCAGCTTGATCAACTCGCCGCGATCGCGGCCAGCGTCACGCCGGATGCGGAAACGCTCCACTCGATGGCGCAGGCCCAGTTCAACTTGAAGCGTTTCGAAGATGCCCATGACACCGTGCGCCGATGCCGAGCCCAAGCACCCGGCTACCCGGGCTGCGCGATGCTGGAAGCGAACGTGCTGAAAAAGCTCGGGCGCGATGTGGAGGCACAGCGCGTCTACGAGGACGCGCTACGCCTTTCTGGAAAGGCGCCCCCTACTCGCTGATCTCGCCTGTGATCGAGAACTGGTAGTCGTAGGTGTGGGGCTCGACGGTCACGCGGTCGATGTCATCGGCAAGGGGCGAGATCGCCGGCGCGTCGTTGCCGACGTCTACGGTGAGGCTGTATTGGACGTCCGTGCCCGTGCAATCGGCGAAGGTGAACATGACGACCTGATACTCGCCATCCTCTCCCGTGAACTTGGTGGCCGGGCAGCCCTGTTCGTCGAGGCCTTCGTACGCGCACTCAACCGCAGCCGTGGAGTACGATTCGATGCAGCCGTCCGGACCGTTGACCCACAAACCGAGGCCCGCGGCCGCGGCCGCGTCCACCGTGTTCGCGTTCACCTCGACGATGTCCCCGGCTTCCGCGGAGAACGTGTAGACATCGACCGTCTCGTCGGAGCACGGGAGGCTCCCCGTCACCGTCTCATCGCCTACGCCCGGTGACCGGTCCTCGACACCGTAGATGTAGTCGCAATAATCGTAGTACATATAGATGTAGCTGTTGTAGGTGCCGGCGGAGTTGAAGGTCCACTCAATGTCCACGCCGACATGTGAGAACGTGCTGTAGTAGCTGCCGTCGTAGTGCATCGTGTTGTTGTAGGGCCCGATGTCGCCGTAGCCTTCGTAGTAGTAGTAGCCCAGGCTGAACAGCACGTCGTAATAGCTGTAGTAGTAGCCCGCGTACGTGTCGGTGTGGGCCAGCACCAGATCGTGCCACCCGGCGCCTTCCGTCGTACCGAGGAAGGAATAGTTCGGGTACAGATAGCAGTCGGCGCTGCCTTCATCACGGGTGATTTCGCTTTCGATCTCGAACGCGAAATCGCACCCGTCACAGGCTCCGGTGAACTCGGTACCCGCGAGATCGCCTTCGGCGTCGCAAATGACCTCACCATCCAATTCGATGAAGACCGTGGACACACCTGCAAACGTGGCGTCCGCGTCGGCGTCCGTATCGGCATCCGTGTCGGCGTCCGCATCCGCATCCGTGTCGGCGTCGGCGTCCGTATCCGTGTCTGCGTCACCGTCGGCATCGGTATCGGAGTCCGCATCGGTATCCGCATCGTTATCGGTGCTGGAACCGTCCGTAGACGCGTCCTCGGTCGGCGCTGTGGCCCAACACGCGGTGAGAAGGACGGCGGGAAGCAGAAGCGAGAGCAGGCGCATGGGTTCCTTGGGAAGCGCTGCCGATGTAACCGAATGTCCGCGGTCACCGCTACGGTTTTGCCGAGTTTCTTGACCGCAATGCGTACGCGGGGCATTTACGCGGGGTGTTCTGGCTACTCGCACATGCCATCGGAGCTGACCCGGGCGAACTGGCCGATGCGCCGGAGGTCGCGGACGTTCCCGCGCGCGTGGTATCGGCGGGAAGTGTGCACAACTCCGCGCCGCGGCACGTCGAGGAACGCTGGACGGTTCCAACGGCCGTCGTCTCGGCCATCCGGGCCGTTGCGTCGCGGCCGCTCGGGGAGCGCGTTGCCGTCGCAAGTGAGAGTTTCCTCGGACTGCCCTATCTCAACGATGCCGCCGGGGAGGGAGATGTGCAGGATCCGGATCCTCCTTCCCGGTATGACACCTTCGATTGCCTGACTTTCGTGGAGGAGGTGCTGTCGCTGGCGATGGCGTCCGACCCGCTCAACGCTCCCCGAACGCGGAACCAGTTCAGGTACCGGGGGGAGGCGTCGTACGTCGATCGCCGGCATTTCATGGAAGCCGAGTGGATCCCGGATGCGATAGCGAACGGACTCCTGGCCGACATCACCAGCGCCGTCGGGAGAGCGAGTACGCTGGAGAAGGATGTTTCGCTGGAAACATGGCGATCGTGGGGGCGTCGCTCGCTGTTTCGCGTACCGGAATCGCGCCTGCCCGTGGGTCGATGGGCGCTTAACTATTTGGATCTCGATGCCGCGGTTGAGGCCGCGCCACGCATTCCTGCGGGGGCGCTGGTCGTGACGCTGCGGTCGTCGCGCGCGTGGGTGCCCGTGGTGACGACCCACATCAGCCTTGTCGTGAGCAGCGGTCCGACGGCTGTGATGCGCCACGCGACTCGCATGGGCACGAAGAAGGTGCGGGACGACAAGATGTCGTGGTACGCCGCACATCTGCGCGAGTACACGAACTGGCCGGCGCTCGGTCTGGTGGTATTGATGCCCCGCGAACAAGGGCCGCGCGTCTCGGCGCTGGCTGAAGCCGATGCGCTCCGCTATCGTTGAGGGGTGACGATCATTTTCCTCGGTTGCGTCGGCTTGCAAACGATGCCCGTGAAGGACGCGCCGGGACAGAATCTCGACACCTCCGTTGACACGGGGTCTCCGCTCGATTCGGCGCGGGATGGCAACGCCGCCCCCACAGCGGATGCCGGCGGGGACGTCTCTGCGGAGGTGGGCCGTGTCGTTACGTTGGATGGCTCAGGGTCGTCGGACCCGGATGGCGATCCGCTTGAATACGGCTGGGAGATCGTGAAGGCACCGAGCGGATCCGCTGCCACGCTCATCAATAAAGACAAGGCGGATCCACAATTCATTCCGGACGTCGATGGGGTGTACGACCTAGTCCTCGTCGTAAGTGATGGCGCGCGGGAGAGCGAACCGGATCGGATGGCAGTTACGGCGGCAATGACGAACGGCAAGCCGGTGGCGAACGCCGGACCCGATCAAACGGTCAACGTCGGCGATACCGTCCGGCTCAACGGCAGCAGTTCTGCGGACCCGGACGGCGACGCGCTTCAGTTCACCTGGACACTGACGACGCGGCCATCGGGTTCTGCGACCGTGCTCACGTCGTCAACCTCGCCCACGCCGTCTTTCACGGCGGACGTCGCTGGTAGTTACGAGGTCGGCCTGACGGTGAGTGACGGCGACTCGACGTCGCAGCCGGACAGCGTGCGCGCGCACGCTCAGGATGAGGCGGCCACCGGAAGCAGCGGGTGCGGCTGCCGCACCGCGTCTATCCAGGATGGAGGCGGTGACGCTCTAATGGCCGCAATCCTGGCGTTCATTGGGCTCCGGCCCCGCCGCCGTGTCCCCGAAGGGAGAATCGCCTAGCCCAGCGCGGCGGCTACCGGCGCAGCGTCTGCCTCCCCGAGCGCCGCCCATTCAGCGACGGCGTCGGCGATGAGGACGCGCGGATCCTTCCCGTACGCTCGCAGCTCGCCGTCGATCCATTGGTGAAGTTCGCCTGCGACCTCTCCCCGCGCCACCCTCTCCCGCACGCCGGGAAGGAGCGTTTCGGCGAAGTGCTGTTTCTGCTCAACCGCAACGAGGTCGCTGACTTTCAGGGCCCATGCCGGAAGGGTGATTCCGACGCGAGCGAGCATTTGTGCCGCGAAGTCGAGCGCGATCGCATCTGCGCGCATCCGGACGACGTCTGGCGCCTCTCCCGGGGTGCCGCATACTTCCACGTACACCTTGTTCTTGGGTTCGGTGCCGCTCGGCCGCAAGATGGCGCGTGCGTCGGACCCCATTCGGAAGACGAGAACATCTCGACTCGCAGCGTCCGTGCCGGATCGAATGGGGCCGAGCGAACCGGCCGGGTCGGCCCGATCAAGGAACTCCGTGACGGCGAGCCCGGCGACGTGCGTCAGCGGCTCCGCGCGGAGGGCGGCCTGAATGCGTTCGATACGCGCCTTGCCCGCGGCGCCACGCATGACCGTTGACACGAGGCGATTGACAACGTAGCCCTCCCGCTTCCAAAGTCCGCGGAGCGCGTCGGCGAGCGTCCGTCCGTCGCCTGCAAGCACGCTGGCGTACTCCGCGAGCATCAACGCCGCGCCGGCGGCGTCCTTGTCGCGCATCGCCGCGGTGATGAGGACGCCGTGCGACTCTTCCACGCCGACGACAAAGTCTGCAATTGTCCCGGTGACACCCGCGAAGGTTCCGGTTTCGTCGAGTTGCCGGAGACCATCGCCGATGTACTTGAAGCCGACCATGAGGTCACCGACTACCCGCGCGCCGTGACGTCGAGCAACGCGGGATACCAACTCGCTCGTCACCTCCGTCTTGATGACGATCGGCGCGGAAAAAGTGCCGTAGGTCAATCGATATTCAGCGACGAGCGCCGCAATTTCGTTGCCCGTGAAGAAGCGAAATCCGTCTCCGTCGCGACATTGGAGGCCGATCCGATCCGCGTCGGGGTCGCAGGCCATGACGAGGTCGGCGCCGAGCGCCACAGCCATCGCCACGGCGCGGTCCATCGACTGGCGCACTTCCGGGTTGGGGGTGCGGAAGGGCACCTCGGCAAAACTGCCGTCGTGGGGGGCCTGCGTCGGTTCGACGTCGACCCGGAAACCTGCGGACCGCAACACAGCCACGACCGTGGTGTCGCCCGTTCCGTGCAGTCCTGTGAACACGACGTGTGCGGCCCGCTCGGGCCGAAGCGAGGTCGCGACGTTGAGCGCCACGTACGCGTCGTGAACGCGGCTGGCGTACGTTCGAACGAATCCGCGTGCGTGCGCCTCGGCAAACGTCAGTGCGCGAATCTCGGACACGGCATCGACGAGTTGGGCCATGTCCTCATCGGCGGGCGGGACTTCCTGTCCGCCGAGGTGGTTGTAGAACTTGCCGCCGTTGTCATCGGGAGGATTGTGACTCGCCGAGATGTTGAGCCCACCGTCCGCCTGAAGATGGCGGATGGCGAAGGACAATTCCGGCGTTGATACAAACGTTTCGCTACCCACCGGTAGCAGGGTCGTGGCAACTCCGTTGGCCGCGTACACGCCGGCTGCCTGCTCGGCAAAGTCTCGCGACGACAGTCCCACGAGTGGATTCGCCATCCCGACGGGGTAGGCCGCCGACGCGTCGCGATAGCAGCGCACGTCGTACGCGAGCACAACGTGCAAGGCTTTCTTCGGAAAGCGCGCGTTCAAGAAGGCGACATGCCCCTGCACGCTGGCGGCGAGCGTCCACGGATTGAAGCGGTTCGGCCCGACGCCCACCGTTCCGCGTCGGCCGCCGGTGCCAAACGGCATGACCTGATAGAAGCTATCGAGGAGAAGTTCCCATTTCTCGGCGGCAACCAGCGCGTGCATTGCCGGTCGGTAGGACGAAAAATCCGCTTCCGTGAGCCAGCGTCGCAGGTGCGAAATCGCCGCGCTTTTGATTTCCGGGCGCACGGATAGCGGAGAAAACCCTTGGATCGCAGCGGACAAAATGTCTTCAACGCCACGCATCTACGGCTCCCTCAGGTTGCGCGCGTAGGCGTCCGCGTCTTTGGTAGACAGATCCCAGTCCCCGGTGCGTGCCCAGTCTTCAAACGAATTGCCGTTGGTGACGACCGTCGAAACGTGGACGGTGGCTTGCCCCCGGGCCAGCTCGTCGATGCAATTCGGCTCGATTCCCGTCCACGAAGCCGGGGCGACCAAGTCGTGCACATGGTGCTTTTTGTCCACCACCCGGATGAGCACGAGGTTGGCCGTGGCGTCGGAGGTGACGCTGATCGTGCGCGCGGCAGGGTCCCATCCGTCGATTGTGGGGACGTCCAACGCGTCCGCGAACGCGACGCCGGCCTTTCCTTCCGTGCCCACGACGGCGGTCGACCCCTTTCCGCTCCCCAGCCCTTCCACCTGTGAAAACGCAAAAAATGAGCTTTCAACAGTACCAGAAAGCGTGCCTGGTGGAACACGCGAGACGTAGGTGGAAGACGAGCCGAGGCCGAGGCCCGTGGCGACCCAGCCATCCGTTGCGAGCTTGTCGGCGCTCAACACGAACCATTCCTCGTTGCCGGTGAACCCGAGCGGGAGCGCAGGGAGTGCGACGGTCAGCACGTCGGATAGCTTTTCATCTGGAGCGAGGGACGTTTCCGTCGTGTTGAGGGAAACGGCGGTCAGCCCCGAGGTCGCATCCCATTCAAGGTCGCTCGCGTGGGTGACCAGGAGATCGAGCGCATCGCCCGTGCCGGAGAAGCTTTCGGTGGCCTCTTCCACGGGAATTGGCCCGGCGAGCCCCCATGCGGCGACCGGACCCGCCATCGCGACGGCGTACCAGTCCTCGGCGTAGTCCTTCACGAACAGGTTGGCGGGTGCGCTGACGTCGATGCCGTAGATGGTGACCGTTCGCGGGTCCGCGAACAGGTCCGCGATGTCGAGGGAAACGAGCGAATGCTGGACGCTCGGAACGGCGAATCCCACGACCATTTCGTCGGCGTCGGGCGCGCGGACGCCGGAAAAATCCACGGTGCCGTGAAGGTTCGCGTCGTATCCGCCCGCATCTTTGGGTGTCAGCGCCATCGTCAGCTCGCGTTGCACGGTTGCCGTGATGGTGAGCGCGCTCCATTCTCCATCCAACCACGCCGTAAGCATGATGGGAGCACCATCCTGGACCGGCACGTGTGCAATTCCGAGGCCATTGGCGAACGCCGGCTGTTCTCCGGGGAGGGACACGAGCGCGCCCTCAATGGCCAGACCCGTGGTGCGATCGATCACGGTGACGTCGGCGTGCAGGTCGTCCGATACGGTGACGGACTCCGCTGCGCCCTTTCCACTAAACGAAACTTGAATGTGGGTGGCGCCAACCGCGATTGCCGTCACGACGCCCGAGGCGTCCACGCTCGCGATCGTCTCGTCGTCCGAACTGAACGTTGCCGTTGAGACATCCCCGTGCCAACCTGTCGAATCGGACGCCACGACCCGCAGTGCCCACATGGCGCCCGGGTTGACCTTCATGATCGTCGGGAAGACGTCGACGGATGTCACGGCCGGGCCGCCCGAGTCACCGGAGTCGGCCGTATCGCCGGTATCAAGTGCGCTATCTCCGGAATCGGTGGCCAGTCCGGTGTCGTGGAAGGCGTATCCGCTATCTCCGGCCGCCTTTTTGTACGGCGTGGGGGTGCAGGCCACCGCGAGCAGGAGCAGAAGAAGTCTCATGGAACCTCGAACGTCGACTGGAAGGCCTCGATCTCGTTGCCATCGACGTCCAGGCAGCCATCCGGGCCACCGAGCACGCTGATTGCATACGACCAAGGGTGGAAAAATGGCAGGGAGTGCGTCAATTGAAGCTTGGCCCCGGCGTCGATCGGAGCCACATCTATCGCCACGGGAAAGGCAACGGTTCCGTTGGCGTGGATGGCGTCGAGACGAATCACGGCGTTGGTACACGTCGCGCTGTCTGCCGCGCCGGAGAGCCGCAATTCCGGGACATGGGATTCCACGACGTCCGCCGCCCCGGATTTCGGAGAGACGCCGACAATGCGGAATCCGAGTGTCCCCGTATCGAGCGGCGTATCCTCACATGCGATCAAGAACAGGATCATGGCTCGGAAAACCTGACGCCAAGAAGGATATTGTCCGCTCCATCGGGCGCGAAATGTCCGTCCGCTGCGCAAATGGTACCGTCCGGGGCGTTGGCTTCGGCGACGATATAAGAATCCCCAGCATCAAATGTCACACTGTCGGTGATCAATAGCTGCCCGCCGACGTCGTCGAGCACTTCGACCCGAACCACCGCCGGCCGGTCTGCCCACAGCGCGGTCACAGCCACGCGGCCGTTCCCGGCCCCCTGATCGTGCTCCCCCTGTCCCTCGATGCAAACATGAACCGTCTCCGCATCCGCCGGGAGATCCCCTGCGATGTCGAGTTGCAGATCCGCGACGTCGTACGTCACGGCTGCGCATGCGAGGAGCGCGTAGAACATCACTCCGGAGGCGTGTATTCAGGCTTTACGAGCGCCCAGTCCTTCGTCGCATCCCATTCCCCGGCCGGAGCGGGAATCGAGAAGGTTGAAACCCAGTACGAGGTGACGAGAACGTAGTCACCGGCAAAGATCGGCCCCGTGGTGGCGTCGCCATCTCCTTCGTCGATCACCATGTTCACGCACTGCTCCCATTTATCGGTGTAGATATTGGGACAACTCTGAATCTGCCCGGCGTAGGTACTGGTGAACGTGTAGTGCGTACCGTCGGAGGCCTCGGTTTCCGTTGTCACGGACTCGTTCACCCGCATCCTGTCGCTGCTGTCCGTCACGGCCACGGCAGGATCGAACATGATCATTTCCCCGGCCGCGCCGCTGGAGTATCCGTGGATGAGCACCGCATCGCCTGCCACCGTTGACTGCATGAAGGAGCCGAAGATCGTGGTTCCGTCTGTCACCTCGAAGGTGAAGACCTCCCGATCGTCCATCTGGCTGGTTTCCGGCTTCATTTCCACCCGGAGCTGCCAATCGATCGTGTCGTCTTCGCTCTGGTAGGTGTACGCGCGATCGCCATCCACCGGCCAGAAATCCGACATTTTCACGCCGTCAAAGGTCTGAACCGGTTGCGGACAGCCGAACAGGAGAAGAAGAAACATGCAGACCTCGTCGTCGATACGGTCCTTACCATCCGAACGCGGGGGGCTGCAAACAAGATAGCTTGGCCGCATGCCGGACCTCGTTCTCGCCATCGATCAGGGCACGACGGGAAGTACCGCCGTGCTCGTGGATGTCCACAGTCAGGTGCTTGCCTCAAAAAGTGTGGAATTTCCGAACTACTTTCCCTCACCCGGCAGGGTGGAACACGACGCCGGCGAAATTTGGAGCAGCATCGAGGAGGCCGTGACGGCGGCGCTGGAGGGCGTGGACGTACGGAGGATTGCGGGAATCGGCATTACGAACCAACGAGAAACGTCAATGTTCTGGGATGCTAGGACGGGGCGCGCCGCACACCGCGCGCTCGTGTGGCAGGACCGGCGAACCGCGCCCAGATGTGAGGAATTGCGCGACGCTGGGTGGGAGGATGCCGTGCGTGCGCGCACAGGACTCGTGCTCGATCCCTACTTTTCCGGCACGAAAGCAGAGTGGATGCTGGAAAACGTCGATGGCGTGCGTGCGGGCGCGGAGAGCGGCGCGCTTCGTTTCGGCACCATCGATTCGTACGTCGTGTGGCGGCTCTGTGGTGAGCACGTCACGGACCCCTCCAACGCGTCGCGAACGCTGCTTTTCGACATCCATCGGCGCGAATGGGATCCGGAGCTGTGCGCGCTCCTGCACGTGCCCCCGGCCTGCCTGCCCCGTATCGTCGATAATGCAGGCATCATCGGTGTCACCCGCAGAGTTGGCTTCCTTCCGGACGGCATTCCTGTTGCCGGAATCGCCGGGGACCAGCAGAGCGCGCTGTTTGGTCAGGCGTGCTTCGCTCCCGGGATGGCGAAGTGTACGTATGGAACTGGCGCATTCGTGTTGATGAACACGGGCACGGTGGCGACGCCGTCCCGGCACGGACTGTTGACGACGATCGCGTGGCGTTTGAACGGGGAGACCACCTATGCGCTTGAGGGGAGCGCGTTCATCGCGGGTGCGGCGGTGCAATGGCTTCGCGACGGATTGGGATTCTTCTCGTCGAGCGCGGAGGTGGAAGCGCTCGCGGCGAGTGTTCCGGACGCGGCGGGCGTCATGTTCGTGCCGGCGTTGGCCGGTCTCGGCGCGCCCCATTGGCGTCCGGACGCGCGAGGGCTCTTGTGCGGGCTGACGCGCGGAACGACGCGCGCCCACATCGCTCGCGCCGTGCTCGAGGGCGTGGGGCTTCAGATCGTCGATATCCTCGACGCGATGGCGGGGGACGCGGTGCAACCGCTTCGCGAGCTGCGCGTGGACGGCGGCGCCGCGCGAAACGATCTGCTCATGCAATTCCAGAGTGACGTACTGGGAGTGGATTGCGTGCGGCCCACCCATCTGGAAACGACGGCGCTCGGTGCGGCCTACCTTGCGGGAATCGGCGTTGGTCTCTGGCCCGACCAGACGGCCGTGACCGCGGCGTGGCGGCAGGACCGTCGATTCACCGCGCACATGCCAGCCAACGAGCTTGCCGCGCGGCGCGCGGCGTGGGCCGCCGCCGTGCGCCGCGCATGATGCTCGTCGCGATTGCGCTCGCATTCGCCTGTGATCCAAACGCGGCGGTCCAGACGCTGAAGTCAACCGCCGACAAAGACGCCTACGTTTGCGTGTATCAGGTCGACATTGCGCGCGAGCCGCTCGTAGCGGCGCTCATCGTCGATCCAACCAACGAACGCCTTACGCGGGCCCTTGCGCTCTGGCTGCTCCACCGCACCGAGGATCCCTTCGATGCGGACCTTGTACGGAGGTTGAACGCCTCGGATCGGCGCCTGCTCGCGGACGGCGTGCGCGCGCACCGCGGCCGACGAACACCGGTGCCCGCGCATGAAAAGGTGTTTGCGCAGTTGCTCTGGTACGCCCCACGTGATTCGTACACCGACACGCAACTCTCGGCACTCGACAGGGAAAATATCGCGATGGCGGACAAGCCGCCACCGGCACCCGTGGTCGACGAGCCGCTGCCTCCAGCGCCGCGTCACGGGTGCAATTGTGGCGGAAACGCCTTATTTTTTCTCCCATTCAGCTTTTTACGGTGGCGAATGCGGCGCGCGATCCGAGTCGCGAATCGCCCAAGCCGTCGCGCGCGCTGACGCCGGATGCGTCGCTGGGACCCCGCGCTGCCGCTCCGTGCGATTGGGGAATTTCCTGCCGCCATCGCGGAGGTCTGGCGCGGGACGTCGCTGGCCGCCGGGCACGGCAGTGCCGACGCGATCATCGTGCTCGGCGCGAGCGTTCTTCCGGGCGGGGTGCCGTCGGGGTCGCTGCGAGCGCGTGCCGAGGCCGGCGCGGCGCTATGGCACACCGGCGTGGCTCCGATTCTGCTGACGACGGGCGCACACCATCTGGGACCGCCAGGGGAGGCCGTGATCGCGCGTGAAATTGCGCTCGCGGCCGGCGTTCCGGACTCCGCCATCCAGATCGAGGATAAAAGTAGAAATACCCTTGGGAATATTCATAACGCGAAGGGAATTCTTCGCCTCGCTCGGCGGGTTTACATCGTGACGGAGCCCTTCCATATGGCGCGTGCGGTGGCCATCGCGACGGCGGTGGGGTTCGAGCCGCTGCCGTGGCCGGTGCTCTCCCCGGCGTGGTTGCGTCCGTGGTCGCGCGCGCGCCTGCTGGCCCGCGACTGCGTGTCGCTCGCGTTCCATCGCGCCGGCGCATTATGAGGCGGCGGCTGGAGGCAACATGCCGGTGGACGTACGAGTGCCGTCGATGGGTGAATCGGTCGCAAGCGCAACGGTAGCGAGCTGGCTCAAGCAGCCAGGAGATACCGTTCGAGCAGATGAATCGCTCGTTTCCCTCGATAGTGACAAGGCGACGATGGAGGTCCCTGCGCCCGCCGCCGGCACGCTGGCGGAGGTGCTCGTGGCCGCCGGGGACACGGTGACCGTGGGGCAGGTCATCGCGCGAATCGTGGAGTCTGTTGCTATGGAAACGGCGAATCGCATCGGCCCTGCCGTGCGCAAGGCGATGCGTGAGGCCGGGGTTGCGGATGCAGATGTCACGCCGTCAGGCGAACATGGCCGCGTGACCCGGGCCGACGTCACGGCCGCTGCGGCTCGACGCGATGTGCCGGCCCCGAAGGTCGGCGTGCCGGAGCGGGCCGTCGACGTGCAGGCTCAGCTTCCGCCGATGCTGGGCGACGAACCGGAGGAAATCGTGGCGATGTCCAGCATCCGCCGTCGCATCGCCGAGCGCCTGCTCGAAGCAAAAAACTCGACGGCGATGCTCACCACGTTCAATGAAATCGACATGAGCGCCGTCCTCGCGCTGCGCGAGAGGTATCAAGATCGCTTCGTAAAGAAGTACGGCTGCAAGCTCGGGTTCATGTCGTTCTTCGCCAAGGCATCGATCGAGGCGCTGAAGGCATTTCCTGCTGCAAATGCGGAGATCCGCGGAACAGACATCCACTACAAGCACTACTACCACCTCGGTGTGGCGGTGAGCGGCCCGCGCGGCCTGGTGGTGCCTGTCGTCAAGCATGCCGACCGACTTTCGTTCGCCGAGACGGAAAAGGCAATTGCTGCCTTCGGTGAAAAGGCTCGTGCCAATACTATTTCTGTCGATGACATGAAGCGCGGTACCTTTACGATCACCAACGGGGGCATCTTCGGGTCGATGATGTCCACGCCCATACTGAACACTCCCCAGGTGGCGATTCTCGGCATGCACGCCATCCAGAAGCGAGCGGTCGTCATCGACGATGAAATCGTCATTCGCTCGATGATGTACGTGGCGCTCTCGTACGATCACCGCCTCCTCGACGGCCGGGAGGCGGTCAGCTTCTTGGTGCGCGTGAAGGAGTGCATCGAGGATCCGGAGCGCGTCCTCCTCGAGATCTAATCAAACCCAGTGATTGAGCGCGGCTGGGAGCATCGTCCGCCACGTCGGCCAATCGTGCCCCGCCGGGTCGCGCCAGCGGAGAACGCTGGTTGGAACAGCCTTCCGGGCCAGAAGTGTTGCGGCGGCGTCGGTGTACGCCGGGTTTTCATAGCGCTCCCCGATTCCAAGTACGAACTGCACGCTGCGAAGCTGGTGAAGGACGGGACCCTCTGGCATGCCGGCCACGAATTGATGGGGGTCGTGGAAGTACCAGTCTTCGTCCCAATGCCCGTTCAGGCGCCGATCCATGGCGTAGGTGCCGGACATTCCGATGCATAGGTCGATCGCGTCGGGCCGCCGGGCCGCCGCGGTCCACGCTTGATACGCGCCGAGCGAGGCACCGGCGACCGCGAATCTGCCGACTGTGCCCGAGCAATCCTTCCTAATTAGCGGGAACAGTTCATCCTCGAGCCACGCTCCGTACGCAACCTGCCACTGAACCTTGTCTCGCGGGGAGACCTCAGACGTCCAGCTTTGTCGGCACACGCTGTCAACAGCGTAGACCTTGATGCGGCCGGCATCGATCAGCGGCCGCAGCGCGTAGATCAATTTGAACCGCTCGACATCGAGAAAATCGGCGCCGCCTGTGGGAAATACGATGACGGGCTTACCAAAATGCCCCCAACGCGCCACGCCCATCTCGCGGTCGAGACCGGAGGCGTGCCACTTCCAGATCTCGCGCATCACACCACCTCGCTCAGGAGCTTTTGATAACTGTCCATTCGGTCCTTCCACGTGTGGGCGTCGGCGACGCAGCCGTCCTCTCCATTGTGCATGCATCCGCGGTACTTGCACACAATACCGTCGAATTCGGGGAAGTGTTCCTTCAATTCTTCGCGTGGAATGCCGCCGACGCCGAAGTCCCGGATGCCGGGAACGTCGATAAGCCGCCCCCCGGTGGGAATGTCAAACAAACGTGCAGCAATCGTCGTATGCCGCCCGCGGCCCCACGGGTCGAGCTCGCCGGTATCTATCGTGACACCGGGAATAAGCGCCATTGTCAGAGAGCTTTTCCCGACGCCCGAATGGCCGACCAAAACGCTGGTGTGCTCGGCGAGGAGGGCGCGGAGCGGCTCAAGGCCCTTTTCCTGCACGGCCGAGACGAGGAAGATCGGGTAGCCGAGCGCCTCGTATTTTGCGAGGAGCTCAAGCACATCTTCCGGCATGCCCAGGTCGCATTTGTTGAGCACGAGCGCGGCACGCATTCGCGACGCACTCGCCGCGACGAGCACGCGATCCACGAGTCCCGGGCGAAAGGGCGGGTCGGTTGCTGAGGACACGGAAACGAGCAACGTCGCGTTCGCACATACGACGCGCGGCCCGTGGTCAGCGCTGCGCGCAAGCTCCGTTTGGCGCGGCGCGCACGTGGTCACGGAGCCGTACTGCACGGTCACGCGGTCCCCGACGACGACCTTCGTTCGAACGGTGCACACGCGCGTTTCCCCGGATGCAAGGCGCACGCGTACCTGTTTGCCCACCATTTCGACAACTTCACCCGGCTCAGAACTTGACATCGATCGCTCCATATCCGGCGGCGGAGAGCGCCAAACCATCCGCGCCGGCTCGGAACGCGCCGCCCAACGAAAAGGCGGCGAAGGGCGAGACGTACCAGTGCAAGTCGCTCTCGAGGGTCGTCGCAAGCGGGCGCACGCGTGCCGTCGCGATGTCCTGGCGCACGGCGGCGTCGAGACGTAGCCTCGGCGAGAGGCGACAATCGAGCGTAAGCGCGCCGGATCCGTCTCCATCCGCCGGCGCCCCCGGAAGTCCGAGGAGGCCATGGTAGGCACGTTGGTCACCGAGTATTTGCTGCCACGGATGGGCGCCGCCCGACTCGACCCCCCCTTCGCCGTACAGGACGACGCGCTCCTCCGGCCCGAAGACCCAGCCCACGCGCGCCCCGAGCAACGTGCCTGCGCCCGCGGCATCGCCCTGTCCGTACGCCTCCAATCTGCCGCGAAAGCGTCCAGATTCAACCTTGCCAAATCCTCCGGCAGTCGTCACGGGGCGGCGACTATCGCGGGCGTCAACGAGGCCAACGGCATCGATCTGCCAGAGATTTGCAGGATCGTCACGGCCAATGCCGAGGCGCAGCGCAGTGATCCCGGCGCCGAACGGTTCCGCGCGGCGACCCTGATAGCGGCGGGCGTTGATGACCTCTACGGACAGCGGCGCGCCGATCAGTTCAAGGCGCGCGCCGTCGAGAAACTGGCCTTTCATCGACCAATCGCGGGTGCCGATGAGTCGGCCATCTTCCAACTGCAGGGGCTGGCGTCCGACGGTGAAGGTGACGCCGAGGTTGTCGGAAGGCGTTGCGTCGATTTGCGCCCATGCCTCGCCAACATTCGGCATTCTACCGTATGAAATGGACCCGGTGTCGTTCCACCCGCGGACGTCCTGCATGCTGACACGCGCGGCCAGGATGCCCCGGCTGACGTCCATGCCGACGCGAGCGCGCAGCGCCGCCGCCAGTGCAGCCGAGGGAGCGCCGACGTCGGGCAGATCCACCCGGAAGCGCGGACGAAGCTCCAGAACGGGGCGCCATACCAGAGCGGGCCCCTCGGGACCAGGCGTCGCCGCGTGCGCGGCCACCCCGACGGCGAGCAGAGCTACCACCCCGGTGAACACGAGGGCGCCTCTGTTCGCGGGGGAGATACGGACCAGCGGGGAAAACCGTCTTCGGGCAACAGGTTGGGATCGGTGAGGGGGTCGAGCGTCGTGAAGTCGTGCACAACGGGCGCGACGGAAAGCGTGGGAAACACAGTGAGATCCGCTCCGAGCAGCATTGCAGAAGGCCGCGCATTGTCGCGGGCAAGGCCGGTGCGGTGAATCCCGTGGCTTATCCCGCCCTCCAGAAACGCCCCCGTCGGATCGACGAACGCGCGCACGAGATATCGGTAGACGTAGTTGTTGCGCGCCAGCGCCTCGGCGTCGGTAAGTTGCTTGGCCGCCAACGCCGGGTCGAAGCCAGCGGGATCCAGCGCGAGAGAGAAACCCCGCAGCGCTCCAGCCGCGCCCGCTACCGGACCTACCACGTGCGAACCAGCGCGGAGCCAATCGTTGGGCGGCGCCTGCGGGGCGGGGGGCAGCATCGTAAGCGTGCCCGTGTTGCCAAGGCGCGTGCAGTAGACGTGCGCCCGCATCGCCGCGTCTCCGAGCGCGCGCTGGGGATCGCCCCTCACCGTGCCATCCAGGTTCCTGGGAGCCGGGAGGTCGCGATCGAAGATGCGTGCCGATGAGGATGTCGTCTCGACTCCGTCCACGACTGCAAAGTAGAGCGTCACGTCGACGCCTCCGCTGGCAGTCGTGGTCCGCCCGTGCAGGAACTCGGTTCCGCGCGTGTCGTAGTCGTTACAGATCCCGCCCACAAGCGATGCTTGCAATACGACCGTGCGATGGTCGGCATCGGACCAATCCACGCCCAACTGCATCGCTGCGAGACACATTCCTTCGGCCGCGCGTGACGACGTGTCCACGGCGAACCCCTGGAGTACGAGACCCGCACCGGCCACCGCAGCGACAGGAAGCGTGGCTTGCACACGGTATTCGGGCAAATCGAGCAGGGCGGCGACGGAAGGATTCTGCCGCTCCCGATCACGCGGAATGACGCTCACGCGGGCGCGGTACCGCGTGAAATGCACGTCGGGCATTCCGGAAAAATCGGTGAACGCAACGGCTTGTTTGTTTTGCCCGAGGGACTTGCCGCCGATGCCGAGCGTCTCCGACCAGAGGCCCATGCTCCCGCCCACCTCCATTTGCCAGCGCCCGCCCAGGGCGCGAGTCCACCCTCCAGGCGTGCCGTCCGAGAGCCTGGACAGCAGGAACGCCATCTGCGAGAGCCGGTGGTCCCGCGAGTACCACCGAAGGTCGAAGCCGTTGAGGGCGAGGGGAAGTTCCGTCGTGATCGCCTCGATGGAACGGAGTTGGGCCCAGCCATCGCCCTCGGGGCGCGGGGTGCGGGCGCTCAGAACGGTGGCGTCGGGGCGCTTGCGATCTCGCGCCGCGGCGTCATTGTCGAACAGGACCAACACGTCGAGGTCCTCGGCGGCCGCGCCCGGATGGTCCGGCTCTGCGAGGACGGCGATCGCGGAAGGACGGTCGCGAAATTCTCCCGGAACATCGACGGGAACGAGCTTCCCGCCTTTCACTTCGTGGATGCGGCCGCCGTAGGCCGGCTCGGTGTCGTATCCGTAGCTGTCCCACGCGCTCAGCGCCCAGAGGCGCCCCTGGGCAAACGTCAGGCCGGTGAGGCCTTCTTCCGGTCCGGGCGTAGCGCCGAAGAGGCCGTCGGCTTCCACGACGAGGTCTGCGGCGAGCCCGGCTCGCGACGCACCCAGGTCGTACCCGAGCACCCGCAGCGCCGGACCGTCACAGCGCGCCAATCCGACGAAAACCCGCTGATTGTCGGGATCGTATGCAAGTCCTTCGACCAGCATGTCACCCTGACAGTGCCCGCGCCCCCAATCGGACAGCGAGTCACGGAGTCGGTCGATGGTGGGAACGCGCAACTCTCGCCATGCATCCCCCTCGCGTTCAAGCACGAACAACTGCTCCGTTTGGCGCCGCGAACGCGCAGTATAGTCTTTACGGTACCCGGATTTTCTTCCGATCGCGTTGTACTGGGTGACCCCGATCACCAGATTCGGTCCGAGGGCGGCCAAATCCTCGACGTCGTGCGGGATGGTGATTCGCCGTTCCCGGGGCAGCCAATGGATGGGTTCGCGTCGCATCCGAATCGCCGCCCGGAAATGGCGGTCGGCGCAGTGCACGCGGAGTTGACCGCCGCGCAGGCAATCCTCGCGGCTGTCGTGAAGTGCAAACAACTCGAAGATGCCGCCGGTTCCGATCGGAACGCGTGGGTCGGGTGCAAACAACGCCTCCGCATCCCCCTCGGCGATGGCGACCATCGTGCGGTCGGGCAGGAGCGCGACACCGCTCCATTCGAGGGGCGCGCGGACGCCCGGAACGTCGATCTGCAGCAGGGGATACGCGCGGTATCCGATGCAGCCCGGTGCGGCAAACGGAACACTCCCTACGACGCACGCGCCGACGAAGCGGGTCAGCCCCGGCGTCACGGCAGGCGCCGCGCCAACATTGCGGTGCATACGACGCCACGTGGACCCCCCATTCGCATCTCGAAAACGTGCGCCCCGGCCATGCGCCCGACGATGCGGGCGTTGACGGTGATCGGATCGGCGGCCAGCGCGCTTCCCCGAAAGCGAACACGCTCTGCGACGGGAATCATCGCAAGTGCGTCCTTCCCTTCGGCAACCAGCCAGCGGGAGATCGCTTCGTCCGCCCAGTCAACGTAGCGCGGGTGATTCGTGTGCCCCATCGGGTCCATTTCCGTCCACCAGGGAGTCAGGTGGAAAGCGGGAAGTTCGACCGGGTCGATGGGCGCGTGCGGTGGCATGGCGGTCGGCGACGTGGGCCGGACGGGAAACGCCGCCGCCAACTCCGTCGGTGCCCGCTCCGGCCCCCCGTCGCGCCCGATGTGCACCCACTCCACGCTGCACGAGAGAACGTTGGAAATGCGTGTTTCGCGGCGCATCAACATGTCGCGCCGCGTCTCCGCGATCCAGGTGTCCGAGGGCAGCGCCTCGCCATACTTCGCCTCCCGGTGATGCACGCCAACCATTTCTCGCACGACGAACCCCGTCCCGAGCGCTCGGTAGCGTTGCGGCGGCCAGCCGCAGACCTCGGAATCGTGGACCGCGACCTCCTGAACGAGCCGCCACAGGTCTCCCGCACGGGCCGCGTCTCGCGGGGAGCAGGCATGGCGCGGGATCCGAAGTTCGACCATCGGCGACCGTCTATCCGGTTACGCCCGTGGCTTGCGTCGATCCGCCGCTGTCGCCGTTTGGATGGGGGCCGCCCTCGCAGCGGGCGCGTGGTGCACGTGGCGCGCCGTGTCCCTTCCCGGTCCCGACGCCCCGTGGCTGCTCGACCCCCTCCCGACGTACGCGGCGGCGGCCGGATACGGCCACTTTCGGTGGTGGGAGCGCGGCCGGGCTTTTCGGTGGGCGCAGGCACCGTCGTTTGACGCGGCCGGTCCCATACTCATCGATACGTGGCACAGTCATCGGCAGGGGGTCGATGTTCGGCTGGCTCCCGGCGACCTCGATTATTGGACGATGCATGGGTACGGCCGTGCGTTCGATCCCGTGCGTTCGCGAGGCGTCGTCCTGCGGTCGCTTGGCCCGCGCTGGAACCTGGACGGCGCGAGTGCGGTCTTCATCAACCTGGTCAGCGGGGACAATCCCGGATTCCGGTGGTCAGAAGTTCGCTCGCTCGACGCATTCATTCGCGGCGGCGGCGGACTTCTGCTCGTGACGGATCACACGGACTGCTATCTGCACGGGGACATGCTGGCGCAGTTGACGACGACGCTTGGGCTCTCCCTGCCTCCGGTCACCGTCGCCGACCCGGAAAATGGGCTCGGTCCCAGGGCGAAAGCGTGGTTCCGTGCCACGAATATCCTTCCCCATCCGATCACTGCGGGCGTTTCCGCCGTCGGATTCATGACCGCTGGACAGGTAAACGGGCTCACGCCAGTCGTAGTTTCGGGTCCGCACGCATGGGGCGATCGCTGGGATCCCTACCGGGCAGAGGACAACGCCGGCTTCACGGGATCGCTCGATCACGACCCGGACGAGGCGGTGGGTGCCCTACCGATCGTCGCCGCAGGTGAGGTCGGGAAAGGCCGGGTCGTCGTCTTCGGCGATCAGAACGCCTTTGGCGGATCGATGATCGGATATGGTGACAATGCACGGCTTTTTACCAATGCTGTCGGATGGGTGAGCCACCGATCGTACGTACCACCGGTGCCGACGGTTCGCACGCTGGGACGCGGGTGCGCGGATGCCGGCCTGTTCGGGTATCGCACGCTGCAGGTCCGCATCGCGGCCATGGCGATCGACGCGTGCGAAGCCGGCGACGGACCTGCCGCGGCCTACGTCGTCCTGCCCGGCGCGACCGCGCCGGAAGGGGCACGTGCCGTGGTGATCGAGGACAATGTTTGGGAGGCGGTTGGGGCATCCACGTCTCCACCCCTGCACTGGGAGGGGTTCCGCGCCGTGGATGCCACCGACCGTGTCCTTGTTGAAGTCATCGGATCGATGCTCGTCGTGCATGAGGGGGACCTGCTGAAAAATGCGAGTCTCGGTGGGGAGCGTGATGGTGTCGCGTTTGCGGAGGCGGGTGCGGTGCTGGAGCGGGTGCTGGCGTTTCTGGACGGTCGGAAGGCGTCCGGAGAATAGGCGTCCGGAAAAAAGGCGTTACGACGCGATCGGAGGTCGCATGTCACGCGTCACGATCACCTACTGCACCAGTTGAGGCTACCTCCCGCGGGCCGCCCGGGTGGCGGAAACCCTGCAGGAGGAATTGGGTGTGCAAGCGGCGTTGGAGCAGGGTTCCGGCGGAATTTTTACCATTGCTGTCGATGGTGTAATCGTGGAGCGCAAGACGTTCCTCGGTTTTCCCGGAGAGGACGCGATCGTCCGCTCGGTTGCCAAGGCACTTGGGTAGCGCTTGCGATAGACGCGCGGCCATGTTTTCCAGCAAACGCGTGCGTCCCGTCGTCTTCACCGTCTGCCTGAGCCTGAGTTGGGGGCTACCGATGCGAACTTTTGCCGCAGAGCACGACTGTTCGCTCCGCAGCATTGCCCCGCCGGACGGAACGACCCTTGCGATGCTCGATGGCGTGGCGATCACCCAAGGAGACGTCGATGTTGCGCTGGCGTCGCTGCCGGCGTCCACGCGCGCGGCGGTGATCGCGCAGGGCGACACAACCGGGGTGGTGGACCAACTCGCCCTCGGGATGCTGCTGCACGTTCAGGCGTGTCGCCGAAAATTGGACGCAGACCCGAAAGCGCAGGCCATCGCCCGTTTTGCGACGCAGCAAGCGTACGCGTCCGTGCTGATTGAGGCCGTCGTGGCGGAACGGATGACGACGGCGCGGCTGACGGCCTGGTACGACGACCACGGGGTGCGCTTCCATAATCCGCAGGTGAAAGCGCGACATATCTTGGTGAAAGAGAAGGCGGATGCGCAAAAGTTGATGGCGCGAATCGTGGCGGGAGAGGAATTTGCGATGCTGGCGAAGACGGCCAGCATCGACACCGGCAGCGGCGCTGAGGGTGGGGAATTGGGCTGGTTCGAAAAGAAGATGATGGTGGAGTCCTTTGCGGACGCGGCGTTTGGCGCCAAGGTCGGGCAACTTGTCGGTCCGGTGCAGAGCCAGTTCGGGTGGCACCTGATCCTGGTCGAGGACCGTCGGGAGCTGATTCCATTCGCGGAGGCCGAGGAGACCGTTCGCGCCAATGTCCGCGAGGAGATCGTCGAGGAGTACCTTGCCGAGATTCAGGTCGGGCATCCGGTCGTACGGGTGCCGTAGAGCGCGCCGAACGTCCGAACCCGTCCGTCAGGGCTGCAGGGCGCCGCGAAGGTGAACAATCTCCGCAAACATTGCAGCGAGGCCCTCATCCTGGGGCCGCCACGGACCCACCCCATCCCTCAGAAAAAACGTGGGCGTACCCTGCAATCCGGCAGCGATGGCGGCCTCGATGTCGCGGCTCACGAGGGCCGCCGTGGACTTCGCCGTCAGGCACGATGCGAACTTTTTCGCGTTTACGCCAACTTTCTGCGCCATGAAGCCGATTTGCTCCGGGTCGAGGTAGTCCTGATTTCCGAACATCTGATCAGCGAGGGCTGCGAATTTTCCCTGATCGCTCGCGCAGATCGCGGCGCGAGCGGCGTAGCATGCGTTCTCATGGCGGATGCCCTCGATCGCCGGATTACAGGCGTTTGAAATCGGGTAGCTCATGAAAACAAGGCGCACGTCGGCGTTGCTTCCAATGAAGTTCTCGACATCGCGCCACGCGCCCGCGCAGTGGGGACACTGAAAGTCGGACCACTCTGCGATGGTGAAGCGAGCGCCCATGTTCCCGACCGTTGGGTTTCTCGGGTCGTTCTCGACGACCACAGGTGCCGCCGGCGGCGCCGTTGCCAGCGCGTTCGGGCCCTCTGCCATGGCCCATGCAACGACGAAAAGCATGCGCCCCGCTAACCTGGCGGGTGCATGGCTACCTTCATCCAAAGCTGACAGCGCACGGGCAGGTGCTTCCGGTCGAGTGCCTCACACACGTTGTTGTACTTGCAATATCGGACCGTGTCGGCCGCCCCGGCGCGCACCTTCTTCGGCCAGTCGGGGTCCGCGAGCAGGCCGCGTGCCATGCCGACGAGGTCGAGGTCTCCGCGTTGGAGCGCGCCTTCTGCAACCTCGTACCTGTTGATTCGCCCAGCGCCGACGACCGGCGTGCTGTATCCAGCGGCGCGGACGGCCCGGCGAATCTCCGTCGGAAGTGGAAGATTGTACGCGACGGGGTATTTGTACGTTGGCATGCACATCAGCCCGCTATGCCCGGTGTACGGATACGCGGCCTCTCCGACGACTGGCCGGCGTGCGTCCTCAAAGCGCCCGCCGCGCGAGATGGACAGAAAGTCCAGTCCTGCCGCCGCGAACTGTACGCCGAACCACGCCGCGTCCTCGACCTCCGTGCCGCCCTCCACGTCCTCTCTGCCCAAAAATCGACATCCAACCATGAAATCTGCGCCGACCTCCTTGCGCACTGCGGCGATTACTTCCAACGCGAGTCGCACCCGATTCTCCCGGCTGCCGCCATAATCATCGGTACGCGCGTTCGTTGCGGACAGGAAACTCGCCATGGTGTAGGCGTGCGCGAAATGCAATTCCACGCCGTCGTACCCAGCCTCACGCGCGCGGCGCGCTGCCCCTGCAAACAGGCCTGGTAGCGATCGAATCTCCGCCAACCCGAGGTCCTCGATCATCTGCCGGTACCCATGGGCGTAATCGTGCCATTCGCGCGGGTCCAACGTCGCCTGCATCTCCGGCTCGGTCCACGCAGAAATACCAGGGTACTTCGGTTCCAATCGCGCGAGAGCACGCGCCGGATCCCGTCGCGCAATCTTCAGGAAGTCGATGACCTGCGGGATGACGCGCACGTCCGCCGCGTCGTGAACGCGCAATGCAAGGTCACGCAGGCCGGGGAGGTAGCGATCGTGCCCGATCCGCATGAGCGGTCCACTGTTCACATCGCGAATTCCCATGGCTTCGAGGACGATCATCCCGGCACCGCCCTGTGCGTAGCGGACGTAGCGCAGGCGAATATCGTCGGTCACTTCTCCAGCGTCGTTTGAAAGCCACGTGACCATGGCCGGGAGCCAGACGCGGTTTGGAACCGTAACTCCATTGATTTGAAGCGGAGAAAACAAGATCGAGTTTTCGGGCGTCGGCAAATCGCTTTCAGCCACTGGCAACCCGGTAGAGGCTGTACAGGTGCCACATCGGCACGGCGACCAGTCCGAGGCTCACCACCGTCGCAAGTGCCCACTCCCTCCGCGCCGCAAACGGGATGGGCGCCACCGCGGCGATCACGGTCAGGAACCAGGGGTAGGACGCCG
>CAMAWH010000004.1 GCA_945861635.1 Klebsiella pneumoniae | reverse complement strand
CCAAAGCGTTCGTGCAAGGGGTCTTTTCCGAAACGATTGCCCACGCGGATCATCGGGTCGAGGGTCAGCGGGTACACGAACGGATGCGTGGCCACCATCATCGCAAGTCCCGTGACGGCCTCTTTGGCGGCCTTCTTGAGCCCAGCGGGCGTGCTGGACTCGATCTTCTCACGGCAGAACGCCGCGATGGCATCGTCGTCCGTCGTGATCATCGCACCGGACAACGTGGTGATGTTTTTGGTGAGGCCGAAGGTGTAGTAGGCGGCATTTCCAAGGTGTCCGACTCGTTTTCCACGGAAACGCGCGCCGGTGGACTGCGCGCAATCCTCGATGACGGCAATGCCGTGTTCCCGTGCGATCTGGCCGATCGCATCCATGTCGCAAGGCGTGCCGTAGAGGTGCGTCGGCACGACGGCGCGGGTTTTCGGCGTGATCGCCGCGCGAAATGCTTCCGGATCGAGGACGTGGGTTCGGAGTCCGATGTCCGAGAAAACCGGCTTCACACCTGCGGTAACAGCCATCGAAGGGATCGCGAAATAGGTTAGCCCGGGCAGCACGACCTCATCCCCCGGGCCGATGCCCATCGCCTGAAGCAACAAGTAAAAAGCGTACCGAGCGCTTGGCGTCATGACCGCGTGCTTTGCCCCGATGTAATCGGCGAATACACGCTCGAAAGAACGCACCTCCGGCTGGTCCTCCGGCCGCATGGCGAGAAAACGCGCGGCAATCAACGCCTCTGCGGGAGAGAAGCTCGGGCTGAATCGGGGGATGCGGCCGAAATACATGCGGGGACTCGATGGTGCAGGGTAGGGCGCGATGCGTCCGCTATCAAGCACGGACATCGGCGGGGGCTCGCGCGTGTATCCGAGCGCACAGCGGCATGGTAAACGGCAGCGTGTTGAACCCATCCGTCCGTGGCGCGGGCGCGCTCATCATCCTGCCCACGCTCAACGAGAGCGAGAACCTCGCGGACATGGTCGCGGCCGTTTTCGCGGTCGCATCGTCGTGCGAGATTCTCATCGTGGACGATGCCAGCGCCGATGGCACGGGCGCCATCGCCGATGAGCTCGCCACCGCCGATCCGCGCGTCCACGTGCTGCACCGAACGACGGAATTCGGCCTTGGTCCAGCCTATGTCGCGGCATTCCGATGGGCGCTGGATCATTCGTGTTCGCACGTGGTGCAGATGGACGTCGATTTCAGCCATCGACCCGAGCACCTCCCGGCGTTTTTTGCGGCGATTGCGGACGCCGATCTCGTGCTTGGGAGTCGCTACATTCCCGGCGGGCGCACGGAGGGTTGGGCGCCCTACCGACTTGCGCTCTCTCGGGGCGGAAACCTGTACGCCCGCACCGTGCTTGGGCTTGATCCTCAGGACCTGACAGGAGGCTTCAAGTGTTTCCGCAAGACGACCCTCGCGGGGATCGATCTCGGCGGGATCTCCTCCGTTGGGTACGGCTTTCAGATCGAAGTGACGGCCCGGGTACTCGCTGCGGGCTTTCGCGTTCGTGAGATCCCGATCGTGTTCCCCGACCGCACGCGCGGGGTATCGAAGATGAGCCTCCGCACGCTTGGCGAGGCGCTCATCGGCGTGTGGAAATTTCGTCGGCGTCGCTGACGTGACCATCCGCGCCCGCGTGGCTATACGGGGGCGATGGCGGTCCTGCACATCATCACGGTGCCGAATCCGATCCTCTCTCGGAAATGTCGGTCTGTTGAACCTGGAGAATTCGGGGAAGACCTGCGCCGGTTCGTGTCGGACCTGGCGGAGACCATGTATGCCGCGCCCGGCGTGGGCCTCGCCGCGCCACAATGCGGGGATCTTCGCCGCATCATCGTCGTGGATCCCGGAAACAGCACGCGGGAACAGGACGACGACGGCAGGCCCACGAACCCTCGATTCCTCGCGCTCATCAACCCGATGGTCATCGAGGCCAGTCGGGAGCGAATCGTATGGGAAGAGGGGTGCCTGTCCGTCCCCGAATTCAACGAGGATATCGCGCGTCCGCGGCGCGTTCACGTTCGCTTCCTCGATGAGGACGGAAAACCGCAACAACAGTGGTTTGAGGAATACGACGCCGTCGTCGTCCAGCACGAAATGGATCATCTGGAGGGGATGGTGATCCTCGACCGTGTGTCGAACATGAAGAAGGGTCGGTACCTGGCTCGGCGCTCCAAAGAGCGTGTTCGTGTCGGAGCGAACGGTTGAGAATTGCCTTTATGGGCACTCCGGAATTCGCGGTGTCGTCGTTGCGTTCGCTCCATGCTGCTGGGCATGAAATTGCACTGGTGGTCGCGCAGCCCGATCGCCCGGGTGGCAGGGGTCAGCAGGTCCAGTGCCCACCGACGATTCGGGCCGCGCGGGAGTTGAGCTTGCCGACGGCCCAACCCGCCCGCATCAAATCGGGGGAATTTCCGGAGTTGTGGGAGTCGCTTCGCCTCGATCTGGCCGTGGTTGTGGCCTACGGACGCATCCTGACGCCGCGGTTGCTCACCGCTCCGGCCCACGGGTGCGTAAACGTTCACGCTTCCCTTCTGCCTCGATGGCGGGGAGCCGCGCCGATTCAATGGTCCATCCTCGGGGGTGATGAGTTCGCAGGCGTGACGACGATGCAGATGGCGGAAGGCCTCGACACCGGAGACATGCTGCTTCAGGAATCGACGCCGATCGGCGTCGAGGAAACGGCGGGGGAGCTACATGATCGGCTGGCCGCGCTTGGGGCGGCGTTGATTGCGCGTACGTTGGCCTCGATCCCGGCGCCGATTCCGCAGGACGCTGCGCTTGCGACGCACGCGCCGATGTTGGATCGGGAAATGGGTCGGGTGGACTGGGCAAATGAGGCGGCGGCAATACACCTGCAGGTTCGCGGACTCTCGCCGTGGCCGGGGACATTTTCGGTGTTTCGGGGGGAGGTCGTGAAGGTCTTGCGGGTGCGACGTTCGGAAGGCGAGGGCCGCCCCGGGGAGCTGCTGGCACGGGCGCGCGTGGCGTGTGGAGCCGGAGCGATCGAGCTCTTGTCTGTTCAACTTCCCGGGAAGAAGGCGGTTTCCGGCGCAGATTTCATGAACGGCGCACGGCCGATTCCCGGGGAGTGTTTGGGCGCGGCTGCAACGCGATAGACGGCCCGCCATGAGACCCATCATCGCCCCCAGTATTTTGAGCGCCGACTTCTCCCGGCTGGGTGCGGAGCTGGCCGACGTTGCGACGGCGGATTGGATCCACATCGACGTGATGGACGGTCGGTTCGTACCGAACATCACGATTGGTCCGCTCATTGTCGCCGCGGCGAAGCGTTCGACGTCGCTGCCGCTCGACGTGCACCTGATGATTGTGGATCCTGATCAGTACGTCGAGGACTTCCGAAAGGCAGGCGCCGACTGCATCACGGTGCACGCGGAGGCCTGCCCGCACCTCGATCGATCGCTTCAGGCGATTCGCAAGACCGGAGCGCGCGCCGGGGTCTCCCTGAACCCGCACACCCACGAAAGCGTGCTGGACTACGTCCTCGACGTGACGGACCTCGTGCTGTGCATGACGGTGAACCCTGGCTTCGGTGGCCAGACGCTCATCGAACGAGTGTTCCCTAAAATCGAGCGCATACGCCGCGAGATCGACAGGCGAGGGCTGCCGACGTTGCTCGAGGTCGACGGCGGCGTCACCGCCGCGAACGCCCGCCGGTTCGTGGGGGCGGGGGCCCACGCGATGGTGGCGGGTTCCGCGGTTTTTGGCGCGGCAGACCGTGCCGGCGCGATTCGGGCGATCCGCGGCGGCGACTGACGGCGTATGGTGCAGCATGTCCACTCGCCGCGCGTTTTTGTCGTCGACCGCCGCCCTGTCTGCCGCTGCCGCTGCCGCGTGCGCCAAGCCTGCGGGCGATTCAGCGAAGGGCGCGGCCGCCGCGAACGCAGAAGACGAGTTGGATGGGGAGCCCATTTCCCCCATCACCCCCAACGATACCTTCTACCACGTCACCTATTCGGGCTGGCTTCCGCCGGAGGGATATCGGGAAGCGTGGACGTTGACCGTTGTTGGCCTTGATGGCACCGAAACCGTCTATACCGCGGCAGAGCTGGAGGCGCGCGGCGGAGAGGAGGTCGAGCACACGCTGGAATGCATTGGTTCGTCCAGCGGAAGGTCGATTTCCAACGCGCGCTGGCGGGGGATCCGAATGGCGACGTTGCTCGGAGAACCGGCTTTGCTCGGAGAAACACCGGCAAAATATTTGAATTTCTTTTGCGGCGACGACTACCACACGGCCGTGCCTGCCGCGGATTTCGAGACGGGAATCATGCTTGTCTGGGAAATGAATGGGGTTCCGTTACCCGACGATCACGGCGGCCCTGTGCGCGTGTTGACGCCCGGTCGGTACGGCATGAAAAACCCGAAGTGGATTGAACGCATCGAGTTGTCGGACGAGGCGGACGTCGGCACATGGGAGTCGCGCGGTTGGTCCGATACTTGTATTTATCAGGTGTCGAGTTGGATCCACGCACCCGCGGCGAATGCGGTGGTCCCGCTCGCCGGTGTTTGGATGGTCGGCAGCGCTTTTGCGGGAAGCATCCCCATCACGACGGTCGAGGTCAGCGATGACGGCGGCCAGAGTTGGACGGAAGTAGAAATCACGTACCAGAACGGGCCGGACGTGTGGACGCTGTGGCGATATTTCTGGATTCCCCCTGAACACGGTGTCTACGAATTGATGGTCCGCGCGAAGGACGAGTCCGGCCGCGTGCAAACGGCGGCGGAAGAGTACGACAGCGATCTGGATGGTTTCGAGGGAATATTTTCGATCGCCGTGACGGTGGCGTGAGGGAAACCGCGGCGAGCCGTACCGCCGAGTTGATGGCGCTATGTAGAGCTTCCGAGCGGTTCTGGCCGGAGCCAGAACGGGTTTTGGATGACCCCTACGCGGAGTTGTTTCTTCGCCCGGACAGCGCGGCGTGGCTCGCTGCGGCTCGCACGTTTGGTTCCGGCCGGAGGCACGTGAACCAAACCGAGCGCTGGCTTACACATGGCGTGCGCGCGTTGGTGCTTGCCCGTCATCGATTTATTGAAAATGCCATGTTGGCGTTCCGACCCGAGCAGGTTTTATTGCTAGGTGCGGGCTACGACACGCGGGCGTGGCGCCTTCCGCTGGGTGATATTCCGATTTACGAGGTCGATCATCCCGCGACGTCGGCGCGCAAGTCGGAGCGTGCGTCCACACTTCCGCCTCTCGCGAATCGGCATGTCGTCCCCGTCGATTTTTCGAACGAGCGTTGGATGGATAAACTGCTGGAAGCGGGTTTCCAGCGTGGCCTCCGCACGTTTGCGAGTTGGGAAGGCGTCAGCATGTACCTGCCCGAGGTGGCGGTGCGAGAAACGCTGGTTTGGCTGGCGTCCGAGGGCATCACGGTGGCGTGGGATTATTCGTCCGTTCCGGACGCTGTCGGCATTCGCGGGGCGATCCATCGCACGCTCCCGCAGTTCTTGAAGCTGTTCGGCGAGCCGGTCCGGTTCCAGATCCCGGCGGCGGAGGTTTCGGCTTTCTGTGCAACGGTCGGGTTGGAGGTGAGCGACCACGCGGATACGTCGGTTCTCAGCGCGCTCTTTCCGCGTGAGGTTGCGCTGTATCCGTGGGCGGGCGTGGTCGTTTGCCGAACGCCGGCGGCTTGACATGACGTCCCGGGGCGTTTAGCAAGGGCGCGTCGGGGTGTAGCTCAGCCTGGCTAGAGCGCTTGGTTCGGGACCAAGAGGCCGCTGGTTCGAATCCAGTCACCCCGACCACACCGAACGAAGGCCCGTCGAAGTGATGAACTTCGACGGGCCTTCTTCAATTTTCGGCCAGAGGGGTTATCGAACTCGCGGTTCTACGGCAGGCGCGGGAGCACCTCGGTGGCGACCCACGCCGCGGCTTCGTCGATGTCGTAGGAGAGGCCCGGTGCGAGGAGAGCCACCATGTCCGTCCGGAAGTCGCGGTCTCCCAGCTTCGCGAGCAGGTTCGCTTCGAACTCCGCTCGGCTCACCCGGATGCCCTGTCCCTCGGTGTAGACCTGAAAGGCCTCGACGACGCGGTCCAGATCGACGCCAACACCTGCGCCGACGCGGTGGAGGTCGAATAGATCCCGACCCTTCCGACGCTGGTAGAGGGCGCGAAGCTTCGTGCCGAGCAGCTCCTCGAGTCGAAAAGTCGACACGGCGGCCTCGCCAGTGAACCAGCGGCTCTCCACGCGAAACCGGGCCGGAATGAGTCCGTGCACCGTGAAGTGCTCCCGCGTGTTCGCCTCGACCTTCAGCCGCATCCGACGGCTCGGCGGTACCTCGGTCGCGAACCGCCAGGTCGCACGCACGCTGTGCTCCCGGTGCTCGTAGGTGTGCCCGCCGAGCCACGGGTCCAGGCGTGCTCGAAGCGCGTCGAAGAAGGGCCGTGTCGGACCTGGGACGACCTGCACCAGGTCGATGTCCTCGGAGTACCGGAGCGGCGTAGCGAGGGAGAGCTTGTTCAGCGCTGTACCGCCGCGCATCGCGAAGTTGCTCGCGATGTGATCAACTGAGAAGAGCCCCACCATCGCCCGCGAGAGGACAAGATCCTGCTCAACCTGCGCGTCGTCGGGCCACGGGGCGCGCGCTCGCCAGGCGGTGATGTGGGCGCGGGGGATCACTCGTCGTCCTCAATCGTGGTGTTGGCGATGACACCCCAGCGGGGGTCGGGCGCCGTGCCGCCAGGGGGAAGGTCCGTCCGGAGCGCAGCAGGGAAGAGGGTACTGGCCGCGAGCGAATTCGCCAGCGGTGCCGCTACCTCGCCGGCGCCCTCGTGATCGAGGATCCAGCCGAGCCGCTGCGCCACCGTCCGCTCCACCCCGAGCGACGCCTGGACGAGGCGCCCCCCGTCGAGCCGCTCCGCGAGCTCGCGCAGGACGCTGGCGACGCTCTGAAGGCCACCGCAGACGGCAGCGTGGCGGATGAGGTCCAGCGCCGTCGCCTCGGGCGTCGACACCACGAGGGTCCCGGTCGCCGTGTTCATCGTCTGTGTGGGAGACAGGCCCGCGCGCCCCTGGACGAACACCACCCGGACCCGGCCGACTGTGAGCGGGCGGGTCGGCACGTCGGTTACGACCTGGAATACCTGCGGTGCGTGGTGGGCGGAGCCGTGCAGCGCCGCCGCCGAAAGGAGGCCGACGTAGTACGGCCGCCGAAGGTGGCGCATGAGGTCATCGACGAACCATTCCGCTGGGGGCGCGCCGGCGATGCGGTACTCCAGCGGCACGACAAGGTGAAAGCCACGGCGCGGCGACACGATGCGACCAGCCTTACGGAGCCGACGGAGGCTCGCTGCTACGGCGGTCTCAGTATTGCCGGTCGCCGCCAGGGCCTCCTCCCGCGTGAACGTGTAGCGGCCGCTGGACTGGAGGTGGTCGATCCAGGCGGACACCGTGGTGGTCGGGGCTGGGGGAGTCATCGCTTGCGAAAGCTATCGGTAGGCGGCAGGTTCCGCAAGCGATCCCGTTGGCATCCCTGGGGACGGCAGTGGTCATCCACAGAGCGCACCTCACCAGCATCAGCCGGCAGCTCGCCTCGACGAAGTGATCGAAAGAGAACGTCGTCAGCGCGCTGACGGACCACCTCAGTCGTCAACCGGCTCCAGGCCCGCGATACCGTCCTTCATTGCCTGGATTTCCTTCTAAGCTCGCCGAAGTCCCTGTCGAGCGTCAGGAGCACGCGGCCCTCGGCATGAGCGACGCCGAGAATCGCCTGTCCCCCCGGGTTCCCCTCCCAGTCCCCAACCCACGGGAAGTCGTGTCCTGCCGCGGCGATCACGTCCCGCGCGCCGCCCCGCACGCAGAAGTCGAGGAGCACCTTCATGCGGCGGAGGGGACGATCCGGGGAGCGACGCGCTCATGCGCGAGGAGCCGCCGCGCGTACTCCACGCAGGCGAGCACATCCTCGCGCTCCATCCAGGTGTAGCCCTCGAGGATGGTCTCGATGTCGTCGCCGGCCGCCAGCATGCCCAGCACGTGCTCAACGGCGAGGCGGTGACCGCGGACGATCGGCTTGCCGCCGAAGATGGCGGGGTTGACCGTGATGCGGTCGAGGAGGTCGGGCATCTGAAGCTCCGAGGAGAAGTGTAGTCGCTCGACCGTCCCGTGTCGCCAGCCCGCGTCTGCCAGCGCGGGGGATCTCGACCGTCGACAACAAGACGGGCGGGGGCGACGACGACGCGGAGGGCGACGAACACGAGGGGGCGCGAGCCCGGCGGCCTGCCCGACCTCACGCACCTGGGCGGCGGCCCGACCGACGCCGGGCCCGAGGGGTCAATCGCACAGCGTCCCGACGACGACGCCGTCGATGGCCACCTCTCCGCACTCCGCGCACTCGCCCGACCCACCCCAATTCACGCTCGCACTCTGGAGCGAAGATAGGTCGGCGGTCCCGTACCAGCCGTCCAGGCCGCAGTTGAGTCGGGCCATGTCGATGCAGATGTCCCCCGCTCGGCCGTCCGGGTTGCTGACCACCCGGAGGTAGCCGTCGGCGGCCTCCGTGAGATTGACCGTGGAGTAGACGTGGTCGCGGACCCACTGTCCCCGGGGCGCCTCCATGTCCCCGTCGTGGTCGATCGCGTACCAGATGTCCAGCTGAGCGCCGCCACCGTCGTGCGTGGAGTACATGACCTCGCCGTCGGCACGGAAAGAGTATCGGGTCGACGGATCGGCGATCTGCGCACTGAACCCCGAGAACGTTCAACTGAAGAGCGGCTCGGCGCCGGTGTAGCCGTAGGCCATCGAACCGTCGAAGATGCTGCCATCCGCAGCAGTGCAGGGGCCGCGGTAGATGGTCGTCTCGTCATCCTCGGGGTCGCTCTCCGCCGTCGGGCAACCGTCCACCGCGTACCGCTCGACGATCTCGGTCACCTCCGCGAACGCTTCACGGGAGACTTGCGCGGCGTCGAGCGCGGCCTGGACGTCCTCCTCGGTGGTGAGTCCCCACGGGTCGATGAATGCACCACACTCCCCGCGTCCGGTGTCCTCGGGCCAGCCGACGGGCGCCGTGCCCGTGTCGTCGGAGCCGGAGTCCGCGCTGTCCTCGTCATCGCGGGAGTCGTCCGGGGAGGCTGTCTCGCCAGAGACGGTCGAGTCGGTCGCCGCGCGGCCCGAGTCCTCGGGGGCTGCCGTGTCCTTGAGCGGCGGGCTGACCCGACAGCCGCCCCCGAGCAGCGCCAGGGCGATCGCCATCGCGGAGACCGCTGGGTGGTGGAGAGGGGCGCGAGGGATCACCCGCGTAGTCTACACGTGCGTGCGGCCCGCTCCCGTGCCGGAAGCGCCCTCACGGGGTCGAAGGTGTTGAAGCAGCCTCGAACGCCAGCATCCTCTCGCTCCCCCACCCCTTCGGGTCCAGCCAGAAAGTTCGATAACCATTCGGCCATCCCGACCAACCTTGATGGGCCGCCTTCGGACGACGAGTTCGGGGCGGCCGTTCTCGATTATCTCGGTTCGATGGACATGGAACGACTTACGACGAACACAGTAACGTCCGAGGGATTCGAGCCTTCAAGGCTAATAATCCCCGAGCGTCCCGTCCGCTCCGCGCCTCGGCGCTTGCCCCGGTTCAGACCCTGATGACCGTCGCCGAAACCTCGCGGGCCGCGAGGAGCGTCTCGATGTCCTCCGTATCGCTGGTGAGGACGCGATCCCCGCGGCCCACGAGAAGCGCCACGTGGCCGTCGACGACGTCTGCCGTCTTCGACCGAGCGAGCAGGATCCCCGTCCGCTTGGCGTCCTCGGAGTCGAGCGCGCGGACGTCGACGCCCGCAAGAACTCGTGCCAGCCGGGCCTGCGCGCTGCCGCCGCGCCAGACCTGTGCGACAACGGCCGCGCTGGACAAGACGGGGAGGCCCTCCTCCCATATGACCCGCAGGAGCGCCGCCACGGCGCGGTCGCCGCGGTCAATCCCGATGAACGCCCCGGTGTCAAGGACGATGCGGCTCACCGCCGCCGCCGGACGATGCCCAGCGCTGTCGCCGCGAAGTCGAGTTCCTGTTCGTCGAAGGGCCGCGTCTCCGCTTCCCACGCGTCGAGCGCGCGCCCCAGCAGATCGTGACGGAGCCGTTCGGATGCGGCCGCCGCAATCCAGGCTGACACGCTCACGCCGGCACGGGAGGCAGCGTCGCGAACGGCCGTGCCGAGATCCGACTCAAGGGTCACCGAAAGGCGATCGACGTTCATGCATACTACCGTATGGCATATCGCCGTATGCGTCAAGGTCAAACCGCTCTCGCTTCTGCAGTCGGGCTCGACGACGATGCGGCGCTTCTCCCGAGCCCGTACCCCGGCCCGTCCGGGACGTGTCGCGTTACCTCGGTGCCAAGCCCATCTTCAACGCCTCGAACTCCCGCCTGTCCTCCCCCTGCCGATCAAGCCACCAAGTTCTATAATCATCAAGTTGAGCCGACTACACCGAATGACAAGGTAGAACGCCCGCTTTCGGTTGACGTCGAAGTGGGCGTTCGAGTCTCTACCCTCGTAGAACTGTGGACGCTCACGAGAACGGACCCGCCTGTGCTCACGAGAATGGGACCACCCCCGCGACGTGGGGCCTGGCGCGTCCAGCAAGGCACGATACGTCGTCTCTGGGCTTCCCCCGGGCAAGCTACAGGCGGTCGTTGGCGCGCGCCAACGAAGTGCCCGACCGGTCCCGGGCCTCGTGAAAAATATACCGACGTTCGCCCACTTCGGCGAGGTCGCACCACCCCTTCCTCGCCCGGCGGACCGGGCTCGTGCAGGGGGCCCGGCGCTCTCTCGCCATCGGGTACGTCACGCCTGAAGCCCGCTTGAACGGGCGGCACACCGCAATCAACGCCGAACGCGACCGTCGGCTCGAAGCGGCCCGGGAACGCCGCGCAGAAGCCCGCCAGGCCTCAAGAAACTCCACAGCAAAACCCGCCTCACCACCACCGTCGTCATCCGATGCGTTCGCCGCACATTCATGAACTCGTTACGACAACCAACCGAGAGTCCGTTTCACGCTGGGCCAGTACACGCGCTCAGTACGGCGCCACCAGACTCAAATCGACGACCTTGGTGCGCATGAGCACCAACCCGACATCCTTGGCGAAATCAAACGTTCCCGGCAGACTGCCGCCCGAGCACTCGAACTCGGCCACATCGGCGTAATGCGCATAGAACGTGTCAATACCATCCGGTAGGCGCAGCACGCACCGCCAATCCCCGTCGTAGGTAATATCTCCCTCGACCATGCCTTTTTTTCCGAAGGGAACGAGCGAATCGCTGCCGTCGTCGTCCCACGACCAGCTCGCGAGGGCGAGGCCGTCCGACACGTCGAATTCCAGAGCGCCGACGGGTTCCGCAGCGCCCCACTGCACGCCGCGCCGCAATTCCACGTTGCCCTTTCCGTCGTTCTGGCCGTGAATCAATTGCTCGGCGTCCGGAATGCCCGTGTCTCCATCGTCACGCCACGTCCACGTCGCGTCGTCGTCGAGACCCGCGTACGCAAGCAAATCGACGCCCACCGCCGCACCGCCGAACGCATCGCACCCGACGAGCAGCAGGATCACTGCGACCACCACACGGGAAGGTGATTGTTCTGACTCGAGTCCTGCCCCGGCATCCAGAACGCAGGTTTGGACGGGTCCACTCCGGTGGATGCCAGCGCCGGATCAATCGCCGAAACCCATATCTGCGGCTTGTCCGTGCGCTTCGGAACATAGCTGCGCTTGGACGAAAAGGCGAGCCACATCACGTCGTCGTCCGAGAGCGGACCCCAGCGGGGATAGCTGTTCAGCCCTCTGGCTTCGGCGTTGGCGGTGTCGAGGCGGATATTGATCGAACCGTCCCGACTGATCAACCAGAGTTCCGCGTCCTCATCGGCATACGCATCACCCGTCGATCGATTGTAGGCGATCCAATTTCCGTCCGGGCTGTACGCCGGATAATAATTATTCCACGTCAGGTCGCGTGGAACGAGGACGGTGGGCGTGCCAAACGTCGAACCATCCCACGGCACCTGAACGATTTCGCCACCTGCGAAATTCATATCGTTGTTGTGATTTCCGGTTTGCCGCACGTAAAGGAGACTGCTTCCATCCTGTGACCAATCGGGGTGGGTCACCCAATACCCGCCGGTGTCCACTGGCCCCACAACGGCCATGGTATCGAAGTCGTACAGGGTCAGCGCGCCGCCGGCGACGCCCACCATGTAGCCCCCGTCTCCGGAGAGCGCGTGGAAGGTCGCGCGCTTGTTCCCGTCGTAGTCCACGAGGGTTCTCGGTTGGTCGGGATTCGCGACATCGATCACAGCATACGTGCCGTTGACGCCATCCGCCGTCACCACCATCCGTTGGCGAGCCTCCGAAAGCGCGTGGCAGCCAATACAGCTGTGCCCGTCGTCCGTGACCGGCCAGAACCGCGCCGGCGCCTCCTCACCAAACGGAATCCGCATGATCGCACGGTCGGACGACGCCCAATACAGCACGCTCCCCCGGGCATCGAATCGGTTGACCGTGATTTCAATTTCCGGGCCGCGGTGCACGTTCGTGAGCGCGTCACCATCCCAATCTGCCGTTTCCACCTGAACAGTGACGCTACCCTGACGATTCACGGCAGCGATGCGGGTCCACAGATCGGCGTCCGGGCGCCATTGGTCGCCCTGCGCGTAGACGGAAATGTCGGTCGTCGCGCTGCGGAATCGCAAATGCGCGACCTGCTCCGCTGTGCCGTGCCATTGGAAAACAAAGCCGGAAATATTCCGCGGAACGGTGACCCCGTCGGGCGGGTAGATGAAGGAAGCCCCATCGTCATCGGTAATGTCGGCCGCGGCAAATGCCTCCGCGATGGATTCATCGACCTCGTCAAAAATACTGTCCCGAAAAACCGACGTGAGCGTTGCACGGCCCTCGATGCCCACGTGATTCGCAATAATTTCAGTGTTTCCGCCGTTGAACTCGGACGCGATGAAGTGTCCGCTCTGATCGATATCTCCGGCCGAAACGCTGGTTACGCTCCAGGCCACGAGGTCAAGCGGACCTTCGGTGTCATCATCGAATGTCGCGATGGCGGTGAAATCGGCGAGCCCGGGCTCTCCCTCGCGGGTGTCGAGCGCGACCTCCGCGGGTTCAACCCGCAGGGCCTTCACCTTGGTTTGAATGCCTTCGCCGGAAGGCGTAAGGCCCGTACACGCAGCAATGAGGAGGAGTGTGATCATGGGGCGCGGCACATGGTACACTTTCGGCGTGCGGTTTTGCATTCTCCTGCTGATTGCCGGGTGCAGTGACTACGACGTCACGCGCTCGCAGGTGTCCGACACCTTTACGCAAGCACCGGCAGACGGCGGCGTCGACATCCTGTGGGTGCTGGACAATTCCGGCACGATGTACGAAGAACAGGCGGCGCTTGGTGAACATGCGGAATCGTTCGTTGCCGTACTTGCGACGTATTCCGTCGATTTTCACCTCGGGGTCGTGGATACGGACATGACGGACGACGCGCCCGGCACGCTGCTGGGCGAAACGCTTTCAGCGGACGAAGGCGACCTTCTTGCGGGCTTCCGCATGAGCATCGAGGCAGCCGGCATCGACGGCAGTCGGGATGAGCGGGGGTTCGATGCCGCAATTGCCGGGGCAGACCCCGCCGGCGCAAATACAGACTTTGCGCGGGCAGACGCGGCGCTTGAAGTGATTGTGTACGCCGACGAAGACGATCATTCATCCGTCAGCGTCGAGGAAACGCTCGGGCAGCTGCGGAGCAACCGCGCGGATGAGAGCGTCAGCATCAACACCATCGTTGGCGACCTGCCGGCGGGGTGCTTCTCGCAGTCGGCGGCGGCGGACGCAGGAATTCGCTACGTAGACGCACAGGAAGCCTCCGAGGGCATGGCGGCGTCGATCTGCACGACGGACCTCGGCGCTGTGCTCTCCCGACTGGCGCTCCATGCGCTCGGGTTGGAGGACACGTTCAAACTCTCGGCCATCCCCCTGGTCACCACGATGACGGTCGAGGTGGATGGCGCGGCGGTCTGGCCGCGGGAACGAAACGGGTGGCGCTACGACCCGGGCTCGAACACCGTCATCTTCGACGGGTACGCCGTGCCGCCACCGGGCGCGGGGATCGAGATCCGCTATTTCGACTGGGTGAATGGCGCGGGTGGGGACACGGCCGCCGACGACTGACGGGCGGCGGACAGCGACTTACTCCGTCCACCCCCTCGGGTGCCGGCCTTGCCACGCCCACGCCGAGCCGATGATGTCGTCGAGCGCCGCGTACGCCGGCTCCCAGGCCAACTCGGCGCGAATGCGCGCGGATGACGCGACAAGCACGGCCGGATCACCGGCGCGCCGGGCGGCCACGCGAACGGGAATCGCGCGCCCCGTGACGCGGCGGGCTGAGTCAACGACCTCTCGCACCGTGTACCCCTCTCCCCCACAACCGAGGTTGTAGACCCGACTGCCGCGATCCAGGGCGCCCAACGCCAGAACGTGGGCACGCGCGAGATCGACGACGTGGATGTAGTCCCGCACACACGTGCCATCGCGTGTCGGGTAGTCCTCGCCGAAAACCGCGACCGGCTCTCCCGCGCCAACGGCCGATTGAAGAAGCAGAGGAATCAGGTGGGTTTCAGGGCGATGGTCCTCTCCCGCTCGCTGCGAGGCGCCTGCGGCGTTGAAATATCGTAGGCTGGCATAGCGTAGGTTGTACGCGGTATCATACCGACGAAGCGCCGTCTCGATGGTGAGCTTGGTGTCGCCATAAGGGCTCGTGGGGGTCGTCGGGGCATCCTCCTCGATGGGCACGCGCTCCGGCTGCCCGTATACCGCCGCCGTTGACGAGAAGACGATTCGCGAGACGCCGGCGTGCAGCAGCGCGTCGAGGAGAGAGAGTCCGCCTCGCACATTGTTATCGTAGTACTCGCGCGGATTTACGACGCTGGCGCCCACCTGCGAGAGCGCAGCCATGTGGACGACGGCATCGATACGGTGGTCGGCGAGCGTGGCCCGCAGACGATCTCCGTCACGCAGATCGCCCTCGACGAACGCGACGTGATCAGGCACCGCCGCGCGGTGTCCCGTCGAGAGGTTGTCGTAGACAACCACGTCATCGCCATTGTCGAGCAGCGCCTCGGTGACGACGCTTCCTATGTACCCGGCGCCTCCCGTCACCAGCACGCGCATCCGACCACCTCCGCGGGCGCCGACCTAACCCACGTGTCGATGCGACGCCCCGGACGCCGCGCTATCCTGATCGGATGCTCGCTCTCTCGCTCCTGACGCTCTTGACCGGTTGTTATGACACCCTCATTCTGGACGCGGACCTCGACTTGAAAGCCAAGGTCGCGCATGTGACGTACCAAGAGCTGAATTTCTACCAGGACGATGACGCGTGCACGGACGCGCCTACCTGCGTCGAGGTCATTCGCAAGGAAGTGACGGATGCGCAAACGAGGCTTACGGGAGAGGGAGGATCCAACGTGAGCGGCGGCGCCCGAATGCACGAAGGAATCCTCGATCTCGCGTTCACGTACGACCTGGCAATCACAGCCAAGGACCCGGAGAACGCCGGCTTCGTGCTGTTCCGGAAGCTGACGCCCGCCGACGTCAAGAAGGGCCGCGCCGGCAAGGAGGTCGTCGGCATGGTCACGTCCGACGAACCCAACCGGAGCGAAACGACCACCGTCACGGGCGCCTACGACGTGTTGACTGTTCCGGGGGAAAAGCCGAAGCGCATCTGGACGTTTCGCGGGGCGAAGGCGCACGTGCATGTCGAGCACCGTTCGCTCGACAGTGACGGAAAGGAGACCCACGCGGCGATGTGGGCGGGGAAGATCGACGGGTTCGAGGCGGCGTTGGGGGCGGCTGGGCTGTTGCTCACTCCGTAGCGCCCCCGCCCTCGACGAGGAATACGTGGAAGGCGGGGGCCAGGGTCAATCGCTCGTCCGGCAAACACAACTCGGAAGTCTGCGCGCCGGTACCGCTTGGCTGCGCCACGTCGCCCCGTCGAGGATCATGCGCTACACCGATCCTGACGGACGCGCTACAATAGCCCGATGTGCCTCCTCCACCTCGTCCTCGCGTGCGCGATCACGGCGGCGCCTCCCGCGACCGAAAAGGGCGGCGATACGGCCGCGCCGGACGACACGGCGGGCGATACCGCCACCGCGTGCACGAATCCCGTGGACTGGTACGGGGATGCGGATAGTGACGGCTTCGGAACTGCGCTTTATACAACGTCGGCGTGCGAGCAACCGGAGGGGTACGTCGCGAATGCGGAGGACTGCAACGATACGGATGCGGCGATCCTGCCCGGGGGCGTCGAGACGTGTGACGGGGTAGATCAGGACTGTGACGGCGCCACGGATGACGGCGCGGCGGACGCGATCGAATGGTACGCTGACACCGATGGTGACGAGTACGGAGACGCAACGAACACCACGGCAGCATGCGACGTTCCGGAGGGCTACACCTCCGACAGCGCCGACTGCGATGACGCCGCGTTCGGCGTCCACCCGGGCGCCGACGAATCGTGCAACGGCGAGGATGACGACTGCGATACCGACGTCGATGAAGCCGACGCCATCGACGCGCTCACGTGGTACGCCGACACCGATGGCGATGGCTACGGCGATCCCGACAACACGACGCCCGCATGCGAACTCCCCGCCGGCTACCTTGCGGATGACAACGATTGTGACGATACGCGCGCCGACGCGAACCCGCTGGCGGACGAAGTGTGCAATGGCGTGGACGACGATTGTGACGCGCTCGCGGACGACAATCCAACCGACCCCGCGACCTGGTACTTCGACGCCGACGCGGACGGATATGGCCGCGCAACAACGACGGTGAGTGCCTGCGACCAGCCTCCTAGCTACGTTGCAACCGGGGACGACTGCAACGACGTCGATGGCGACATACATCCAAGCGCGACCGACCTCTGCGATACGGAAGACTCAGACTGTGACGGTGAGGTGGCGGAGGATGAGAGCGCGGATGCGTCGACGTGGTATCTCGACGCGGACGGCGACACTTTTGGGGACGCCGCTATACCCAAAAATGCATGTACGATTCCCACTGGGTACGTCTCAGACAACACCGATTGTGAGGATGCGGACGACGCCATCTCACCGGATGACCTCGAATATTGCGGCGGGAGCGACGAGAATTGCGATGGTTCGACGGATGAATCCACCGCAGCCGATGCCACGGCCTACTACGCAGACGTCGACCTCGACACCTACGGGGACCCCGATGCGGTGACGATGAGCTGCACGGTGATTGCGGGGGCGGTGACGGACGCCTCAGATTGCAATGACGGCGATTCCGTCATCCATCCCGCCGCCACGGACACCTGCGACGACGGCGTCGATCAGGACTGTGATGGCACTGTGGACGGGGGCTGTTGGACGACGGGAACGCGTGCTTTGACCGACGCGGATTTGATCGTGGAGGGGGCGAGTGGTGGCCTGGGACTTGGACTCTCACTCGCGGGCGTTTCGGATCTCACGAGCGACGGCGTGCCTGACCTCATCACTTCCGTGTACGGCTACTCGACGGCCGTATATGGCTACTACGTCGTGAGTGGAACGACGACGGGCACAATCACTGCCGACGCATCGACCGCGCACGCGGAAACCACCAACGCGGCCGTCTACGACATCGCTCTGGGCGACGCCGACGGCGACGGGAACGAGGATGTTTTCGCCGTCGGCACGGCGACCGCCTGGCTCGACACCGGGCCGTTTTCGGTCGGATCCAGCGCGGCGGGAACTCGGTCCACCCTCGCCACCGTTTCGGGCAGCGGCTATTCGTACTCTGGAGCGTTTTCCGACCTCGACGGGGACGGCTTGTCAGAGATAGCACTGGGTGTGCCGAGTGATTCCGGCGTGTATTCCGGGTGCGTCGTGTGGCTATTCAACAACCCAGTCGGGTCGGGGCATACCGGCATCAACTCCGCGTATTGGCCGTGCGGAACCGCGTCCGGCGCTGGCTACAGCATGTCCGGGGGGCACGACGTCAACGGCGATGGCCTCGATGACCTGCTGATCGGCAACGATGCCGGGCCCACCGGAGACGGCGCCTACGTGATCTTCGGACCGTCACCCGGGGACGGCGTGCTGCCATCGGTCGCGGACGTGACGCTTTCAAACGGCGCCTACACGCAGGCCGGAAATGCGGCCGCACTGCTCGCGGACGCCGACGGAGACGGCCTGTCGGACGTCGTACTCGGTGGGCCCGAGGGCGGCACCTATGGCGCTGCATACGTTTTTGTCGGCGTCACAGCCGGGACAATCGGCGTTTCAACCGCCGTGGCCACCATCAGCGGCACCTCGGCGGGAACAGGACTCGGCTATGCAGTAAACGGGGCGGACATCGATCGTGACGGGGTGACGGACCTGCTCTTGTCCTACCAATACGGGGACGCCCTGCAGTTCTTCGGACCGGTGTCCGGCGCGCTCGACGGCACCGACGCCGACACCACATTCGACCGGACCGCGGCGACCTCGGGAGATGTCGCGAACGCGGGAGACATGGAAGGCATCGGCTTTGAGGGCGCCTTGATCTCCGACCCCGGCGTCAATAGCTCCGCCGGCGCCGTCTACCTCTTCTACGGGGCCGGGAGCTGAGCCTCTCCCGTCCACTCCACCTCCGCCCACGCCGAGTGATTGTGGATCGACTCAAGGTTCTCGACGCTCACCTTCAGCCACGTCACGCGCGGACGCAACAACGCCACGACCTCGCGAATGAGATCCTCCACGAACCGCGGGCGATCATAGGCCGCCTCCGTCACAAACTTCTCATCTTCCCGCTTTAGAAGCGCATACAGCGGCGACGACGCACACGCCTCGACCGCCTCCACGACGTCCTCAATCCACAGGAAATCGATGGCGCGCGCGGACACCGTCACCCACGAGCGCTGATTGTGGGCACCCCGTTCGCTGACCGCCTTGGAGCACGGACAGAGCGTCGTCACCGGCACGGCAACTTCCAGCACGAAATCGAACTTTTCTCCGTCCCGACGCGCATGGAACGCCGCTTTGTACTCCATCAGAGACGTTGCTCCGCTCACCGGTGCAGCACGCTGCATGAAGTAGGGAAAGCGCACGTCCACCTGCACACTCTCCGCTGCCAACCTGGATTGTAGCGTCGCGCACACGTCAGGGAGATTGTGGAGGCTCAGTTCGCCGTGGACATCGTTGAGCACCTCCACAAACCGGCTCATGTGGGTGCCCTTCACGTCGGCCGGCAACGCAACCGTGGCATCGATCACGGCGACGGTTGCTTGCTCCTTGTTGGATCGGTCCCACACCGTGATGGGGTAGGCGAGGCCCTTGATGCCAACGCGATCCAGCGGAATCCCGCGGTCGTCGGCGTGGCTGGCGTGATCGGGGAGCGTGTCTCGGTGTGGGGCTGCTTGCATGCTCGCGGGTACCCGGAACGGAGCGAGGCGGCAACCGCGCGGGCAAGCATGAACGGGATACGCTCCCGACGTGATCACCTGCACACGACGCCTCGAATGGGATGCAATGCATCGCATTCCCCGCCACGAATCAAAGTGTGCCGCGTTCCACGGTCATCGGTACGCCGCCGAAATCACCTGCGAAGCGCCGAACCTTGATGATCGCGGGCGGGTGGTGGACTTCTCCGTCGTGAAAGAGCGTGTCGGCGGCTGGATCGACGGGAATTGGGACCATACGGCGATCCTCATGCATGGCGACCCCGACCCGGCGGTCTTCCTGTTGGCGGCGTCCAACGCCAACCATGGCCGCCCGGTCTATTGGATGCAGGCGCCGCCGACAGCGGAAAACATCGCCGCCGAGCTGGCGGGCGTCGCCGGCAAGTTGCTGGAGGATACCGGCGTTCGCGTTGTCCGGGTACGCATCTGGGAAACGCCAAACGGCAGCGCGGAGTGGACGCAGGACCGGGACTGAGGCCAAGGAGGGCAGCGTGGCGTGGACTGGGAAAATGATCGGCGGGTTGCTGGGTGGAATGGTGGGCGGCCCCGTAGGGGCTGGCGTCGGCGCAACGCTCGGACACGTGCTGGCGGACACCTCCAAGCGCCTCGAAATCGTGCAGATCGAGTGGCGGCACCATGCTTTTTCTCCGTCCGGACCTGGGGTCTGGCTCACGCCGGTGTGGATCGCGCGCGGCTTGCAGGACAAGGACGTGCGCGTGCGGCTCGACTTCGGAGACGATTTGCTGGACGCCGCCGTCGTGGTCGAGGCGCCCGTCGAAACGTGTCATCTACCCAGGTTTTTCGTGTCGTATGCAGCGGCGGGCAACGCGTCCGCGGCGACCGTTCGCGTCGCGAGCGGGCCGCATGCCGACCGCGCGGTTTTCACGATCGCGATGCCGACGATCGTTCGCCGCCTCGGCGGCTCTGGTCCAGCCCGGGCGGTCATGGCGCTCGTGGCATGCGCCCGCGCCGGGGAGCGTGTGCTCACTCCCGACGATATTGCGTGGATACGCGCATCGTTCACGGAAGGGCATCCCCTCGATGACGAAGGCGCCGCCTGGTTTGAGGACTGGGTGGAGGAACTCGCGGGGGCAGACCTGGCGCGACTCGGGGCGGAGCGGGTCGCCGCGCGGTTGGATGTCCACCTCGACGAGGAGGGTCGGGCGCGTCTGGTGCGCTGGCTCATGCGCGCAACGTGTGAGGCGTGGCCGGGAGATGCCGTTGAGGATTTTATCGCGGCCCTTGCGACGGCCCTCCGCGTGCCGAATCTGGAACAGCTCTGGCGAGAAATCGAGGCGGAAAGCGCCACGGATGACGGTCGTGCGGAAGCGCGCGCGGTGCTCGGAGTGTCCGCCGGAGTGACCGGGCCGGCGCTGCGCGCGGCGTGGCTGGCCCTCGTGCAGCAGTTTCATCCCGATCGCGGGCGCACGGCAGAGGAAATCGCATCGTTGAACCGGCGACTTGCCGAAATCAACGCGGCGTATCGACGGTTGTCGGCGTGAGTACAGCTTCGAAACGGAGAGTGCGCGCGCCCGCTGGAATCGCTTGACCCCGCGCCCACGGCCGCTACACTGCCGCGATGCGCACGCTCTCCCTCTCGCTCGTCGTCCTCCTCGCTGCCCTTGCGGGCTGCATCCCCGGCTCCATCACCCTCGACGACAAGGATGGCGGAAACGGCGATAGCGCGTCGGACGCCGATACCGACAGCGACAGTGACGCCGACAGTGACGCGGATGCCGATGGCGACAGCGATGCCGACAGCGACGCGGATAGCGATGCTGACGCGGATGCCGACGCCGACAGTGATGCCGACGGCGACGCAGACCCCGACCGCACCTTCGCGGGCCACGTCGAGGGGTGGGTTTGGTACCGCGCGGGTGACCACGACAACGAGGAAGACGTCGAGGCCGAGTGCCGCGGAGATGTTCTGGTCACACTGGACGGCGCCGGCGTCGTGACCGGCACGGCGACGTGTGCCGACAAACACAACCTGGTTGACCTGAACGGTGACATCGTCGGTGCCGCAAAAGGCGCGACCTTCTCGGGTATCTGGACGGTCGAACTCTACAGCGACACGCGGGAACTGGCCCTCGAAGGAAGCATCAAAGGTACCTCCTTTTACGCAACCTGGTACCAGGAAGGCCGGGGCTGGAGCACCGAAGGAAACATGAACGCCGAAGAGACGAAGTAGCTGGGGAGGGCGTGGGTCGGACGGGGGGTCCGGTCCCGCGCCAGATCACCGACCCGCACCGGGTTTTCGCGCATTCAGTTCAGAAGGCTTCCTGTTCGGATAGCCATCATATTCTCGGCGTTCAACCCTCGCCGAACGCCGCAACCCCTTATAATGACGCCGGTTGCCCGTCACGATTGTGGCCCCTCGACGGAGCGCAATCGACCCGAAGTTCCTTCGATCGCGTCCTGCAATTCCCGTTGCGTCATGCCTTCCTGCTCGCCGGTCCAATGAATCTCGATCGGAAGGCGATCGGCGGGCCATGCGCATCTAGCGAGGTTGTAGGCGGCTGCGAGCGAGACGGGCGCGAGCATTCCGCGATCCTGCACCCTCGCTCGAAAAAATTAATCGTTCGGCGGCGCTGTGGTCTGCTGAAGGCCCACGTACTCCATGTAGGTGTCGATCAATGTGGACGACCCCGAACACAGCCCGACCGTGGGAATGTCGGCCACCTCCGCATCGGAGATGCGCGTCGTTGCAAGGCAGGACTGCTGTCGTAGGTCAACGGTGTTGTCGGACCAGGCATTTTCGCTCAATGTGGCCGTCGAATCGTGCAGGAGCACCGCGTTGCCCCCCGCCCCGAAGATGGTGTTCCGGGCAAGCAACAATCCGGTTTCGCCGTCCCAGGCGGTGATGCCGTTCCAGCCGAACACCGCATTGCCGTGCATCGGGCCCGTATTCAACGAGAAGGGCTCGCCCCCCTGGAGCCTGTTGTCCTCGATGTCGTAGCGGCCTGGTCCGTCGATCCAGACCGCGGCGTACCGATGCGCATCGATCGTCGTGTTCCGAACCTCGAGGGAGGAGCCACCGAACTGGCCCGTTGCGAACACGCCCATCCCACCGCCGAGGTCGCTGTCCGGGCCATTGTCCGCGAGGTACGAGTCGGCGATGGTGAGCGGGCCGTACACGACGAGCGCGCCGGCGAAAGCGTTGCCAGTGAGCACACACTCTACGCACGCCATCGTCGCGTCCGTGACGTACAGGCCCGGCCCGCCGGTGCCCGTGACGGTCAGACGCAGAGCTTCGACGTCCGCCCCGCCCTGGACAAGCACGCCTTCGGCGAAGATGTACCGGCCGGTTTTCAAGGTGTTCGAGATCACGACGTCGGCCAAAGACACCTTCGCCCCGTCGCTTGCGAACACGCCCGTTTCGCGATTGCCGGAAAGCACGCAGTTGGTGAGTGTGGCCTGCGCCCCGCGCTCGATCTCGACCCCCCGACCGTTGGTGTCGTCGATCTGCTTGCGGGTGTCGCTCACCTCGCAGTCGTCGATGTGGACCTCGGCGCGCTCACCGGAGGCGATCAGACCGATCCCGACGTTGTTCAGCACAGAAAGTCGTGAGGCGTGGAATACGGCGGAGGCGATCTCGATGCCCCGGTTACCGTTTCCGCTGACGACACAGTCCACGAGGTCAAGCACGCTCGCGTCGCGGACGTTGACGCCGCTGTCCGCGCTGCCGGAAACGACGCACCGCTCCACGTAGAGTTCGCCGGAACTCTGAAGCTCGATACCCCGTCCGTATGTGCCGTTCGTTCCCGGAAAGGTGCCGAGAATCTGCACGTCGGTGAGCGAGGCGAACCCGTGTCCGTGCACGTCCAGCGCGACGTATTGATTGCCAACCAGTGAAAGGCCGGAGCCGGTCAGGCGCGCGCCGCCGTACACCTGCACGCCCTGTCCGGCGCCCTCGTCGGGCCCCTGAAGCGTACCGACAATCATGACATCCTGCACCGTGACCACGGTGCCCTCATCGTGTGCGACCAGACCCACCGCCGTGTTGTTGGCGAGCGTTACGGAGGTGAGACTCGCCGTCGCACCCTCGACGAAGACCCCCCACCCCGAATTGCTCCCGTTGGCGACGGTATCCAGCACGGCGGTTCCATTCATGTGCACGTGCGCGCCATCGAAGGCCAGCACGCCGGTTCCGGCATTGCCGACCACGAACCCGCCGATCAGGGAGACGGACGCGCCGTCGTAGGCATGCACACCGTGTTCCAGATTCCTGGCCAACCGCACGTCCGTGAACGTCAGGATGGTGCCGACGTCGTGGGTGAGGACGCCAGCGCCGGCACTATCGCTGATTTCCCCGCCGTTCCCGGTCACGATCCCGCCAATGTCCGCGTACACGCCCCAGCCACCCACGCGGTCCCGAAATTCAGTACGGCGAATGCTCGTCTCGTTGAGGGTCGCGCTGCCACCGGCCCGGACCGCGACACCGATGTAGCCGTTGTCAGTCACCTCCGTGCGGGTGAGGGTAACGCTGCCGTGGTCGTGAGCAAACGCCCCGCCTTTCGCGTTGCGCGTGATGTGAGTGTCGGTGAGGGCTGCCGAGCCGTAGTCGTAAGCCTGAACACCGGTACCGCCGAACCCAGCGGACGTGTCCGCCAACGTCGTGGTGATCGAGCAGCGCACGCACTCCAGGGCACTGTCCGCATTGCCGACGAGGATGCCGTACGTGTGGCTGCCGGCCACGGCGACGTCCGTCATGGAGATGCGCGCACCCTCCACCGCGACGACGCCAACGCCGTGCTGGCCGAGGTAGGCATCGCGGGCCTCCGGGAGCGTCGACGTGATGGCGGCGCGACTGAGTTCGATCATCGCATCGGGACCCGTCGCCACTATGGATGCGCCGTGGCTACCGTCCATCGTCAGGTTGCTGCCTCGGATCGTCGCGAGCGTGGCGTGTATGCCTTGATGGCCGCCGCCGTTCACCGCCATCCCATGCAGCGTGACGACCGGGCGGCGGTCCTCCTCTCCGATCACGCTGAGGGCAATCGACTCCAGACCGCCAACGGTACCGTCCAGCGTCACCATCTGCGCGCAGCGGCCGGCCAGGGTGACGCCGTCATGGTCGACGGTGAGCGCGAGGATTTCGGCGTACGTTCCCGCTGCGATGGCGACGGTGCCTCCGGCCGTTGCCGCATCGGCTCCCGACTGAATGGACGCCAGTGGATGCCGCGCCGAGCCATCCCCGCCCGGTGCCGCCGTTCCGTCTACAAAAACGTCTGCGTCTCCGTTCGCGCCCCACGGAGCCGCGCCGCATTCCGCGGGGATGCAGCCCCCGCCCACGGGAACTTCATCGGTCGCGCAGCGGTCGTGTTCCGACCCACCGGGCGCCACACTCGCCGGGCGCGCCTCACAGGCGGCGGCCAGCGCCAGCGCAACGGCGGCAGCGGCCATCCGGAAGGCCCCGAGCCCGGAAGCGCGTTCGGACTCGGCGGCGCGGTGTGCCATGACGCTCTCTATCCGACGCCGTGGTGCCGGCGGTGCGAGCACTGATGCAGTGACGACGCGCGAAAACACGCGGACGACGGCGGCGACGACTAAGGCGCGAGCACACCGCCACTTGGGTCCACCGGCGGAACGTCGAGAAGGTCAGTGATCTCGGCAAACTTGCTATTATATCGGTACCACGCCGTGTAGATGCGTTTCTCCAATGGAGGCAGGTCCGCGCCAAATAACTGGCGGAACAAGGTGCGGAATGTGTTGACCGGGACCATGTCGTCGGTGAGCCCACTCCGAACCTGTTCCGGGGCGTACCACGCGTTGAAGTTGGCCGTACGCTCGTGGTAGAACTTCAACTTCCTGGCGGCCGACATCTTTTTGCCGTATTGGCTCGCGGTGCCATGGTCCGACTGCAAAATGATGATTGGCGGCGTTATCGACTTCGCCAGGATGGAATCGATGATTCCTTCCATCCGATGGTTGAGGTAGGTGAGCTGGCCGAGATACTCCTTCTTGCCCTTCCACCCGCCCGTCCGCTCCTCAAACTGGAGCGTCAGCGGCACGTCGGCGCGAATGTTTCCGTCACGGTCGAATACGTACGGGTTGTGCGGGAGAAGGAGGTGCAGGAATGTGAACGTCGGCCCTTCTATCGCCGGTACTTCCGTGATTTTCTCCATCATGTAGAGGTCCAGGTGCGCGACGCTGGGCTCCAACGGACGCAGCATTGTGGTGCGGAGGAGGACCGACATGAGCTCTGTTTGGAGCAAAGGCGAGCGGTAGCTGTAGTGGATGTCCGCCACCTTGGACTTCTCCGTGCCGCCATAGTTCGTATTGAAGTGCACATAGCGATACCCGATTCCCTGCAGGAAGCGTGCGGCCGCATTGTTGCCGATCAACTTGTACATGATCCTGCTTCGCGATCGCTTTGCCAGCACTTCCTCCTTTTCGAGGTACCGCATCGACAGCGTCGAAGCCAGGGAGAGGTGCGTCACCGGGTAGTTGCTACGCCCGTGCTCGGCGACGAAGAACCCACGTGACCGGAGGAACGCAATGAACGCAACATTATCGAAGTGGTAGACCTCCTGCAGTACGTCGGCGCGCGCATAGCCATCCATGACGATGTAGTAGATGTCCGGCTTGTCCGCTGTCTCCTTGAGAATGGCCGGCGGTCGATTCGACGCGAGGGAGGCGGCGGGGCCAACGCGCTTGCTCGCTGGCGCCGACGCGATTTCCCACGCAAGGGTTCCGGCCGACCACAGCACGAGGATCGCGGCGAAGCGTGTGAGCCCACGGGACACCTCGCCCAAATCTCGCCGCGTCCGGACGAGCGCCAACGCACCGACCCCGAAGACGGCGGCGCATGTGCCTGAGAGCGCCGCGTGCAGTGCGCGGCTCGTGGGGACGATCTCCAGGCCCCACACCCACTCGAACCCGCGACCATAGGAAAAGAACAAGACCACGAATAACGACGTGAGCAGCGCGCCCTTGGCGACGCCGCGCAGCGCGACCGATGCCAGAAGCAGCATCACAAGCGCTCCCGCCAAGCCGACACCCGCCGCCAAAACTGCTACGGTCGCGTCGAACTCGTCGGCATTGTGAGCGCACAAGAAGAGGATCGGCGCCAACGCAAGCAGAAACGGGTGCAACGGCGGCTGGAGCGGGAAATGGCGACTCACACCGGCACGGTACGCTGTTCTTCCTCATCGCGCTGCCGGAAGGGCAAGCCGGCGGAAAACGCTGCGGGGGTCTGGGCAGCCACGCCCTGGCGAAGTTGAAGTCCATGCCGTTGGACCGATGAGAAGGGCTGCGGCAAGAAGCAAGACCCAAACGCCACGCCGATCCTTGGACACCTACGGAACGTCCGCCGCCGGCGCGCTTGGATCCACCGGAGGCAGATCGAGCAGGCCCGTGATCTCCTTCACTTTGTCGCCAGATCCGTACCACGACATGTAAATATGCTTCTCTAACGTAGGGAAGGCAGCGCCGAACAACTGGCGGAAGACGAGCCGGAACGTATTGACCGGAACCATGTCATCACTGAGTTCGCTTCGAATGTTGGCAGGGGCGTACCACGCGTTGAAGTTGGCCGTCCGCTCGTTATAGAAACTCAGCTTCTTTGCGCTCGACATGTTCTTTCGATACAGACTCGACGACCCGTGATCGGACTGAAGGATGATGATCGGCGGCGTTGCCGAGCGCGCAATGAGCGCGTCAATGATCCCTTCCATCCGGCGGTTCAGGTAGATCAACTGATCGATATACTCCTTGCGTGCGCCCCAGCCACCCGTCCGTTCAACGAACTGCAAGGTGAGCGGAATGTCGGCGCGAATGTTGCCTTCGCGGTCGAACACATAGGGGTTGTGAGGAAGGAGGAGGTGCAAAAATGTAAAGGTCGGACCCTCGATATCGGGTACCTCCGTGACCTTGTCGAGCATGAACAGGTCCATGTGGGCAACGCTGGGCTCAAACGGGCGGAGCATCGTCGTCCGCAGCAACACCGACATCAGCTCCGTCTGCAAAACCGGCAGGCGATAGCTATAGCGAATGTCGGCAAAACTCGACGTTTCCGTGCCGCCGTAGTTTGTGTTGAAATGGACGTAGCGATAGCCCTTCCCCTGGAGATATTGCGCAGCTTCATTCCTGCGAATCCGCTTGTACATCGGACTGCGCCCGCCCTTGCCGGTGACCTCCTTCGTGGTCAGGTACCGCAACGAAAGGGTCGAGGCGAGAGAAAGGTGCGTCATCGGATAATTGCTGCGCCCGTGTTCCGCGACGAAGAAACCGCGCTTTCGAAGCGCCGCAATAAATGCCGAGTTGTCGAATTTGTAGACGTCCTTGAGCACGTCCTGGCGCGCATAGCCATCCATGATGATGTAGTAGATATCGGGCGTTTCGGCGGCATCGCTGCGGAGGGCAGGTACGCTCGGCCAGACCCGCCCGTTGTTGTCCGCCGTCGATCGGCCGCGAGAAGCGACCTCCCATATCAGAGTTCCGGCGGACCACAGCACCAGCAGACCCGAGAAACGTGTGAGTCCGGCGGAAAGTTCCTTTAGATCCCGGGTTGTTCGCACCAGCGCGAGGACGCAGGCCCCCAACAACACGATGCACAAAATCACCAGGGTGCCGTGCAGCGCGACGCTCGTCACGAGGTATTTTTTCTCCCACGCCCACTCGTACATGCGGCCATACAGAAAGAACAACACCGCAAACAGCGAAGTGAGGATCGCACCCCGAACGACATCGCGAAAGGCCAGTGCGCACAGCGCCAGCACCACGAGGGTCCCGGCCAGCGTGCCGCCAACGGCCGCAAACGCGGTCGATGCGTCCACCTGATTCGCGTTGTGCGCACACACGAACAACACCGGCGCGAGCGCAACCAGCAACGGGTGGGCGAGAAACGAACGGTTCATGCCACTGGCGTGCGTGCTTCCAGCAAGTACAACGTACGCTTTGTCCCCGCAAGATCCACGGTTCGCGTCACGTCGAACCACGGCTGGAACGCCGCTTCGAACCCGGCGCGGTGGTAGTTCGGAAACACGTCCTTCCGCGTCGCCAGGAGCTTTTCAACCTGTGAGTCCTCTTTCGGGACGAACTCCAGAATCACATTTCGCGCCACACGCGCCAAGAAGCTCGCAACGCCATCGAGAGGCACGTTGTTGGAAATCGCCAGGTGGTGGATGAGCCCAAGCGCGAGCACGGCATCGACAGGGCCCCGTGCGGCGAGCGAGTCACGCTCGGCATGCGCCCACCCAAGTCCCGGGCTCGGGTTGGTCAGGTCCTGAAGCAAGGGAAGGATGTTCGACTCCTTCTGGGCGACGACATGGCGATAGTTTCCTTCTACGCAGGCGGGATCGATGTCCCAGGACGTCACTTGCGCGCCAGACGCGGCGGCAATCCGACTGAAGCGGCCCGTGTTGGCACCGAGGTCCCACACGGTGCGCGGCTTGACAGCACCAAGAAACGTCGTAAGCGACTTACGCTTTTCCTCCATGCCCTCCGAGCTGTAGTTGTTGTTTCGCTCGTAATAGTCCCCCCATTCCGTACCGACGGGCTGCCACGTCAGGGCCGAAACGGCAGACTGCAGGCTGTCCACCAGCGCCGCAAAGTTGTGTTTCGTGAATTGCATCCGCGACGGGTTTGGTTGGGCGGCAGCAGCCGCGGGCGCAGCGGCACTCGACGCATAGGTCCGTTGACTCCGCGCATGCGCGTGAATGTGGATGCCGAGCGAGAAGTTGGCGCGGGACCAGAACGGCAGGAGAGAACTGGCAAGGTCGAGCGGCACGCCGTCGATGTGGATGCGCGCGAGTTGGCTCAAGCGGATGTCCGTCCGGGCCATCAGCGCAAGCGGCGCAAGGAAATGCTGGCAGAACTGCCGGTACGCCACCCAGGGCTTGCCTTCCTCGTAGCGTTCAAACGAGAGCGTATCGATAAGCGTCGGCTTGCCATCCACCCACTGGATGTTGTAGGCGCTGGCGTCCTTGAGCGACATCCCCGCGTTCAGCGCAGCGAGTTGGATCGAAAGCGTCGCGAGCGCCGCATCCTTGAGTTGGCTGAAGCACCACTCATACGGGTAGGAGATGAGGGGAACCTGCTTGGGTCGGAGGGTCTTGAAGGCGTCGGACCCCGCGTCGGCTTCCGTCTCCACTTCCTCGTGTGCGATGAGGCGCCCGTCGGCCGCCAGGGTATCGTAGAGCCCGCTGGATCGAAGGCGCTCGTAGTCCTCACGATACACCTGATTCACCCGACGGAAATGAACACCATCACGCGTAAAAACGTACCCGCTCGGGTCGCGAAACGACGCGGGGTGATTGGAAGTGTGTGCGGCCACGGGATCAGGACGATCCGGCGGTGGGCGGCGTGCCCGAAGGCGGCGATGCGTCCGGTCCTACGGCGGGAGGGTCGGCCGTGATCTCCGGTGCCTTTTTCGCAAACATCGACATGATCTTGTACCGCACGTTCTTAAAGGCCATGCCCGCGCTGAGCAGCCCGGCGATGAGCATTTGGAGCATGAAGCTCCCGGTTCCGGGATCGATGTAGGCAAGGAAGGTGGGGATGTGCATCAATACTCCGGATCGCGGTCAGCCCGCGCGCGCGGCGTGTATCACGCAGGTTTCGCCCGGCAAACGGGTACTCCCTAAACGACGTCCACATCGACCTTTCCGCGCGCAAGTCGCACCACCAGACGGTCACCGCTCCGAAGCAACGCCGCATCGGTCACCGCGGCGCCGCCTTTCAGCGCGATGGCGTAGCCGCGATCGAGCACTTTCAGCGGGGAGAGCGCGTCGAGATGGCGACCGGCGAGCACCACCCGCTCCCGACGGCGCGTCGCAAGGCGGGACACCGCGGCGTGCAAACGGGTATCGAGTTCATCACACCGCACCCGGCCGCGCTCGACACGAACCCGCGGATGTCGCAACCGAATCCGAGTCAGGCGATCGCGACCCGCCCGGATCCGCCGCGCCATCGCATGTGCGAGGCGCTCCGAGATCGCTTCGAGGGCGTCGAGCAGGGCATCCTTCTCGGGCGTGATCAACTCGGCGGCATGCGAAGGCGTGGCTGCGCGCCTATCCGCCGCAAAATCCGACAGTGACCAATCGATTTCGTGGCCGACGGCGGAGACCACAGGAATCCGACTTGCGACGATGGCCCGGACGACAACCTCCTCGTTGAAGCACCACAGGTCCTCGGCCGATCCGCCGCCCCGCCCGACGATGAGCACGTCGGATTTGCCGTGACGATTGAGCAGTTCGATGGCGCGCACGATTTCAGCGGCCGCCCCTTCCCCTTGAACGCGGCACGCGGCGAGGTAGATCGGCATGCCCGGGTAGCGATCGTCCACCACGCGGAGGATGTCCTGAAACGCAGCGCCCGTCGCGCTCGTAGCCACGCCAATCGCCGTGGGGTGCGCAGGAAGCGGGCGCTTGCGACGCTCGTCGAACAGGCCCTCTGCGGCAAGCCGAGCGCGCAGGGCTTCCAGGCGCTTCAACAGCTCGCCCTCTCCCGTGGATTCCATTTTGCGAACGATGAGCGAGTAGCTTCCGCGCGGCGCATACACGTCGACGGCGCCTCGCAGAAGCACGCGATCTCCCTCGCGCGGGTGCGCCTTCACCCGGGCGTTGTCTCCGCGAAACATGGCGCAATTCAGTACCGCGTGGTCATCTTTCAAACTGAAGTACCAGTGACCCGAACCATGGGGCTTGAAGCCGCTCAATTCTCCCTCCACCCAGACGTCGCCGAACTCCGCGCCCAGGCACGCACCAATCTCGCCGGTGAGCCCGCTGACCGTAAACTTCTCCATCGGGGCGGCCTATCCGGAAACGACAACGCTCGCTTCGTCGCCAGCCAGGTCGAGCAGCGCTACCCGGGCGCGAGCAGGACGACCGAGTAGCCAACCGCGGCGCCTGTGCCGACGCTGGCGTATCCGTGCCGCTGGTCGCCGCGGAAGCTGATCACGTCTCCCGGCGTAAGGCGATAGCACTCGCCACCGACGCTCAGCTCGATTTCACCAGACTCACAGGTGAGGTATTCGCGCGTGCCTGGCGTGTGCGGCACGCCCGCGAAGCGTCCCTGCTCCGGGATCTCGAACCGTTCAATCTCCGTTCCCCGTACGGGATCGGGGAGCAGGCGACGAATGCGCGTCGATCCGGACCGGCGGGCCGCCAACTCCGCGCAACGCACCATTCGCGCATCCGTACGCGGCGGGGCGAGCAACTCCTCGATGCTGACCTGAAGGGTCGCCGCTGCCGCGCCGAGCACGGCCAGCGTGGGGTTCGCGCCGCCGGCCTCGAGGTTTGACCAGGTAGCCCGAGGAATTCCCGCAAGTCGCGCGATCTGCGACTGAGAAACGCCGCGGGCTTCCCGGAGCTTCTTCAAGTTGGACGCAAGCGCGAGCGCCGGGGTCATTTGCGGGCCGGCTTGGCACGCCGGCGGCGTTCAACGGGCGGAACCACGGGCGACGACGGCGTGGCAGCGGGAATCGGCGCCAGCACGCCAACCTTCAGGATCTCCGCGGGAACCTCCATGGGCAGCAACCCCAGAGACTGGGCAAATTGGGTCGCCACCTCCTTTCGCGTCCGCGCCTCCGCGTCGATCACCGTTTCCCACGCGTACAGGTCACGCTCGATCACGTCCAGCCGACGCTCGGCGTCCCCGAACTCTCGCGCGGATTTCTCGGCCCGTTGGTACGCAATCTCCACGCGGGCGGCGCGGACGACCTGTCGGCCAGCGGTGGCACGGACGCGCGGCGTCGGCGCAAGGCGATACGCTTCAACCGCGGCGTTGAGCGTGCTCGGATCGGCGGATCCTCGGAGAATGGAACGGATGAGCTGCCCATCGAGCTCCCACTCTCGCACGCGCTCCGCGGTCAGCTCCGCCAGCCGTCGTTGCGCTTCGCGCGCGTGCGATGCACCCGCGTTCGCGACGCTCCAGAGCTGCCATGCAGCAACGTTCAGGAGAAGGAAGGCGACGATGGACAGAAACAGACCCGACTGCTTCCTTTGGGGCCTGTCTACGGATCGGGGGGACTCCGCCATGGCACGCCGGCGCGCCTCTTCCCGCGCCAGCAGTTCGCCGCGCCGCGGCCCACATGCCAACGGGAGCACAGGAAATGGCCCCGAATCCGTGACATCGTCAACCTCCGGGTAGGGCTCGGTTCGAGACGGCGGTGCCGCACCGGACCGCCGGGCCGGCGGCGCGGCCGGAGAGCCCGGGGAGCCCGGAGAGCCCGGGAAGCCTGGGGAGCCCGGGGAGCCTGACGGCGCCGGGATCGGCCGCGGCGCCTCGTGACCCGGCGGGAGCGAAGCGACGGCGACGACGCGCGGCGAACCCGCGTACGCGGGGCGCGCGGCCGGGCGGACGACCCGCGTCGGCACGGTTGCGATGCGCTCCGCCAAGGGTGGCGCCGCGTCGCTGGCGACCGTTGCCGCGCGTACAGCCCGCTCGAAGTGCGCGACCGTGACGAAACGACAGCCTGGATCCACCGCAAGCGCGCGCTCGACCGCGGCAACCAGCGCGGGCGCAAGGTCCGGCATGCGCGTACCCAGAGGAACGTGGTCGCCGTCCAAGGTCGCGGTCAGCGTCAATCGACGTTCCGCCCGCGTGAACGGCGATTGATTCGCGAGCAGCTCATACAGCAGTACGCCGAGCGAGAAAACGTCGGTACGCGCATCCACGCTGGACGCATCCAGGATTTGCTCCGGAGCCATATACCCAGCCGTTCCGGTCGAGCTCGTCGTCTCCTGCGCGGCACGGGCGATGCCGAAGTCCGCGATCTTGGCGGTGACGACGCCATCGCGTATCGCCAGGAGCACGTTGGACGGTTTGAGATCGCGGTGAAGGATGCCGAGCGCATGCGCGGCACTCACGCCGGCACACACCTCGGAAAATAGGCGCAGGACATCCTCACGCGAGAGGGGGGTGTCATCCGCCAGCACTTCCGCAAGCGTGCTTCCCTCCAGGCATTCCATGACCAGCCCGACCTGATTCGGCAATTCCATGACGTCGGTGACGGCGACGACGTTGGGATGCCGGATCCGCGCCTGCGCCGCGCCCTCCTCCGCATATCGGCGCGACGCTGTTGCCGTGGCCGCGGTGAACAACTTCAGCGCGTGCAGGGAGCCGTGGCTGCGGTGACGGACCACGTACACGCTTGCACTCCCGCCATCGCCCAGATGACGGACAACCTCAAATCGATCGATCGGAGAGCCGGGAGCGAGAATCAGCATGCGTGCCGGCGAAGCGTGCCGGCGATTGCGGCGGAGCGCAATGGTTCACGGTGCGATTTTTTCCGCCAATGGACAACACGTTGGCCGTTTCGACGACAAACCGCCGTCCGGCCCGACGCTTCGGCGGGGCAGGCTACGCGAACGATGGAGGGGATCAATGGGGGAATCCGGGGTGCCGATCACCCTGTGCTGCACGCGGTCGCGGAAGCGTTTGCCGCGCGCCGTGAGATCGCTGTCCGTCAGCGCGGCAATTCCACCACGAAGCGGCTGCCCTGCGGATCGCGAGGCGCGTAGACGACACTCCCCCCGTGATGGCTCGCGATCTGACGCGTGAGGGCCAAACCGAGCCCCGAACCGCCGCCACTGCCCTCCCGATGCCCGCTCACCCGAAACCAGGGTTCGAAGATCCGCTCGCGTTCACCGTCGGGAACGCCGGGACCGTTGTCCTCGACGACGATGCGAGCCGCCGACGCCGTGCTGCTCACTGTCACGACGACGTCCTCGCCGTAGCGGCACGCATTTTCGATGAGGTTCCGCAACATTCGTCGTAAGAGACGAGCGTCGCCTTTCACGGTAACGATCCCGCCCTCCACGGTTGCCCCTGCCCGCGCCGCTTCCTCGGCCGCAAGGGCGAGAAGCTCGACGCCCTCTCGCTCGACGGTGGGCCGCGCATCGAGCCGGCTTGCGACGAGGACCTCCTCGATCAGGCCATCCAATTCCGCAATCTCGCGGGCCGCCGCCTGTCGCGTCGCGTCGTCACCGTCCAGCAGTTCAACAGCCACGCGCAGGCGCGCGAGGGGCGAGCGAAACTCATGGGACGCCGTCGCGAGTACACGACGTTGGCCATCGACCAGCGTTTCGACACGTTCGGCGGCACGATTGAAGGCCGACGCCAGCGAGGCGATCTCATCGTCGCCGCCGATGTTGACGCGGCGGCGCAAGTCGCCCTCTCCCCACGCGTCCGCAGCACGCTCCAACGCGCGCAGGCGCCACGTGATCCGCCTGGCAACAGGAATACTCAGCACGCTCACGGCGACGAAAACGCCGACCGCGCCGAGCAGCGCATGATGAAGGGCAACCGCGCACATCGCCGTCGTAAGCGAGATGGCACAGGCGAGCAGCATGCCCATGTAGATCTGGCGATGCAACTTGCGGTTGGGATGGTGCCTCATCCAGCTCGGTCCGACCCCGTGATGCATGCCCTCAGACCCCAACGAACAGGTAGCCGGCACCGCGGAGCGTCACGATGCGGCGTGGCTGTTTGGCGTCGTCACCAATCGCCGCCCGGATACGTGAAATATGCACGTCGATACTTCGGTCAAAGGCGTCAAGCTCGGCGCCGCGCACGCGATCCATGATCTCGGCCCGGGTGAGCACACGACCCGCATTTTCTGCGAGGACGCGCAGCAGATCAAACTGATGCTGCGTGAGAGAAACGGCCACACCGTCAACCCGCGCCTCACGACGTTCACGGTCGATCTCCAGCGGACCGAAGATCATCGACGGCTGCGCCGCCGGCGCGCGGCGACGCAACACCGCCCGCAATCGAGCAAGCAATTCCCGTGGATTGAACGGCTTGGGAAGGTAATCATCCGCACCCATTTCCAAGCCGACGATGCGATCCGTTTCCTCTCCGCGGGCTGTCAGCATCAGCACCGGCACCGGTGAAAATGCGCGTATACGCCGGAGCGTTTCGAAGCCGTCGAGGTCGGGGAGCATGACGTCGAGAAGGACAGCATCCAGCGGCGCTCCGGACGAGCCGGGGCTCGCAGCGAACCGAATCGCCGCGAGCCCGCTTGTCGCATCCCGGGAACGCTCCAGGCGCACGCCGCGCTCGGCGAACCACTGGACGAGCATGGCCGACAAGCGGTCATCATCGTCGATCAGCAGCACGCGCTCGGCCATGCGGGCCCCCTATCGGGTACTGGCTGCGTCCGGCGCGGAGACCGTCGCGGTGGTGTCATCGCAGTGGCCGCCGTGCACGACGTGGCTTGCGACAGCCCACGGGACGCCGATCAACAGTGCGAGGAAGAACAACTTCCCGAGGAAAAACCTCGTCCCGCTGCGACAATGACCGCGGCCACAATGGGCCTTGGCGTCGGGAGTCGAAGCATTCGCGGGGGTTTCGGTGGACTCTGACATTGGACTCTCCAGTGTGGCGGGGTGTGGGTGCCACGCAGAGAATGTGGATCCGCCTGCATTTCACGGCGTTGCCGCCAGGTGAAGTTGTGTAAAGTTGGGCGGGGCGGCGGGTCCGGGGACCCTTTCAGGGGCGACCGAGGGGCCTGGGCTGTCGAGCGGAGCGCGCCCACCCACGCTGACCCGATGCACCCACCCGCCGCCCCGGCGCTCACCCAATCGTGCGGACGTGCGGGTACGCGCGAATCTGTGCGTCGGAGGTCACCTGCGGAGCGTCGAAGTCGGCCGCGAGGCTACCAGCCGCCCGGCGTGCAATCGCTGACGGACCGCTCCGGACGACGATCAGCACACGATCGTAAGCTGGCAACGTCGGTTTTCATTTTTTGCTGCTTGCCCGCCGGACGAGATGGCTACGGACGTCGCCGTGGTACAGGTGACTTCGACCGGGGTGGCTGTGTCGCGAGGAGTCTCCCACGTCGCGCCGCCGGAATCCCCCGCCGTGCCAATGTTGCTGCCCGCCGGCGCGCCCGTTGCCACTTCCGAAGGCAGGCCTTCGGCAGCGCAGCCGGCAAATGCGAGGATGAAGATGGACTTGGCCGGATGGTGCACGCTTCAACTATACGCTTGATTGGTTCCCGCGTAGGTCCTCCGTCGGCGCCGCGCGCGGGTCATCGTGCTGTAACAAACATGTATGACTGTCGCGACATCTAACCGTTGAGTGGAATAAATTCTGCCGTTCGCAGGCGTGTGACCGGCCAAGTGCCATCGGATGGAAGGTTTTCTTCCACTCGCGCGGTGACGTCGTCAGGCGCGAGCGCCTGACGACGATTCGACGTCTCATGCGCCCTTGACACCCACTCGGACGGGGCGTCGGCCCCCGCGCAGGGCATTCACCCGCGCCTGAAACCTGCACGGAAAGCAGCCCAACCCATCCCAAGCAAAATCGCCGCCGAAAGCAATAACAGCATGTTCAATCGGGTCGGTTCATAGTCGAAGCCGACCTCGTGCTCGCCTGCGGGCAGGGTGACTCCCCGAAAAAGACCATCGGCACGCAGGATCGGCGCCGGCACGCCGTCAATCGTCGCGACCCACCCCGGGTACCACGTGTCGGCCAGAACGAGCGTACCAGGGCCAGCGGCCGCGACCGTGACGTGCTGGTCTTCGTACGCCGTGATCACGGCAGGCGGTGGGCTGGCGGGTTCGACGCACCCCGTCGTGCCCCCTTCGATGACCACCGTCGTCGTCGCATCCGCATCGCGTACGGCCATGAACGCCGCATCCACCCCTTCTACACCCTGGACGCACGGGACGACGCGCGCGCGCGGCAGCGCACCGGGATCTTCGTACACCTGGACGACGCCGCCGCGAACGAGCGGAACGAGGCCCGGAAGGTCGTGCACAGTGGCAATAAAACGCACGCCCATCCGACGCGCGATGGAGATGTTGTCGAGGTACCGATTGATTTTCACCGCACCCCGGTCCCCAACGTCGAGGCCGACCATGGCCAGAAAAGCCTCGTTGCGCACCAGGAGCAGGGGCGAGGGGATGATGACGTCATTCGTGCCAAGCGGAAGCCCCATGTTCGCGGTCAGCAACTCCGAATCCAACGCGGGCGCAATCCGACGGTCGAGCACCGTCGTTCGCGCGCCGCCGGGAGTCATCATGGCCGCGCCCAACCAACGGGGGATCGCTTGCGTCTCCGCCATCGGTACGCGGGGATGGTAGTTGTGGCCGAACAGCCAGAGTTCAAAGGCGGCGAGAAGCACGATACGGCCTGGGTTGCGGAGCCATGCTGCCACCAGCATCAGCGAAAGGAGCGGCCACAACACCCGGGGCGACGTGGGCGCCGAGCTTTCACGCAGGTCCGCCACCACGTGCGCGACTTTCCCCGGAATTGCGGACGGATCCTCTCGTTCCGGCGGCGCGAGCGCGGCCTTCGCAAGCGGGCCGAGCCCCTCGGGAGGGGGGCGCAACGCCAGATGGGCCTCGTAGTGGCTCGTCAGCGTCGCCACGATCTGTGTTTCATGGCGTTCTAGTCCAAGAAATACGAGGCCCGTCGTAAGGGTGAACATCGCGGCCACGAAATGGATCCGCCAACGAACAACCCACGTCCGGGGGATTGCCGCCAGCACATGCAGTCCATGGCCGGCGAGCATGGCAGCAGCCAGCGACAAAACCATGGCCCATCGGGCGGGAAATCGAAACCACGAGAACCCGGGAAGCCGGTGGACGACATCCCAGAGCGGCCCACCAAGCATCAATACAATCGCGAGGCCCGCGACCGCGAGCCAACGGGGAGCACGCCGAACGCCGGCGGTTGCGCAAAGCACCACGACGACGCCGAGGTAGGCGCACATTTCCCAATGATTGACACCCGCACCCCAGTACCCGGAGCCGCGGTGAAAATACGTCTGCGCAATGTCCGCGGGGCGATCCATGCCAAACGCTGCTGGCAACACGATGCCGACCAGCTCCTGAATCGGCAGGGCGCCAATGCGGGCAAACGTGTCGGTCACGCCACCGTCCCTCGTCGAAAAACGAGCCAACTCCAGCGACGCGGCGATCTGCGGACTCGCGACGCCCACCCCCGCCGCCAACCCAACGATCGCCCGCCACTCCCGACGAATCAAAGCGTCGGCAAGCACCAGCGCCCCACCGAACGCCGCCGCCTGCGGATGACCGGCCAGACCCATCATGCCGACGCCAAGCGCAACCAGCCACCACCGCCGCGAACGCGTGCCAAGGAGGGTCCACGGCAGCCACGCCATCGCGTTTTCCAACCCCAGATAGAGCGAATGGGAGACGATGAAGCCGCCGAACCCGTAGGCCACACCGGGGGCGAGCGCCGCCCACCCCCGCAGCCCTTCGGAACGAGCGAGCGCCCAGGCCCCCAGCGCGGCAACGACCATGTGCCCGAGGACGCTCCAGTTGAGCGCCAGCGTATCGGGAAGCGCCAGGAAAAGCAGCATGGTGGGGGGATAGAGAAAACCGCCTTGACCCTCAGCAAGGAGCGGAAATCCGTTCGAGGCGCCGGGCGCCCACCACGGCACCTCCCCTGTTGCCCACGCGGCAGCCGCCCATTCTCGCCACGGCAAATGATGGTGTCGGAAGTCGTGATGCCAGAAAACCCCTGTTCCAAACACGGCATCGGGCGCGAACACAATCGCCAGCACGGTGTAGAAACAAAGGGGAAGGATCCAGTCGCGACGCACGCGCAAACGTAGCGCGGAGGCGCGTCCCTGGTGCGTTGACAACACGCGTCCCGGGTGATTAACCGCAGCCCGCCGGCCTGCTACTCGTGATAGCCGAGCGCCTTCAACTGGCCGGCCAGGTCCGCCGGCCCGTCCACGACGCGCGTACGCAGAATCTCCACGTTCGCTCTCCCACTTTTTACCGCCTCCGGCTGCTCGGACGCCAGGTTGGACGCCTCTCCCGGGTCGTCGGTGAGATCGTACACCTCGTCCGAGTCCGCACCGCGGATGTACTTGACCCCCTTTGGATCGCGGACGCCGAACAGGCGCCCGTCTGAAAGCGCGCGTCCAAGGCGCCCCATCAGCAGAACCGGACGGGCCGCCACGTCATCGCCCGCGAGCAGCGAGGTGAGCGGCAGCGAGTCCGTTTTGGACAGCCGTGAGTGAAGGCCTGCTTCGACCAGGGTGTTCGCAATGTCATCGACGGTGACCTGCCGCCCGATATGCATCCCCGGCGTCCACGTCGGTTGCGACGACCACACGATCAGCGGCACGCGGATGACGTCGTCGTAGAGCCCATGATGATTGAACATGATGCCGTGCTCACCGAGACTTTCCCCGTGATCGGCGGTCACGACGACCACAGCGTTGTCGAGGGCGTGCACCGCGCGAAGTCCGTCGAGCAAGACCCCGATCTGGCCGTCGATGTACTCGACTTCCTCTCGGTACAACGCGCGAAGTTCCTGCTCCTCCTCGCGCGTGTAGGCGTAGCCGGGCTCCGCAGCCAGAATCCGTCGGTGGTCGATGGCCGGCGGAGCACCCGCAAGCGCCGCCGCCGCGGCAACATCCGGCGTTGTATGCGATTCATACGGGGAGTGTGGCTCGAAAAGATGGACCCACAAAAAGCTCGGTCCGGCGTGGTCCGCCCATCGCAAGGCGCCCGCGATGGTTTCCGGTGCCTTTCGCTCAAGGAGGGAAGGGAAATCTGCCGGATCGCCGAAGCGCATGAGGATGCGCAACGCCACGCGAGCCGCGCGCACCTCAGAAATCCCGCGCAAAACGTGAAGGAAATCATCGTCGTAGACGGAAAATCCCTGATCGAGGCCCGTCGTCGAGTCCACCGCGTAGGAACTTACGAATGCTCCCGTCCTCCAGCCCGACAGTGACAACATCTCGGCCACCGTGAAATGCCCGTTCGCCAGCACCATGCCGTTGGCGACCACGCCCGTCTGCACGGGCGGGAGTCCCGTAAACATGGACGCGTGAGCGGGCTCGGTCTCCGGAAGCGAGGTGATGGCCTGATCGAAGGCAGCACCCTCCCGGGCGAGGCGATCAAGCACGGGGGTGTTCACGACGCTCCCGAAGGCACCGACGTGATCGCGGCGGAGCGTGTCCACGGTGATCAGAATGAGGTTCGGCGCATCTGCGGGCGCCGGCAACTCGGCCATCTTTTCGCCGGGGCGCGTGAACGGCGAGATCAGGACGAGCGCGGCCGTCACCACAATCGCCACCCCCTTCCATCCGATTCGCGGCGCGGCGCCCAGCATCTCACGACGGTACCAGTACCCGGCGTTGAACCAGCTCATGACGCCAATGCTGCAAATCAGGCCGATCATTCCCGACGCCGCGATGCGCTGCCCGCGCTCCCACAGCTCCCGCGCCAACGGGAAGACAAAAAACGCGGCCATCAACACCACGCCGAACACAAATCCGGCCCGATAGCGACGCCAACGCGGCCGATGTCGCATCGCGAACTGCCCAACGGCGCCACCGACGACGCCACAGATACCCCCGAGCGCGCCGTCGGCCACGACCGCAACTCCGGCCAGCGTGAGGACCTCGATCGGGGTGAGCAGCAACTTGACGGTGAGCGAGAGTCCGACGGCCTCGATACCCCCGGCAAACGCTCCCGCCATCGCGACCTGTCCGCCAACACGGCGCCACATCCAACGGTCGGGGACCGGTGGCACGTCGAACAGATCGTCAGGGTTCGGAGGTGTAGCCAAGCGCCTTCAGGGCCTCTCGGGTGGTGGCGTCTTGATCGGGAGGGACCGCGGCCGAACCCGCGGCAAGGAGCCGCCGGAGCAGTTCGCCCACCGCTTCCGACTCCATCGACGGCGCGAGGTTCCGCGCCTCCTCCGGGTCCCCCATAAGGTCGTAGAATTCAGCGGCGCCCGACTGCTTCAGGATGAGCTTGGTCCCCGCACCCCGCAGCGCGTGATCGACAGGGGGTACAGCCGTAAAGCGACCCGCCGTGGTGCTTGCGAGTACGGGTGCGTCACGACATGGCTCGCCCTTCAACTCAGGAACGCGCGAAAGACCCTGCCGCGCCACGCCGTCCGAAATCCCCGCCAAATTCAGAATCGTCGGCGTCAGATCGATGCCGGCCACCTGACAATCGACCACCAACCCGGGCTTCGCAACGGGCGGGTAGCGGACGACCAGCGGCACGCGCAGCACGTCGTCATACAGCGTGTCGCCGTGATCGAAGTTGGGCGTGTGCTCAAGAAATGTCTCTCCATGATCCGCCGTGACGACAACGATAGTGCGGTCGAGCGCTGGACCAAGCGCGGCGAGCAAGGCACCGATCGCGTCGTCTACCGTCCGCACCTCTCCGTCGTACGCGCGCGCCAACCAGATCGGGTCGGCGATGCCGCGAAACGGGGCGGGCCAGTACGCCGGAAGAGCGAGTGGCGTGCCCGCGGCAGGAGCACCGATCTCTACGTTGTGAGCGCTCTCATAGGGCCCATGCGGATCGTAGAAGTGCACAAGCGCGAAGAACGGCGCGTCACGATGCGACGTGAGCCATGGGATGGCCCGCCGGAGCACGCGTTCGGCGCTTCGTTCGCGCAGAGCGTGCTCCTTGATCGCCACTTGATTCCAGGCTTTTTTGAGGGAGAGCGACTCCAATCCGGGAATCCAACCAAAGTCGTCGTCGTAGACGTCAATCCCCTGCGCCCACCCGTATTTGGAATGGAGCGGAAAACCAGCCACGAAGGCAGCGCTCGGCATTCCGCCGAGACTTTTCCACAACAGATCGCGCTGCCCGATGTTGGTTCCGTTTGCCACGACACCGGAACGGTAGGGCGCACTGCCGGTAAACATCGCGAGGTGGCTCGGCGCCGTAATCGGAGCCGCGGCGATGGCTTGCGTGAACAGCACGCCTTCCCGCGTCAAACGTGCAAAGTTCGGCTTGTCCGCCACGTGATCGAAGCGCGTCGTGTCCATCGAGACGAACAGAACGGATGGGCGCGTCACGGCGCCGCGCGGCGTAGGCGCCATTCGACCCGGAATGGCCGCGACCGCCAGCACGGGGCCTATCCACATCCAACGTCGTAAGGCGGGATTGACAGCGACTCCGATCGCGAGCCCGACGAGAAAGCAGCCGAGAACGCCCACCCACACCCGCGGTTCCCGCACGAACTCGTTGAGCACGACCTCGAAGCGGTAGTTCACCGCGGCCTGCATGCCGATGTACGCGCCGAGCACGATTCCATGGGCGCGATCACCACGCCCAACCGCAATCACGCTCCCGACGGTCCACGCCAACGACAACACCACCGACAGCCCAACAAACGTCGCCACTTGACGACCATCGAGCCCCATCCGCGGCGACAGACGGACGGCTGCCTCCACCAACCCGCCGGTGAACCCGAGCGCGAGCGCAAAACCGAGCGGCGACCGCATGCGTGCCTGCTATCATCGCGCCGCCCATGCCCTTTGTCTTCTTCCTTGCCGTCGCTGCGTGCACCGGAGCCGTCGCGGTGGCGAACGAGCCGCCGGTCGTCGCGCTCGCGGCCGTTGCGGAGGTGCGCGCGGGGCAAGCGATCACGTTGTCCGCCACGTTTACCGACGACGTGACGAGACCCGAGGACGCCGTCTGGACGTGGGCTGCGGACCCGGGCGGCGAGTTGGACGGTGTGTTCACGACGACCACCGACGGCGCCACGCTGACGCTCGAACACGGCTTTGATCCAGGGGAGTACACCGTTGCCGTGACAGCGGTTGACGCCGGCGGAATCGGCGGTGTGGACACCATCGGCTTCACCGTGCGAGACGACAAAATTCCGCAAATCAACTTGCATGAGCCTCGCTGGAACGCGGAATATGCCGACACGCTGACGGTATTCGTGCGGGCCGAAGTCAGTGACCGTGACGATGATGTCAGCAGCCTTACGCTGGCGTGGGGCGGGGCGGCGGAGGGGGCCGACGCACCCACCACGGCGGATGCTGCGGGAAGCGTGATTTTTTCGCTGCCCCTTCGCGCGGGGAACCACACCCTTACCGTCCGCGCTACCGACCCCCTCGGCGCCACGGAAGACGACTCCGTCACGTTTTCCGTGCTCCCTGGTGATGTCGATGGTGACGGTGACACCGACGAAGAATTGGGTGGCAATGACTGCGATGACACCGATTCGGACGTGCATCCAGGGGCAGACGAGAGCTGCGACGGCGCCGATAACGATTGCGATGGAGACGTAGACGAGGGGTGTGCCCGGTAGCGTGGGTCGGGCCCGCCGCCGCCGAATCCCGGTTAGTCGCCCCCCGCCATGGACCTCGCCTCCGAAGCCGGCCGCCGCCGCACCTTCGCCATCATCTCGCATCCCGACGCTGGCAAAACCACGCTGACGGAAAAGCTCCTGCTCTACTCGGGCGCAATCCACATGGCAGGCGCCGTGAAGTCACGAAAAGCATCGCGGCACGCGGTGAGTGACTGGATGCAAATGGAGCAGGAACGAGGAATATCCATCACCTCGTCGGTTTTGCAATTCGACTATCGCGGGCGGCGCTGCAACCTCCTCGACACGCCCGGCCACGCCGACTTCTCGGAAGACACCTATCGCGTGCTTGCGGCGGTCGATTGTGCCGTCATGCTCATCGATAACGCGAAGGGAGTCGAGGATCGAACGCGGAAGTTGTTCGACGTGTGTCGAATGCGCGGCATCCCGGTGCTCACGTTCATCAACAAGTGCGACCGTGACGGGATCGAGCCGATGCAGCTCCTCGACGACGTCGGCAAGGCGCTCGGGATCGAATGCGCCGCCGTGAACTGGCCCGTCGGCAATGGGCGGGAGTTTTGCGGGGTCGCGGTGCGAGGTACCGACGAGGTTCTGCAGTTCGACAACGAGACGCGCGGTACTGAACTCGTCGAGTTCAAGCGCATGAAGATCGACGCGTTGTCCGATCGTTTGCGCGGCCCGCTCCAGGAGGAGTTGGAGTTGCTCGACGGCGCAGGTGAGGCCTACACGCGGGAGCGCTTCCTCGCGGGGAAGCAAACGCCCGTGTTCTTCGGTTCTGCGATGAAGAATTTTGGCGTCGAGCCCTTTCTGGAAGCGATGGTGGACATCGCGCCCGGCCCCCGCCAGCGCCCGTGTCAAGGCACGCCGCGCGCGCCCGAGGACGAACGGTTCAGCGGCTTCATCTTCAAGATCCAGGCGAACATGAACCCGCGCCACCGGGATCGCGTCGCGTTTCTTCGCATTCAAAGTGGGAAGTTTGAACGCGGCATGGACGTCACGCTGCACCGCACCGGAGAAACGGTCAAGCTCGCCAAGCCGCACAGCTTCCTCGCGTCGGAACGCACGCTTGTGGATGAGGCCTATCCTGGCGATGTCGTTGGATTATTCGACACCGGCTCGTTGCGCATCGGGGACACGCTTTTCAACGGCGAGCCCCTGAACTATGAGGGCATTCCTCGCTTCGCCCCGGAGTATTTCGCCCGCGTGAAGTTGAAGGATCCGCTGAAGCGCAAACATCTGGTTGCCGGGCTACAGCAACTTTCGCAGGAAGGCGCAATCCAGCTGTTCTATCGCCCGGAGTTGGGCGAGCAGGACCCGTACCTCGGGGCGGTGGGCCAGCTGCAATTCGAGGTGCTCATGCATCGGCTGGAGAATGAGTACGGCGTAAAGGCCGTTCTCGACTCGGTTCCGTATCGATTTGCCCGTTGGATCGGCGGCAATCCGGCGGGGTTGGAGTGGATGCGCGCGCGTCGTGACTACACGGTGGTAGAGGACCGCCACCATCGCCCGGTCGCGCTCTCCGAGAGCCCATGGCCCCTGCAATACGCGATGCGCGAAAACCCGGGAATGGAACTGTTCGACGTTGAGCCGCTGTAATGGCGGGCAGGTTGAGAGTAGAGGCGCGATCGGCAAGCTCCGCGCTACGCTGCGGGTGTGCGCCGTCGGTTCCTCGTCCTCGCCGTTCTGGCCGCGATCGCCGTCGCGGTGTGGTGGACGCGTGAGGAGATGGCGCGCTCCTCCCGGGAGAGCCAGTCATGGCGGCGCGCCGCCGTTCCGGGGGTGCACCGCGCTCCATTGTCGCAACCGGCCGAGGAGCGCCCGCTCGCACTCCCGAGCGACCTTGCCATCGTTCAATGCGTCTTTACGGCAGAAGGAGACCCCGGCGATCTGGTCGCGTTCGAGGCCGGTGGAGGCGGCTCCGTGGCCTCCGAAACGGACGACGCGCTGACCCTGTCGCTGCCGACCGGCACGTGGAACATCGCGTGGGAGCGAAACGGACGCACCACGATGCTCGGAGAGGTCGAACTCGCCGGGGGCACCGTGTACCGCTGCCGGGTCGGCGAGGATTGGCAGGTGCATGGAACCGTCCGAAACCTGCAGGGAAAGCCGCTGGCAGGGGCGCGCGTAGAGGGGTGCAATGCGGTAGCGGAAACGGACGCGCAAGGGCGGTACTCGCTCGCGACGCGCCGTGCCGGGTGTGAGTTGATGGCCCTCGTCACCGACGGGCTGCTCTCCCGGCCCAGCGCGCCGGTGACCTTCAGCGCGTTGGACACCGATCGAGCCTACGACTTCGCGGTGGACGACGGGCCGGTAGCAGGGATGGGCATTCAGGTGATGCCGGCGGACGAAGGGATTCGCGTCATGACGGTTTTCGGGGGGACACCTGCAGACGAGGCTGGCTTACTGGAGGGAGACCTCATCCTGAAGGTGGACGGCCACGACACCGAAGGAATGTCGCCCACGGATTTTGTCGCCGTGGGCCTTGGTACCGAAGGGTCTATGGTGAATCTTCTCGTCTCAAACGATAGTGGAACACGACGCGTGCAATTTCGACGCGAGCGAATCGAGGACGTCGAGGCGACCGAGCGGCGCACCGAAGGGCTGGCGATCCCCGAGGAAGAGTTGCGCGAACGCCTGGAACGCGAAATCAACGAGGGACGAAAGTAACGGCCAGGTCGTGATGCAGTATCGTAGGGATGCCGTTCAGGTCGAACGATTCCTGCACTGCATGCGTCGCGACATCGGACGCGATCGGAGCTGCCATGCCCGTGATGTACCACTGCTCATGTTTGCTCGGCTCCTCCAGCGGCGTGGTGTCCGCAACGTTGCCGTGCTCGATCCAACTGTCCAGCGTTGCGCCGCCGTCCAACGAAACGAAGCTCGCGTAGGCATCTCCTGAAGCATCGACCCACGCGACCCCGAGCAGCGATTCGTTGCAATCCGACGACGTGAGCCCCCACGTGCCGTAGAACGTGGCCGTACCCTCTGCTTCCGTGAGGGCGACGCCCGCCGCGTCGTAGGTGGTCGAGCAATCGGCCAGTCCGTACAGATCGAGGACGGAACCGAACGTGTCGTCGAAATCCCACGTGAACACGTAGACCAGCGTGAAGGAAGCGTAGATGTTGAAATCGGCGTCGGCGTCGGTATCCGTATCCGTATCCGCGTCCACGTCGGCGTCGGCGTCGGCGTCGGCGTCTGCGTCGGCTGCGTCCGTGCAGTCCGGGCTGCCCGCGCAGGCTGCGTCGTCACAATCAAACTGTTCGTTCCGATCATTGTCGGCACCATCGCTACACTCCCCCGCCTCGTCTCCCTCAAACGTGCAGGAAACCAGTGCGGCGGCAAGCCAGGCCTCGATCACGAACGCGCGTTTGTTGACCATCGCTGACACCGTAGCACCACCGGGGGATTATTCGGAAGGCATGCTCGCACTCCAAGAACGCCTGTCCGCCGTCCGCGCCGCCCTTCCCGACGCCCCCATCGACGCGCTTGCCCGTTTCATCGCCGAAGGACCGGAGGAGCAACTCTACCGAACCAGCCCGCTCCGCTGGGCCGACGCGGTGGGCGTCTCCGATCAGGTCGCCGTCGACGTTTTCGTCCACGCCGCCCACGCCGGCTTGTTTGACATGGATTGGGGCATCGTGTGCCCGGGCTGCGGCGCGTTCCTGAGAAGCGCCGAGGGTCTCCCCACGCTGCGGGTAGCGCACTGTCCGGTCTGCGATATCGATCTGCCCCCGGCGGCCGACGACAACGTCGAGGTTGGCTTTACCGTCGCGCCGAGCGTTCGCGCCATCCGACTTCACAACCCGGCCGCGCTCGACATCAGGAAAGAGTTTGGCGCGCTCTACTTCTCGCCCAGCGCGATGTGGGCATCCCCGCTGGTCGAGGCATTGCAGGCAACGGCGATCGAGGCCGGTATCGTTGCACCCGGCGAACAGGTCACCATCAACCCGGAAATACCGGCCGGCACATTCATCCTGCTCTCGCCAACCACGCACCGATCCATCCGGCTCACCGTCGGCAGCGGGCAGACAAATGTTACCATCGAACAAGGCGACGGTAACTTGCTCGGCGGCGGGTACGCGATCGGTGCCGGCCGCGTCGGACTGACCCTCCGGAACCGCGATGTCCGCCCGCTCACATGGATCCTGTTTCCTGACCCCGTACCGCCCCCGGAAGTGCGCGCCTGCATGGCCCCGCTGGTGCTCCAACGCCCGCTCACCGGGCGCCATCTGCTCACGACGCAGTCCTTTCGCGATCTCTTCCGGGCCGCCGTCGTTCCTTCGGACGGCGGACTGTCTTTTCGCGCGTTGACCGTGCTGTTCACCGACTTGAAGGGCTCGACCGCGCTCTACGAAGCCGAGGGTGACATGAGCGCGTGGGGCCTCGTTCGGGCCCACTTTACCGTGCTGCGGGAGGCGGTACGCGGCAGCGGCGGCGCGGTCGTGAAAACCATTGGGGACGCGGTGATGGCGAGCTTCGCGGAGCCGCGAGCCGCGCTGGAAGCCGCTGCGGCGATGCACCGAAACGTCGAGTCACTGGATTCTCGGCTCTCGCTGAAGATCGGCGTGCACACGGGGCCCTGCCTGGCCGTCGAGCTCAACGATCGACTCGATTATTTCGGCTCGACCGTAAACCTCGCGGCCCGCGTGCAAAACGCTGCTCGGGAGCGGGAGATTACGTGCACGGACGCGGTGATGCATTCCGCTGGGGTGTCTGCGCTGGTCGCCGGTTGGTCACCCGCCCGCGAGATGGCGGCGCTCAAAGGGTTCGACGGCATGGTGCCCGTCACCCACCTACAGCCGCGCATCGACTGAATTGCCGGTTAAACGAGGGTGGCGACTGGAGTCGGCATGTGGATGTGGATCGCCCCGGTGACGATGTTCGTGCTGTGGAGTCTGGCCCATTCCAAGACGTCGCGTCCGGAGGGCACGCTGTTGAGAATTCCGCCTTTCCGGCGGATCATGCAATACATCATGCCAACGCGAAACGAATCGGTCGTGTACTTCGACGCGTTCGTGGACGCCGAGAAGCTGCTGGCGTTTCTCGAAAAGTCGAAGGCGTTTCAGGGAAATATGACCCATGCGACCGTTGCTGCGGCCAACATCGCGCTGGCCTGCACGCCAAAGATGAATCGATTCGTGGCCGGCCGACGGCTGTACCAACGTGACAAGCGTTGGCTGACCTTTTCGATCAAGCGCGCACGGATGGATCGCGAGGCGCAGATCTCCACGGTGAAGCTGGAAATGAAGGACGGTGAAACCTTTCAGGAGTTGATCGGCCGAATGAACGGCGGCGTGCGCGAAGAGCGCAGCGGAAAGAAGACGCGGGGCGATAAAGAACTGGATTTATTTAACTTTTTTCCCCGTCCCTTCCTGCGCGTCGCCGCGTGGGGGCTCACGACGGCGGACTACTTCAACCTGCTTCCCGGCGCGTTCATCCACCCCGACCCGATGTTCACCAGCATCTTCATCGCGAATCTCGGATCGCTCAACATGGGTGCCGGGTACCACCACTTGTTTGAGTACGGCAATTGCCCGCTCTTCATCATGGTCGGCAAGGTAGAGGAAAAGGTTGTTCCCCACGAGGGCGCGCCTGCCATTCGGAAGGTCCTGCACCTCCGGTTCACCTACGACGAGCGCATTGAAGACGGCTTGAACGCCCGGTTTGGCATCGACAAGATGGTGGAGGTCCTTCACGATCCCGAGGCGTGGTTGATGGACGGAGCGCTGTGGCCGCGGGCGGAAACATCTACTCCCGCCACGCCCCCGCCCGCTTGAGCCGCGCTTCCGCGTCCGCCTGTGAAAGTTGATGCTCGGCCGGCGGATAATCGTCAAAGAAATGGCGAATATCCGTCCCCCGCACCTTTCTCCGCATCTGCAGAAAGTGGAGGTATTGCTCCGGCGACCCCCAGACCCAACCCTCGAAACGTGTGGCAAACGCTTGGAGTGACGCTTGCACGTCGCCTTGCCACGCCAACGCCTCGGTCAGTACCACCCGGTGGCACCCGCTCCCCGGGTCGCGATGGACGTACGCCGGAATCAGCGCCGCACCGGTCTTCCGCCAGATTTGCGCAGGTTGAACCGATAGATTTGCCCGACGTCCGAGGAAGTCGACCTGCACCCATTTTTGGCCCCCACCGCCGTCGAAGGCCAGGCCGAGGACCTCATTTCGAGCGAGACAGTCAAACGCCGGACGCAGGAACCGGAAAACGTTGATGTGCTGGACGGGGAGCCGCTTCTCCAACTCCCAACGACGTTCAAGAGTCTTTTCCCACAACGGCGTCGTTCGCGTTTCCCTCAGGATCTCCGCCCATACTGGAGGCGGCGCGCTCAGTTGGCTCATCCGATAACCCACGTGCCCAAGCGCCGGCATGATCATTTGGTTGGCGCCAAAATGACCTATAAGAATGATCGCGCCCTTCCCCGCCTTCAAGGCGTCGTCGAGAATATCCCTGCCTTCGATGGAGCAGGTTTTGTCGATGGTTTCCGGCGAAAGAAAGGGATACCGCAGCACCTCCAACTCGTTGTAGACGGTGAGCCGGTAGGTATCGCGCAAAATCGCAGCCTCCGCGCGGGGCAGTGGCCGTCCGACGTGGATTCGGCGCAGTTCGTCTCGCATCTCGTCCTGCCCAAGCCGGGCCGCAACCTCGCCTCCGATCGTCGCAAGCCGGTGGAGCGCGCCACGCGGGAGGCGATTGATCACCGCCTGGCCGGGATAATAGAGGGTCAACCCTGCGAGATCCTTGGCAAGCTGTCCTATGGTCATCGGTCGTCGCGGGCGGGATCGACCGGGCTCTCCAGTACCGCCCGCTTGTCGATCTTCCCGTTGGGAAGCTTCGGAATCTCCGACCAGAACTCTACGATGCGCGGCACCTTGTACCCGGCCAGCCGTTCGCGGCAATAGGCCTGCAGTTTTCGGACCGTCAGCGTCGACTCGGGGGACGTCTGAACAATGGCGCGCGCGATTTCTCCCCGAAGTCGCTCCTCTGCGCGCACGACGACGACTCCGCGCACCTCTGGATGCTGCGTGAGGACCGTCTCGATTTCCAGCGGAAAAACGCGTATTCCTCCGATTTTCAGCATCTCTGACCGCCGACCCGAAAAGAACACGAAGCCATCCGCGTCCTGCCGAACCAGATCACGCGTTGCGTACCACCCGCCCTGAAACTGCGCGAGCGTCTCCTCCGGTTGGTTGACGTATCCGGAAACCACGCCGGGTCCGCGGATCCAAAGCTCCCCCACCTGGTCCGCATCGACGACGGCTCCGTCTTCCCCAACGACCCGGAGCTCATACCCGGGAATCACCTTTCCTGTGGAGCCGGGCCGACGCGGACCGTGCGCCAACATTCCAAGTCCAACCCCCGTCGTCTCCGTGGAACCCCACACCGGCAGAAATCGGGTCGAAAACGCCTTTTCCATTCGCGCCAATGTCTCAGGAGAGACGAATGCCCCGCCGGCCTCCAGCACGCGCAGCGACGAGAAATCACCCCCATGCGAATCCCGAAAATCCAGCAGCATCTCGTAAAAGCTCGGCACCCCCATCGTCCACGAAATGCGGTGGCGGGCAATCACGTCGGCGGCCACCCGCGGATTCAGCGTCTCCGCGACGACGAAACTCCCGCCGTAGAGGATCGACCGGTGAAATAATTCGTGCGGGTGTGCGAAGACCGAGAACATGCCAAGGTAGACATCTTCCTCGGTGAACCCGAGGCCTTCGGCTGTTGCAACCGCGTTCGCGTTGATGTTTCGATGGGTGGTCACCGCACCTTTCGGGCGACCCGTCGATCCCGACGTGTAGTTGTAGTAGACGATGGAATCCGCCCCCGGTGTCACCGACGGCAGCCGGACGGAGACCGCCCGCTCCCACACCCCGTCGCCGTGTCGGCCAGGACCGTCGACGTAGATAATTCGGCGAGGATCCGGCAATAGCGGGAGCAGGTGCTTCAACAACCCGTCGAACTGCGCGTCCACGATCACGGCCCGCAAGCCAGCCGTCCGGAACTGATCGGCCACCTGATCCGGGTGGAGCTTGAAATTAACCGGTGCCTGAATCGCCCCGATCCGCGCACAGGCCAGGAATCCAATCGCGACTTCTGCGCGTTTTGGCAACAGAAATCCGACGGCATCTCCCTCCCCGATCCCGGCAGCCGAGAGCAGCGTGGCCACCCGATCCACCTCTGCGTCCAACTGCGACCACGTCCACGAGGGCCCATTCGTCAGCAACGCGGCCTTGTCAGGCCAGTTCGCCGCCGCCCGCCGAAGCAGATCGCCGAGCGGCACGGCGGTGAGATCAGTCGGCAAGCGGCTCCCTGCTGGTGGATTGCTGAGGTTGACGATGAGGAAGGGCGCGCATAGCGCGAAGCAGTCGTGCCGCTTCCGCAGCGGCACCGGGGAGCACTTCGCCACCAAAGCGAGCCCGGTAGTGTAGCCACGCCAGTTCGTGCATGGGTGCAGCGCAACCACCGGCGTGCAACGTAAGCCACTCGGCGCTCGATAGCGGCGGTAACGCGGGTGGGATGGGCCATCCCCGGCGAATCGCGAGGCGGCGAGCGTCGCGTAGCGCGCGCGCGATCGGATCGTGCGGCGCCCCGCCACCGCGCTCGCGCGATACCCACCGGATGAACAGCCGGGCCACCGTGCCCATCGCAGATACGGCCACAAAGGTAATGACGAAACCGGCGAAGCCCTGCCTCCCGCGGGTTCGAATTTCGTCGCCGGGCACCTCTGGCACGAACGCACCGCCGACGACCGCCAGCGCGTCGAGCTGGCTCTCCAGATCGTAATCGAGAACCACTTTGCTCCACGCCGTTTCAACCGCCTCCACCGCTGCCTGAAGCAGGCCTATCGACGGCGAGGGCAGGCTTCCGGTTGGGGATGCGTCAAGTACAGCCCATCCGCCGGCAACCGGCACCTCGACCCAGGCGTGGGCATGCCCCCGGCGAACATTCACCCAGCCGTCTACCGCGCTGGTCTCCTCCGAGTAGAATCCCGTCGCGAGACGGGCGGGAACGTCTCGCGCCCGCAGCATGATGGCGAGGGCGGTGGCGTAATATTCGCAATGCCCAGTCTTCGATTCAAGCAGAAACCAGCGTAGCGGATCGCCGACGGGCGCTTCCGGCACCTCGGTGTACGAAAATCCGTCCCGCAGGTACGCGGTGAACGCGCCGATCAGCACGAGCGGATCGGTCTCTCCGGGGGCGATGGCATCGATGAGCGTCGCGACGGCGGGGTCCACCGGCGGGAGGTCAAGCCAATCGTGACCCCGGGTCAGCACCGTGCCGAGGGGTACCGAGCGACTATGTACTGTGTACCGTACCTTTCGGCCTCCGCCAGCGAACCTCCAGCCCGCGCCTTCCAGATGAGCCCCCGCAAGGCCGTCCACGCCAAGGATCTCGGGTGGCCCGAAGATGACGTCATCGTCCAACGCCTCCAGCAGAATGTCCGTTGCGATGCCCCATGACCCGGTCGCCGGGTTCGGAGCGGCGTTCGACGCTGTCCATCGCCGCCCGTCAAACGTATCCAGCGTGCGGCCGCGTACGTAGAAGGGGCCCGCTACCCGCGCACCGCCACGGTCCACGGCGTGGAGTCGAAGCACCAGCGCCGCGTCATCGGTGCCGGCGAAATCATCCCCGAGTTGCACGTCCTCCGGGAACGCGGGCCGCCCACTCGCACCCGCGTCCGCCAACATTCCGGCCTGCATTCTCGGCAGTAACGCAAAAAACACCACATTCAATGCCGCGACGCTCGTTGCCACGCCGAGCTCAAGGCGACCTCCCTCGGCCCCCTGCGCACGCATCAGCGCAACCGGCGAGGAGATGGCAAAGGCAAGGAGCAAAGGCGCCAGGAGCGGCGACACGGCGCCAACACACGCCAGCAGCACCATGAGCACATCGAGGAGCAGGGCGACCCGAGCATCCACGGCCCCCGTTCCCGTCCACGCCTGATGTACGGAAAGCCAAGCAAGGAACACCGCAAAGCCCTCGACGACGCCAACGAGAAGTCCAACCGCGACGGCGGACACGATCGCGGCCACGTGGCCACCCAGCCAGTTGCGTCCGGCCCACGATCGGGGAAACAGCACCGCCAGCATGGCGAACGATGCTGCTACAAGCGGGGCGGGACCTGACAGAGCCAGGCAGCCAAGCGCGGAGAGGCTTACGATGCGGAGCGGCCATCCGTGCATCAACAGCTCCCGACGCGCCGGCCCGTCACGGCCGCACCGCAAGGAGCGCCAGCCGCGTCAAAAGTCGACGCCGCTGGCCCGGACCCGGCACGGGAGCGCTCCTTTCCCCGTCGGCGTCCAAACCGACCGCATCGCCGCGGGCAACATGCCAATCAATGCGCCCTGCTGCGCGCCGAATGGCATCCTCGCGCGCACTGCCACGTAACGAGGAATCCACGCGCAGCACCACCTCCTCGGCGCCCTCCCCTGTACGCACGACGACCATCGGCGACCCGGTTCGCGCCGACGTCGGCCAGTGGACCCGCCGTATCGGATCGCCAGGGGTGTAGGGGCGGAGGCCCGCAAAATCTCCGATGTCGGCCCGACCCGTGGCGTCGGCGGCCTCGATACCGTGACCCGTCCGCGCCAACGGCGACAAACCGCGAGCGGGGGCCGGGTAAACCAACACGTCCGCAGGAACCGAAACATCGCGATGGCGCGACAACACGCCGAACGGAAAGAGCGAGCGCAGGCGCACCGTATCCAGCGTCGCGACGCCTCGGCCGGGGAACGTCCATACGGTGGACACCTCCTCACTCTCCCCCGGCCGGCAGGCGCGCACTCGGGCGCTGCCGAGAACCGCGCCGCGTTCCTCGATCTCCACGACCCACGCCGTTCCGAGGCGGCGGTGATTCACCAGTACGAAGGTGCCCCCCGCCGGCTCGCCCGCGCGAATCTCCGTCGAAAGGTGCCGGTGAACGCTGAGCCCGCGCAGGTTCCACTCGGCAAGGACGTTGGACACGATCAGCATCGCAAAGAGCAGGGAAAGGACGAAATAAATAAGGTTATTGCCGGTATTTACGGCCGCAAACGCGACGCCCGCGACAAGGAGCGCGAACCCCACGCCCTGCGCCGTAGGGCGGACGGCAAGTGGCGACCACCATCGAAACATCAGGAAGGCGGCGTCAATTCGTCGAGAAGGCCACGAATCGCCGCCCCAGCGGCGGCCGGCCCGGTGTCGGCACGCACCAGAACACGGTGGGCGAGGACCGGCACCGCCAGCGCCCGAATGTCCTCCGGAATCACAAAATCACGGCCACGAACCACGGCGAGCGCGCGGCAACCACGCTGCAGCGCCTCGACCCCGCGTGTGCTCACCCCTCTCGACAGGATCGGCGCCCTCCGCGAGAGGGATGCGAGGTCCAGAATGTGGTTTTCGAGGTCATCATGCACTCGGACGCTCGCGACGCGCACGCGGAGTGCGCGGAGTTGGTCCGCATCGACGGCGGCGGCCAACTCGGCGCCCATGCGGGCCGCGCCGCGAAGAACCTCACGCTCGCTTTCCCGGTCTGGGTAGCCCATCGCCGTCCGGATGAGGAAACGATCGAGCTGCGAGTCCGGTAAGGGGTACGTCCCATGGTATTCATGCGGGTTCTGCGTCGCGATGACCAAGAAGGGATCCGGCAGGGCAATCGTCTGTCCATCCACGCTCACCTGGCCCTCGTTCATCGCCTCCAACAGCGCCGATTGCGTGCGAGGCGTCGTTCGGTTGATCTCATCCGCCAGCACGACGTTCGCGAAGATCGGCCCCGGGCGAAAGGAGATTCCGCCACCGGGCGAAAGCACGTTGCACCCGAGGATGTCCGCCGGCAGCATGTCACTGGTGAACTGCACGCGCCGGAACACGCCGCCGATTGCCCGCGCAAGGGCGTTTGCCAGCGTGGTTTTTCCCACGCCGGGCACGTCCTCGATGAGCAGGTGCCCGCCCGCAAGCACGCACACCAGCGCCAACTCGACCACTTCCCGCTTTCCGCGTACCTGCCGCTCAACCCGCTCACGGAGCGCCGCAAGGGGCGCGTCGGCGATCACTTCTTCAACGTGCCGATCGTCGTCATGTTGTAGGTGCAGCCGGTTTCCACCGATTCATCCGCAGAGTTCACGATTTCATAGTACTCCGTGCCCTCCCATTCGGCGTCCGGGTCCTCCACGCATCCGTTTCCGCCGGTAGATTCGACGGCGGCCTGCCCGAAAAGCTGGTACTTGATTTCGCCGCCGCCGCGGTCTTCTCCAAAAACAACGGTTTGATAAGTCAAATCACAGCCCGTCAACGTTCCTGCTGCGAACGCACTCTCCCCGATGTAGATCGTGGCCGATGACGAATCGAACGCAACCGCATATTCAAACGTTTCTTGGTATCCCTCGGTATTATCGGGATGACAGTCGTTCGAAACCGCGGTGACTTCGATGTTGTAGAAGATGGCGTCGTCGGGAACCTTCGATTCTGCGCAGGCGACGATCAGCACGAGCGATAGCAACGGCGCGCTCCTGGACGGGGCGGAAAGGATAACACCGCCGCGTTGACGGGTGGGGGGGCGATGCCTACATTGCGCCGCCCCCGCCGCTCCCCTTGCCGGGCACCCCTTCCCTGACCCCTTTCTTCTGGAGCCCGACGTGGCCGAAACCAATCCCCTGTACGTCTGTCGCCCGTCCGATCTTGCCGCTTTGCGTGCGCATTTTGACGCGGCGCGCGGAGGAACGTCCCGCACGGTCGTGCTCGAAGCGCCCCTCGGCGGTGGAAAACGCGCTGCGGTGGGCGAGCTGGTCCGGCAGCTGCCGGCCGACGAAGACGCGCTCGTCGTGCGCGCGCAGCTGTCCGATGAAGAGGACGGATTGCGCACGGTACTGCGACTCTATGCGGCGTTGTACGGCGTGCTTTACCGCGACCTGCAGATGCGCAGCAAGGTGGAGATGATCCTCAACGCCCAGATGCCGCAACACAGCAAGCGCGTTCAGGGGTGGTATCAGGCCTTCATCGAGGCACTCAAAAAGGGCGTTCCGAACGAGGGCGAAACGTCGTTCCAGGTGCAGCTCCCGCGGGACAACCCGCTGATCGGGTTCGCGGAAATCGTGTCGGGCATCGCCCGGAAAATGAACGTGATTCTCGAGTTGCAAAACGTTTTCAACAGCCACTCCGTCGCTACGTTTGCGATGCTCGAAACGTTGATCGACCTGCGAAAGGACGGACGACTGCTGCTCGTCCTCGGGTCGGAGCCTATCGACGAGGTGGCGCGCGCGTGGATGCCCGCACCCTTCCTGGATTTTCTCGATCGCAACCCCGATGCCGTGAGCCGACTCCGATTGGCGCCGTGGGGCGCGGAAGAAGTGACGGCGTATGCCGCCTCTAAATCGTTCACGGTGGCGGCTCCCGGCCGCATCGGCGAGATCGCGCACGGGCGTCCGGGCTACGTCGCGGAGCTGATCGACGTCCTCGCCGAGCAGGGCCGGCTGGGCGACGATCTGGCGGCCGACACCCTGAGCTCGTTGGCGCCCCGCGCGCCGGATGAAGACGAGCTCGAAGATCCCCCGGCGACGGAGCCGGCGGAGGGTCAGCGCAAACACGCCGGCGCGGCGGACGCGGATCGGGTGCAGTACCTTGCCTCGTGCCTTGGCCTCGCATTTCCATCGGGCCTCATTGCCGACATGGGCGGCTACGATCGTGACAGCGTCGATGATCTCTTTGATGCCTGCCCGAAGCTCGTCAAGGAAATGCAGTTCTCGAAGGGCCTTGGCACGTGGGTGTACCAGTTCGACAAGGGCATCTGGCGGCAGGGGGTGCAGGACGCGCACACCAGTGAGGAAGATCGCGAGCTGGGGCGCCGGGTCGCGGCGTTCATGGAGCGCTTTCTCGTTCCTCGTGGCTACGAATTCGTCGTGAAGACGGCGCGCTTGTACGCGGACAACGCCGCACCGAACCGCGCGATGATGATGCGCAGCATTGCCCTCGGCAGCGATCGCCCCGATGTGTGGGGAATGACCCAGGACCTGCTGAACTACGCGGGTGGAATCACGTGGCCCGACGCGATGCGTCGCACCGTATTCATGAACCTGCTCGATCGAATGGTTCAGGGCGGTGACGTCGCCGCGGCCGAAAAACTCCATGGCGAAGCCCTTGCATGGGCGAGCGAGCGATCGGACCGCACGATGGAGGCGTGGACGCTTTTTGCCGGCAGCCGGCTCGACTATCGGCGCCAGGACCTGTACCGGGCCCGTGACCGCGCGAAGGACGCGCTGAAGCTTTACGCCGCGCTCGAAGACAAAATGAAGACCGCGGAAATCGAAAATCACCTTGCGATGATCGAACTCACCGACGGCAACGCGAACGCCGCCCTGGATCACGTCCGCCTCGCTCTGGAAACAGCGAACGTACCCCAAATTCAGGCAAATGCCGAGTATATTCGCGGACTTCTCGCCCGCCGCGCCAAGAAGCTCCCCGAGGCGTCGGAACACTTCCGGAAAAGCAACGAAGTCGCGGGGGCCGTCGGCCTCGCCCCTCTGGCGCTCGAAGCCGGCTTCCACTACGGAGAAACCTTGCTGATGTCGAATCAGACGACGAAGGCGGCGGATGTCCTCGCCCGCGTCGCACAGATCGCGCAGGCGCTCCAGAATCCGGTGCGTGAGCGGGCGGCAGTGGCGCTGCTGTCTCAGACGCACGGTGCGCTGCGCAATTTTGAGGCCGCCCTACAGATGGCAAACCGGACGCTGCAGCTCACGCAGGAGCTCAAGTTTGATCGCTTCCTGCCGCTGGACATCTACAACGTCGGCTACTTCAATCTGGCGTTGAACCGGCCAACCGAGGCGATCTCGCTGTTCTCCAAGGCCAAGGAGCGCGCAGGGAGTGATGACCCGCGATTCCTCAAGGATCTGCACTTCAACACCGGCTTGGCGTACCTCCGCATCGGCGAAAAGCAGAACGCGGCGAGTTCGCTGGTTGCGGCGCTTCCGCACGCGCGGACGACGAAAGATTGGCGGCGCCTGATGGAAGCGAACGAACACCTTGCGGATATCGAGATGGCCAAGGGAGACAAGGGCGCGGCCGCGCGTCTGCTCCACGACGCCATTCACGCCGCCGACGAGGGCAACCTCAAGGAAGAGCGCAAGGGCCTGCGCCGTAAGCTCGACGAGATCGAGGCGTAGGTACCCGATCGCGGGGGTGCAGGCGGTGGCTACGCGCGCAGCTGCCGCTCGGCCTCAATCCAGTTGTCGAACGCGGTACCGCCTCGCTCACAGAAGATCTCGTACGCACGGCGCGCGATGGCGTCGTGCGTCGGGGCGCTACGAACCGGTTCCAACGGCGCCGCGAGGGGCGTCGCTGCGGGCGCCGCGACGGGCGGCGCTGCGGGCGGCGCGAGGGGCGGCGCTGCGGGCGGCGCTGCGGGCGGCGTCTTCGCGCGCTGCGTTATCTTCACGGGGGGCGTCGTCGGTACGAGCGCTGCCGCTGGGGGGGCGTCCGTCTTCTTTCGTGCAGCCATGGTCAACTCCTGAATGGTCGGCGTCTAACCGGTCGGGGTAGGGATCCACATGCGGTTTCACGAGAACGTTCACGGCGTCTACTTCGATGACCTCGACGCCTTCCAAATCCTGCATAACGCAAGGTATCTGCTGATGTTCGAGCGTACCATCGGTTCGTTCTGGAAGCATCTCGGGTGGGGCGGTGTGCTCGACGCGCAGCGAAATCCCGACCAGTTCCACCTCGTTCGCGCGAATTCGCTGGAATACCTTCGTCCCGTGCTCGGGGTCGGCGAGATTCGTTGCCGCGTATGGGTCGAAAAGCTCGGCCGCACCAGCCTCACGTTCGCCATGCGCATCCTGCCGATGGACAGTGACGACGACTTTGCCCGCGGGACACGCACCGTGGTCCGGGTCGATGCCGTCTCGATGGTGCCGACACCGTGGACGGATGACTTCCGGGAGGGGATTGCGCCGTGGTTACACGCGATCTGATTGTTATTACCTTGACGATTGCCGTCTGGGAGGCGGTGCGATTCGTCTCGCTGCGCGCGCTGCGCCGTCGATGGCAGCGGTCGATTGGGGAATTCCTGCGTCGTCACAACGTACAGTTGGAGCAGTTCCGTTTCATCGATCGGGTGTGGGTCCGGCAAGCGCTTTTACAGGATCCCGAGATCGATCGTGTAGCGGCACTCCGGGCCGCCGAAACCGGGCAAACCGTCGGAGAGGTGCGTGCACGGGTCGAGGAATACCTCGACGAGATCGTCCCCTTCTTCAACCTTTTTTCGTACTACAAGTTGGGCGCGGCCGCCGCCACGTCGGCCGTTCGCCTCTGCTATGAGCTCTGGTTTGACGGAGATGCGCTCTCCCGGGCGCGGGTCGCCATTCCGGCGGGCGCCGTGACGGTATATGTCAGTAATCATAGGTCTAACGCTGATTATGTCGTTCTCAGCGTCGGCGCGATGCGGCACGTCGCCCTGTCTTACGCCGTCGGAGAATGGGCCCGGGTTTGGCCGCTGGACGCGCTATTTCGGTCGTTCGGGTCGTACTTTGTCCGCCGTGGGGAGAAGGACCCGCTTTACCACACCGTGTTGGCCCGATACCTGCAACTCGTGGCGGCCAAGGGACTCACCACGGCGTTCTTCCTCGAAGGCGCGCTTTCACGGGATGGCGCGCTGCGGGCGCCCAAAATCGGACTCCTCGACTACCTCGTCGGCGTCCTGCGGCATGAACCCGATCGCGCCATCTACTTTGTTCCGGTGGGCGTGAATTTCGACCGTGTGCTGGAAGATCGCAACCTCGTTGCTGACGCAGGCGCCCGCCCGCCGACACGCCTCGACAAGCTGCTCTCCCTTGCGACGATCATCGCCCGCGCGCCGCTGGTGGTGGCTGCGGTGCTCGCTCGCCCAAATCGCCGATCGCACCTGAAGTATGGGTACGCCGCGGTGGGGTTCGGCCCGCCGATTGCGCTCACGACGCTGCTGCCCGACGCGGTGTCCGTGGCGAACCTGCCGGATGACGAGCGGCGGCTCTCCATCGCGCGGCTCGCAGACGGGCTGCTGGCGGAAATTGCCAAGGTCGTCCCTGCGACACCCGTCGCGCTGGTGTGCACGGCGCTGGTCAACGGCGCTACGGACACGCCGTCGCTGCGGGCCTCCGTGCGCGAACATCTTGCGACGCTTCGCGCGGAAGGCCGCCCCCTGGCGTTCGGGTCGGCGTACGCCGAGTTGCTCGCGGCGCGCGCAAAAAAACGCGATGAGAGTGACGATAAAGCGCGCTTGGACGAGGATATCATGGACGCGGAGGAGGCTGAGCGCACGATCGACCTCGCGCTCTCGCTGTTGAAGCGCCGAGGTCTGGTCCGGATCGAGGGCGCGCAGATTCGCGTCGTCGAGCGAATTCTCGTGCGCTATTACGCCAACTCCCTGCTTCCACCCGCACGTTTCGCGGCGCGCCCGCCGGCTTGACGGCCTCGACACGTCAACGCTTCTGCGCGGCGGGCCTCACGGTCATGTTGGGGAAAGCCGATCCCCTTCGTGAACGAGGATGGCATGACGGCTGATTCCGTTGACGATCACGATGGCGCCGAGGTCTGCGGCCTGTACACCGTCGTCGTTCTTGCGCCGGAGGCAGGCGTCGATGTCGGTCCGGTACCCCGCGCGTTTCGTCGTGAGTCGAGCATCGTTCGCCTCGAAGGCACGGACATGGCGCTCGTCAGTCGCGTGCAGATCGTCCACGTTGACGAAGCGGAGATGCGCGTGGTCTGCGCCGTTACCGTCTGGCCCGCATTGGATGACGACGCATCGACCCACGCGCTCCGTGCTCGCCTTCCGGAGCTCGCTGCATCCTTGCGCACGCTGTTCACGACGTGGCGCCCGGAGCGCGGCGCCATCATGGACGTCGGCGCGGCGCTCGTCGATCGCGTCGTGACGTGGGACTGGATGTCATTCGCCGAGATCCGCTCGCCGTCGAAGTGCTGGGACGAAGAGGTGCTGACGCCGCGCATGCAGGCGGAGTTGCATGGCTTTGCCTCGATGATCGCGGCACTCGCGACGGTTCGATTCGCGACCAACATCCCGGTGCGCAATGAGCTGCGAGAGCTTGGAGCAAAGTTGCTGGCGGCGGCGGGGTAGCGGGAGATGGTTGGGATGCTGGCCGCGGTGACTGGCTGCGCGTTCACGGGCGTTGACCATCGACGACGTGACGCCCAGCCACCTAGAACAGCGCGGCGTCCACGGCGATGACTTCACCAAAACCGTCGCCCGATCCGCCGACGTCGATCTCGTCGGCGCAGGCTGGCGCGATGCGTTCGCAAATCGAACTGTTCATGGCCGTGTTTCCACGTCTATCTACCGCCTTGGGCGTGCGGGTACCGGACGACCCGGTGGTTCGCGCCGGGTGTCGCTTGACGGGGATGCCAGTTGCCGTTCCACGCCGGTGACAAAATCGAAGACGCCCACGGCTTCAAACAGGCGGTAGCGCACGCGGCCGCCCACCTGCTTGAGCACACCCGCCGCGACCAGTTGGGCGAATGCAGCATCCAGCGCCCGCTCCGAACGCCCGCTGAGCGTGGAGGCTGACGCCACGGTCACCAACGGTGCGGCGGGGAGGAGTGTCAAGAGCTGCCAGACCGCCGCGTCTGCCCGGAGCGCCCCGTGAACCTCTCGCACGCGTTTTTCCCAGTGTTCCACGAGTCCATCGATTCTCGTTTCATAGGCTCGCGCCTGCGCGCACGCCGCGCGAGCGGCGTCAGCGGCGAATTCCAGCCAGCTGTTCGCGCCCGCGAGATCGGAGGCGCTGCCGGGGACTCCTTCGGTGCGGGTAGCCGTCAGGGCCGCAATGTAGCCTTTGGATCGCGTCGCGAGTACGAGACTGATGGGCGGGACGAACCGAGCGCACAATCCGCGTCGGCGAAGGACAAACTGCAGAAGCGCCCGGCCCGTCCGGCCATTTCCGTCTGCGAACGGGTGGATGGTCTCAAACTGCGCGTGCGCGAGCGCCGCCTGCACCAGTGGCGGATGGTCGTCACTCGAAAGGTAGGCGCATAGGTCAGCAAGGAGGGCGGGAACCGCGTCCGGCGGCGGTGGGACAAACGCGGCGTCGAGCGGGGTTTGACCGCCGATCCAGTTCTGCTCCGTTCGAACCACACCACCCAGGACGGCGTCGCAGGTACCGGCGAGGAGCGTACGGTGGATCATGCGCAGGTCATTCGTGGCGAAAGCGCCTGCCTGAGCGGCGAGCGCAAGTGCATTCTGGAGGGCACGAATGTTCCCGACGACATCCAGCGCCCGGCCCGACGGATCGAGTGCCGGGTCGAGATCGGCGAGCGCCAGCTTTCGGGCGCTGACAACCAATCCCTCGACCCGCGAGGAGCCGACAGCCTCGGCACGCAGCAGCAAGCGGGCCAGCACTTCCAAACGATGCGGGCCCCGATCACGCGAGACGGCCGAGTCGAGTGCGGCCATCGCCCGTTCGGCGTCTGCGATGTCTGCGGCGACGCGACCGTCGATCGACAGCGGCCGCCCGGCGAGAAGGTCCGGCTGAAATGCTCGATAGACGCCGCCAGCGCGCGCGCGGCGCGGGCCGGCCGCGGCGAGATTGGGAGACCAGCGAGCGGGGACGAACCTGCCCATAACGGGTCACCTTGGCGCAGGCTGGGACATAACCTGCGCTTAGCTGAATGGGGACGCCGACGTCATAAAGACTCGAACCGCCATTCTGCACATGGAAGTTGCGGAATCACCGCTGAGGCCCGCGCAGAGCGATGACGGTTCCGATCGTCCGAACCGGAATATCAGCGTCATACCAACCGATTCGGCGGGGACGAGGAACTGGCGCGCTGTAGCGGATGTGGTTCGAACTTTCTCCGTCAGTGGCGATTCCGACGCGCGTTCGAGTATCGAGTTGTTGAAGGGTTGGTTTCGGCGGACACCGTCGGACACATGACACGATGGGAGTGCAACGGGCGGGGTGTGAACCCGTGCGATCACAGCGAGAACGGCGTCGTAAGCGACGTCGTGTCGGCCGACCGGCCTATCCGCGCTTATCCGGACACGCGCGCACCGACGCCGGGGCAGGGGCAGGGGCAGGGGCAGGGGCAGGGGCGGGCGTATCGGAGCGTGTCATCCGCATCTCAGCCTCGTTTGGACCCGAATGCGTCCCCGATCGACATCCCGAGTTGAGCCTCGATCTCGGCGAGCGTCACGGATCCCAGCTGCGGTTGGTCCGCCGGAGCCGTTTGGGCGGCAAATGGTTCCGGCGAGTTCGCCAACGGATCCCATGCGGCATCCCACGGCGCACAACCATCGTCTTCGTCCCCGTTGAACATGATGAACTCGTCAACGTGGTTCGTCGTCAGGTTGTAACGAGCGGCATACACGCGTTGCGTGCCATCGAGGAGCTTCACGACGTCCGGGTCGATGTACATATGCTCGTTATCCGTGCTCTCGGAAATCTGGTCGGGAGCGCCGGCAAAGGTGGACATGCCCCAGCTGGTTGTCCAGATTGTCCGGCAGAGGAAATCCTGCCCGAACTCGATTGCCAGTGGACCACCGGTGTCATCGTTGACGAGCACTGTCCCCCGCGGAATGGCAGCCCCTCGCCAGACTCCGAACCCATCGCCCCGTCCCACGGGATTCTGGTCCGCGCTCTTCGAAATCTCGGAAAAGTAAAGGGACAAGTCGCCATGACACCAAGCACAGTCCGGGTCGGCGCGTTCCGGAAGTGGGAACATCGTCTCAAACGCGGTCACGTGGAGCGGCGTTGGCCGTGAAAGCCAGACGCGCACGAGGCCAAGAACGGTGCCGGGAACGACCTTGTCCGCGTACGTGGCTGCGTCTTCCTCCCAATCACTTTCCGGATAAAGCTTGGCGCCGAGTAGGTCAGCCAAGAGGATCCGTTTCACACGGGGCCCGGAGACCGCGGTACCCGCGGCAACGCTGAGGTCGGAGAGTTCCACCAGATCGACGTCGGCCGGATTGGGCAGCACACCTTCCGGCTCCACCATGTAGTAAACGTAAACGTAGCCGTCGATAAGGCAGCCGCCGGGAACAGACAGCCAACCACGCTGGCCGGACATTTCCGGCGAGGCGTGAAGACTGTCGGCAATCCAGAGTGGTCCAGTGACGTTCGAGCCGGCGTCGAATGACGCGTCGTCGGCGAGGTAGCCGACGATGTCGCCGAAGCAGGCTTCAGGGCCCAATGGCCCACTCCCATCGGACAACCGCGCGCGCATGAGGACCATGAGCCATTTTCCGTCTCGGAGGCGCACTACGCACGGATCCTTGTATCGATAGTCGATGCTCACCTCCTTTTCGGTGAGGGTGGTTCCAGAGTTGTCCAGAGCCAGAAATGGTACCGGAGGACTGCCGTCGCGCCGATGTAAGACCGCAGTCACTAAAAGTGGGTACACGCTGGTATCCGCGTACGAGTGTTGAACGATCGTTACCGCACCCGCTGCACCGCGCGGATTGAGGTAACGAATGTAATTGTCGGAGCCGTTGGGGCCGAGGAACGGCTGATCGAAGACATCGCCTTTCGCGAACTCGGCGCCGGACGAATCAACAAAATGCTCCGCGAATAGGCCGACGCCGAAAATGTAGAGTTGGGAGCCGGTCCGATGCGGACGAACGCTGGACGTGCTGGTGCATTCGAGGTAGCCGACGGTGACCCCGCCGTCGGCAAGGACCACGCTGCGCTTCGCCTTCGTCCAACTCACGGAAGGGCTTCAGGCGCGTCGAGTTGGCCGTACCCGTTGTTGCCCCAACAGCGCGCTTCGCCGTCCCGTGTGAGTCCGCAGGCGTGAGAGTAGCCGCCAGCGATCATCGTGAATTCGACGCCCGGAACGTCCATGACGGAGTCTTCGTTCAGGGAGTCGGGACCCCAGCACGACGTATGGCCGTCACCGGATAGTCCGCAGACCACGTCGTGGCTGGCGGTGAGTTGTGTGAATGCGCCCTGAACGGCGGGGTACCCGTCTGCCACGCCCTCCGGCCAGCACGCCACTTCACCGCTCGTCCTGATCCCGCACCCTCCGCTATTCCCACCCTCTCCGACCAACGACCAAGTACCAGAGGGTGATTCGAGGACATACACGCCCGTGTACTCGCCTTCCTCCTGACCCCAGCAGTCGATGGTGGAATCGTCCCGAAGTCCGCAAAATCCGTGCCCACCCGCGTAGCGCGCGATGTCCAGAAACGTACCTTCTGGCGCGGTGAAGTAGTCGCCCATCGACGTCCAGCCCCAGCACTCGACGTGGCCGTCCATCGCGACGGCACATCCACCGAAGTCGCCAAGTTCAATCTTCTCAAACGCGCCGGGCGGCGGCTCCCCATGGGGCGTTTCATGGTCGCCCCCCCAGCAAACGATCTCGTCGTCGCGGACCAACCCACAGCCAAATGAGGCTTCCAAGCGGATTTGCGTGAACGGAACGCGGGGCACGTTGCACTGTAGTGTTGAACAGTCGCCCCAGCAGGCAACGGCTCCGTCGGCGTGCAGCGCGCAGGCTGTGCCGCCCCCCGCAGCGACGGCAACAAACGGCCCGTGATCGCGGGCACCGTCTGCTCCATCGGAGTCATCGCCCCCGCTGTCCGCCTGAAGGGCACTGCTGCCGGCGTGACTGTTTGTGCCGCACTCCGGCGCCCGACAAGCGAGCATCAGAAGCAGCACGCCGTGGGCCATCACCCGTCGAACTCCAAGGTGCCCCATTGCGCGAACTCGATCCAGTCGGTTGCGGCGTCGGCGGTGACCACGGCCGGCATATCGACGAGGCCCATCGTGGGCAGCATGGTGAACGTGCCATCCTTCGGGAGGCTGGACATCGTGGTGCTGTTATACGGGAGGTCCGGCAGCATGGCCGTGGTCGCGAGTGCAAATGTGTTGAGCGCGTCCGTCGGCGCTTCGTCGCCGAAGCTGCCCTGGACCGGCGTAAAGTTCAGTGAAACGCTGCTGCCACTGCGGTCAAATACGCGAGTGTGCGTGACGATGCGAACCGCGCCGCCCATGGACTTCTGCAGCTTCGGCCTGTCGGGCATGAAGTATTTGGCGCCGGTCGTACTTGCACGGTAGCGATAGCGCGGGAAAAGCAGAACGATGACGCGGCGAATCACGGGGCTCTCATGTCTCGTTACTGTACATTGACGAGGTCCGGTCGCCAAGTGCTGACGCTCGCGATTCGCAAGTGGTGGCCGCCGCGAGGAGGGGTTGTGTGATTCAGGGAGTTAGCCCTCGCGGCAGCGTATTGGCTTCGGAGGCGGATGATCCGGCGCTGACGTGACATGAATTCAACACAGATCAGCGTGTCGCGGTGCACGAAGCCCATCGGGACTCGAACCCGCATCCGGAATGTTCAACCTTATTAATATGAGCGGTTCCCATCCAAACCAGCGGCGGCGTCCAAAATTCGAACGGTCAAAAACGAGGACGCCTGCGGTTTTTGAACTGGTGGTCAAAAATGGCGCCCCCGAGCGGACTTGAACCGCTGACCCCAAGTTTAGGAAACTTGTGCTCTATCCATCTGAGCTACGGGAGCGTGGGCAGCCCTATTGGCTGAGCGACACGGCGATAATGGTCGACCCCATCATGTCGGTGCAGCTGATCGCGAGATTCATCGCGTCCTTCGACGCAACGATACCAACCGAGCCCATGGCATCACTATCTGCAACGATGCTGAACCCGGAATCCTTCACCCAGCTTCGGATGCCCTTGCACGCGTCCGACGGCGAACCCGATCCGGAAAGCACGATGCTGTCATTTCCGCCAGACTCCACGCAGGAGGTCACGCTGAAGCCGCTCGGCGAAGGAAGGCTCCATTCCTTGAACTTTCCACACGTGCCGGCTGCCATCGACCCACCGGCGGCGGCCTGCTCGGCACCGCCTTCTTCTGCCGGCGCTTCCGTACCTTCCGCCGGTGCTTCCGCAGCGTTTTCCAACATCTCCTCGAAATTTCCGTTTTCGAAGTCTTCGAAGGTGCTTCCGCCGCAGCAACAGCAAAGTGCGGAGCCGATGGACATGAACGCGAGGGGGATGACGAGCTTCACAGGTGCCTCAAGGGAGCCGCGCAGCTTACCAAGTTCGGCCTGTTTGGGCTAATGTTCCCCGATGTTCGCGCTCCTGCTCGCCTGCGTCACGTCCGATGCTGCACCCGCCGCCGCAGTTCCACTGGAGGTCGCGTGGTCGCACCAGCGCACGCCGCTCACGACGATCACTCCGTCCGGAAGAACCTGGCGGCGCGGCATCATCCATGTGCACTCGTACCTCTCCCACGACGCATGTGACGACCATGAACTGCCCGACGCACAGTGTTTTGCCGACTTTCGCTCGGGCCTTTGTGACGCTGCGATTGACGTTGCATATATCACCGATCACCCCTCCACCGCGGCCGAGCACTCGTTCGACGAACTGCTCCTGGCCGAGCCCGAGGATGAGGTCGTGGATGGCGTTGCGAACCGGTTGACGTGCGAGAGCGGTCACGACGTGCTCACCCTACCCGGGATTGAAGACGAGTTGATGCCCGTTGGCCTGCTCCGGCACGTCGCCGACTCGCAGGAAGAAAACGAGCGGCTGTACAACAACAGCGACGCTGAAACCATCGCCGCGGAAATCGCCGCCGGCGCTCTCGTCCTTCAAGCCCACACGGAGGGAAAGTCACTTTCCGAGCTACAGGATCGGCAAGCAAACGGCCTCGCCGGCGTGGAGATGTTCAACCTCCACGCCATGGTCGATCCGAACAAGCGAGAGGAGGACCTCGGGCTCGATCGGTTCGGCTACCTGGAGGCGATCGCGCCGTTCATGAGCGGAGAGACGGCCGCGGAGCCGGACCTCGCGTTCCTGTCGTTTTACGAGGAACAAGGGGTCTCGCTTGAGAGATGGGATGCCCTGAACACCACGAAGTTTACCGTTGGCACCGCCGGCACGGACGCCCATCAAAACACCATCCCCCTTGCGATGAACGATGGCGAGCGCGGCGACTCGTACCGACGCATGATGAGTTGGTTCTCCAACGTCCTGCTGGTCGATAGCGAGTCGCCCGCGGACCACATGGTCGCGCTCGCGTCTGGGCGAATGTTCATCGCCTTTGAAACGTTGGGAACACCCTCAAATTTCAGTGTTACGTACACGGGAGTGGATACGACGCTGGAAATGGGCGGGGAGGCGTCGGTCGGGGGCACGCTCGCGGTGAGCTGTCCGGTGCTTTCAGTCGACAGTCCGCAGACGGGCACGACGCCCCCGGAAATCGCGGTGGCCGTGTTCAAGGATGGCGACATCTGGCAATCCACGTGCGGCGAATGGAGCGTTTTGGAGCCGGGTGTGTACCGGGTCCGCGCCGATATCGTGCCGCATCACCTCGCGGGATTCCTCGACAATCAGGCGGAGACCCTCGTGCACACCTACCCGTGGCTCTACAGCAACGCGCTACGCATCACGGACTGACCCCCCGAAAACGCGCTCTGCAAGCGGTTGACAGGCACGCCGATGCGGTGCTACCGTGGTCCGCTCGCAGGAGTCACGATGCGCGTTCCGGCGCTGACACTACTACTCATCGCTTGTCCGCTCGCTTTGCAGGCGTGCGATGGGTGCAGTGACCAAAAACTGACGGCAATCGACAAGGGGCCGGACGAGGACACGTTTACCGACGATTTCGGTTCGTGGCTCTCCATGCGCACGCTGTCCAACGGCACCCCCGTCATCGCGTACTACAACCGCACATACGATGCGCTGGGCCTTGCAACGGGAAAGGTCGCCAACGATGGAACGGCGTCGTGGACGCACGAACGCGTCGACAGTTTTCCGGACAAGAACGGGCTCAATCCGGGGGATGCCGGCAAGTACGCGTCGATGCAAATTGCGTCGGGAGATCAGATCTGGATTGCGTATCAGGACACCTCGAACGGCTCCCTGAAGTACGCCCATCGCGGAGATGGCACGTGGGATATCGGCACGGCCGACACGGGAAGCGGCGGCAACCCGGATGCCGGATATTGGGCCTCGCTGGCGCTTGATCCGTCGGGCAACCCCGTCATCGCACACCACGACGAAGGCAAGGGCAACCTGCGCGTCGCTCGATGGAACGGAAGCGCATTCGCAGGTGCGGTCGTCGCCGAGGGTGAAGATTTCGTTCCCAGTGACGGAACGGCAACCAAGTTGGCCGACGTGGGCGAGTACGCGAAGCTCCTCATCGGGGCCGATGGCACCGAGTACATCGCCTACTACGATCGGGCGTTCGGCGCACTTCGCCTTGCGACGGGTGGCAGCAGCGGCTTCAGTTCCGAGTTGGTGGCCGGCGCGGACGGCATCGCGGATGTCGGTCAGTGGCCAGATCTCTATCTTGACGGTTCTACGCTGAATATCGCCTATCAGGACGTCACGAATCAGGATCTCAAGCTGGCGAGCGGTACGCCCGGCAGCTTTGCGCTGGAAACCGTCGATTCTGCCGATTTCGTGGGCGCAGATAGCGCCATCTTCAAGGACGCAAGCCTTGGCATCGCCTACTTCGACGGAGTGGCGAACGACATGAAGGTCGCGCACAAGAACGGTGACGCATGGGAATCGACCGCCGTCGTAAGCGATGGTGCGCTTGGATATCACAACGAAAGTGTGAAGATCGGTGAGAATCGCTACGCTGCCTGCTACGACTACACGAAGCGTACCGTCTGGTTCTCGGCGCTGAAGTAGACGATGCTCCTCGCCGCGCTCAGCCTCGTTGTCTCGGCGGTTGCCGCAGATATCCGGGTTGAGATGCTCGATGTCGGACAGGCCGATTCCATCCTGATCCGCTCGGCGGGTGGAAAGAACGTGCTGATCGACGCCGGTGAGGGTCAAAACGATGTCGTCAGTCAACTTCGCACGGCGGGCGTGGATCATCTCGACCTGGTCATCGCGACGCATCCGCACGCGGACCACATCGGCGGTATGGAGCAGGCCATCGCCGCGTTTCCACCGAAGGTCTACGTCGACAGCGGCCTCACGCATACGACCGAGACGTACCGCAGCCTGATGCGCGCGATCGAAGGTACCTCCATTGGATATCGAACCGCGCTCACCGGCACGGTCTTCAACCTCGACGACGGAGCGAAGATCGAGATCCTGTTGCCCGGCGACACGCGGCTGAGAGACACGCGCTCTGACCTGAACGCCAACTCCGTCGTCACGCGGTTGACGCATGGAAGCGACTGCTTTTTGTTCACCGGTGACGCCGAAGCGGTGACGGAGCAGCTCCTTATACAAAACGGCATCACCCAATGCGACGTCCTCAAGGTCGCCCACCACGGCAGCGAATACTCGTCCACACAGGGATTTCTGGACGCCGTGCGCCCCAAGATCGCGCTCGTGAGCGTGGGAACGGACAACCGCTACCACCACCCCGGCCGGGACACCATGGACCGCCTGACCGCCATGGGAATCAGCATTTACCGGACCGATCTGGCCGGAGCAGTGACGCTGACCTCCACCGGACATGGTGTGACCGTGCAAACGCAGAAGGCCTCCCGCGCCGTGGCACCGGCCGTGGTCGCGGACGCATCCTCGCCGCGCGGGAATCCCGGCAAGCGCGAGGGCGCGCCTGCCAACGGGGTCGTTCCGTCGGCCGCCTCGCCGGCACCCGGTGCTACCGCCGCGACGCTCCAACCGGGGTCGGCGGCTTGCGCATTCATCGCAAGCCGGAACAGCGAGGTTTTCCACGAGTCGACCTGCGGAAACGGGTTGAAAATCAACGCGGAGAATCTGGTTTGTTACGCCTCCAAGGACGCCGCCGTGGCCGCCGGGCGGCGCTCCGCCGGGTGCTGTCACCCATGACGGTCGATCGCATCGAGGGAGACATGGCCGTTATCGAGGTCGAAGGCAGGCTGATCGATTTTCCGCTCCACGCCTTGCCGTCCGGCGTGAAGGAAGGCGATACGTTGGTGATGAGCATTCTGCCGCCCGATCCCAGAGACGCCGAGGCTCGGCTCCAACGATTGAAAGCGCGCTCCCCTCAGGGGGCGGGAACCATCGACCTGTGAGGGTATTGTGCTGTTGAGCTTCCTTTTTTTCATCGCCTCCGCGCTTGCCGGAGTGGACCTGAATTCGGCCGACGCGTCCGCTCTGGAAACATTGCCCGGAATCGGCGCCTCCAAGGCCGCGGCGATCATCCAGTACCGCACCGACCACGGCTCGTTCAAGACGATCGACGAGTTGGACAACGTGACGGGAATCGGACCCAGCACCCTGGCAAACGTGCGTGATTTGGTCACCGTCGGCGGTGGAAAGCCCGGAAATCCCGAGGGCGTTGCCACAAGCTCGCCGACGACGTCCGCTCCCGCCGCACCATCCGGCGCAGCGCCGTCCACGCAGGAAGCGGCCGCCGGCGGTTGCCCCGTCAACATCAACACGGCCGATGCAAGCGGCCTCGGCAATCTTCCTGGGATCGGAGCCAGCAAAGCAGCGGCAATCCTCCAGTTTCGCACGGACAACGGGGCCTTCGGATCGTGTGACGCGCTGGACGGCGTGTCCGGCATCGGCCCCGCGACCCTGTCGGGCCTTCGGGACTGTTGTGTTGTGAAATGACGATTCTCCTGCTCGCATGCGTGCAGTTGGATGCCTCCGCAGATCTTGATGCACCGTCGGATGACGACGCAGCCGACACCGATACCGCGGCAAACGACTCCGGCGATACGGGGGATTCGCGGCCGTGGATCGATCCGGTGGATCCGGTGTGTCCAGACGACGCCGTGTTCGATATTGAACCCGATCGCGCTGCGCGCGTGATCGCCGGCACCATCACGTGGTCGATCGACTTTGATGCCGCAGCGGAGGCAGGCGGGTACGCCGACTGCACGTACACGCGGGTATACGAGGAGTTGGTCGAGGATAATGTTCACGACTGGCTCTGTCCAGAATGTGAGTGGCTCACGACGGGAAACTCCCTGATCGTGGATGGCTACGACGACTGCTACATGCAAATCGACAGCTATGACGCGGAGCATCTCGAACATTTCGGATTCGCCCCCGTCGGCGTCGAAACCCACCTTTTCCGCGCGGGAAAACCGTGGGTGCGAGCCCGCGATCTAGCCACCGTCGAGCCCGCAGCGGAATTCGCCGTAGGGTGGTCCGATGAGGGCACCATGGACGCCGACGGGGCAACGTTTCTGCTCACCGCGGAAGGAACATTGACGATGGCGGAGTCCGCCGACGTCGTCTTGACCGACCCCCGAATCGCGCGCAGCGCCGCGTACGCCTGCGGTGAATGGCCGCTCTGCAGCCCGGGTGGCGACGTTCCGACCTGGACGTTGACAACGGGAGAGATTTTTCCGAACGTACGCCTCCGCGACCAGTGTGACGAATCGGTCGACATTTGGGATTTCGCTGGTCGCTGGCTGGTGATCGAGGCGTCCTCTCCGGACTGCGGACCTTGTCAGGCAATGGCAGACGCCTCGGAGGCGTGGCGCGCCGACATGGAATCGCGGGGCTACAACGTCGAGGTCATCACCCTCCTCAATGCGTCCCTTTCCAGTATCAACCTGCCTGCTGACCTTGCCGCTCGGCAGGATTGGGCCGAGACGTTCGACGAAACGGGTCCGGTGCTGGCCGACCAGGGTTTCGGCTACGCGACGATGCCAGCGTACCTCGGCAAGGAGTCGGGAATGAGCTTCCCCTCCGTCATCGTAGTCGGGCCCGATCTCAAGGTTCGCGGCGGACATAGTGGATACAGCCAAAACGAGGGCTTCGCCGATATCGAGGCCCTGATCACCGCCGGGTAGTGCATCCGACAGCGGCGGGGTTCACCCGCCCTCTCGTTCAATGTACGCATCGAGTTTCTTCGCCATGCCGGCCATGCTGCCAATCATAAGGTCGATCGCCGTGTCCTCTGGCATGTCATCCAGAAATACTTCGGCCACGACCCACGTGACCTGGATGTTTCGAGACGAACCATCTTCGTTGGGAACGATGCCCCATAGGAAGTACTGCTGGTCCACCGCTACAATGTCTTCGGGTGTCACGACGCACGGATCGAGCAGCCAGGTCCTCTCGAAAAGAGCCGGACCGTGCTTCGAATTCACCCAGCGGTACTGCACTTGGGAGTGCGTTTCGACCGTGATGATGCCAGCGTACGACGAACTCGCCCGGATTTCCGTGTCGAGCCGCGGGTCGTCATGGGCCAGAAACGCATCGACATCGCCCTGATAGTCACGCTCGAAGGACTCATATTGGTAAAGATCGACCGAACTCACCGTCGCGGTTGTGCTGACGAGGGCGTCCACAGTATTCACCGACTCGTGCCCGACCGCCGCGCCCGCGAGCGATGACAGATCCTGCTCCCCCTCACCCAGCGCGTCTACGCCCTCCTGATCGAGATTATCAACCTTGTAGCCGTTCTTCGTCTCGTCGAGATGCTCGTCCATCCAATCCACGAGGAGGTCCGCTCCCTCCTCCATCTCGGCGTCCTCGCCGTCTTCCAGATGGACGAAAAGGAAGTCGAAAAGATTGTCGATGGTCTCTGGTGCAGCGATGGGAGGCCCCTTGCAGGCGGCGAGCACAAGCAGGGGGATTACGGCGATTCTGCGCATGCGCTCAACATAGACGGCATCGGACCGATCATCAACTCAGTGATGCGCGAACGGGACATTGATCAGTAGCCCACGGTGATCGGAGAGCCGCAGATCGCGCCCGCGGATGTCCGCGCATCCAACCGTCATGCCCGGGTGCCGCGTATTGAATGCGTCGTTCACGCCGACGCGATCAAGGGCGGCGCCGGCCATCTTCCCGCCTCCGCCTGCTGCCTTGAGTGTTCCGACAAACGTCCCTTCTGCGCAGGCGGCGCGTGGCGGGGCAAACCGGATTCCCGTACTCGCCACGAATCCCGCCAGCGTGGTGCCGTCGATGTCGGCGGCGCGCCGAGCGGCCGGGTCGGCGTTGTCGTCCATCACGTTGAGATCGCCGGTGAGCAACGTCGGCAGCGTCGAAATACCAAGGTCCGCGGCGAGGTCGCGGAATTGGCCCGCGCGCCCGAAGGTCGGCCCCCCTGCCCCGCGCTCGGGATGCGCATCATAGCTGGCCTGCGTGTGCGTCCAGACGATGCGCGTGCCGTCTACGTCAATGCCCGCCCACCCCTTGACGAAGCCTACGATCGGCCCCAACAATCCCTCCGCCAGCGATACTGGCCGGGCGCGAAAGACTCGCCCAGCAGACCCGGCCAGCCCACGCAACGTGCCCTCCTGGCGCTGGCGCACGCCGAGCACCAGCCCCCCCGGAGATCGGCCAGCGCCGGCCGGATCCCACCGGTATCCCTGGCGGCCATTCCCGGCCTGCGCGTAAAAACACCAATCCAAGACGTGTTCTTCGATGGTGTCCGAGTCCCGCGCCTCAGACAGCAGGAGCAGATCCACCGCTGCACCGTCCGCGAGCAAGTAGCCGGCGAGCAGGTCGGCGCGTGCGGCGCGCTGGGCACCGGTGGCAATGAACTTCAGGTTCTGGGCGAGGATGACGACGTCACCATCCCCATCCCGGAATGCCGGCATCGTCGGACATGCCGCCGTGGCCAACGTCGAGAGCGAGAGGGCGATGAACATCGGTACAACGTTGCGCCGGTGGGGCGCGCCGTCAAGTCGTTGGGTTTCGCGCTCGCCGGCGAGATCGGATAGGCCGCGCGCTCGTCGGGGCCGCCATGATCGCGTTTCTATCGCTCGCTTGCGTCCTGCCGCCCGCTGGCCTCCGCTTGACTCCCGACGGAGATGGTCCGATGGTCGTGATCGATTGGGATGCCGAGCCATTGCCCGAAATTCCGTTCCCGAACGATCTCGCAACCCGACCGGACCCCACCAGCCCCACCGGCTTGCGGGTGAACATTTCCAAAGTCGCCGTCACGGTGTCCGAGGAAGAGGCGCGGACGAAGCTGGATGAACTGACCGGATTCGGAGTGTATGCCCCCATCACTGTGTCGTTTGACGCACGCCTCGACATCGACGACATCAAAGCGCGGCATCCAAATGACTTCGAGCGCGGCGACAAAGCCTTCGCCGACGACGCGATCTACCTCGTCAACGTGGACCCGAAGTCGCCGGACTACGGCAAGCCGGTGGCTTTGGACCTCGGACACGGTCGGTATGTCTATGAAACCGAAGATGTCGGCCAATATTTTCCTAACGACGCCCATGCCAGCTCGCCCTCACTCGTGTTCGAGGGCACGGAGGAAGACGCGAACGGCAATGGCGCGCTCGACGCCGGCGAGGACACCGACGGGGACGGCGTGCTCGACCATCCCAACGTCTGGCCCGAAGGTGGGGATCCGCGTTCCAACATGCTCACCTTCTACGAGCTCGAGTCGGACACGCTGATCGTGCGTCCGGTGGTGCCGCTGCGAGAGGAGACGCGGTACGCCGTGGTGCTCACCAGTCGCCTCACCGGGACAGACGGAAGCCCCGTGCTCTCCCCGTGGAAATACGTGAATCACACGCGGCAGACGGACGCTTTGCTGCCGGTGGTCGATGCCCTGCAAGACTACGACGTAGCCCTTGACGACATCGCGTTTGCCTGGAGCTTCACCACGGGTCGGGTCACAGGCGACCTCGTCGACGTGCGGCGCGGGCTGTACGGAAAAGGGCCCTTTGCATCTTTGGAAAAGGCGTACCCCGCCGGCATCGAGCAGGCGCTCGCCGTCCACGCGCTCTCCGGCCAGGACCCCTACAATTTGCCCACGGGCGAGTTGATCGACGCATTGAGCGAGGTCGGACTCTTCGACGGTGCAACGGCTCAATTCATTAGCGCCGCGTACAGCGGCTACTCCTCCCGGGTGGTCGGCGGTAGCTTCACCACCCCCTACTTTCTGGCCGACCGAGATGACGGCGGCGTGCTCGGCGGCGATTCTGACGAGTGGTGGCGGATGGACGCGATGAAGGGAACGTACAACGCCGAACCGGCGCGAATTCCGTTCACGTGCGTCCTGCCGAAGGAGGGCAGCGGGCCGTACCCCGTGGCACTGTTCGGGCATGGCCACGGATCTTCCCGGTTTGACATGCTTCTTTTCGGCTGGTCGCTCAACCGGGTCGGCATCGCGGCCTGCGGGATCGACTGGCCTGGACACGGCCCTTCCCTCGAATCGGAAGAGGAGGAATTACTAAGGGGATACCTCGGAAGTGCTGGACTCGAACCCTTCCTGGACCATCTGCTCGACAGCCGGTTCCGCGACCTCAACAATGACGGGCGAGGCGACTCCGGGTTCGACCAGTGGATTGCGGACCCGTTCCACACTCGGGACATGGTGCGACAGGGCGTCGTGGACTGGATCCAGCTTGTTCGTAGTTTTCGCGCGTGCGGTACCGGCAAGATGGACAAAGTCGCGGTGGACGGCACGGTCGAGGGCACCCTGAAAACGTGCGACTGGGATGATGACGGCACCATCGACATCGGCGGTCCCGACGTGTCTTACACGATTCTCGGTGGTTCGCTGGGTGGAATCAATACGGCGGTAGCGGCGGCGGTGATGCCGGAGGTCGACGCGTTCGCACCGATCGTCCCCGGTGCCGGCCTGTTGGACATCGGCATCCGCAGCAACCTCGGCGGCGTGATCGCTGCCGTGCCTGGGCGCGTACTATCCCCCATCATCCTGGGGATGCCGGATGGCGCGGGCGGAATCGAAGTCGTTCAGTACGTGAACGCCTACGGCGACATGAATTCGGTACACATCGCAACATTGTCCAGCTTTCCCGCGGGTGGTTCAGTGCTCGTGGAGAACCTCACGACAGGAGCGTCTCGCGCTGGGCCGATTCCGGCGGACGGCGCGTTCCGCGTGCCCATCGCCGCCGATGCACTGGCGGCTTTCGAGAAGCGCTCCGTGGTCGGCATGCCGGAGTCGGGGCCGTCGGCAGCAACCGTGTACTCGACGGCGGACAACGCCGGTCTTGGAGATCGTCTGCGAATCACGCTGCGAGATGGCGGCGGAGAAACCGTCGCGACCATCGAGGAGTTGGACGTGGACGTGGTGTACGAGGGTGTCACAATGCCCGCCGGTTCGCCCGTCGTCGCTGCGTCCCACGGATCGGGGAAAATCCGCAGCACGCCCGAATTGCGTCGTCTCGCAATGGTGATGGCCATGGCCCTCGAACCCGCGGACCCCGCCGTGTACGGGCAGCACTGGTTCCTCGAGCCTTTCGCGGACCTCGGGGGAGCACCGGCCAACGTGCTTCTCATCCCGACGATCGGCGATCCGGGCGTGTCGATCAGCACGGGCATTGCGCTCGCCCGCACCAGCGGCATTCTTGACTGGCAAACGGTCGACGAACGGTATGGCGTGACCGACGACGCATGGCTGATTGCCCGACAGGTTCCCCGCGCCGCGGAGGCGTTTGGCCCGTACACCGACGTCAACGGGGCACCCTGCCTCTTTGATCCGGACGATCTCGACGAGGGTACCGACGGGACGGGTGCTCCCAGCGAGGCGCCGCTGCGCCTCACAGTGGAGACCGACGCTGGCGTCAGCGCGCTCCGCCTACCGTACCCTCAGACCACAGGAAAGCACGGATTCAACGAACCCGATCCGTCACAGGCCTTCGACGTGGCGTTGTTTGTGGTGAACCAGACGGCGCTCTATTTCAAAAGCGGCGGAACGGAGCTGCGTGACGATGTTTGCTTGGGTTCCGATTCCTGCCCGGACCTTCCGGTCATCGATTGGGAGTCCGAATGATCGTCGGAAGCGGGCTGATGATGGCAGGGGTCGCTCTGGGCGCGGATGTCACGGATACCGCCGAGTACCGACTGAACCTCGCGGCACCGAGCGACTTCGTGGCGAACACGGAGGGTGCGCATACGGGGCAGACCTGGGCGTTGGACCAGCGTTTGCGTGCCGGTGTCGATGTTTCCGGGGCGGCGTGGCGAATCGGCACCGAGTGGGACTTCCTCACCGGTCAGGTGGCGGGCGATACCTGGAAGATTCCGGGGACTGAGGACGAGCGCCATCGCGAGGCGCAGCCGTCACTCACGGTGGACGGTATCCGCCCACGTCGGTTGGCTGGGGGCTTCGACCTGCCTTTTGCGCGAATCGACCTAGGCTTGCAGGCGTCGTCATGGGGGCTCGGACTGATCGCAAACGATGGCACGGGAGATCCCTTGTTCGGGCGGACCGATTTCGGGGACCGTGTGGTGCGTCTCCGCGTCGCAACAAGGCCGGTGCCCGAATGGACGATGGTGGTAGCCGCGGACGTCGTCGCCGCGGACGACACCGCGGATCTGATGACGGGCCAGTTCGCCGCGCAAGGGGTGCTGGCGGCGGTGTGGAAGCCGACCGACGTCGTGACCGCAGGCGCGTACGGCGTATACCGACACCAGATCGAGCACGCTTTTGATCCGACGGGAACGCAGTACGTGAGCCGCGCCGGCGTGGTGGACTTGTATGCGCGCGTCGGTACGCATGTCGGTTCATGGACGCTCGATATCGGCACCGAGGCCGCACAAATCGCTGGTGAAACGGAACGGGCACGGACCTACGACTCCCCGGCGGCGCTGGGTATCGTCTCCGGCGCCGCCGTGGCGCGCGTCCGGGCCGACGATCCGAAAAAGCGAGTCGGTATCCTCATGAATGGTGGCTACCTCTCGGGGGACGGGCTTCCGGACGACGCGACGCTGAACGCGTTCTCCGCAGATCGTGACTTCGACGTTGGCATGGTGCTCTTTGACGAGGTTCAAGGCGCTATCGACGCCGCTGCCTACGCTCAGCTCATCGATCCCGAATATTCTGGACACCCGACGGACGGCGCAGAGTTGATCGTTTCCGAAGGAGCGGTTCGCGGCGCCACATGGGCCCAACCGGCGGTGATCGTCTCGCCGACGACGTGGATTCAGGCCCGACTCGGCGTCGTGTTTGCGTGGAGCACGGCTCCCGTCAGCCAGGCATTCACCAGCTTTCGGAACGGTGGCGTACCGACCAACCATCTCGGCGTCGCGACGTCGGGTTACGCGCTCGGGACGGAGTTGGACTGGGCCGTCGTACTTGGAAGCGTGGAACCTTTGGCCGCTCATCCGATGGCAAAGCCGGCGCCCAAGCCCGCGCTGGTCCTTCAAGGTGGCCACGCCTTTCTGTCTCCCGATCTGGGAGGAACGCGCGTTGACGTGTTCATGGCGACGGCGCGCGTTCGACTTTAAACGGGTCTCTACCGAAAGAAGCGACCGAGCAGGTCGGGCTGCTTTTCGCTCTCTTCCATGGCGCGCATGGTCGCGGCGAGGCGCGCGCGCTGCCGAGCCACCTCGTCCTCCGCGGCGGCCACGCGCAAACGCAGAAGGTCAACGGGATTCGCGTCGGTGTCCGCAGGTAGTTCGCTGTCTGGCATGGGTCTCCGCCGGGGTTCAAACATGAGATCGGAATCCCGATGGCACGGTTTAGTGCAAAAATCAAAAACTCCGATGAAATCAGCGCAGCCGCCGCGCGAACCCTCCACTTTCGCTGCGGCTACCACGCGCGTACACTCGACCGATGCGAACGAGGCCGTGCGCCGTCCTGGGAAGTGTGGCCATGCTCGGGGCCGCATGCAACGGGGCGGCCCCCGGCGATTCGAAGGCCACACAACGGGAATCGACCACAGCGCCCGCATCGGAGCGGCTCGTTCCCCTCCGTACCGCGAACCCGCTCCCCCCCGACTCCGTGGTGCGAGCCGTTCCCGATTCGGCAGTATTCGGGCTGGTTTCCAGCAGTGGCCCTGCGCGCAACGTCCTGCTCATCACGCTGTGCTCGTGGCGTGCGGACCACGTCGGCGCATACGGCTACGCGCGCGACACCACCCCGCACCTCGATGCCTTCGCCCGAGACGCGATGATCTTCGATCAAGCCTACGCAAACGGCACATTTACCGATGTCTCGCACGCATCCCTCTTCACGGGCCTGCTGCCCGGCCACGACGGCATGATGGATGTGGGGGACCGCGTGCGCGACGACGTGCACACGCTCCCCGAAGTTCTCGGCGCCTATGGATTCCGTTCGCTCGTCCTCCTCGACCACGCCGGCGGCATGACGCCCCCCGTCATCCAAACGATGGCCAGGGGCTTCGGTAGCGTGACGAGCGCCCCCAGCGGCGCCCTCGCGCCAGCCTTGGCCCGGTGGATCGCCGACAGCCCCGCCCCCTGGCTCGCCTGGGTGCATGTACGACGCGCGCACATCCCTTATGGCACGGGGGAGCCCTTCGCGCACGCGATCGACCCGGCCGTGAAGATCTGGCTCGACAAGCGCGCGAAACCCCCGCTGTCGACGGGGTCCGCCGATCCCGATGCTGCGTTGCTGACGGCGATCTCCGCCGACCCGCGCGTGCGCCAAAGCCTGGACGATGTTTACGACTCCGGACTGGCTCGCGCCGACGCTCAATTGGGGCAGATCCTGAACGCCGCGTCGGCCGCCGGATGGATGGAAAACACGCTCATCGTCATCGTTGCCGATCACGGAGAAGCCCTTGGTGAATCCGGGCAGTTCGGCCATCAGGGTAAACTCATCTCGTCGGTTTTGCACGTGCCGCTGGTCATCCGCCTACCGGGCGGCAAACGCGGGCGCAATGCCAGCCCGGTCAGCCTCGTCGATGTCATGCCGACCATCGAAGCCACCATGGGTGCCAAAGCCCAGGTCACGGCCGATGGAGTGAGCCTTTTGCCTGCGCTGCGCGGGCAGCCGATCCCGACCCGTGCCATTCTGGCACAAACGGTGGCGCCGGCCGGAGCGGAGGGTAAGATGACACTCGAAGAAGTGCTTATCGCACCGCCATACTGGCTGCGTGTAAACACATTTGACTCCCGACTCTGGAGGTCCAGTCCAAGCGGTTGGCAAGACGTGTCCACGTCAGACCCCGATACGATGCGCGCGTTGGAAGCATCCCGCGCCTTGCTGAGTGCGGGAAGTACCTTCCATGAAAGTCGGCGCCCCGTTCCACCGGCACAAGAGGAGGAATTGCGCAAACAGGGCTACTGGTAGGCGGCGCCGGCGCGCTTGCGGCGGCGGCGCCGATCTCGCGTCAAGGACGCTCAATCACCGCGGCCGCCCCCATTCCGCCGCCGATGCACATGCTGACAACGCCGTAGCGGGCCCCGCGGCGCTCCATCTCCCCCAACAACGTCGCAATCAGCTTCGCCCCTGTGCAGCCAAGCGGGTGGCCGAGCGCGATGGCTCCGCCATTCACGTTCACGCGCGCCGGGTCAATCCCCAGCTCGCGCACGCAGTACACCGCCTGCGCGGCAAAGGCCTCGTTCAACTCGAACAGATCGATGTCTCCGATCGAAAGACCCGCGCGCGCGAGCGCCTTCGGAATCGCAACGACCGGACCAATCCCCATCACCTCCGGGGCGACACCCGCAACCTGAAACGACCGAAGGATGCCTCGAATCGGCAAGCCCATCGCAACGGCAACCTCGCGCGCGGCAATGAGCGTCGCCGCCGCGCCGTCACTGGTCTGCGAAGAATTGCCTGCCGTCACCGAACCCGTCGTCTTGAACGCCGGCTTCAGCCTCGCCAATCCTTCAACCGTGGTGTCCGGGCGCGGCCCCTCGTCCACCGCAAAGGTCACCGCGCGCCACGCGCCCTCGACGTTCACACGTGTCTCGACCGGAATGATCTCGTCGACGAATCGCCCCTCCCGGATCGCCGCAGCAGCTTTCATGTGCGAAGCGTAGGCAAAGGCGTCCTGCTCCGCCCGACTCACCCCGAAGCGCTCCGCAACGAGCTCCGCCGTGATCCCCATGGGCGTGTATGCCTCCGGTCGCGCTGTCATCAACCCCGGATGCGGCGATGGCTTCTGTCCGCCCATCGCGATTTGGCTCATGCTCTCCACGCCGCCGGCGAGCGCGACGTCTTGCCAACCCGCCGAAATCGCGGCGGCGGCCTGCGCCATCGCCTGCAAGCCGGATGAGCAAAAACGGTTGATGGTAATCGCAGGCACGCTGTCGGGAAGCCCAGCCAGAAAGCTGCCGATCCGCGCGATGTTCATGCCCTGTTCGGCCTCGGGCATCGCTGTGCCGATCACGACGTCATCGATTCGCGCGGGGTCGAGTCCCGGCGCCCGGGCGAGCGCGGCTCGGAGGACGACGCCCACCAAGTCGTCCGGCCGCGTGTCCCTCAGCGAGCCCCTGCCACTCTTCCCGACGGCGGTACGGACCGCAGAAACGATAGCAACTTCACGCATGGAAACTCCCTAATTCCGAAGGGGCTTGCCCTTTTCGAGCATGTGCTGGATTCGTGCGATGGTCTCCGCGTTTCCGCAGAGAGACAGAAAAACTTCGCGTTCAAGGTCGAGGATGTCCTGTTCGGACTTCCATGCGCCATACGGGCAGTCGCCACCGGTCATCACGTACGCGAGCTTTTTGCCAACAACTACGTCGTACGGCGTTGCAAACCCGCCCTGGCCCATCTGGTAGAGGAACAGCTCGATGGCCGCGCGGCCACTCGGCCCCGGAAGCTTGAATGTCCGCCGGCGGCCAGGCTTATACCCGCCCTCCACCAGTCCGAGCGCGACCCGCTTCGCGTCGCCAATGAGTCGGTCCGCGTCGAGCGTCAATCGATCGGTCGCGCGAAGGAAACCAGCATCGCGAGCTTCTTCTCCGCTGGTCGCTACCTTTGCCATGCCGATGTGCTCAAACGCCTTTTGAACGAACGGATTGGGGTCGTAGTTCACGCCAGCGGGAATGTCGCCCATGTAGCGAGCGAGCATCTCTTTACAGCCGCCACCGCCGGGAATCAGCCCTACGCCAACTTCCACCAGGCCCGCATACAGCTCACCCGCGGCAACCGTTGCGGCGGAGTGCATCGTGACCTCCACGCCGCCTCCGAGCGTCAGGCCCCACGGCGCAGTCACGACGGGCTTTGCGCTGTACTTCGCGCGCATCAGCAGGTTCTGCATGCCACTGACCGCCCCGCCGATCGCGGACCAATCCTTCTGCATAGCCCCCATCAGGATCATCAACAGGTTGGCGCCGGCGCAGAATGCGTTTCCGCCCTGATTGCCGACCACCAGCGCGTCGTAGCGATTCGCGTCGAGCAGGTCGAGTGCCCGTTCGTACATCGGGAAGATCTGGTCATCGAGCGCATTCATCTTCGAATGGAACTCCAGACACAGCACCCCATCCCCGAGGTCCAACAAGCTCGCGCTCACGTTGCTTTCGACTTCACCACCCCGCGCTCGCACGTCGTCCAGAATGATCTGCCCGTCGCTGACCGGAACCGCGCGAATGGCGCCGTTCCAGAACGTACGCTCGGTGTCCACACGCTCATAGAAGCGCGTTCGTCCGGATGCGATCATGTCCTTCACCCACACGGGCACCGTTCGGCCCTCGGATTCCATCCGCGAGACCGTCTCGGGCACGCCAAGGCTGTCCCACGTCTCAAATGGCCCCTGCTCCCAGGCGAACCCCCAGCGCATCGCGCGGTCGATGTTCACCACGTCATCGGCGATCTCGCCCAGTCGGTTGGCAGCGTAGATCAGCACATCGGCCGTGGTCTTCCACGCAAAACGCGCCGCCGCGTCGTTGCCACCACAGATGATTTTTGTGCTTTCTCCAGACGTTTCCGCCTTCCGCGCGGCACCCATCGAGTCGAAGCGCACCTTGGCCTGGGGGCGATATTCCATCGTGGCGAGGTCGAGAACGAGGATGTCGCTCTTTCCCTCCGCATTTTTTACCTTTTTGTAGAAGCCGACGCCCGACTTGTCGCCCAGCGCACCGGCCGCGATAAGCTTGTCAACAAACTTTGGCACGACAAACGCCGATCGTTCCTCATCCCTCGGGCACCCGTCGTACACGCCAGAAAACACATGCGCGAGGGTGTCGAGACCGACCAGATCTGCCGTTCGAAACACCGCGGAACCCGGCCGACCCATCGGCTTCCCGAAGATCGAATCCACCTGTTCAATCGTCAGCCCTTCGTCCGCCATGTGGCGAAAGATGCTGGCCATGCCATAGGTGCCGATCCGGTTCGCGATGAACGCACTCGTGTCCTTGGCATAGACAATGCCTTTTCCGAGCCCACGTTCGCCAAAGTCGGCAACGGCACGCACGACCTCGGCCTTGCACTCCGGGTGCGGCACGAGTTCCAGCAAGCGCATGTAGCGAACCGGATTGAAGAAGTGCATGACCAGTAAATGCTGGCGCATCTCGTCCGCCATGCCGGCGCCGATCTCCATGATCGAAAGCCCCGATGTGTTCGTGGCGACGATCGAACCCGCCTTTCGGTGGCGTTCTACCCAACCAAATACCTTTTTCTTGATTCCGATCACCTCGGCCACTACCTCGATCACGAGGTCGCACTCGGCCAGACGCGTCGTATCCGATTCGTACTCGCATGCCGCGATCAGCGAGGTATCCGCAGCGCGATAGAGCGCAGCGGGTTTCAGCTTGGTGATGTTCGCGATTCCGGCCCGCGCGAGCGCGCGAGCGTCGGCGCCCTCCTTGGGCGGAATGTCGAACAAAAGGGAAGGGATACCTGCGTTAGCGAGGTGGGCGGCGATGCCCTGACCCATGACCCCGGCGCCGAGCACGGCGACCTTGCGGATGACCATCGACACTCCTGAATGAAGCATCATTCACTTAGCCGCCAGATGCGCTCTCGTCACCCAGAATCCGCCGCCGCGCGCGCGCTGCTGGGCTATTCGCCAACCTTCAGATTGCCATTTTCGTCAATGGAGATCGGCACTGCACCGAAGGGCGTATCTACGTCGGACGACGCCGACAGGTCCACCTTTATCTTCTGACCGCTCGCGATTGCGGCAATGGCGCCGATGGCATCCACGTAGTCCACCTCAAACGGCAGGCTCAGTGTGCTTTCGGTCGCCCCGGGCGCATCCCCAACCTCCGCTTCCGTTCCGTTGGCCACCTTGACGCCGGCGAGCTTCACATCGTAGGCGAAGTTCTGGAAGAAGAGCGATGAACCCTGATCATTGTCCACACCGAGGTCAAGGTCGAATCCGACCCGTTCGGCGTCCGCCTGCCGCACGCGCAACTGCTGCATCGAAATTTTCGGAGTTCGCAAGGCGGGAAACGAACCCCGCTCGTCATAGTTCAGGTCAATCGGCCCGAAATCGGTGTCCCAGCCGAAGTTCCCGTGGAGGCCGAACGCGAGGTAGTCCAACCCGCGCGTCGCTTCGACCGCATCGTAGATGTCGACGAAATTGAGGCTCACCGGAAGCGCGACTTGCGTGGTCGCCTCCGGGTCCAACCGGAGCCCATCGGGATTTGAGCCTGAGAGAATCGTGAAGTTCTCAAGGTCGAGGCCGTAATCAAACCGTTCCAACGGCATGCCGATGGGGTTCGGGTTGTCGACGTTGAACAGGAAGTCGACGTCAATGTGCTCCCAGTCGAGCGCGGTCAACTGCAGCCGATCGAACCGAACCGTCGGAAAATAGGCGCTGAAATCGCTGCCTCCTGTGCAGCCGGTGAGGAGCGCTAGGGCGAACGGGAGCGCACAGCGAATGGGGGTCGTGGTCATCGGAGCAGGTCCTCGATGGATTGGACGGCCATCGGCGCCGGGGATTCGACCGAATGAAATCGCGTCAAGTCGGGCGCGATCACCACCATGCGCAAACGCGATGCATCAAGCACGCGAGCGAGCGTCGTTCCGACCTCCGCCTCATCCGGAAGGAGCGCGAGCGAAAGTCGCGGGAGACCGGGCAGGAGGTCCTCTGCGGCGAGCCGGGACGCGGAAGGCGCCGGCTGCATGAGCCCGAGCGCTCGGGGCACCCGCGAAATCGTCCGCTGCGACGTGACGCGATTCCACACGTTCTCGACCGAGGCAGCCGACGCAGCCTCCCCGAGCGGGAGCGCCCAACGGACCATCGATTCCGCGCGCACGGTGCTGTCTGCCTCCGCACCGATGGCGCGCGCGAGCGCCCGCAACGTCGCAACCTCAGCCGCGTTGACCGCGCCGTCGTCCGCTCTGCCGATCGCCACGCAGCTCGTGCCGACGGGAGCGCTCACCCAAAGGCGAGGAGACGCCGTCATCGGCGGCGGGACAGCGGGCGTCACCCGCCGTGAAAGCGTCGGCAGGAGGCTATCGAGCGGCGCAACGTCCAACGGCCCGGCCGCCGCCACGCGCGTTGCATCACGGGTGTAGCGGGCGCGCAGGAAGGCATGCACCTCCGACGCTGTAATCGTCGGGATCACAGAGGCGCGGCCTTCCACCGCGTGTCCGTAGGGATGTCCCGCGAGCGCCCACGAATCCCACGCGCGCAACGCCGTACTCTCACAGTCGCCACCGCGAAGTTCGGACAGGGCGGCGGCACGTGCAGTCGCGACCGCCGCCTCATTTGGCGAGAGGTTCAAAACGCCCGTCGTGAGTGCTGCTGACGCCAGATCGATCCGCACGATCTCCGGGCCCACGTCTACAACTGCGTCCGGCGCCACCGAATGTGCCGCAATCCAGGCCAACCCTTCGCGACCTGGCGGATCGTAGGCGCTACCGGCGCGGACCACCACGCTCACCGTTCCAGGCCGGACCGGACCCTCAACCACCCGCACCGGCCCCCGCGCCGCCACCAGCGGGGGCGTTTGCGCAGGCTCCCGAAAGGCGCAGGCAAGTAGGATCCACATGCGCCCGAACCCTAACCGCCGCCCGGCAAAGTTCGCGTCAAGGTTCTGAACCCTTCACGCCGGAGCCCCAGCGAATCTGTGAACTGTGGTACCCTTTCCAGCGTTCGGGAGAGAGACCCATGTCGCAGAATATCGACAGTTCCGCACCGACACGAGATTTGGTTCGCATGCTGCGAACGCCGCCGGAAGCAGGCGATGCCCTGCCGGAGAGCGTGTTGTGGCGCGCCTTCGTGGAGCTTCGTCGGCGGGGCGAGCCTGGCGTCGCCAACCACTTCGTCGGCGGACTCAGGACGCTCCACCGGCGGCGTACGATCGGCTCCGCGTCGTTGCCGAACGTGGACGCCCATCCCGATGAGCACCGGTTGGCCGAGGACCCGTACCTTGGCGAACTGTGGAAGAGCTATAAACGCTGCCTGTGCGCGAACAGGACGGGCCCCGCGGCGCAGATCCTTCGGGAAGTCGAGCAACAGCTGCAGGCCAGCTGAGCGCGTCCACGCGCAGGTCCGGGGCCCGATGCGTTAGACCGACCCCGCACAGGGAGCCTTCGATGACGCTTGACTGGACGGACATTCGGGCCCGAAACGTATGTGGAATCGGCATTTCCGACGAGGAAGCGCGCGCGATAGCGGACCTGACCGACGCGGAGCAGCTCGACTACCTCTGGGGTGCGGCCGAGGCCGCGCGCCGCGAGTTCAAAGGGAATTTCGTGAATACCTGCGGCATCTCGAACGCAAAAAGTGGCCGTTGCTCGGAGGCCTGCAGCTTTTGCAGTCAATCCGCGCACTACACCACGGACGCGCCGCGCTACCAGATGAAAGACGCGAACACGCTGGCCGACGAGGCGCGTGAGGCATGGGAAAACGGCGTGCGCGAGTTCAGTCTCGTCGCAAGCGGGCGCGCAATGACCTCCCGCAAGGAGATCGATACCGTCAAGGAAGCGGTCGGCCGGATTCGCGCAGAAACCGGCATGCAGACCTGCGCATCGCTCGGGTTGATGACGCGGGATGGTCTCGCCGAATTGCAGGCCGCCGGGCTCCAGTCCGTCCATCACAACCTCGAAACGGCCCGGAGCTTCCACCCGACCATCGTCCAAACCCACAGCTACGACGACGAAGTCGACACCATCAAAGCGGCGAAATCGTTGGGAATGTACACCTGCTGCGGCGGCATCTTCGGCATGGGTGAGAGTTGGGAGCAGCGGGTGGAACTGGCGATGGAGCTGCGCGCACTTGATGTCGACAGCGTTCCCTTGAACTTTCTCAACCCCCGCCCCGGAACGCCTCTGGGCGAGCAACGCGAACTATCCCCTTTGGACTGTCTGAAAATCATCGCGATCTACCGGCTTGTGCTTCCGACGAAGGACCTCATCGTGTGCGGCGGACGCTCGGTCAACATGGGGGAGCGGCAGATGGAGATCTTTCGCGCCGGCGCAAACGGCGTGATGCTTGGGAACTACCTCACCACTGCGGGTCGGTCCGCGGACCTCGATCTCGACATGATCGAGAAGGAAGGGTTGGTGATTCGTCCCCCGCCGCACAAACCGCATCCACCCTCGCTGCGCCCCGGCGTTCGGGTGGAGGGGACGGACTCGAACGGCGTTGCGTAGGTGAGCCGATACGCCTCGCTCGCGTCGCGTGTCGCGGCCCTCGACGCGGCGGGGTTGCGGCGAACGCTCCGAATAACCCAGCCGAAGACTGCAACAACAGCCGACGTGGATGGTCGCAACGTCACTCTCTTTTGCACGAACGACTACCTCGGCCTGGCGACGCATCCGGACGTGACGGCGGCCTACCGAGGCGGGGGCGCGGGGGCCGCTCGCCTGATCTCCGGCAACCGGCCGGCCCATGTCGCGTTGGAAGAGGCCCTCACGGACCTGCACGGTCGGCCTGCAACCCTATTTCCCTCGGGCTACCACGCGAATCTGGCGCTGTTCGCGACGTTGCCGCAGCGAGGCGATCGAGTGGCGTCCGACGCGCTCAACCACGCGTCGATCATCGATGGCCTGCGGCTCTCCCGCGCCGATCGCGTCGTGATTCCGCATGCCTCCGCGCCACCGGCCGATGCGCGCATTGCGGTCTACGAGGGGCTGTACTCGATGGACGGCGACTCTCCCGACTTTACGGCAATTCCGGCCGCGATGTGGCTCGCCGTGGACGAGGCCCACTCCGTGGGCGCGCTCGGCCCCAGCGGTCGGGGCGTCGCCGCGGCGCAGGGCGTCACCGCCGATTTCCTCGTGGGCACGCTCGGCAAGGCCTACGGCGTCGCCGGCGCATTTGTGGTCGGGCCGCCCGAATTGCGAGAGCTATTGATGAGCACCGGCCGAGCGTTTGTCTACACGACCGGGATGCCGGAACCGGTGGCAAGCGCGGCGCTCCTTGCGATGAGACTTGCCGACGACGTCCGTCGTGCGCGACTCGCGGCAAACACCACGCGCCTCCGGACGGCCCTCGCCCACGTCGGCGCCACGGCGCTCGGGCACGCGCACATCGTGCCGGTCGTCACGGGGGAGCGGACGATGGACGTTGCCCGGCGCCTGTTCGACGCAGGAATCTTTGCCCCGGGGATCCGCTACCCAACGGTGCCGAAAGGCCAGGAGCGCATCCGCCTGACGGTGAGCGCAGCGCACTCCGAGGACGAGCTCGATCGGTGTGCGGAGGCCGTCGGTGCGGCAATCCGCGTGCGATGAGCGGAAATCGTGCGGAAGATGTGCGACGATAGGATCCCATGACCCTCCTGCTCAGCCTTGCGTGCGCCGGCACGACCAGCATTCCCTTCGACGTCGATTCAGGCAACGAGAACGGCGATTCGGGCGATGATCCCGCGGAGGTTGCCGCGTGGGCAGGGACAGGCGCCGACGGGGCACTCAACGTCGACGGCGTCGTGGACGCCAATGCAACGGGCCTCGCGTCGCGCGTGGATGTGCTTGATATCATTGGAGATACGATCACCGTCGCAGGCTCCACCGCAGGCTTTTCCAGCGGCGATGAGGTGATCCTCATCGATCTGCACGGCGTAACGGGAGAGGACTCGCAGATCGGTGCGTACGTCTTCGCGCACGTTTTCGGCACGACCAACGCCACCATCCAGTTGACGAGCGTGCCCGGTATGGCCGTGCCCATCGGCCACGCCATCGTCCTTCAGCGCGTGCCGCAGTACTCGGACGTGCACATCGAAGGCATCCTGACGACCTCCGGATGGGATGGCTACCGGGGCGGCGTCATCGCCTTCCGAGCAAGCGGAATCGTGCTGATCGACGGCCGCGGCAGCATCTCGGTTGACGGATTGGGCTTCGCGGGCGGCGCCACCGGCGGACATTCGGGAGACGACGGGTTTCAGGGCGAGAGCTTCGCAGGCAGCGGTATTGGCGGGGCCAGCTCCGATGAGGGCTACAACGAAGTCATCGGTGGGTGGGCGCCGAACCTTGGCGGCGGAGGGGCGAACATCACGGGCGCTGGCGGCAACTACGGCGGAGGCGCAACCGCGGGGGATGCGTGGATCGACGGCGCAACGCCACCCGAGCCCGGCGAATCCTATGGCAGTACCGACCTGACCACCATGTTCCTGGGTTCCGGGGGCGGCGGCGTGTGGAACGGCTACGACGAGCCCGGCCCCGGCGGCAACGGGGGCGGCATCCTTTTCGTCGCTGCAACGGAGATTCTCGCCGGCGACTCGCAGGCGTTCTCCGCCCGGGGGGCGGACGGAGAGGCGTGGTCAACCGGCACATACTCTTACGGAAGCGGCGGTGGTTCGGGGGGGACCATCTGGATCACAGCCGCGCGCGCGTCGTTTGGCAGCAATAGCGCCGACGCCCGCGGCGGGTGGGGAGAGAGCGACCACACCCGGCACGGGGGGGACGGCGGCGGCGGGCGCGTGCGCCTCGACATCACGACGGTCATCGAGGGCGATCTGGAGAGCGCCAGTGAGCCGGACGCGGGGTATACGGGCGCGCCCTGAGCCCCCGCTCGGGCGAGCAACCGGAGCTTCCGATGGCGTTCCCCGAAGATTTCGCGCGTGAGTGCCTCTACGATCCCGAGCACTGGTACGTCCACGATGTGTTGACCATCGATCGCGACGCTGGACGGGTGGTCGCGGAGGTGGACACCAACCGACTCGGCGCGCTCGTCGACGCGCAAAACCCGTGGCGCGGGCACATCAAGCACGTGCCGGGCGCCGTCATGATCCAGATCACCGGCACGCTCGGGAACCTGCACGCGGTCTACGTTCTGGGCCTGCGACCGAGCGAGGGCTGGGTCGGGTACGGCACCCATGTCCGCAGCGCCCGCTTCCCGTCGTTCGGTCGGATTGGCCCGCCCATGCAGGTCGAGCTGGTGACAACGCGCACGCGACGCCTGCGGGGCCGCCATTTTGCCGACTATCGCTTCACCTACACACAGGAAGATCGCGTGGTTTACGAATCCGAACAGGCCGCCGTGTGGGTACGGGGTGACGTCGTCGAGGCGGGGCTGGAAGCGGGGCTTTAGGAGCCTGCCCCAGCGACCCTATCCCTTCGCCCGGTAGGCCTCACTGAGCACATCCGCAACTTCTCCGCGGATAATTCTGGCGTCCGGACGTTCGCCGGCAACCAGCTGCTCGCGCAGCTTGGTGCCCGAGATGGAATACGGCGCCTCGCCCGGGTGGTTTTCCGTGAGGTCAACGCGGCCGACGCTATCGTAGAACGCCGCAAATCCGACCTTGACGGGGCGTGTGCTGAGCTCCCCGCGCAACGCGCCGAAGATCTCCTGCGCGTCGAAATCACCCCAGATCGCGGATTTGTCGAAGTACGGAGCGTCCGCGTGTTTTCGACCGATGACGATGTGGGAAAATCCGTGGTTCTGACGGTAGATGCTGTGCATCACCGCCTCACTCGGTCCACCGTAGAACATCTTCTGGTCGAGGCAGACCAATTCGAACACGTCGTTCAGATCGTAGCCGACGCCTTCCCAAAGCGAACGGTCACTATCGCCCTGGCCGAGGAGGCGACCATCTCGCAACATGCGGTACGTGCGAACCCGCGTTGAGGCATCGACGTCGTCATTCTTGAGTTGTCCAACCAGTGGATTGAGGATGACTCCCGCGTACAATCCCTGCCTGGTCAGCGTTTCGACGCCGAATACAAGCGCGTATTCGTGCGCACGATGCAACGGATTGCGCGTCTGGAAGGCGAGCGCGGCTTCCCACCGGTGGTCGGCGATGAGCGCCCGAGTCCGGGCCGGCGAAAGCAGCAAATCCCCGTACTCGGCGTGCCGACCGGCAGGAAGCACCTCGATTTCCCCACCGACCAGCGTGCCGCGCGCGTCGTCCGTGACGATGGCCGCACCGGGGTGGTCCATCCGACTCGTGCCGTAGACCTTCTCCACGTAGCGCGCCTTGTCCCACGCCCAGATATCGCTGACGCGAATCGCACCGAAGACGTTTCCGCGTGCATCGACGAGCGCGGCGCTGGCACCACACTTGAGGGCGGCCGCCTCCTCCTCGCTCACCGGCAGGCCGAACGGAATCGTCCATGCAAACGCCTTTCCGTTTACGACGACGTGTTTCTCGTCCAACACGCGATCGAACGTCGTTCGGTCCATGAAACCGGTCAAGGGAGAAAGCGTTCCGTCCGCAATCCGGTAGACAACGGAGAGATCGGCATCCGTCACCGCGATTCGCGGCAGGTTGGCTGCGTCCCCGAGGAGCGACTTCTGGCGCGACCACGGCAAGATGCGATTGACCGGGCAGGGAAGGCCGCCGTGAACGGGAACGAGAGACATGCGCGCTCGGGGAAGGGCGCCGCGTCTAGCCCGCCGGTTACCCCCGCGCCATGCACCTGCTCGCGCGCGACTATCGCCACCTGTGGCATCCCTTCACGGCCTACGACGAGTGGATCGCCCAGGACAACCTCGTCATCCAGCGCGGGGAGGGATCTTTTCTCTACGACACCGATGGCAACGCATTCCTCGACGGTGTGAGCTCGCTCTGGTGCAACGTCCACGGCCACCGCCACCCGCAGATCGACGCGGCCATCGCCGCGCAGTTGGCGAAGATCGCCCATTCTACGATGCTGGGACTGACCCACGCGCCCGCGATCGATCTCGCGGAGCGCCTGGCTCAACTCACTGGCTTGCAGCGCGCGTTCTTCAGCGATTCAGGGAGTACGGCCGTCGAGGTGGCCCTGAAGATGGCGTTTCAAGCATGCCAGCAGCGCGGCCACGTGCGGCGTACCCGATTCGCCGCCTTGACCGAGGCGTATCACGGCGACACCATCGGTTCGGTAAGCGTCGGCGGCATCGAACTTTTTCACACGGTGTACCGACCGATGTTGTTCGACGCCGTCCGCATTCCGGCGCCGGACCGCGCGGACCCCGCGGAAGAGGCGGCGTGCCTCGTCGCGGCGGCACGCCTGTTTGCGGAGCACGGTGACACGCTCTGTGCCTTCGTCTTCGAGCCGTTGGTCCAAGGCGCGGCAGGGATGCGAATGCACTCTCGGGCGTTCCTGGCGGCGCTAACCGCGATGGCGCGTGAGGCGGGCGCCTACCTGATCGCCGACGAGGTCGCCGTGGGGTTCGGCCGCACCGGGAACATGTTTGCCTCGATAGACAGGGACTTTCTCTGCCTTGGCAAGGGGCTGACCGGCGGCTACCTCCCCCTCGCTGTCACCATGACGTCGGAAGCCGTACACGACGCCTTCCGCGGACCCTACACCGATTTCCGCACGTTCTTTCACGGACATACCTACACCGGCAATCCGCTCGCGTGTGCGGCTGCACTTGCCACACTGGACGTGTTTGAGGGTGAGCAGACCCTCGCGGGCCTGCCCCCCAAAATCGAGGCGATGTGCGATGCGCTGTCCGATGTGCGGCATCCGTGGGTGGTCGAGCGTCGTCAATGCGGAATGATGGGCGCGCTCGTTCTGAAGCACGGGAAGCCGGCAGCGGAGCGCGTCGGTCACCGAGTTGCCCTTGCCGCGCGCCGCCACGGCGCGATCGTTCGCAACCTCGGAGACGCCGTCGTGCTGATGCCGCCCCTCTCCATGACGCCCACCCACATCCGCGAGGTGGTGGCGGCCATTGCCGCCGGGATCGAGGACGTCGAGCGCGCATCGCGCTGATCCACGCGAAGGAGCAAAATCCGCGCTACTCTTGCGCCGTTCGGAGTCCGCATGCGTCGTCTGGTCCTCGCCCCGCTGATCCTCGCCGCATGCAGCGACTTCAACCTGCATAATCGTAAATCCAACGAGGGCACGGACCCCGGCGACAGCGGCTACGATCCCAACGATGACACCGATGGCGACGGCCTTTGTGACGCCCCCAACACCGAACCGCAGGACGTCGGCATCGACGAAAGCTGCGAGATCGAAGAAGTCGGCACATTCACGCCCGTCATCAAATGGCAGAACACCGACGTCGGAGACGCCTATGCGACGCCCGTCGTCGGCCAACTCACGGATGACAATGGCGACGGCAAGGTGGACAGCAGCGACACTCCGGACATCGTGATCTCGAATGCCGTCGGGGTCACGTACGCACTGCGCGGCAGCGACGGCAAGATCGAGTGGTCCGCCGGAAACATGGGCGGAGAACCTGCCACACCGGCCATCGGCGATCTCGACGCGGACGGCTGGCCCGACGTCGTGGCCGCGGGCTCGGCAGGCATTCAGGCCTTCCGCGGGCGGGATGGGTCCGCAATGTGGACTGGACCCGCCTACCGCGGGTCCATGAACCCTGCGTGCGGCGCGGTCGGTATCTACGATCTCAACGCCGACGGCAAACCCGAAGTGGTCTTCGGCGGCACGATCATGAGCGGGAAGAACGGGACGTTGATCGGGATGGGGCGCGGCGGTGAAGGCTCCGGCCACGGCTGGGCGGCGCCGATGGGCGTCGCCGCGGACATCGATCAGGACGGTCAAATGGAAGTCGTCGTTGGCAACGCGCTTTTCACGAGGGACGGCACGACCATCTGGTCCAACGGCCAGACCGACGGTTTCGTGGCGATCGGGAACTTCGACAACGACGACAAGGGCGAAATCGTGGTGACCTATACCGGTGACGTGCGGCTCCAGGATGACGACGGAACGGTCATCTGGTCGCAGCGCAACGTCACCGGGGACACGAGCGGGCCGCCGACCATCGCCGACTACGACGGAGATGGGGAGCCGGAGATCGGCGTGGCCGGGCACAACGTGTATGTCGTCTTTGAAACCGATGGATCAGTGAAATGGCGGCAACCCGTCCACGACGAATCGTCGGGGTTCACGGGCAGCGCCGTCTTCGACTTTGAGGGCGATGGAAAGGCCGAAGTCGTCTACGCGGACGAGAACGATCTGCTCGTCTTCGACGGCGCAACCGGTGCCGTCAAGTTGCAGGAGTCCGCGCATTCCTCCGCAACGTGTAGCGAATACCCCTCCATCGCAGACGTCGACAACGACGGGCACGCAGAGATCATCTATTCGTCGAGTGCCTACAGCGGCTCCGAGCGGGGCGTCACCGTCGTCGGAGACGCGGACAACTCCTGGATGCCGGGGCGGCCCGTGTGGAACCAGCATGCGTACGCCATCACCAACGTGTCCGACCTCGGAATCATCCCGAAAAACGCCGCAACGAACTGGCTGACGTACAACAACTTCCGCTCGGGCGACCTCGCGGCGTCCACCGGCGGCGCGACCGGCGATGCGATTCCCGTCCTCGAGGAGATCTGCAACATCGAGTGTGAAGCCGGGAAGTTGCGCGTCGTCGTCAACGTCGGCAATCGGGGGCTCGACGACATCCCTGCCGGCGTGGTCATCTCCGCATACGCGAATGAATCGGGTGCGCCTGTTTTCCTGGCCAGCAAGACGACCGCAGCGGCCATCAAGCCCGGCGAGTCGTCGGAGGGCCTCATCTTCAAGCTCGACGCCGACGATGTGAACGGCGGCACGCTGGAATTCCGCTCCGACGACGACAATGGCGCCCAGACACTCGCGGAATGCAACGAGGACAACAACGTCATGATCGTCGAGGACGATCTCTGCGAGTAGGGGAACCCGGCCGGCTTTTGGCGTAGTTCGGCCGCCGGTCGGTTATCGGTCGTTTCGGAGCCTGCATGTTGCTGGTCGCCATCCCCTGCGTCCTCGCGCTCGACGCGGACACGTTCTCGTTCGCGGGCAAGTCGCCGGACGCCGGTTGGGTGCGCTCCGGATACGCCGGACTCGGCCTCGTCTACGCGCACAATCCGGTGGTGTACGTCGGCGGCGGAGCGCTCGTCACGGACCAATTCGGTGTGCACCTTCTCGGCGCGTACACGGCGTTCGAAGCGGCACGATTTGAGATCGACGCTCCGTTCTACCCCGTCGTGACGTGGGAAGATCAGGCGGGCTCCGCGCTGGGAGACGTTGCCGTTCGAGGAATGTTCACCGCGATCCGCCGCAAAGACACTGGGTTCTCCCTCGCCGTCCGCACGGGCCTTGCGCTACCGACCGGGGACACCCGCTGGCTCGTCGGCTCCGGCGGCTTTGGGATCACCGAAACCGCGCTCGCTGCCTACGCACCCACATCGAAAGTCGATCTTCGCGCCGACCTCGGCTACTCGGTCGCCCCGATCAGCCGGCTTGGCGGACAGGACTATGGCGGCCATTTCGACTACGGCTTCGGGGCTGCGTACCGGCCGCTGGACGCGCTGGTCGTCGGCGGGGAATTCAACGGCATCGTGCGCACCGCCGCGCATGGCTCGCCGGCCGAATTCGACGTGTATGGAACGTGGGGCAAGCGCGGTGGCTTCACGACGACCGTGCGGGTCGGAACCGGAATCATTGCCGGCGTAGGTGCGCCGGATTTCCGGCTCGCCGTCACCGGCGGGTGGTTGTTCGCAGGAACCAAACCCGTCTATGATCGTGACAAGGACTCGGTGGACGACGAAGCGGACGCCTGCATCGACATCGCGGAGGACGCCGATGGCTACGCGGACGAAGACGGCTGCCCCGATGAAGACAACGACGCCGACACCATCGCCGACGTCAACGACACGTGCCCGGCGCGGGCGGAGGACTTCGATCGTTTCGAGGACGGCGATGGCTGCCCCGACGACGACAACGATGGCGATATGGTGGCTGATGCGGACGACGCCTGTCGCGACCTGGCGGGCTCCAGGGAGACCGGTGGCTGCCCCGACGGAGATGCCGACGGCATCGCGGACAGCGTCGACCAGTGCCCCGGAGACCCAGGCCCCGCCGCGCTGAACGGCTGCCCGGACCGAGACGCCGACGACATCCACGATGGTCGGGACAAGTGCCCGGATGTCCCGAAGGATCCGGCGGAGGATCCGAAGCGATCCGACGGCTGCCCGAAACGCGTTTTCGTCACCGTCGATCGCATCGAGATCAAGGAGCGAATCTACTTCGATACGGGAAAAACCACGATTCAGGCGCAGTCGTTCGGCCTCCTCGACGAGATCGCGCGAGTCATCGTCGGCGCGCCCGACATCGGCCACGTCGAAGTGCGCGGACATACCGACGGCGTCGGAAGTGACAAGAAGAACCTGGCGCTCTCTGACGGACGCGCCAAAGCAGTGGTCGCCTGGCTGGTCAGCAGCGGCAAGGTCAACGCGGCGCGCCTCGTCGGCGTGGGCTTTGGCGAAACGGCGCCCATCGACACGAACAACACGGAGGCCGGCCGGGCGAACAATCGCCGGGTCGAGTTCGTCATCACCCCCTGACCGCGGTGCGGCGGCTTCCGCCCCAAACTGGGCGAACTACCAGCGATAGAAACCAGCTCCCGACTTTTGCCCGAGCGTGCCTTCCGCCACCATCCGACGCAGCAACGCCGGCGGCTCGAAGGCCGGATTTCCAAGCTCACGCGCGAGATATTCGCCGATGGCCAACCGGACGTCCAGACCGACCATGTCCGTGAGCCGCAAGGGGCCCACCGGGTGGCGATACCCGAGCACCATCGCCTTGTCGATGTCCTCCGCGCTTGCGACGTTCTGCTCCACCATGCGTATCGCTTCCATGCCGAGGCAAACGCCAAGCCGTGACGTCGCAAATCCGGGTGCGTCGTTGACCGTAATGCACTCCTTTCCGATGCGCGCGCCATAACTTCGCACCGCTTCCAGCACGGATGCATCCGTACGCGAGTGCACGACAATTTCCAGCAGCGTCATGATGTGCACGGGATTGAAAAAGTGGGTCCCGATGACACGCTCCGGAAAGGAAGCGGCGGCGGCAATGCTGGCGAGCGAAAGCGAGGACGTGTTGGTCGCCAACACCGCTTCGACCCCGACCACGCCGCCGAGCATGCGAAAAAGCTCCACTTTCATCGGCAATTTCTCCGGAATCGCCTCGATGATCAGGTCACAACCCGCCAGGCCCGACAGCGTCGTTGTCGTCGTAAGGCACGCAAGCGCGGCTTCCCGCTGCAACGGGGTGAGCTTTCCCTTTTCGACGCTTTTGTCCATGTTGGCGCGTACTTTTGCGACGCCCGCGGCCACCCGGGCCTCCTCGACGTCCTGCAGCACCACTTCGTACCCAGCAAGGGCGCTGACGTGCGCAATTCCGTGCCCCATCGTTCCGGCGCCGACGATCCCGATACGAGTGAAGCCCATCCGCAACCCTGATTGCGTCGCGCCTAACCTGTCGAGAATCGTCGGTGGCGCGCGTGGGCGCAGCCGCCGTTGGTGGCGCAGATGGCGAGCCGTCACCACGGCCCCTCCAATCCGCTGGACGGCGCCGGTGCGCGGAAAGCCCGACAGCTCATCCTGGCCTCGTGGAGTCTGGCGATTGAGCTCGGTTTTGACTACCCGAACCCAAGCGAGCGCGTGGACCCCGCCCGCGTGTTCCGCGTACTCGGCGTCAACGACGCCCAGCTACAGGAATTGCGTGACGACGGGAAGAACTGGATGGAAGGGTAGCGATCACGACCGGTAGTGCCAAGCCACCGCCGTCGCAATTTCAACAAGGTCCGCGGCCATCGGGCGAATCTGCAAGCCCGAATCGGCCGCCAAACGCGCTACCGCCTCGGCGTCCTCCGGGAAGGCCATTGCGACGACGAGCACGTCACCCTCTCGGCGAATGGGGATCGCCTTGCACTGCTCCACCGCCTCGCGAGAAAGGAGATTGAGCACATCGTCCACAAGGCGCGTCCGCGCAAGGTCAATGCGCGGATGGAGGCCGGGAGAGGCCGGCGCACGCTTCGACTCCTTGGCGGCCGTGTCCGCGGCGTCCGTCTCGGGATCGCGTGGGTCAGCGCCGACCACGAGGCCCGTCGTCCCGGCGTGGCTCGTCCGGCTTGGCGCGGGGCCCGCCGTCGTTCGCACGGGTCCACGGCGAACGCCGGGCGCGGCCCCGCTGGCACCGCCGTCCGCCGGTGCACCGCCAAACCCGACAAATCGCGCCTTCCGCTTGCCGAGGAACGCGTCGATGCCTTCGCGGGCATCCGTTGCGGCAAACAGCCGCTGCTGCAACTCGCGCTCGAGCGCCAGCCCCGACTCCAACGGGAGATCGGCGCCGCCGAGCACGGCCCGCTTGATGAGTCCGACCGCGCCCGCCGCCTTGCCCGGCAGGACGAACGTCCCGGCGTACGCCATCACCGCATCCCACCACCCATCCGTCGGCAGCAGAAAATGCACCACACCCGCCTCTACTGCTTCTTCAACCGTCATGTTTCGACCCTCCACCATCATCCGGAGGGCGGCCGCACGGCCGATGATTCTCGACAATCGTTGGGTGCCGCCGGTGCCGGGGAGTACGCCAAGCGTCACCTCCGGCAGGCCCACCTGAATCGGCTTTTCAGCGGAAGAGCGCCCGACGCGGAGGTCGCACGCCAACGCAATTTCCAAGCCGCCACCGACGCAATGGCCGTTCAACGCCGCGATCACGAGCTTTGGTGTATTTTCAAGTCGTAACAGTGTTTCGTTGGCGAACAAGCAAAAGGCGTACTTCTGCGTGGGCGACAGCGTGCCGAGGTAGCCGATATCGGCGCCGGCGCAGAAGAACTTTTCCCCAGCACCGCGCAGTACGATGACGTCGATGTCGTCGTCCATGCGCAGCTCGACGATGTGCCCGTCGAGCTGCTGATGCATCGCAAGGGAGTAGCCATTTGCGGGAGGATTGTTCAGCGTCAGGACGGCGATCCGGCCTACGTTCTGACGGGTCACGAGATCGTTCATGCGTCCACCGATTCGAGGAGGGTTGCAACACCTTGCCCGACGCCCACACAGAGCGTCGCGATACCATATCGTTTGCCGCGCGCGCGCAGCGCATGCGCGAGCGTCGTCACAATGCGCGCGCCTGAGCAGCCAAGCGGGTGGCCGAGCGCGATGGCGCCGCCGTTGACGTTGACCCGCTCCTCGGAAATCCCGAGCTCCCGGATGACCGCAAGGGACTGGGCGGCAAAGGCCTCGTTCAGCTCCCAGAGATCGATGTCGGCCAACGTCAGTCCCGTTCGGCCGAGAAGCTTGTGCACCGCCGGCACCGGACCGATGCCCATGATTCGAGGATCAACACCCGCACTGGCGCAGCCTATCATCCGCGCCATGGGACGAATGCCCAGATCCCGAGCGCGCTCCGGTGCCGCCACGATCATGGCGGACGCGCCATCGTTCAGGGTGGACGAATTTCCCGCCGTCACGCTGCCACCTTTTCGAAATGCAGGCCTTAGCAGGGCAAGCGCCCCCGCCGTACTGTCCTTTCGCGGCCCCTCGTCCGCCGCAAGCGGCTCGCCCTTGGCACGCGACACGGCCACAATCTCCGCCGAGAAATCGGCGGCGATCGCCTTCCGATGGGACTCCGCTGCAAACGCGTCCTGGTCGATTCGAGAGATCCCGAAGCGATCCACGATGTTCTCCGCCGTTTCTCCCATCGGCTCCAAGGGAAACAGCGCCTCCATCTTCAGGTTCGGAAACCGCCAGCCGAGCGAAGTGTCGTAGGTCGTGAAATTCCCCGCCTTCGGAGGCGTTCTTCCCATCACCCAGGGGGCGCGCGACATGCTCTCCACCCCGCCCGCCACGACCGCCGAAGCATCGCCACATCGAATCATCCGCGCTGCCTGATTGACCGCCTCCAACCCCGATGCGCAGAGTCGATTGACCGTGACGCCGGGTACGGCGTGCGGCAGTCCGGCAAGCAGCGCAGCCATGCGCGCGACGTTGCGATTGTCTTCCCCCGCCTGATTGGCGCAACCGGCGAAAACCTCCTCGATCAGCGCCGGATCGACGCCGGCGCGTGAGAGCGTCGCCGCGACGACAACGGCAAGGAGGTCGTCCGGGCGAACGTCGGCGAGGCCCCCTCCAAAGCGGCCGATCGGCGTGCGAACGGCGGAACAGATGACGGGATGCGGCATGCGCGCCCTATAATCCACCCGGCCACACGTAGACCGCGCCGGCATTCTCGCCGCCCGCATCGTTGGCCATGGCGCCGAAAACGAGATCGGCACGCCCGTCGTCGTCAACGTCACCGATCGTACCGGCGGCGTAGCCAGCATCGTCGTGGGCGGACTCGCCGAGAAATACGGCGGCATCGGAATCGAGATCGAGAGATTCCGCCGGCGGGCCGTAGACAAGCCAGGCGGCGCCCGCTTCGGTCCCCCCGCCGTTATCGAAGCGTGCGGTGATGATCAACTCGCCGAAGCCATCGCCGTCCACGTCACCGGGAGACGAGAGTGCGTATCCGAAGAGCGAATCGCGCGGCTGGCCCGAAATCCGCACGTCCGCCTCCGCGAGCAAGCCAGATTCAGGGAGATCAGAATAAACGTACGCCGCGCCATCCCGACGCTCCGCGCCGGCGCCAAAACCGCCGACAACCACCGTGTCGCGGCCGGTGCCGAACAAGTCCCCGGCGATGATCGCGCCGTGCCCGGCGAAGTTGCCTGCTTTTTCGCCGGTGAGCAGCGCGCCGCCCAACGGAGCCGTACCCAGGATCGGGCCCCGTTCCACGTAGGCGGCGCCGGCATCCTCCCCGGCGAGATCGTTGCCGTCTGCACCCACGACGATGTCGAAAATACCGTCTCCATCGACGTCGCCGGCGCAGGATGCGCCGTACCCGGCCCATTCGGTCGTTGCGCCGAACCGCGACGCGATGGCGTCGTCGACCGTCAACGTACCAGCTTCCCCGCGGAGAATGTAGATCGCACCGCCCTGCGCTCCACCCGTCGGGTCCAGCCACGCGCCGACCAGCCAGTCGTCCCGACCGTCCCCGTCCTGGTCGCCTGCGGGGCCAATGCGCACGCCCGCTTGCGACGCGACGACGCCACTAAAAATGGAAAATGCGTCACTTCTGCCCAGGGCTCCCGGAATCGGTGCCGCAAAGACCCACGCGTCGCCACCGCCGACCGCCGGCACGCCTACCGCGATGTCGGCCCGCCCCTCCCCGTCCAGATCCCCTACGAAAGCCACCGAACTCCCGACTTGCCAGCCAGGTACGGCCGAAATGCTGATATCGGCGTCGCGCGGCGTTCCGTCCGTCAGCGGGCCCAGGAGCACATATGCCCCCCCGCTTGGACCGTGCGCCCCCACGACGAGGTCCGCAACGCCGTCGCCGTCGACATCCCCTCCTGCAAACGCGCCTCCCACGCCTTCGCCGGTTTCGCCGGTCCAGCGCATCGGCGCTTCCCGGAGAGAGTGGCTTCGCAGCGTGCGGTTCACCGCCGTCATGTCCAGCGCGGCCGTCTCGCACGCCAACACCCAGAAAATCACGACCCCGCCCCAAAGAATACGTACACGGCCCCGGCACCGACGCCATCGACGCGATCTCCAGCCCCGTACGCCCCCAGCAGTAGGTCGTCTGCGCCGTCGTCATCGAGGTCTGCGGCACCGACGCTGATCCCCAGACTGTCCCCCGGCGCCGCCCCGCGCACCAGAAAATCGGCCGCCGTCACGTCCACGACGCCAACGCGCGGGCCGTAGACGACAAATGCCGCCCCGGCCATCGTGCTGTTGCTCCCCTCTCCGTGCTCGCCAGGCATCCCCCCGATGACGTCGTTCACACCGTCGCCGTCGACATCTCCCGCACCGACGGCATAGCCACCCCATCCCTCGGCGTCCGCAGCCACGACCGTGAGCACGGCGTCGGTCGACGCCGACGCACCGCTCGGATGCGCGAAAACCATCACCGCACCATGATGATCGGCCCCCGTTCCCGGTGCTCCGACCACCATGTCCGCGAGACCATCCCCGTCCATGTCTCTCGCCGAATGAACCGACCTCCCCAACGCGCCGCCCTCGTCAGCACCGTAGATTCCCGCGTCGGCATCCGCGAGATCGACCACACCAAACACTCCACCGTACACGACGTACGCCGCGCCCCCGCCGTCTGCGATGCGATTCTCAAGGTATGCACCGACCACGACGTCCGCGATACCGTCCCCGTCGAGGTCCCCCGAGACGTCCGCCTCGCGTCCAACCGCGTTGTGGGGACCTTCGCCGACCACCGACAGGGTCGCGTCCGCCGTCGTGAGTGTATCAGCAATCGGCCCCGCGAAGACGAAGGCAGCACCTCCGTCCGTGACGCCGAGATCGCTCCCGCGTGCGCCGACCAGGAGGTCCGCCACGCCGTCGCCGGTCGCATCTCCAGCGCAGGCCACCGAAATTCCGGCCAAATCACCGGCGACCACGCCGCGTATCGTCGGCCCGCTCGCGGCATCGACCTCTCCCAACGCCGGACCCGCGATCACCCAGGCCGCACCGCCATCTTCTCCGTCTCCGTACCAATGGCGCGAGCCGACGGCAAGATCGCGCACGCCATCGCCCGTCAGGTCACCACCGATGCACGCGCCGATGCCGACATTGCCGCCCATTGTACTGAAAACGGACGCGCGCGGGGCGCCCAGCGTTGCCTCGTAAAGAAACGCGGCGCCGCTCCCCTCCGTCGTGACGTGTGCATCTTCGGCCCCCACAAACACGCCCATCTCACCACCAGCAATCGTGCCCGTTGCCAGCCAGCCGCCGAACGCACCACCGACCACCGGTCCGGCCAATACGACGTGGGCCTCGCTGACCGCCGCCTCACCGTGCAGGCACCCCGCGCGCGGATCGCAGCCCGCTAGCGAGATGCACGCCGACCCCGGGCACTCGGGCGGCGCGCACGCGAGGATGGCGAGAAGCGTCACCCGACAACGGTAACCGATGCCGACGCACGCCCGCTCCCCGAGTGCTATGAGGCACTTCGGTCCGCCTTGCCGTCGATCTCCCTCCCCTCGCCCGCCCCCCTGGAAGCCCCATGCTGATGGTGATCCTGGCGGCGTGTGCGCTCCGCGATGTACTTCCAGGCCCCCCCGTCATGGGTGTGAAGGAACGGGAGGTTTTCGTCGTGAGCGGCCACGCGGATGTCACCTACGATGGGCCGCCGCTCGTCTCCTTTCCGGTCCTTCCGGTCCAGATTTGGGGCCTGCAGTACGCGCTCGACGTCGTCCTCGTCAGCCGGCATCCCGACTGGGTGATGCACGAATACGCACGCATCGACGCACCAAGTGGCCCGATCTGGCTCGCCAAGGATGCCGGCACCGACGGCGAACAAACCATCATCGCCCCCATTGAAGGCATCGAAGGATGGGCTCCGGAGGTGCCGGTTCGTCGTATCCACGGCGCGCTGGACGTGGTGGACGCAAGCGAGAAGGGCGGTGCGGACCTGACATTTGCCTACACGAACCCGCTCGGCCAGGCCGTCTCCGTCCACTACAAGGGCCGGTTGCCCGCAGCCCCGTCCTGGCCCCGCAATGGCAACACGATGGGCCACAGTCGCGGTCGCGTTGCCGCCCTGCTCGACCTCTACCAATTCCGAATCGGCGGCAAGGTCAGGATGTTCATCGGCGGCGTTCCGCAAAAATTACACCGTCTGGCCGGTATTATTCCTGAGGCGTACCTGCTCGGACAGACCCAGTGCGGGTTCGCCATCGCGGATTTCGCGCAGGAGGCCGCCGCGTCCGGGGGGTTCACGCTCCTCCGACCTGTCGCAGACGCCGAATGGCCGACCATGAGCCGCGAGGCGTGGACAGTCGTCGGGCCGCACGTCGTACGGCAGAGCACGCTCGCCAAGCTCGACTATGCAATGCCCAACGGGGAGTTGACCGGCGCCACGGTCAAGCAGACGGGCGCCGGTGAGGTCATGCGCCTCGCGCTCGCCAGCCCGCTACCCGACGTTCGCCGCCACTTCGCTGGAACAATCACGGCACCCTTCGTGATCGACGTGGGGGGGCGCCCGGCCCACGGTTCCGGCACGCTGGCGGCACGCTGGCAGAGTGAGGACACGGTGCTGGTGGACATGATCCCGACTGCACCGCGCTGGTTCGCCGAACGCCCCATGCAAACCCGCATCCGCTACGCGGATGGCAAGGCCTTCGTGACCATCGCGATGGTGCCCGTGCAGGCGGAACTCCCGCGGCGTCGATAGAGTTTCCCGATGCAGATCGCCGACCGTACGTTCCACTCCCGGCTCATTCTCGGAACAGGGAAGTACTCCGATTTTTCGACGATGCGCGCGTGCCACGAGGCGGCGGAAACCGAAATGGTCACGCTGGCGATTCGGCGCGTGGATCTCAACGCCCCGAAAGGTGAGAACATCCTTGATTTTATTGATCGCTCGCGCATCCATGTCCTGCCGAACACGGCCGGTTGTTATACGCCGGAAGACGCGGTGCTGACCGCCCACCTCGCACGTGAACTCCTTGGTACGAACTGGATAAAGCTGGAGGTCATCGGAGACCCGGATACGCTCTTTCCGTGCGCGGAGGGCACCCTCGAAGCCGCTCGCGTGCTGGTGAAGGAAGGGTTCATTGTCCTGCCGTACATCAGCGATGATCCGGTGCTCTGCAAACGACTGGCCGACCTCGGGTGCGCGGCGGTGATGCCGTTGGCCGCGCCCATCGGCTCGGGGCTGGGGATTCGTAACCCGACGAACCTCGCCATCATCGTCCAACAGGCCCGTGTTCCCGTGATCGTGGACGCGGGCGTTGGCACGGCGAGTGATGTCGCCCTTGCGATGGAGTTGGGCGCGGACGCCGTGCTCCTGAACACCGCCGTTGCGGGCGCAAAGGACCCCGTGAAGATGGCCCGGGCCATGGCGCTTGGCGTGGACGGCGGCCGCCTCGCGCGGGAGGCGGGGCGCATCCCCCGGAAGCTGTATGCATCAGCATCCTCGCCGATGGACGGTATCATCGGAACGTGACGATGCCGGATCGCGACATGCGTCTCATTGCGATCACGCCGGGACGTGGAATTGGTATTGACAAAGGCGCGCTCTCCGTCGCGTGCGTGCTCGCCGCGCTGGACGTCGGCGCCGAGGTGCTGGTGAGAGAAACGGCCATTCCGTTGGATCTCCCCCTCGACCGTGTGATTCTTCACGCCCGGATGCCGGGCTCGTTTTCCGTCGGGAGCGCGATTCACCTGTCCGCGGAAATGGACATCGCGAGCGCGCGACGACGATTCGGCGGGGGGATCACCGCGAGCGCACACTCTGCGAAGGAAGCGGCGGATAAGCGGGACGCCGGCGCGGACGCCGTCTTCCTGTCCCCCATCTTCGCACCCCGGCACGGGCGGATCGGGCTTGGAACGTCGGCGCTGGCAGGTTTCATCGCGCTCGGCGGCGTCACCCCGGCAAACATGACGGAGTGTCGCGACGCCGGCGCCGTCGGGGTAGCCGCGATGGACGCGATTTTCGGCGGCGAACCCACCCCCGACACCGTCCGCGCCGCGATCCAATCGCTGCGCGCCGCGTTGATCCGGCCCCATCACCCGCGCGATCAGAACTCGAAAACGGCCTCGTCGTAGCAGGCGCCATCGGCGATTTCGCTGCACTCACGCGTGTTGAGGCACGTCAATTCGGCGTCGAAATCGGCGCGCAGCTCGGTGTCACTCCAACCCGCGTACAAATCGCGCTGCTGGTTGCAACTTTCCTCGCACTCCGTGGCGCTCATCCGCTCCGTACCGAGGTCGTCACATGCAATGAGCTTGACGCATACCTCTTTGCAGGTGGGCGTACATCCGGCAAGCAGCCAGAGACTAACGATGAGGCTCACAAAACCCCTTTCCCAGATTGATACACGACGTTTCCGCCACGCAGTCCATCCAGGCGGCCGCCTGCTTTTCGTTGTTGATCGAAATGTCGTCACTGGTGCCCTTTACGTTGGGATCGTAGCCGTCCATGTCACCGGTCTGGCGCATCGCGGCGTCACAGGTGGACTCACATTCGGCGATAAGCTCGTTTCTACCCTCATCTCCGCTCTTTCCCGGAACACTGATGTCACACTGGGCCACGCCCTCCGCATCCGACGAATTCCCGTACAGCTTTGTACAAGAACTGCGGCAATCCGGCCCGCACCCGGCAGCGAGCACCGCGAAGCCCACGGCAGCAACGCAGTGAACGAAACAACCGGCGAAACGCATGGGGCCTCCGAAGCGCCGGTAGGGTAGTCGGATGGTCGGTACCGGTCAATGCGCGTTCTGCACGTCACCCCCTGCTACCCGCCGACCTGGGCCTACGGCGGCATCCCTCGCGCGGTGCACGCGCTGGCGCGGGCGCAGGCGCGGGCGGGAATGGATGTGCGCGTCTGGACAACGGACGTGCTGGATGCAACGCGACGCGCAGATGTTGCACCCCGCTACACTGCTGATGGCATCGACGTTCACGTCGCCCGCGTCGTTTCCAATCGGGCGGCATGGCGCCACCAACTGTATCTTCCAATCGGAGCGCCCCCCCTCGACGACATCGACGTCGTCCACCTCCACGCCCATCGGAATTTTCTCAACTTTCGGGCCTGGAAAGGCGCACGCGCTCGGAATTTACCCGTGGTTTTGACCGCCCACGGCACCGTGCCGAAGATCGAACGCAAGGTGTTCGTAAAGACATTGTGGGATGCGTGTTTTGATGGCCGAGTGCCCACCGACGCCGACCGCGTGGTTGCCCTTTCGCGCGCGGAAGTGCGGCACCTCCTCGCCGCTGGGATTTCCGGCGATCGCATCGAGCGCATTCCCAATGCCATGCACCTTGAGGATTTCGCCGACCTGCCTCGGCGGGGAACGTTTCGCGAGAAGTACGGGCTCGGGGCGGGGCCGGTTGTCGCCTACCTCGGGCAGATCACGCCTCGGAAGGGTGTTTCTCACCTCGTCGAGGCATTCGCCGGCCGGGCCCTGGCACCGGCCTCGCTGGTCGTGGCGGGCGCGGCCCGTGGGATGGCGCTGCCGAACGCGCCAGGCGTCGTGTTTCCGGGAACGCTGGAAGGTCCTGATCGCCTTGCATTGCTCGTGGACGCAGACGTGCTCGTCTACCCCTCCACCGACGAGGTGTTCGGGCTGGTTCCGCTGGAGGGGCTCCTGTGCGGCGCCCCGGTCGTCGTGGGCGGTGACTGCGGCTGTGGCGAGCTGATTGCCGAGGCTGGAGCGGGACTCCTGACTCGGCACGGGGATGTCGCGCAGCTCCGCGCGTCGATTCGCGCGTTGTTGCTCGATCGAGCGTCAGCCGACGCCATGGTGGAGCGCGGCCGCAAATACGTCACGCGGTATCTGGATCCGGCGCGTGTCGCGGAAGCGCACCTTGCGATGTACCGGGCCGTGACGTCGTGAGTGGCGTGCCGGCGCGCTTGGTTCGCGTGGCAAGGACGGACGCGTTCTTCGTGGCCTTGCTGTGCGCGGCGGTGGTGGCGCTTTGGCTGCCGACCCTGTCCGCGCCGTTCACCTACGACGACCGCATGGAGGTGGTGGGCAACCGGACCCTGCGAGAATTCAGCAACTGGCACGCCATCCTCACCTACAACTACGCTCGGCCCCTCCTGATCGCGACGTACGCGGCGAATTGGTCGATCGGCGGCCTTGAGCCGGTGGGATACCACGCCGTCAACATCGCCATCCACGCGGTCAACGCCATCCTGGCGTGGCGCCTCCTCACGCGAATCCTGCCCGCCGAAATCGCCCGTTTCGCCGCCGCGCTGTGGGCGCTGCACCCGATGACGACGGAGTGCGTGACGTACGTCAGCGGCCGTTCCGACGCGCTCGTGTCGATGTGGATGCTCGCGGCCCTGTCCGCGTGGATCGATCACGTTCGTAGTCCCACCCCGCGTGCGCGCAACATCGCCGCCCTTACGACGCTCGCGGCGTTCCTCACCAAGGAGATCGCGTTCATCCTGCCGGTACTGTTGCTCGGGGCAGAGTTATTCCTGGTGGCAGGCGGAAAATGGCGATTGGTGCGTTGGCGTCGCTACCTGCTGTTCGCGCTGGTGGTGGTCCTTGGCGGAGCCGCCCGGCTCGGTGTCTCGGGTTGGCCGAAACCGGAGGTGCCACGTGGTTATCTCGCCCACCTGCTCACGCAGGCCGAAGTCGCTGCCGCGTACCTTCGCCTTTGGATGCTGCCCTGGGGACAATCGCTGTTCCACGATCACGGCGCGTCCGCGCGCTGGCAAGGCGCGACGGCATTGGCCGGAACGATCGCCGCCATCGGGTGGGCGCTCCGGCGGGGCGGCCTCGCGGCGTTTGGACTGCTGATCTGGCTGCTGCCGCTGGCCGTTCCCGCGATGTTCATCTTGAAGGAATCCATGGCGGAACACCGCGCATACCTTCCCGGTTTGGCGGTTTGTGCGGCGCTCGCTTGGGCTTGGCCGAGGCTGGTGGCGCGCGTCGTCCGTGTTGACTGGCGCGGCGTCGTATCGCGGTCGCGCTGGCTGCTGGTGGCTGCGGCGGTGATCCTGACCGCGCGCCGAAATCAGGAATGGTTGGAAGAACCGTTGATTTGGGAGAGTGCAACCGACGTGAACCCAGCGTCTGCGGAGGCGTGGTACGGCTACGGGGATGCGTTGCGGATCGCCCAGCGATTCCCGGACGCGGAGGTCGCGTATCAGCGTTCGCTCGCGCTCGAACCAAACCGCCCGGACACCCTGGTAAACCTCGGCATTGCACGTGCACAACGGGGTGACGACGCCGGGGCGGAGACCGCGTGGGAATCCGCCCTGCGAACGAAACCGGGACATTGCCCCGCGCTCAACAACCTCGCCGCGCTGGAGGTGCGGCGCAGCCACGTTGCCGCGGGTGTTTCCGGGTATCAGGGCACCCTGCAACGGTGCCCCGACGATCCAACCGCGCTCTACAACCTCGGCCTGCTCCACCGAAGCAGCGGCCGCTACGACGCAGCAAGCGCCTACCTCCGCCGCTACCTTGAGGTCGCCCCGGGCGCGCCGAACGTGACCGAAGCGGCGGCCGTGCTTCGGGCCATGGGCGGCGAACGCTGACGATCTGCCGCGCGTCCGCGCCTACCGCTCGGAGATCAATCGCGCGTCGGCGTGCCGAAATCCGTGCGGAATGTTCGCAAGTAACCAGTCGTTACCGGCAACGGACCACCGCCGCGTGGCAAATACGTCCGCAATACGCCCGCGAATCCGCGTGGATTCTTCCCGCTCGCGCGTCAGGGCGGCGAACAGCGGATCCCGCGGCCCTTCGCCTTCCTGCGCGGCCAACGCCTCCACCGCGGCATTGCGGACGCCCTCGTCAAAGTCCGCCAGATACGGCGCCGCGGCAACAACGATGCGCACATCCTTGCGTTCCACGAGGCAGATCAGGAGGTTTCGCTTTTTCTCGATCTTGAATTCTTCGTCCACGCTCTCCACGGCGAGCAGTTCGAGGAGCAGGTCCGTTGCCACCGCCTCTCCCTTTACGCGCTCCACAACGCGCATCGCATTCTGAAAATTCACCGACTGGAAGCAGAACTTCCGCGCCGCCGAAGCACCCGCCTCGGCGTGCTCGGCAAGGTAGTCCATGACCACCTCCTTTTCCTTGCGATCCTTTAGATGATGCTCAAGGTGAAGGTTGAACCTTCCACAGAGGCCAAGAAGTCCTTCCGCTGTGCCGTTTTCGGACAGCCACGCAAACGACGCCTCCCGGTCCTCCGCCTGCGCATCGCGGTCCGCCACGCGGCGAGAGTGACGGGGAACCGAGTTGGGCAGAAAAATGTCGTAGAAGGCCATCGCACGATCCGGAGGTCGCGAACGCTATTCACCGGACGCGGGAGTGGGAAGGGGCGCGCGCCAACCGAAACCAACGGACACCGCCCAGTCCGGCGAGGCCGGAACCAAGCCTGCAGCCCCGCCGACCTCGATGAATCCACGCTTCCCGACCCGCACGAGTGCGCCCGCATCCGACCGCACCGGGTTGCGCGCCGTCCCGACGTCCAACGCAAATCGCGGCGAAATCGCCACCGTGCCGCGCCGCCACAGAGCGGCGACCCGTACCAACGGGACATCATCCTGATTCGCGAACCGGAGCGGATTCCCCAGCACACCGAGCCCAACGGCGGCAAAGGCACCGAACTCCCCGAATTGCCCCCCGGCACCCACGCCGAAGAGGACATCCGTTTCGTCCGTGCCAAGCTCGCCTTCGTCCGCGGCGTTGGGAAGTTTGGCCTCCCAGCCGAGTTGCATGTCCACGGGTCCTACGCGCGCCACACGCACTGCTGTTCCCACGCGCAGGTCGCCGAACCCGGCGGCGACCGATCCCGACGGCGTCTCCTCTCGCAGCCAGTTGCCGGAAACGCCGATCTGTACACGCTGTGCGAGCCCGACGGTTGCGGTGCCGTCGATGACCGCCCGGTCACGCGATCCGGCCCGAAAAGGCGGAACAACATCGGACATGTACGCCCCGCCCACCACCGCCTCCGCCACGATCAGGCCGGAATCCGACGCGTCGTTCACCAGCGGCGCCAGCGCCCACAGGTCCGCCGCGATAGCCACCGGACAGAGCAACAAACCGCCGACCACGAGGGACCCGAGCATCAGGCCCGCCAGCTAATTATCAATGCTTGTTGACGGAAGGCCCCTGTCATCCGTAAACTCCCTCACCAAATCGATTCACACGCCGATTCCGCCGCGTCCAGCGACCAGGAGTCTTCGAATGCGCTTTCTCCCCTCGATTCCCAGCATCACCCCGCCCCTCCTGGCGCTGGCCCTCGTTGGCTGCGTTCAGGAGCAGACGCTCGCCGCCAAATTGCCGTGCGAGATTCCCAGTGCCAACGTTGGAGATGATCTTTCGATCACCCTCGGCAACACCGCGCAATTGAGCGCGGAGCCCAGCGTTTGCAAAGCGGAATGTGAGAAGGCTGAGCCCACGATCACGTGGAACCTCGACGCTGTGCCGCCGGAATCTGCGCTCGACAACAGCGCCATCATCTCCACCGATCCGACGGCTCCGTATTTCCAGCCCGATGTCGTCGGCACGTACGTCGTGTCAGTCACGGTTGCAGATTGCTTCGAAGATACGGAAGATGCCCACGAATACATCGTCATCGACGTCACCTCGGGGAACGCCAAGCCGATTGCCGACTGCGGTGAGAATCACTCGACGCAGGTGGATAGTCGTGTCGATCTCGATGGCTCCGCGTCGTCCGACCCCGACGGTGCAGCGCTGACCTACGACTGGGCGCTTTCGAGCGTTCCGGCCTGCTCCACGCACGACCCGTCCGACATTTTCAACGGCACGACATCCATGGCGTCCGTCGTCCCGGATTGCGCCGGCGTGTACGTCGTCGGCCTTACCGTGTCGGACGGAGAAAACCTGTCGGAGCCGGCCTTCTGCACAGTGACGGCCTCGTCGTCCGACGAAATGCCGATTGCGGACGCCGGCCTCAGTCGCGCGCTCTCGCCGTGCACCGAAATGGACTTCCAGCTCGACGGATACGGCAGCTACGACCCGGAAGGAGAGGCGCTGACGTACGAGTGGACCCTCGTGTCCGCCCCCGCCGAGTCCGGCGGCTTCGGCGCGTACGGCTCTGGCGCGGCGACGTACTTCAACGATCCGACCAACGCCTCGCCCTACTTCCACTGGGACGTCCCGGGGGATTACACGTTTCAACTCGCGGTCAGCGACGGCGTGCAAGGTTCCGCGCCGGACATCGTGACCTTTACCTTCCAGGATCAGTCGCTCAACGAGCCACCCATCGCCAACGCGGGTGACGATCAGAGCGTGACGGTGGACACGGAGTGCACGACGTCCAGCTACACGTGGACGTGTGAAGATTGCCCTTCCAAGAAGGTAACGCTCGACGGCACCGCTTCCGACGACCCGGTCGACGGGGACGACCTGGACTTCCTCTGGGAAGAAAAGGACACCCGCGAACTGACCATCGTGGCGCCGTACAGCCCACAAACGTCCGTGTATACGCCGGCCTTCGCGTCCGAATACAACGTCGCCACCACCCGCACCTGGCAAGTCGATTTGACCGTCAACGATTGCGCGGATGACGACGATGACCACGTCACGATCACCTACGCCTGCACCGGCACGTACACTCCTTAGGAGCCCTTCATGCGGCCAAGCATTCCCTTCCTTTTCGCGATGGTGTTCGCGGCGTGCAGCAACAAAGCGGACAACAAGGACAGCGGCGTTGTCGCCGTGGACAACAAGGCGCCCATCGCGGACGCCGGTCCACCCGTAAACCAGAGCGCCGACACGGCGATTCCGCTCGCGGGCGGTGGATCGCGCGATCCCGATGGGGACCCGATCACGTTCGCGTGGACCTTCTCGCACGTACCGGAAGGCTCGACGGTTGACAAAAAAGAGGCGCCGTTCGCCAAGAATCACAGCGCCGATGCATCGGCCACGTCCTTCACCGCCGACAAGATCGGCACCTACGTCATCGAGTTGATCGTCAACGACGGGTCGGTGGATTCGGCGCCGGATACCGTGATTGTTACGGTAACTGCGCCCGAAAGCCTGCCTGTTGCCAACGCAGGTACGGATGCCACGTCGTCTGTCGGAAACGCCGTGACGCTCGACGGCGCAAGGAGCTACGACCCGCACGGTCTGACGATCACGTACCTCTGGTCGGTTGTAGATAAGCCGGCATCCTCCTCACTTTCGGGGCTGACCGCGGGCGATACCATGGGGCCAAGCTTTGTTCCCGACGCGCGCGGCGTGTATGTGGTGAACCTCGTCGTCGACAACGGCTTGGTCAAATCGAGCGCGGATGCCGTCAGCGTGACGGTCACAGGTGACGACCACGGGCCGACCGCAAACGCGGGTCCCGACCAAGCGGAAGCCGAGGATTGTACGACGATCGCGCTGGATTGTTCGGGCTCGGCCGATCCCGACGGAGATGCGTTGACGTACCAGTGGGCGGTTCAGAACAAGCCGGCGGGCGCCTCGGCGACGCTGACGACGCCCACCGCCGCAAAGACCTCCTTCTACCCGGACATCGCGGGCACCTACGTCATCACGTGTGCCGTCAGGGACGGCAAGACGTGGTCGACGCCGGACACCGTCGTCGTGACGGCCGCAGAGCGTCGTACCAACACGAAGCCCGTCGCCGAGGCTGGCGACAACGAGACGATCGATGGCGGCTCTGCGGAGTGCACGCCGAGCGGCTACGTCTACACGTGTGATGAGTGTGCTGACACGACGATCACGCTCGGTTCGTCGGCGCGCGCGTCCGACCCGGACGGTGACCCCTACACGATGGTTTGGTCGGTTGTCGAAGGTGATGCCACCATTACGAACACGGGTACGCTGGCTACGACAGCGAAGCTTGAGAACGCCGAGCCCACCGAGCCGGACAAGTGTGAGGAAGTGGAGTACACCTTCAAGCTGACGGTTACGGATTGCACGGGTGCAACCACGGAAGATGAGGTGACCTACACCGTCTCCTGCTGCGGCACCGAGGCGCCCTGACGGGAGGCGTCGCGCTGGGGGTAGTCGCGCTGGTCGCCAGTAGCCTGCGGCCCGCCCTCGGAGAGCGCGTCGAATTCACGGCAACCTGGCAGGGGCCGTGGCCGGCCGACGTCGTGTGGGTGGGTGCGGACGAGAGTGACGGCCTGCACGCCTGGGTAGACATTCGGCAACCGGGGTTGAGGCGGGTTCAGGCGGGCGGCCAGATTCTCGTGGTGGACGGTCAAGAAACACGCTCGGCGGGAATGGAAATCAGCCACCCGAGCGTACGCCCGCTGCCGACCATCGATGCACGCGGGTGCGCCGATGCACGTTTCCCGGCGTTTGCCGGTCCGTGGCTCGTGTCCTGTTCGAGGTCGGGGCTGGTGGACACGGCCCTGAACGTCGCGACCGGGGAATCGGCTACGATCAGCGATCCCGCTCGGTCTCCGGGGGTGTCAAACGGGGTGCTCTTTGCGACGGGGCAGACGCCGGGGCTGTGGCGGCTGGCGGCGGGAGAGGTACACGCAGACGCCAGCGTGTCGTCCGTGCCCACGCCTTCGCTGGTGCCGCCGATCTCCGACGGAACCCTGGGCGCAGCCGCGTTTTCCGACCACCTGCAAGTGTGGCCGCTTGCCGAAAAGGTTCGCAAACACCTCGATGCCCGCCCCCTGCCCGGGTACGCGCTTGCGACGGCGGCGGGTCTGGTGGCGTGGGTCGAACGCAGCGCCCTGACCGGCGAGGACGTCTGGATTCGGACCTCGCCGGGGGTTGCCATTCCGCTGGCGCGCTCGCCGAACAATGAGCGACACGTCGTCGGTAGTGACCGTTGGTTTGCATGGGTGGATGGGCGTGATGTCGTCGTGCAGGACATGGCCCTGTCGGAGCGCCGGCGGTACGGCGCCGATGCCGGATTCGTCACGGCGCCATCGATGTGGGGGCCCGTCGCGTGTTGGGAGGACCGCGCCGCTTTTCGCGCGGGCACCGGCGACATCGACGTTCACTGCTCCGACGGCGTCGAAGTCGGCGGCGTCCACGACCAGCGGGCGCCCTCCCGATGGGGTCCGTACCTTGCGTACCGCCAAGATGGATTGATGATGCTGGCGACTGTTCAGTTCCTTGTGCTCGACGATGACGACGCGCGTGCCGTCGGGATGGGCCGGACGGTCGAAGGCGGCTACCGGGGGTCTCATCGTGATGCGCCGGTATATTGGAGCCTCGACTGGCCCGCCACGGGGTGGCATATCGAGCGGTGGGAAGCGGGTATTTGGCAGCGCGGGGAAGAGATCCCACCCGGCCCGGTGGTGATTACAAGCCCCTCGGGCGACGCCGTCCGTCTGGCGCCAAGCTGATTTCTGGGCCCCTGCGGGTCCGTTTGTCCTGCGGAACCGACGCCCGCGCCAGTCGCGCGGAATAACAGCGGCCCGTGAACGTCAAGTCCGCCGCCGCCATCGTCGTTGCGCTCACGCTGGGCGGCGTGTTCGCCGCGGTGGACCCCGCCGGAACGATTCATCGGGAAGCGGCGGTGTACGCCGGCCGCGCGGCGGTCGTGGCGGTGGTGGTTGCGCTCGCGCAAGTGGGCGCGGGCGGCGCCGTGCTCCGCTCGCGCGCCCCTGCCGTTCTGGACGCACCGGGCGGCTGGATCTTCGCGCTCGGCGTCGGCATGGGGCTGCACGCGGCGGGCGCCTTCCTGCTCGCTGCCATCGGCGCCGCCGGCCCGTTCGGGAGCGCCGGATTGGTCGGTGCGCTGGCGTGCGGTTGGGTCGTGCGCCCGCGCGTAAAGGCCCCCTCCCTGCCAGCATCGGCCGCACTCCTCGCCGGTGCGCTCCTGCTCGCTCCTGCGCTCCTCGCTGCCCTCGCCCCGGCGACCGACACCGACGAGATGTACCAACACCTTGCGCTCGCCCGCCTGTTGAGCGACACCGGCGGGTTGGTCGGCGGGTGGGACCACCCGGACGGCTCCCGCCCGCTCACCGTGCACCTCATCTTCGCGACGCTATATGGGCTCGGCGGGGAGGCGGCGCCGCGTCTGTGGCACCTCGGAATCGCGGGGGCGCTGGTCCTCGGCGTCCGCGAGCTGGCGGAGGCGCGCTTCGGCGCCGGTCGCGGCGCGTTGGGCGCCCTTGCGCTGCTCGGCAGCTACTCCTTCCTCCACGAGGCCGGCCTCGCCTACAACGACCTTCCGTGCGCGCTGTGGCTCCTGCTCGGGATGGAGGCCGTGCTGACCGGTCATGCGGCGCTGCTCGGCGTGTTTGCGGGGCTGGCGCTTTCGGCAAAGTATACGGCGGCGCCCGTCGTGCTGGCGCTCGGCGGCGCATGGTTGATGCAGCATCGACGGGTCCCGTGGGGGGCGCTGTACGCGCTGATTCCCGTCGTGCCGTGGTGGTTGCGCAATACGATGGCCGGTCTACATCCGCTCTTTCCGTACACCGGTTGGCCGGACATGCCCGACTTCATCTTTGTCTACGCCGAGAAATACGGGGTGGGCCGCTCGATTCACCACTGGCTGCTGCTGCCGTGGAACCTGTTGATGGCGGCGCGCCTGGACAGCTTCGCGTTCCTCGGGCGAATTTCGCTGGGGTGGGCTGCGCTCGCGGTTGCGGTCTGGTGTGGACGATCGCGTCGTGACGTGCATGCGCTCGGAGTGGTCTTCCTGCTTGGATTCATCGGGTGGGCGGCGGGGGCGCAGCTCATCCGGTACCTGCTCCCCCTCGCGGGAATCGCGGCGTACCTCCTTGGCGCCGCGCCGCGCTCTCCCGCGCTGTTTCTCCTGCCGCTGCTGTCTCTTCCGCAGAACCTCCTGCCCGAATGGACGGTCGCGATCGATCGCGCGCGCGTCGTCGGCGGGGCGGAGTCACGCGATGCCTATCTGCAACGTGCACTTTCCGCGTGGCCTGCGCTCCGTTATCTCCAGCAGCACGTACCGGACGAGCCCGTCGCCCTGTTGTACGCTTGGCACGGCTACTACGTCGATCAGCCCTGGATCCTCGGCTCGGTAGAGGATCATGTACCTTCCCGCTACTGGCTCATGACTCAGGGAGATGCCGCGCTGACCGTTTTACGGGACCACGACATCCGCTGGCTCTTCGTCGGAGACATCGCCTTCATCAAGAAAAGCTATGCTTTTCTCACGACAAAGGTCTATTCTGAGCAGTTTGTCGAACCGACGGATCGCTTGCGGATGCTGTTGGAACGCGACGCGACGCGCGTGTTCGAGGACGGTCGCTGGGAAGTATGGCGCCTTGACGATGCTGGTTCGGAGCACTAGAAGGGCGGCTGATCCGACCCTTGCGGGGGTGGCGGAATGGCAGACGCGCTAGGCTCAGGACCTAGTGGGGTAACTCCCGTAGGGGTTCAAGTCCCCTCCTCCGCACCACATCGGCCCGTCGAGGAAACTCGGCGGGCCGATGCCTTTTTTGACTCGGGCGCCCTCAGCACGTTGCGGGGCCTACCGAATCACGCTTGCCGACTGCCTCGCTCGGTGGCAAGATTCGCCCGCCCGGAGCCCTCGCATGCGCATCCTCGTCCTTCTGGCCCTCGTGGGCTGCGACCCCGTTTCCATCCAGCTGACCGGCTCGGACACCGCCGGGGGGGATGCCGACACGGACACGGATGCGGACAGCGATTCGGACAGTGACGCCGACGCGGACACCGATCCCACCTACGTCACGGACTTCTCGTTCTTTGACGGGTCGCGGCAGTTCAACATCAATACGAACGGGTTCGAGTGTGACGACGTCGGCACGGAGTCCGGCCCCGAAATCGTCGACGGGGATGACATGTTCGAGTCCGTGGCCGACCTCTGCGGGGACTGTTCGCATTTCTACGAGGTCAATCCAGACGAAACGTATCATTGCGAAAACTACATCCAGCTCGGCACGAGCTACCGGGGGTTGGAAGTCGATGAGGCCTCGGGGGAAGCGATCGTGCGCCTTTTCCGCGAGGGGGATCGCGGGTTGGAGGAGTACGCCACGGACGAAGGAGGCACGATCACCGATGGCGTGGTGGACTTCTTCTACCAGTACGAGCCGTACCGCGACTATGTGTACGACATCGTGGGCGTGATGGGGTTTGAGCGATTGCTTCAGGAGTGACCCGGCGAATTCTCCACCGCGGGCGTGTCGGCGACTTCGGAATTGAGCGGGTGACGATGCCCCACGGCGTCGAGGTGGACCTCGAAATCCTGCGGCATCCCGGAGCGAGCGCCGTGGTGCCGATGCATGACGACGGGACGGTCACGCTGATCCGTCAGTATCGGCATGCCGCCGGGGGGATGATTTGGGAAATACCGGCGGGGAAGTTGGAGCCGGGCGAGGATCCTGCCGCCTGCGCCGCGCGCGAACTCGGCGAGGAGGCGGGATTGACGGGCACGCTCACCCACCTCTCTACGATCCTGACGACGCCTGCGTTCACGGACGAGCGCATCCACCTCTACCTTGCGACGAATCTCACACCGCGGGCGATGAACCTCGACCACGACGAGTTCCTTGCACCGGAGCGCGTACCGTTCACCAAAGCGCTCGCGATGATCCGGAGCGGTGAGATCACCGACGCCAAGACCATCTGCGCGCTGTTTCTGTGCGGAACGAACTTCTAAAGCAGCGCAAGCAGGAAGTAGAACGCGAAGGCAAGGGCCAGGCCGATATGGATGACCGCCACCGGCTTTTCCAGCATCTTGGCCGCGCCTTCGTTCCGCTTGCCGAGGAGGGCGTTGGCCTCGATCGCGGCCGTAATCGCGAGCACGATGCCGAGGCCGACCACGGGGCTCTTTCCGTTGGGAACGACCGCCAGATGCGACGCCGCCGCCATCATGAACAGCATCGGAATGGACAGCAGCGTGTTCGTCCGCGACGCGAGGAACGCCCGAGCGCCCGCCGGCGCCGCCGCCGGATCGGCTGCGCCGCCACCAGCAACCGATTCCGCACTTGCAATGACGATCTGCTGCTTCGGCCAGATGATCAGCCACACGTTGAGGAACATGATGGTGCCCAGAAGCCCGCCAAGCTGAATGGTCCATCCCCAGCTCGATGCCATGCCCTTCGTGCCAACCAGCATGAGGAGCAGGAGCAAGCCCGTCAAGAACGTGCCCATGGCGCCCCAGCGGAACCACCACAACGCGCGCGGAGCGAGGAAGCGCGTCACAAACGGGCGGCCACCTTCGGTTCCTGCCTGCCCGAGGAACGGAACCTGAACGAAGTTGAAGTAGTAGAGCAGGCCGATCCACGTGATGCCGGCCAGAAAGTGCAGCCAGCGGAGGAGGAACTGTCCGCCTTCTGCCGAGAACAATGCGAGGTCCATGTAGACTCCGGTGGGGAGAAGGGCCTTCTAACACATTAGGCTGTGCCGCATGCTGTTCTTGACGACGATGCTCGCGTGTGGTGGCGGAGAAACCCTGTCTCCCGAGGCCGCCCGCGGCAAGGTCGTGTACCAGAACCACTGCACGTCCTGCCATTCGAGCGACCCCGGCAGAGACGGTCCGGTTGGGCCGACCGTGAAGGGCGCCTCACAGGAGTTGATCGACGCGCGAATCATGCGCGGCGAGTACCCCGTGGGGTACACGCCGAAACGGCAAACGACGCTCATGATTCCCATGCCGCAGGTGGCGTCCAGCATCGACGATCTTGCGGCGTATCTGGAGTAGTCGGTCTATAGTCGGGACATGCGACTCCTCCCCCTGCTTCTTCCCCAGCTCCTTCTCGGCGGATGCGAGATGGCGCCCTCGGAATCCTCCCAAGGCGGCAGTGACCGGTTGTCCTCCGACACGGGCGGCGCCTCCGAATCCGACGCCGATGCCGACGCCGACGCGGACGACGACGCTCCCCCCGAAACGGAAACCGACTACCTGAAGCTCGCCCCTGCGGCCACGGATGCGTATGTGTTCGTCGCGAGTCCGGAGCGCGATACGGTGACCCGCATCGACGTCGCGTCGCTTGCCGTCGTGACGGCAAAAGTCGGCGATCATCCTAGTATTGTAACGACCAGCGCCGACTACACGCGCGCCGTCACCTTCAACGAGGGCAGTGACGACGTCAGCATCCTCGACGCCGAAACCATGGCCGTCACGACCGTCGATGTACGCGATGACTTCAACACCATGGCGATGAGCACCGATGGCGAGTGGGTGATGTGCTGGTACGACCCCAACGCGGAGAGTGAAGGAACAACCGGTGGAGTTCAGTCATTCAACGAAATCAGCTTCGTGCGCCTGGATGACGCCGCGCATTTCCCGATGGCCGTCGGGGCGAAACCGCACATGGTCCGCTGGAGTGCGGACGGTACCCGGGCAATCGTCGTAAGTGATGCATCGCTCGCGCTCATCGATCTCTCGGCCGCTACCCCATCGCCGACGCTGATCCCGATTGCGGACGACCCGCAGAACGCGCCCCCCGCACAAGAGGTGGAACTGTCCCCCGACGGGGCGTACGCGTTTGTCCGGCAGTTCGGCGCGGACGCGATTCTCGTCGTTGACCTTGCCAACCTCGACGTCACGTCGGTGCCGGTCGGCGCCGACCCGACCGATCTGGACGTCTCGCCGGATGGGGAAACGGTCGCCGTCGTGGCGCGCTCGGATCACCAGGTCTGGTCGTTTCAGGCGGGGAATCCGTTCGAGACGCCCCTCGTCGTCGATTTCCCGACGAACCAGCCGTTCGGTTCGCTGCTGTACGCGGGCGATACCGGGAAGGCGATCCTGTACACCACGGCCTCCGCGGTTCCGCGGTTCGCCGTCTGGGACACGGCGACGGACGTGGTGGTGGAAAAATCCCTGGTCAAACCCGTGGCATCGGTGGGGATCTCCCCGACGGGCGGCTCGCTGCTGGTCTTTCACACCAAAACCGACGCGGCCGACGCCGACGAGACGTCTCCGTACTACGAGCAATGGGCGCTTTCGCTCATCCATCTGGCCGACTACCGCTCCAACCCGATGGTGCTGGACAAGGAGCCGACGTCGTACACGGTCAGCGATGATGGCCGGCACGGCTACTTCATCATGGACGGCATGAACTACCTGGAAAGCCTGAATTTCGAGACCCTGCTCGTCGACGAGGTGGCGTTGCCCTCTACGCCCGTGCACATCGGCGTGCTGCCGGGCTCCGCCTTGGCATACGCCAGCCAGGAGCACGATCTGGGGCGGTTGTCCTTCTACAACGCCGACGCCGCCACGCTCGACACCATCACCGGGTTTGAGCTGAATGCCGAGATCGACCACGAGTGACGCGTGGCGGACGGGGATGTCGCGACCCGCGCACGTCCGCCCGGCGGGATAATGGTTGAACGCTGATTTTGGAGCGTGGCACGGGTTGTGCATCGCTCTCTGGCACCGACCCACGGAGGCCGCATGGTCCGCAACCCGATTCTTCTGCTTCTGCTTCTGCCCGCATGCAGCGATTCAAACCTTACCGGCAAGGGCGCCTCCGACACCGAAGGCGCCATTGCGCCTTCGGACACCGGCGGCGGGGGTAACGCCGACGCCGACACCGGTGCAGACGACGACCCTCCTGAAACGGAGGACGACTACCTCCGCCTCGCTCCCGCCGCGACGGACGCGTTCGTGTTCGTTGCCAACCCGGACCGGGACACGGTCACGCAGATCCAGGTCGACAACCTCAAGGTGCGGACGGCCCCGGTCGGCGACCACCCGAGCGTCGTCACCACCAGCGCTGACTACAGCCGCGCCGTGACCTTCAACGAAGGCAGTGACGACATCACCATCATCGACGCGGTCACGATGGTGCCCACCTCCGTCAAGGTCCGTGACGACTTCAATTCCATGGCGATGTCCGCGGACGGCGAGTGGGTCATGTGCTGGTACGACCCCGACGCGGAGTCCACGGGCCAATCCGGCGGCGTGCAGTCCTTCAACGAAGTCAGCTTCGTGCGCCTCGACGACGGCGCGCACTTCCCGATGGCGGTCGGCCCCAAGCCGCACGCCGTACGATGGAGCGCAGATGGAACGAAAGCGATCGTCGTCAGCGATGCCTCGCTTGCGCTGCTCGATCTCTCTGCCGCCACGCCCTCCCCCGTACTGATCGCCATCGCGGACGACGAGCAGGATGCGCCGCCCGCGGAGGAAGTCGAGCTCTCGCCGAACGGCGCCTACGCGTTCGTCCGCCAGTTCGGAAGTGACGAGATCCTCGTCGTGGACCTGGCCAACCTCGACGTCAGCGCGCTGGCCGTTGGCGAAAACCCAACCGATCTCGATGTCTCGCCGGACGGGCAGACCGTCGCCGTGGTGTCGCGAGGAGACAAGCAGCTCTGGACGTTTGACGCGGCGAATCCGTTTGACGCGCCCGCCGTGATCGACTTTCCGACCGAAAACGCCTACGGCTCGCTGCTGTACGCCGGCGCCGGCGCAAAGGGCATCCTCTACACAAACGCCGCATTGATCCCCCACTACGGCATCTGGGATACCGCAACGGGCGTCGTCACCGAAAAGTCACTCGTCAAGCCGGTAGCGTCGATGGGCATCTCTCCCACCGGAGCCTCCCTGCTCGTCTTCCACACGCACGGAGACGCCAATGACGCGGATGAATCCTCGCCTTTCTACGGGGAATGGGCGCTGACGCTCATCAACCTCGCCGATTTCCGGGACAACCCGATGGTGCTCGACGCGGAGCCCGCCTCGTACACGGTGAGTGACGACGGTCGGTACGGCTATTTCATCATGGGAACGATGAAATACCTGGAAACGCTGAACTTCTCGACGCTGCTCGTGGACGAGATCCCCCTGCCCAGTTCGCCGGTGCACATCGGCGTACTTCCCGATTCCAACCTCGCGTATGCCAGTCAGGAGCACGACCTCGGTCGCCTTTCCTTCTATGACCCGGACGCGGGCACCCTCGACACCATCACCGGCTTCGAACTGAACGCCGACATCGACCACAAGTAGGAGCAAACCATGCTGTCCTTCCTGCTACTCGCCGGCTGCAATCCCTGGGATCTCGCCGTCAACAACACGTACTACCCCGACGGAGACGTGTGGGACACGGAGGTGTCCGTCGCAACCGATGGCGTGTATGTACGCCTGCCCGCGGCGCGCTCGCTCACCCGCGTCAAGGCCGACGGCACCTCCGCGCTCGTCGACCTTGACGGCGCGACGCCTGACCGTTTGATCGTCTCCCCGGACGCCAGAAACCTGCTGACGTTCGCGTCCTGGCCCGAATGCAAAAACGACGACCCGCTCATCGTGACCGTCGAGGACTGCCCAGGAGAGGACCTCGTGACGCGATCGGAACTGAACCTCGTTCGCGACGGGGCCCGCGTGGGTGGCACGGCGGTCGAGGGGGTCAGCGGACAGTTCAATGCCGCAGCCTTTTCGCCCGACAACAGTATCGCAGCCTTGTACCTTGACTTTCAGGATGGGGACACCGTCAACATCGACGGTTCGCTCAACCTGACGCAGGTGATCTTCGTTTCGTTGGAAGACGCGGCGCCGCACTCGGTGTCCGTCGGATTCGCGGCGGAGGCCGTGGTCTTCTTCGACGACAGCCAGCAAGCGGTCGTGCTGTCCCGGAACCAGGTCGCGCTCGTCAATCTCGCGACGGCGGCCGACGGATGCGACGCCTTCTCGGTCTGCGTGACCTACCCGTTGGCGCTCGACGCGGACGCCAGCGTCTCCCCCTCCGACGTCGCGCTCATCAGTCGCCTCGACGACGCCGGCACCGCCGAGCGATTCGCGCTGGTCAGCGTTGCGAACCAGTCGGACGTGTACATCCTCGACCTGAACACGGAGAGCATCGACATCGTGGACCTCGGCGGCGTTCCCGCGGCGATGCAGGTGGACAATGCGAACGACCGGACCGCGGTCGTCTACTCCAACAGCGCGCGCGTCGACACCATCGACCACGAGTTGTTCGAGGCCACGTCCACCGACCTGGAGGAGCCGATGAACGCCATTCTGGCGGTTCCAGCAGGGATGTTGCTCTACAACACCGGCGGCACCTACCACGACGTCTACTTCTTCGACGACGTTGCGAATTCCACGGTCGAGCAGCGCGCGGAGAACCCGATCATCGAGATGCGCATCGCGGCCGACAAGTACGCCGTCGCGACGATGCAGCCGGAATCCACTGGAGGCAGTGGCGCCACGGGCTTCTACGATGCCAACTACGGACTGGAGATCTTCCACCTGCCGGCGAGCGCGTCGGACGACGTCGCGGACCCCGTCGCCCTGGCCCTACAGGGCCGGCCCGTGGGCCTCGCAACCGCGGACGATGCCGATGGCACCTACGCCCTCGTGCTCATGGAAGGCATCGAGACGCTGCTCCGCGTGAATCTCGAAACCGCCCTGACCGCGCAGGTCGAGCTCTCGCAACCGCCGATCGGCATCGCTGCCCTTCCGGACGGGGGATTCGTGGTCACCCACGATGCGGCGCTCGGACTGCTTTCGTTCGTGGACCCCGCGTCGGGAGAAATCACCGCGACGGCCTCCAACTTCGCAGCCACAAACCTTATCTCTGAACCGGTGCTCCCGCGCCGCAACGTGGAGGAGTAGTCATGCTCGCCCTTCTCATCGCACTCTCCCTTCCCGCATCGGCCTCCACCCGCGAAGTTGGCCTTGAGCTCGGCTGGGTCGGAACCAACGACCCCCGCTGGGATCTCCTTGGTGGAGACGGTGTTCTTGCCTCGTGGGGCATCCGCGGCGGTGTCCCGATTCACAAGCACCTTGCGCTCGTGGGCGGGTGGCAACACGCGGCCGTCGGCGGGGAAATCTCGCTCGATGGCGGGTATGACTACGACGACGAGGCGGTGTACGCGGAGGAGGATTCCGTGGACGAGGACTACTACTACTCCGGCAACACCATCGTCCGCACGGGCTTCTGGAGCGATCAGGTGACGTTCGGCGTGAAGGCCGACAAGCAGTTCACGCGGTGGTTTGGCCTCTACGCTACGGTGCAGGGCACCGGCATGCATGCGCTCGTGAAGCTCGACGCCGACGAAGATCGTACGGGGGAGGAGGATCCTTCCGAACTGACGGTCAACGGCTGGACGGGCGGGCTGCTGGCCACGGGCGGCGTGGAATTCACCATCCCGCTCGGTCGGTCCGGCCTCGGGCTGGGGCTGTGGACCGAGTTCGGCTACGAATGGAACGCACCCATGGAACTTGAGCAGCTTGGAAGCGTGCAGTTTGCCGGTTTTGCGGGACGGGCGGGGACGGGGATCAGGTTTTAAGACGGTCGACCCGACCGCGCATCGTCAGCAGCACCGCGACGCCCACGCCAATCAGCAGAATCGAGCAATACTGCGCGGGTGTCATGCCGAAGTAGCGTGTGTCCACCGAGGCGTTTCGGTAGAAGTCACTCACGAGACGACACGGCCCGTAGCTGATGGCGAGCCAGCCGCAATAGAAGCCCGGCGGGCGCGGCTTCCGGTCGAGAATGGTGAAAACGACGAACATGCCAAACGACCAGATTGCCTCGTACAACCCCATGTCGTGACACGCGACCGTCGGATTGTGTCCCGGGCACATGCCGTACACGCCGAGCCAAAATTCCGTCTGCTCACCGGCGTGATCGTGCGCCGAGAAACAGCCCACCCGGCCGAAGAACCACCCCAGCGTGAGCGCGATCGCCAGCGCATCGGCGTGGGGCCAGAACGGCTTCTTCTCCCGCCAGAAAAACCACACCGTTATCGGCACGCAGACGAGGAAGCCGCCGAACGAGGAGAGGCCCTGCCAGAACCGCAAGAGCGACATCGGATCCTTGACGATGTCCTCGGGATGGTAGAAAAGTAGATCGCCCCAGTGGCCGCCGATGAAGGTGCCTACGACCAGCCATCCGACCAGGCGATTGATGGCATCCGCACTTCCCCCGAACCGTTCGGCCTTGCGTTGGGCAACCCAACTGCCGAAGTAGAACCCCATCGCCACCAGCACGCCGAAGCCGTGGATGGTGAGGGACCCGACGAAGGGAAACGGGAAGCTGACGGCGGGGGATTCAAACCAGGGGATGAGCGGGTGCATGGCGGCGGCATGGCGTATCATTCGCCGATGGCGCTGATCAACTTTGCCCGAAAAGAAGTCGAGGCGAAGATCGTTTACTATGGACCTGCATTTTCTGGAAAGACCACGAACGTGCAGGTGCTACACGGCCTTGTTCCCGCGCAACAACGTGGGGAGTTGCACTCACTGTCGACCGCTGAGGACCGCACGCTCTTCTTCGATTACGTTCCGTTGCAAATCGGGCAGATCGCCGGCTTCACCGCCAAATTCAAGTTGTTCACGGTTCCCGGGCAGGTGTTTTACAAAGAAACGCGCCGCGTCGTCCTGCAGGGTGCGGATGCGGTGGTGTTTGTGGCCGATTGCAACCCCGACCGTGCCGATGCGAACATCGACTCGCTCGTGGACCTCGAAGAGAACCTGCGCTCGCACGGTCTGGACCTCTCCTCCATCCCGCTCGTCATCCAGCTCAACAAGCGCGACGCGCCGAACGCCCGCAGCGTGGCGGAAATGGGCACGGACCTCAATCCGTTTGGCGTGCCCCTCATCGAAGCGATCGCGTTCGAAGGCAAAGGCGTTGCCGAGACGCTGAAGGCGGTGACCGACATTGCAGCGGCGCGCATCCGCGACAATCTGGCCGGGCGTCAGACGGCCGTGCAACTCACGGCAATCGAGCGCCCGCAAGCGGAGGACGATCGCAAGGTCATTCGCGACCATCTGGAAAAGATCAAGAAGGTTCGACCGTTCGAGGAAGAGCAGGGGCAGTTGCTCAAGGCAAGTGGCCAGCTCAAAGCCAGCGATGTCGATGCGTACCTGCTCGCAAACGTGGAGCGCGCCAACGAGTATCTTGCCAAGCATGTGCCCGCGCCCGCCGCGAGCAGCGCACCCGCAGCCGGGCCGCAACAAGCCGCCGCCAAGCCGGCGACCGCCCAAACCGCCGACGCCCATCCGGCCACCCGGGGAGCCGACGCCCAGAAGCCGGGCACGATCACCGGTTCACGCTCGGGCCCCATCCCACCCCTGCCGCCACCGCCACCCACACAGGAGCGCGCCCATGAGGTCGCGTTCACGCGTCCCGCCCTTCCTGCGGGGCAACCCCTGGAAGCGGGCATCGACCCCGCGCTCATCGCCGGGACGCGTTGTCGGGAGGTGCAGAACGCTCGGGTGGACGCCGGGCGCGTCGTCTTCGATCTCGTGCTTGAAAAAGGGGGAGAAGCGCGCCTCCACCCCGTGACGGTCATCGCCCGCGCGCCGCTCCGTGCGCCAGCGCCCGAACCTGTGAACGACCAACCGAACTGGATCCTGCTGGGAACAGCCGCGATGCTCGGCGCTGCGATCGGCGTGATGGTTGGCATCGTCGTGGGCGCGGTGGTCTTCTGATCACGCAGAGTCGGTCCGGGCGGCGGTGGCGGCTACGAGAGGCGAACGAGGGTGCCCTCGCCCGCATCTCGGCGCAGCTTGGCGTGACGTCGGCCGCTGCACGGGTTTTTGCCGCGCGTGGGGCGAGCGCAGGTTTTTTCACGCCCAGCGTGGGTGACCTGCACGACTGCGCGTCGCTCCTCGGTATCGATCGCGCGGTGGACCGCATCCACAAGGCCATCCGAGAGGGCGAACACATCCGCCTCGTGACGGATTACGATGTGGACGGCACCACCTCCTGCCTCATTCTGCAGGCGGCGCTGGAGCGGGCCGGCGCCGGTCAGATCACCTACCACCAGCCCGACCGCTTCACCGAGGGGTACGGACTGTCGCTCCGCGCCGTCGAGCACGCCCACGCAGCGGAGGTCAGGCTCCTGATCACAGCCGATATTGGCGTTCGAGATCACGCGTCGGTCTCGCGGGCCCGCGCGCTGGGTATCGACGTTATCATCGTCGATCACCACCTTCCCGCTGGGGAGAGCGTTCCGACCGATGCCTTTGCGGTACTCTGCCCGCCTCAGGTGGGATGCGAATATCCGAATAAATCGCTGGCCGCGTGCGGCGTGTCCCTGAAGTTGGCAACGGCCCTGTTGACCGGCGATCCACGGCGCGATGACGTGCTCGCCTCCATGATGAAGCTGGCCGCGATCGGGACAGTGGCCGATGTCGTCGATCTTGGAAATGCGGAAAATCGGGCGATTGTTACGCTTGGGTTGCGCGCGCTGAACATGGGACGTCACGCGCCGGGTTTGCAGGCCCTTTTGGATGTGGCGGGGGCAAAGGCGGGAGCGATCACCGCCGGCACGTTGGGCTGGCAGTTGGGGCCGCGAATCAATGCCGCGGGGCGACTGGCCGACGCGGGCGCCGTGATTCGGCTCATTCGCGAGCGCGATCCGGCTTCTGCAGCGAAACAGGCGGGGCTTTTGGACGAGCTGAATCAGGAACGTCGAGACATTCAGGAACGGATGACGGAGTTGGCGATGCGCCGCGTGGGCGAAGATCCACCTGCATTCGTGGTCGTCTGGGGCAGCGAGGAGGAAGGATTTCACCGCGGGGTGGTCGGGATCGTGGCGAGCAAGGTGCGGGATCGGGTGGATCGTCCGGTTGCGCTGGTTTCCGTGCTCGGTCCCGTCGCGACCGGGAGCGTTCGGTCAACGGCCGCCGTTCACGCCGTCAAGGCGTTGGACGCCGTCGCGCATTTGCTGGTGCGCTATGGCGGACACGCGGCCGCCGCGGGCTTCACGGTGGCCACGGCGGACCTGCCACAAATGGCGATGGAGCTGGCGGCATTCGTCACCGCGCATCTGGGCGACAGCGACATTTCCGGCGAGGAAGATGTGGACGCCGAGATCGACGGGCGCGCCGTTTCGCTGGAACTGGCGCATGAGCTGGCGCGACTCGAGCCGTGCGGAAAGGGAAATCCGAAGGCCAAGTTGGTTGTGAACGGCGCGATTACGGGGATTCGCATGATCAAGGAGAAGCACGCGTTCTTTTCGGTGGGGGGCGCGGATGCCGTGTGGTGGGGCCTTGGTGATCGCGTCGATCAATTGGCGGGGGCCCGGGCCGTGTTGGGGGAAGTAATTTCCGACGAGTATCAGGGGAGGGTGCGGGCGCGGGTGGTGGTCGAAGACGTGGGTTAAGTGCGCGCATGCCTGTCACCCTGATCACCGGCGCGTCCACAGGGATAGGCGCTGCGCTTGCTCGAGAGTTGGCCCGAAGGGGTCACGCGGTGGGATTAATTGCCCGCCGGCGAGAGTTGTTGGACGCGCTTGCGGCGGAAATTTCGGCGGCAGGAGGAAAGGCCGCCGTCGCGGCCGCCGACACGACGGACCGTGCGGCGTTGACCGAAGCGGTGGCAACGTTGGAAGCCGCGCTCGGTCCCACGGAACTATTGATCGCGAACGCCGGAATCGCATTTCCGACGCCCGTGCACAAAGATCCGGTCGATGGCGTCCAGCTAATCATGCGGGTGAATTTCGATGGTGTGCTGTACGCAGTCGGCGCCGTACTTCCCGGGATGATCGAGCGTAAACGCGGACACATTTCCGTTGTTTCGAGCGTTGCCGGATTTCGCGGACTCCCCAACAACGGTGCTTATTCTGCAAGCAAAGCCGCTGTCACGACGCTGTTCGAGAGTTGGCGGGTTGAATTGAAGCGGCGCGGTGTCGCCGTGACGGCGATCCACCCGGGCTTCGTCAAAACCCCGCTGACGGACAAGAATCGCCATCCCATGCCTTTCCTCATTTCCGCCGAGGTCGCTGCGCGGATTGTTGCCGACGGATTGGAAAAGCGGCGCGCGGAAATCACGTTTCCGTGGCGGATGAAACTCCTGATGAACATTGCCCGATTTATTCCCAATTGGTTGTGGGATCGGGCCATGGTCGCGTTTCGCATGGGCTGACGGCCCCGGTTAAGTGGCGCTCGCCCACCCCGAGGTCGCCTTGTCCGACGCCATCCGCGCACTCTTCTCCAGGTTTCCCGCCCGCCATGCCATTGCGCGCCGTCGGTTCGGGCGGGCGATCACCCTGGCCGAGAAGATCCTGTTCGCCCACCTGACGGATCCGGAAGGGGCGGCGTTCGAGCGGGGAAAGAGCTTTATCGATCTGAATCCGGATCGGGTGGCGATGCAGGACGCGACGGCCCAGATGGCGCTTTTGCAGTTCATGCTCGCAGGAAAGGATACTACGGCGGTTCCAAGCACCGTTCACTGTGATCACCTCATTCGAGCACGACTCGGCGCCGACGCGGACATGACGGTTGCCCTGGAGGAAAACTTCGAAGTCTACGAATTCCTCCGTACCGTGTCCGAGCGCTACGGCATCGGATTCTGGAAGCCGGGTGCCGGCATCATCCATCAGGTAATCCTGGAAAACTACGCGTGCCCAGGCACACTCATGATCGGCACGGACAGCCACACGCCGAATGCCGGCGGGCTCGGCATGCTGGCGATCGGCGTTGGCGGCGCAGATGCGGTGGACGCGATGGTCGGCATGCCGTGGGAAGTGCTCAGTCCGAAGGTCATCGGCGTGAAGCTCACCGGGAAGCTGTCGGGTTGGACGTCGGCGAAGGATGTCATCCTGAAGTTGGCGGGAATCCTGACGGTGAAGGGCGGAACCAACGCCATCGTCGAATATTTCGGCCCCGGATGTGAGAGTTTGTCCTGTACCGGAAAAGCGACTATCTGCAACATGGGCGCAGAGTTGGGTGCGACGACGTCGGTGTTCCCGTACGACGAACGCATGGCCGTGTATCTGCGGGCTACCAATCGAAGCGATATCGCGGATCTCTGCAACGCAAACGCGGGTGCATTGACGGCGGACCCGGAAGTGATCGCCAGCCCGGCGGATTATTACGATCGGGTGGTAGAAATCGACCTGTCTGCGCTGGAGCCGCATCTGGTGGGTCCGCACACGCCGGATTTGGCGAGGCCGATTTCTGAAGTCGCCGCCGCGGTTGCCAAAGAAGGATATCCGGCTCGCATTTCGTCCGCGTTGATTGGGTCCTGCACCAACTCGTCGTACGAAGATATTGAGCGGGCAGCGCACCTCGCTCGCCAAGCTGCGAACGCGGGGTTGCGGACGGTGACGCCGTTCCTGATTTCGCCGGGGTCCGACCAAATCTACCAGACCATCCAACGTGACGGGCAGATGGCGGACCTCGCAAACGTAGGCGGAATCGTGCTGGCGAACGCTTGCGGCCCGTGCATCGGACAGTGGAAACGTGACGACATTCAGGGCGGAGAATCCAATACCATCGTTTCTTCCTTCAACCGGAACTTCCCGGCGCGCAACGACGGAAATACGGCGACGTTGAGTTTCATCGGCAGCCCCGAAATCGTGACCGCGCTCGCATTCGCGGGGGATTTGCGGTTCAACCCGCTGACGGACACCATCACGCGCGATGGAAAGACGCTGAAGTTTGAGGCGCCGACAGGTGACGAATTGCCGCGCCGCGGGTTTGCGGCGGGGTTCGCTGGGTTCATCGCGCCAACGGCCGACGGGCGAAACGTGGACGTCGCCGTTTCCGCCACCAGCGAACGATTGGAGCGCCTCACGCCGTTTGCGGCCTGGGATGGAAACGACATCGGAAACCTCGTCGTGTTGATGAAGGCCAAAGGAAAATGCACCACCGACCACATTTCCGCCGCCGGTCCGTGGTTGAAGTTCCGGGGACACCTCACGAATATTTCCGGAAACCTTTTCATGACGGCCAACAATGCCTTTACAGGCGAGATGGGCAAGGGCATCGACGTGCTCGCCGGCGAGCCGGGCGTGAAATACCCCGACCTCGCCAAGCGCTACCGCGCGGCTGGACAGGGCTGGGTCGCGATTGGGGATGAGAACTACGGAGAAGGTTCGTCGCGCGAGCACGCTGCCATGGAGCCGCGCTTGATGGGTTGCCGAGCGGTGGTCGCGCGCTCGTTTGCGCGTATCCACGAGACCAACCTGAAGAAACAGGGCTTGTTGCCGCTGACGTTTGCCGACCCCGCCGACTACGCGCGCGTCCAGGCCGAGGATCGCGTGGCGATCGAGGGCGTTGCTGGCATCCCGCACGGACAAGCGCCGGCGCTTGTCCTCACGCATGCCGACGGCTCGGTGGAGCGCATTCCGGTAAAATCAACGATTTCGCGCGACCAATTCAAGTGGTTCGTCGCGGGCAGTGCGCTGAACCTGATCCGGGCGACCAACGCCTGACAGCCGACGGCAAGCGTCGGTCTACGACGAACGTCAGCGCTTCAACGGCCCGCAAACAACCGTCAAACGAAAGGGCCCCGTCGCGCCGTTTTTGCCATCGACCGCCACAAGGAACTCCCTCGGGTTGAACACTTCAAGGTGCACGCGCCCGCCGGCCTTGTCCGTGTCTGCCTCACATTCAAGGATTGCGTGGTGGATATCGGGGCAACTCCCCTCATATTTCCACGCAGCCACCACCAGGTCGAGGTCCACGCAATCGGAATCCAACCGAATATCGACGCTGGTGTGCGCTGGGATTTTCAGGTCGTACACCCGCTCGCTGGCGGAATGACGCTGCCCCGCCGTGAAACAAAATGCCCCGGAGTAAAAATCGTCGTCCCAGTTGGAATCTCCGCCGACGGTCGTGCCGTCGATGACGTCACCACAGTGCAACTCTCCGGTGAGGCAGCCATGCGGCGGCTCGGAGTCAAATGTGCCTTCACATTGCACTTTTGGACGTGCCGCCTCTTCCTTTGCCGCTTGGGCGGCACGCTGGACCTTCTTGGCCTGCGCCTGGATTTCACCGCACGCAAACAGCAGGAAAAGGCTCATGTGCGCAACAGCCCGTAAATGGCGGCGTCACCCGCCTCACCTGCGCCGTAGCGCAGCACGCCCTCCCTTTCGAAACCCAAACCCTCCAGCAATTTAATGCCGCCGGCATCGACGAGCCGGACCCGCGCTTCCAAACGAATCATTTCCGGAAATACTCCGTATACATGAGAGATCAACGCCGCCACGGCTTCCCTCGCCACGCCCTGACCCGAGACCGTCGGGTGCAGGACCCAACCCACCTCCAACGCCGGGGGCGAAATCCAAACCTGGCGGAACGCAACGCCGCCCACCAGCCGCCCCCCCATGGTGACCCCGAGATCCATGCGCGGCGGGCGACCATACCGCGCCACCGTGTCGGCGATGTACCGCGCAACGTCCGTCGGCCCGTTTCCACCCAGCCAACTGCCGTAGACACCCGCCGGGTGCGCGCGCGCATAGGCATGGACGGCCTCCAGATCCTCGACTTGAAACGCCCGAATCACCAACCGATCGGTGGTCAGCTTCGGCGGATTCCATCCGTTCATCGTTGCACGCCTCCGCCAGCTGCCCGCCAAGCGCCCAACCCGCCATTGAGGGCGAATGTGTCCTCCATTCCTCGTTCACGAAAGAAAGCGACTGCCTGCGCGCTTTTCTTCCCGTCCTCACAGTAGGCGACCACCACCTGATCCCACGCGAGTTCACTGACGCGAACGCCAACCGTGGAAAGGGGCATGGACATTGCCCCGGGGATGTGGCCGGCGGAAAACAGCGCGTCCTCACGAACGTCGACAAACGCAATCGGTCGCGACTTCATCGTGGCGAGTACGGCGACCGCGTCCATCGTCATTTCGACGGCCAATGCACCCTCACGGGGGCCGGAAATGTCCCGGTCTATCCCGATCGTTCCGGGGTCCGAGGCGGTGTTGTACTTTTCCTTCAGGCGCGCGTCCTCGCGATCCTGAAAGGTCTTTGCCACGCGACTGGCGACGGTAAGCGGCAGGTTCATCAACCGGCGAAGCATCCCGGGAGCATAGCGCGTTAGATGGCGGCGATGTGGATGCTCGCTGCCTCGATTGCCCTGGCTGGGAAATGGGACACGGTGAACCCGGACATCCGCGTAGAGCGGGACTTACCGGGCTCGCCCGAAGCCTTGCAGGGGTTCATCATGGACCTCAACAAGCTGAAGGGCATCACGCCGGTAACGTGCGTTGGCAAGTGGGAAATGGCGCCGCGCTCGGAAGGCGAAGGTGCGTCGGCCACGGTTCGATACGACCTCGCCGCGTTGCACCGCACGTTGCTCATGACCGTGACCAACGTGGAACCCGGACGCCGCGTCGATCTCGATCACGCCGGTAATCGCGGGTTCATCACGCGGTGGAGCTTTGCGCCCAGCCCCACCGGCGCGGGTACGCACATTACGTGGCTGACGCCGATCAACCCGCCGCCCTGGCCGTTCAAGGCGTACTATTTCGAGACGGTGAAGCCCGAATGGGAGCGCTGTGCGTCGGCCACGCTCGATGCGCTGGCGGCGGCGGCGCCGTGACAACCGGCGCGCCGGGGTGATTGCGCCGCTCGTCCTGCTTTTGGCGCCATTATGGGGGGTGCCGTTCGCGGGGGTGCCATGCGCGTGGGCAACGGCGAACGATCGAGCGGCGGCGGATGACGCAGCGCGCGCGTACGATTTTGCCGCGGCGCTCGCGGCCTACGAACGATGTGTCGCGACGGGCGCCGATCCCGACCGGCGATATTGTGCGGCCCGAGCAGCGGTGCTTTCGTCGCAAGCCGCGGACAACTATGCGGGGTTTGCCGCACTGGCGCGTGTGCGTGCGGAGCGAGCGATCATCGGGGAGACCACAGCGCGGCTGCGCGTCGAAGCGGCGCTGGCTTCGAATCCAAACGGCCCGGCGGCCGACGCGCTTCGGAGTTGGCTCGCGGTGGAGGCCATGCGGACGGGTGACGTTTCGCGGGCCGCACTGATTGCGCCGCCGTCCGACACCGCGTGGCTCCGCGAGCGCGCGGAAGAAGCGAGGCGGGATCGCACCCGGCGTCGGATTGCCGCCGCGAGCGCGTCACTGGCAAGCGTGTACGCGATTACGACGCTTGCGTCGGTGGTGAACGGCGTCGGTCGTTGGCGCTGGCGGTCGGCGCGAATGGCAGGTTTGTTGGTCGGCGGCGTCCCCATGGTGTTCGCGGCCGTGTGGGATTCGTCGTTGGTGGCCGGTTTCGGGGCGATGGCCGCCGTCGTGAGCGGGGCCGTACTTGCCGCGGGCAGGGCGCCGGCATGGGTCGCGGCACCCGGCACCCTGGGCGCGGTGGCGGCGATGGCGTGGTGGAATGGTTGGTTTCCATCCCTGGGGATCGGGTGAGGGCAATCTCGTCGATTCGACTCGGACGCTCGCCAAACTGTTCATCGCTTGGCAACGTCGTGAACGTGCTGGTGTGGACGCAGGCGGCGGTTGCGACGCTATGGGTCGCCGCGGAGGCGTGGGAAGCGCGTCGGACCCGTCGCGACCCCGGAGGCGGAGCAACGAGCAGCACCGACGATCCCCCCGCGTTGGTCCGCACGCGCCCGATCGACGGCGGGGGCGTTGACGCAGAAGGCGTTGACGCAGCAGGCGCAGCCAACCGGGGAGGCCCGGTCGAAGCCCATGTTCAGGTGACCCGCGCCTGTTCCCTGCCCTGCCCGTCCTGCCACATCGAGCCAACGGCCGATGGCGAGCATGTATCCGTCGCGACGATTTCGGAGCGATTTCAACAGCTGGCCGACGCCGGCGTGATGCACGTCGCGGTCGGCGGCGGCGAGTCGCTTCGCCACCCTGACCTGCCCGGCATTGCGCGGGCGGCCCACGACGCCGGCCTGACCATCGGGATGACGACATCGGGTCTCGGAAACCTCGATGGGGCCAGGGTCTTCGAGCAGGTCAACGTCTCGCTGGACGGTCTCGGGGAGACGTTTCGACATGCCCGCGGATACGACGGCGCGGCGCCCGCGCTGGCCGCGATTCGCCGTTTGAGTGAGGAGAGCGCCAACACGCGGCGCCGCGTCGGCATCAACCTTGTGCTCGACCGGATGACGCTCGCAACGCTGGAGGACACCGTGGCCGTCGCGATTGCGGCCGGTGCGCGGGATGTCCAACTCCTGCGGTTGAAGCCGGTCGGTCGTGCCGTTGCGGCCTACGCGGCGCGTCGGCTGACGGACACCGAGGTGCGGACCGTCTGGCCGCGCATGCAAGCCATGATCGTCGAGTACCCAACCGTGGACTTCCGCATCGATTGCTCGATGGTGCCCTGGCTTGCCGCGCACGGCGTGGACCCCGAGCGCATGCGGCAGTTCAGCATCCTCGGGTGCCACGGTGGCGATGATCTCGTCAGCGTCGATGTTTCGGGAGCGGTGCACCCGTGCAGCTTCGTGCCGGAAGCGGTCGATGGGCGGTGGCGAGCCGGCGTCACGGCGGAGCCCTGCGGCTCTTGCCGGTGGCAGCGCCTGTGTCGCGGCGGCTGTCATGCCGTGGCCCGCCACCTTACCGGCGAATTGTTCCGTCCGGACCCCGAGTGTCCGATGGTGGTCGCGGCGGCCGGCGCGTGAGGGACCCCGCACCGCTCGGCCGCCCCGTCATAGCCGCGGCGCTGATGTTTGCCGAGGCGGCCATCCTTGGCTACGCATTCCATCGCCTTGCATTCTCATTCGTCGGGGAGTCGGACCCGCGGACCATCGGCGCGACGGAGCACATCGCGTACTACTGGCGCGCGGCCACGGCGGCATGGTGGGGAGTGCTTGCCGGTGCTGCGGGATGGCGGTGGCCGGCGCTGGGACCGTGGGCGTGGAGATGCTTCTGGCCGGTGGTAACCGTCGTGGTTGTCATCGCGTTCGTTGTGCCCTGACGGGGGGGGGCCCCATAGGCGCTAACATACCTGACACGTCAAGCGCGGTGGGAGGCGTTGAAGGTTGCACACCGCCCCCCCGTTCTGATCGGGGATCGCCCGCGGACACCCCTCGTTCGTGGACGTGGTGCGCTTGGTCATCGGACGGACATCGTTCCCCGCACATCCCGCGCCGGCCCGACCGACGTCCGCCCGTCCGCGTGCCCGACGGCCACGCGGCCATCCGGCTGCACCGACACCGACAAAAACCCGTTGTGGATCGCTCGATGATGGGCGCCGCAGACCACCAGCCGTTTGCCAACGTCGTGCCTCCGACACTCGACCCAGGGCTCCGTGTGGTGAACATCCAACCACAGTCGATTTCGACAGGCCGGTACCTCGCATGTCCAACCGGCTCGGTGCAACACCTTCCTGCGGAGAACCGGTGGAATCGCGCGGGTCGCGTGACCTTCGTTCGGCCCCGGCCGCATGTCGATGATCTCGGCGTCGCAGGCCCCCTCCGCGGCGATTGTCTCGGACACCTCGGCGTCGGGAGCGTCAAATCGCTGGCAGGAGGGACACTGTTGAAGGACGATTCGATAGCGTTCGCCGGTGGGGGACTCCGCCGTTGCGTTGGCCGTGTCTGCGGGATCGGCAGTCGCGATGAGTTGGCGCGCCATGCACGCGAGGAGTACGCCGTCGTCGATCTCCTCGCGCCCGAGATCGCGACGAGCGCGCAGCAGGGCGAGCGCCTGGTACAGAACTTCGGCGTCCGCGGCCTCCATCTCAAAGGAGTGCCGAGCACGCGCGGGGCGTAATTCGGGGTCGGCATCGCCGGTCGGTGCGGGATCTCCGATGCGGGCGGCGGCAACCTTGCGCTCGATCACGCGAGCGGACATCGTTTTGGCGCGCTCCGTCCACGAAGCGTCGGTTTCTGCGGTCGCGACGCGAACCACCTCTCTTGCTTTCGTCCAATCCACCTCACCGGCCGCGAGTGCCGCGTTCAGTCTGGGTAACTCCGGCATGCTCCTTCCGATGCGCAAAAGATCTCGGGCTATCCGAGACGTCAATTCGAGCGCCGCCATCGCGTACTGCTCGATGGATGCGTACCCGAGAAGTCGGTGACCGCCCGTATCGGCCAGCTCGGCGAGCAGAATCGCCAAACGCTGCTCCGCGCCGCGTTGTACTTTGCGAGCGGCGACCAGACGCGCATCGAGGCCGGGAGCCCCCTTCCGCGCGACGCCGCCAAACGGGCGCGGTTGGCGCCCCGTGACCGGGCGTTTTTGGCGGTGGAGGCCAGGAAAAATAAAGTTCGCGGTGGCCCACGTGGGTCAAACGATCGGCGGCTTACGACGCACCCGACCACCTCCGGACACCTCCGGAAACCAACGGTAGAAACTGAGGAAGGGGAGATGTGATCCACGATCATCGTACGGTCGCTGTCCACCTGCCGCCGGCCCGCCAACGCCGGACCCGTCCGTCTGAGGACGCCACCGCGGACGCGCACCGACTGGCAAAAACACATCGTAGAACCTACACGACGTCGAAAACGTCAGCGGATGCCGGCCGGAACGTGGGTGGCAGAATGTTAGCGCCTATGCCTTACCACCCGCCCCCAGGCCCGCCCATCGCGCCGATATCGCTCAACGAGCCGTCGGCATCCTCCAGACTTGGATCCCCAGCGTCGATGAGGTCGGAGCCCGACCCAAGAGTCAGGTCCCAATCGAGCGCAGACTCGGCGGCCACCGAGGCATACTTCGGATCGCCTTCGATCGTTCCCGACACTCCCACGGGGGTGCTGACACTTACAAACGGCGTTTCCCCATTATTGGAGAAGCTGCAATACGTGAACGTGCTCACGCCCGGCGCGTACCCCGTGTCATAGGTCAGAGCGCCTCCACCACCCGCGTTGGTGCTGGTCGCCTCTCCACCCCAGAACGACGAATTATTCACGTGGAGCGCCGAATAGTAGGAGAAGTAGCCCTGCCCTCCCACGGCGTACGCGCCCGTCGCGGAATTTCCAACAAAATCCACGTTTTCGAACGTTGCCGTGGTGTAGTACGCATGAAACGCACCCCCGTAGGCATACGAGCTGGCCGCGTCACCGACGTGGTTGTTGGCGATGATCGCGTTGGTAAACTCGGGCGGCAGATAATAGCTTTGCAGAAACATGCCGCCGCCCCCTACAACGTAGCCGGTGCCCCAATTGTCCGCGACGACGAGGTGGTCGAAATACCCGCCGCCGTACATGAACAGCATCCCGACGCCGTAGGTGTACCACCCGTAGGCATCACTGCCGTCCACGTAATTGCCGGACACGGTGAGCCCCGATGCATAGGGGGAAGACGCGGACACATACACCCCCACCCCATACGCCGCACCGTAGTAACTGTTGTTGACCGGCAGCACTGTATTGCCGGAGATTTCCACATTCTCGAATTCGGCGTCCGAGCGGGACAAGAACACGCCTGCCCCGTAATTGTAGGGATAGTAGGCGTAGGACGACGACTGAATGTTGTTGGAGACGCGGCTGTCGGTGAGCGAGAAGTAGCTGTCTTCCGCATAGATTCCGGTGCCGTAACAGTAGGTCGTCGACGTGTAGCAGACGTTGCCATCGATGATGAGATTCTCCAATGTTGGGTCGGCGTTGCGAATGTAAATGCCCGCGCCCATCGCCTCGTCGCCGCCGGTGATGGTGAACCCGCGCAGGATGGCGCCCGCGCCCTCCTTGGTGTCGAAGCTGACCACCGGGCCGGTGCCGCCGCCGTCGATGATCGTAGTTTCGGGTCCGTCGAGGCCAACGACGAGGACTTCATGGCCGGCAAAGTCAATATTATCCACATAGGTGCCCGGCGACACACACACCGTCTCGCCATCGCGCGCGCGCGTCACCGCATCCGAAATCAACTCGTAGTCCGCCGGAACCCGCAATCCCCAATCGGGAAATCCATCGCAATCGTTGTCAACACCGTCACACACTTCCGTTCCAAGCGGCGAGATATCAACGGTTGTATCATCACAATCCCCGGAGTTGGACACCGCACCCGCAACCGGATCCCCGCACGAGGTTGCGACGTTTTTGGGGTCGCCATAGCCATCCCCGTCGAGGTCCATGAAGAAGGCGGTGGTGACGTCCTCGTCGACTTCGCCGTTGCAGTCGTTGTCCACGCCGTCACACACCTCGGTGGCGCCGGGGTGGGCGGAGGCGTCTTCATCGTTGCACTCCTCGTCACTGAAGTAATGATCGCCGTCCACGTCCACGCGTGTTTCGGCGAGCAACTCCGTTTGGGGCTCGCATGCAGTGAGGAAGGCGGGGGCGAGGAGGACGAGGGAAAGGGAGCGCATCGGGGGAGTGTACTTGAAAACAGCAGGGGTCGGGGATGGGTCGCGAATGCTCGGGTGCACGCCACCTTCGTTGGCAGTCCGGCCATGGTGAGCGGGAGCGTAGCCGTCGGGAGGTGAGATCCCTCGGCTTCGGGAAGCACGGGCTACCGCTCAATGCCCGCCTCGCTCAGAAAAAGTCCATCGAACCGCAGAGAATTGTCATACAACAACGTCCCGCCGGTGCACACCCGCGCGGTTGAGATCCCCGTGATCGCGTCGGGGTTCAGCGGTGTGAGCGCCTCACACTGCTGCTGAACGACATCGCGGATGTTGGTGTCAAAGATGTTCTCGCGAAAAGTCGCCGAAGCGTCGTGAAGGAAGATCGCCGTGTCGGATGCGCTGTGGAAGCGATTGCCGTCCAGGAGCAGGCCATATGCGCCATCCCAGGGCTGCACGCCGTTGGTCGCAAAGATTGCGTTGCCATGGGCCGGCCAGCTGCTGAGGAGTATGCCGAGACTGCCAGAAAGGTCGTTGTCGTGCAACTCGTACGCCCCCGCACCGCCTATCCAAACGGCTGCGTACGGCTGGGGGCCGATGGTGGTGCGCGTCAGGGAAAGCGCGGATGTCGGGAAGCCGGGGGGCACGAAGATACCGGTACCGCCGCCCAACTGAACGTCGTGTCCCGTGAGCGAAATCGTAGAGTCGCGAAGGGTCAACGTCGTGCCGAGTCACCGCGCCTCCGCGATCTGAGGCTCCGAAAGGCCGTGCCTGCCACGCTGACCGGAGGGCCGGCCGTGGACGACGCGGCTTCCGTGCGCTCGCGGGAAACACATGCGCTTGTCGCGACACCCAACCGTTGACTGGAAGAAATCCTGCCGTTCGATGGGACTTGGGCAGCCAAGTGCCGTTGGATGGAAGGTTTTCTTCCATTCGGTCCAAATCACCGACAAGTACCATCCGGGCGTGGTGACGGTGAACGACGCCTTGGAAGTCTTCGTCGAAGGCCTCGACACCGGGATCTACTGGGGCGTCAGCTCCTGGTTCATCGGATATCCCAGCACGATCAACGGCCTCAGCGGCGTGATCGGCTCCCCCCCCCTACCCGTACCCCTCGACGCGCTGGGCTACGTCGGGTCCGCACGTCGTCCCCGCATCCCACTTTGTGACCGGCGCCAACGAAGTGGCCATCGCCTTCGAAGAGCGCTGCGGCAACGGCGGCTTGGGCCACCTCGAACTCACCCCGGTGTTGAGGTGATGTGAGCGGGGTGCGAATTCGCGCCCATTGACTCCCCCCCCGCGGTGCGCTATCGTCCAAGCAGCACATTCGCCGGAGGGATTACGATGGCGGCCAAGCGCGGTACCTCCCGCACCCCCTCTGCCCCCCAATCTCGCACCCCCGTGGCTCCAACCGCCAACATCTTTGCCAGCGGTGGAGAAATGGGCGAACTCATGCGCGCCATGGACTGGTCGGCCACGAAACTTGGCCCGGTAGAGACATGGCCGCAAAGCCTCCGGACCATGGCCGGCGTCGTGCTCGGCAGCCGATTCCCGATGTTGCTCTGGTGGGGCCCGGACCTCGTTCACCTCTACAACGACGGCTACAGGCCGATGCTGACCGACAAGCACCCGGCGTCGCTCGGCGCACCCGGCGCCCAGGTCTGGTCCGAGATTTGGGATGTCGTCGGCCCCATGGCGAGAGGCGTGCAGGAAGGCGGTCCGGCCACGTGGAGTGACGATCTCCAACTGTTCATCACCACGGGAGCGATAGCGGAGGAGCGGTACTTCACGTTTTCCTACAGCCCCGTGCCCGGAGACGACGGTCGGATCGGCGGCATCCTCGGCACCGTCCAGGAAACCACCGCAAAGGTGCAGGGAGAACGCGAGATCCGGATGTTGCACGCACTCGCCGCGCGCGCGGCGGAGGTGCAGTCCGAAGCCGTCGCCCGGTCGGTCTGCATGGACGTATTATGCTCGAACAATGCTGACCTTCCGTTCGCGCTCCTGTACGTCGTGAATGGGGATGGGGTGGACGGACAAGAGGGGGTGGCGGCGCTCGCGGCCGCCAGCGGCTGCGGCGGGGATCCGCCGGCGAGCAAGTGGCCGCTGAAGGACGTGCTCGGCGCGGCGCGCGAAATCGTCGTCGGTGACATCGCCTCGCGACTCGGAGCGTTGCCGTGCGCGGCGGGGGGTGCGCAGCCCGAACACGCCGTCGTTCTACCGCTTTTGCGCGCCGGGCAATCGGCGCCGTTTGGGTTTCTCGTCCTCGGCGTGAGCCCGCACCGCGTTCTCGACGACCGATATCGGCAATTTTTTCGCGCCGCCGCAAGCCAGGTGCAGAGCGTTCTGACCGCCGCCCGCGCATACGAGTCCGAACGACGCCGCGCCGAGTCGCTTGCCGAGGTGGACCGCGCAAAAACCGCGTTCTTCAGCAATGTCTCCCACGAATTCCGCACACCGCTCACCCTGGTGCTCGGGCCCATCGAAGACGCGCTCAACCAACGTACGCCTACCCTCGACGGCAGCAGCCTCCGCGCCATGCACCGAAACGCACTGCGGCTCCTGCGGCTGGTCAACAGCCTGCTGGACTTCGCAAGAATTGAGGCCGGCCGCCTGCAGTTGACCTTCGTCGCGACCGACCTTGCAACGCTGACCGCCGATCTGGCCAGTTCCTTCCGATCGCTCGTGGAACGCGCGGGCCTGCGCCTTGTCATCGACTGTCCGCCGGGGCTGCCGCTCATCTACGTCGATCCGGCCCAGTGGGAAAAGGTGGTGCTCAACCTCCTGTCGAACGCATTCAAGTTCACGTTCCACGGCGAGATTACGCTTCGACTGCGGGCCCGCGCCGACGGGGTCGAACTGACGGTAACCGACACCGGGACCGGCATCCCGGACCACGAACTTCCGCATGTGTTCGAGCGTTTTCACCGTGTGGAGGGCGCGCGGAGCCGAAGCTTCGAGGGGACGGGCATCGGCCTTTCGCTCGTTCAGGAACTCGTGCGGCTCCACGGCGGCACCGTCGGTGTGGAGAGCGTGGCCGGCACAGGCAGCACGTTCTACGTTTCCCTCCGGACCGGCCGGGCGCATCTACCCGCCGACCGCATCGCGGATCGTGCAGGGCCTCTCGCGGGCGCCGAACCGTACCTACTGGAGGCATCCAACTGGGTGGGCGCCGACCGGGAAGCCCAGGGTGCGCCCGAGGCACCGACCCGCGCGCTTCCGCCGCCCTCGGCCACCGACGACCGCACCGAGTCGCGGCGGCGGATTCTTGTGGTCGATGACAACGCCGACATGCGGGCCTATCTGGAGCGCCTCCTGGCCCCGACCTACGACGTCAGCCTCGCAGGTGACGGCGTCGACGCGCTGTCGGCCGCGCTCGCGAACCCGCCAGCGATGGTGCTCTCCGACGTGATGATGCCGCGGATGGACGGCGTCGCGCTGGTGGCGGCGCTCCGCGCACATCCCTCGACGCGGCACGTCCCGATCGTGCTCGTGTCCGCCCGCGCGGGCGAAGACGCCATGGTTGGCGGCATCGACACCGGCGCTGACGACTACCTCGTGAAGCCTTTCTCCGCGCGGGATCTGGTGGCACGGGTACGGACCCATCTCTCCCTGGCCGAGGCCCGCAGCCAGGCCGCACGCATCGCCGAGGAGCTGGCGGCCAGCCGTTTGGCGCTTCTGGAGCAGGTTCGCAAGAAAAACGCGGATCTTGAATCGTTCAGCTACTCCGTCTCGCACGACCTGCGCGCCCCGCTGCGTGCCATCGACGGCTTCTCTCTGGCGCTTCAGCAAGACTACGGCCCTTCCCTGCCCGCTCCGGCGATGGGGTACCTTGATCGCGTCCGCGCAGCCACGGTGCGCATGGGCCAACTCATCGACGATCTGCTCGCGCTCTCTCGTTTGGAGCGCGCCGTGGTGACGCCGGCCACCGTCGATCTCTCGGCGATTGCCGATGAGGTCGTCGCGGATCTCGCCGATCGCGAACCACAGCGCGTGGTGGACGTGAACATCGAGCCGGGCGTCGATGCAACGGCCGATCCGCATTTGCTGCGTGTCGTAATGGAAAACCTGCTTGGCAACGCGTGGAAATACTCCAGCGGGGTCGACGTTGCCCGAATCACCTTTGGAAAAGACGACCAGGGGGTCGAGCCCTGCTATTTCGTCTCCGACAACGGCGCGGGGTTCAACGCCGCCTATGCGGACAGCCTGTTCCGGCCGTTCCAGCGGCTCCACACGGACGCCGAATTTCCCGGTCACGGCATCGGCCTCGCCACCGTCGCGTCGATCATCCGGAAGCACGGCGGCCGGGTCTGGGCCGAAGGGAAGGTCGGTGCGGGCGCCACGTTTCGGTGGACGCTGCCCGCAGGCGCCTAGACGGAAGACCCGTCCGGGCGGCGATTCAACAGCAACCAGTAGAAACCGAGCGTGCGCGCCGCGACGACGAACTCGGCGAAATCGACAGGCTTCTGCACATAGCTGTTGCATCCGAGTCGGTAGCTTTCCATCAAATCCCGCTGTTCTGCGGAGGAGGTGAGCATGACTACCGGAATGGTCTGAGTGCGCGGGTCTGCTCGCATCGCACGGAGCACCCCCAGCCCGTCAATCTTCGGTAATTTCAAATCCAAAAGGATCAGGGCTGGCTGACGTGGCGGACGCCCCGACGCGTAGGCGCCTTCCTGGAACAACCAATCCAGCGCCTCCAACCCGTCTCGGACGACGATGATTGGATTTGCAAGGCCACATCGGGCGAATGCGCGCAACGTAAGGAGCACGTCGTCGTCACTGTCTTCCACAAGCAGTATGGGCAGGAGGTGATTCACGGTGCGGACATGAAAGCACAGTGAAAGCCAAAAAACCATAGGCGGGGTACAGTTCAATCATGCCCACCCACCCAACCGACATGGACGACGGCTTCGACGGCACGCTGAACGACGCCGTTCGGGTCGGCCTTAGGAGCGCACGAACGCTCGATCGTCCGTTGCGGGTGCTCATCATCGAAGACAGTGAGAATGACGCCTTGTTGATCGAACGTGCCCTCGCAGCGGGAGGTTTTACCGTCGTCGCGCGTCGCGTCGAGACGGAGACAGGGCTCGAGACGGCGATGCAGCAAGGCACCTGGGATGTGCTGATTTCGGATTGCGCGATTCCTGGCTTTTCCGCGGAGGCGGCCCTGCACGTGCACCACCGGCGCCGGAGCGCTGCACCGTTCGTCATCGTGTCCGGCACCATCGGAGAGGAGGCAGCGGCCGCGCTGATGAAGGCGGGAGCCCACGACTACGTCTCCAAGGGCAACCTCGCGCGCCTCTCGGCTGTGGTGACGCGCGAGTTGCAGGACGCCGAGGTACGGGTGGCGCACCGCGCCGTCGCCGAACGCCTCCGCTACCTGGCCTTCCACGATCCCGTCACCGAACTCCCGAACCGCGCGATGCTGTTTCAGCTCATCGACACCCATAGCCGGCAGCGCTCGCGGCACCTCGCCGTCCTTTGCGTCGAACTGCTGGGTCTGGCCGACGCACGCAAGACGCTCGGTGCCATCGAGGTCGATGGCTTGTTGCGCATCGCCGCCCGACGCTTTGCGGTCGTGGTCGGCACGTCGGGCACGGTGGCGTACCTTGGGTCGGACCGGTTCGGCATCGTCCTCCCGGACGCAGGAGACGTCCAAGCCGAAACGATGGCAGCGGCCTGCGCGGACGCCCTGCTCGACCCGCTGATCGCGAGTTCCTGTCAGGTGCGGGCTTCGATGTACGTGGGGATAGCGCTGGCTCCGGGGCATGGGCAGACCGCCGCCGGCCTGCTCCGGCGCTCGGAGATCGCCGCGGAGTGCGCGCTCCGCCAGAACTTGCCCATGTATGTGTACTCGCCCGACCTCGACATCTACACCCGACACCGGCTCGACCTCGTCGGTGCACTTTGGCAGGCGGCGAATCGGGGCGAACTCGAACTCCACTACCAGCCCAAGGCCGACCTGCGCGATGGCAGCGTCCGCACCGTCGAGGCCCTGGTTCGTTGGAACCGCCCCGGCCACGGAACGCTCATGCCCGATGAGTTCATTCCGCTGGCGGAGAATTCTGGCAGCATCCGGCAGGTCACCGCGTGGGTTGTGGATGCGGCCCTCCGTCAGTGTGCAAAGTGGCGTCGAGAAGGCCTCCAAATCAACGTGGCGGTCAATTTGCCGGGCAACGGCCTGTTGGATGGGGATGTCGTCGCCAATTTCGCTTCCCAGCTCTCGCGCCACGAACTCCCCCCTTCGGCACTCGAGGTCGAGATTACCGAGGGCAGTCTCGTGACCGATCCGGCCGCGGCCCGGGACACCATCCTGCGCCTGCGGGAGTTGGGCGTCTACCCTGCCATCGACGACTTTGGGGTCGGATACTCCTCACTGGCGTACCTTCGAACCCTGCCGGTGCGCGCGCTGAAGATCGACAAGAGTTTTCTGACCGGTGGCCTGACCGACCCGCGTGACGAGAACATCGTGAGATCGGCCATCAGTCTCGCCCACAACTTGTCGCTCGACGTGGTGGCGGAGGGCGTCGAAGATGAAGCCACGCTTGCGCGCCTGCGCGCGTGCGGATGTGATGCGGTACAGGGGTACTTCATCGGACGACCGATGCCGGCGGTCGAACTGCGGCCCTGGTTCGACGCCGGGCCATGGACGAGCCACCCAATGGGAACGTAATCCGAACGCCTACTCTCGGGTGATGTGCGTCAAAATCGTACGCATCGCATTTCGCTCCTTCTCCAGGAACTCAGCCTCAAATCCAGCATCCTCCAACTCCCGGCGTAGCCGGTGGGTGAGCACGTGCAGATTGTTCGCATCCATCCGCGACGCGCCTCGGCCCCACACCCCCATGGCCAGGTCCTCGTCCGTGCACCAGCCCGCCCGGTCCGGTGGCACGCGAGCGGACCGATCCGCGAGGAGTTTGCTGGCCAACAGGAAGAGCAGGACCGCGCGATTCTCCGCGCGCACCCGGTGGCGCAGACCGCGCTCGGGGTCCTCGATCACGGCCTCGGGCCCGGACCGGCCGGAGAGGGTGACGCGGAGGCGATACCGATCACTTTGCCTCGCCTGACCTGCCGTGCGCACGGGCTCGCCCTGTCCGGGGCGAACGCACAGGTGGAGCCCGGCGACTTCGACCGCCTGGTCGGCGCGGACAAACATCATGGCGCCACTCGAACCTTCGATCTCGACGCCCTCGGCGCGGGGCCGCGCGCGGATGACGCCGCCGCCGACCAGGGGCAACGACACCTCGACGTCGGGGCCGCCGCCGATGCGGATTCCTTCCGGCGGCACCGCGAACGACGCGCCCGTTTCGGCAATCTCCAACCGCCAGAGGGGGTCGGTGCGACGGCCGGCGACCCCGCGGCGGCCGAGGCGCAGCGTGACGAGCCGACCGAGCCGGAGAATCTGCCCGGACCGCGCAACCGTTTCTCGGTCGACGCGCTGATCGTCGAGCCACGTGCCGTTGGTGCTGCCGTGGTCGACCACGAAGATTTCGCCCCGCGACAGCCAAATGCTGGCGTGCCGCCAGGACACGGAGTCCTCCGTCAGGACCAGATCTCCGCCCGGATCCCGGCCGAGTCGCATCACGCGTTCCCCGAGGGTCAGCCGCGGACACGCCGGCAACAACGCCGAGAGCGGCGTCGTCAACTCCAGGTAGACGACGTCGTTATCCTCCCTCGGTTCGCTGGCCACCCGACGCCTCCTTCGTCGGGAGGAGGTATCGCGGAAAACCCCAGCGCGCCGACAGGGACTATGATGAGCACCATGGCGGCGCCTGCACTTCGGATCGGCGACACACTGCTCGGTCGGTACGTGCTCGAAGCGCGTCTGGGCGAAGGTCTGGGTGGCGAAACGTGGAAGGCGGCGCCCGTCGAAGGCGGCACGCCCGTGGCGATCAAGGTGGTGGTTTCGTCGGGTCCGAATGGGCGTTCCCATCGCGACCTGCTCAACGAGGCGGCCTTTCTGCGCGAACTCGACCATCCGCATATCGTCCCTTACCTGGGCGTCGTCGATCTTCCTGGGGTGGACGCGACTTTTCTCGTGACCGAATACGCCGCTGGCGGCAACCTCTGGGAATGGACGACCGCGCGTGGTCCCTGTTCGCCGCTCCTGGCGGCCCTCCTCCTCGGGCAAGTGGTGGAGGCGCTGGAAGCTGTGCACGCGCGCGGCATCCTGCACCGCGACCTCAAGCCGCAGAACGTACTCGTTCGGCCAATGCCGTCCGGCATTCCGTCGCTGCTCGTCGCCGATTTCGGCATCTCTCGTCGCATCGTGGAAAACGCCGCGTCGCTGACCCGGCACGTGGGCACCATAGGGTATGGCGCACCGGAAGTGTGGAGCAAATCCACGGTGTCCGCGGCCGCCGACATCTTCAGCCTTGGCGCGCTGGGGTGGTTCCTCCTTGCCGGCGCGGATCCCGATCCCCGCCCCGGGCGCATGCAGCCGGACGCCCGAGACCTGCCGGGGCGCCTGCCGGAGCTCACGCGCGTCGACGCGAGCGTGCTCGTGGCGCTGATCGCGAACATGCTGAATGCGGGGCCTGACACGCGGCCCGCACTGCGGGACGTACGCCACCGCCTGCTCGCGTACGTTGCCGCAAATGCGCCGGGTTTGCCCACCCGACGCACGCTGGCAAACGGCGACGCCAGCGACGCCGCCATCTCGGCGCCGGGCGCGGCACCCGAGGCCCGACTCGCCGTGCCGACCCGCGAGGATCCGGAGCCCCCCGCGGATACGCCGGACGACCGCCCGGGCACGCCACCGCCCGCGCTCAGCGCGCCGCGTTCCACGTTCGTTCCGTGGCCCGAGGCGTCGGAGCCGGCCGACGCGCGCCGAGGACGGACAGGCTTGTGGGTGGCCCTTGGCATCGCCGTCGCGTTGGGGCTGCTGGTGTGCGCCGGGTCGCTCTGGAACACGCCGGCGCCGAGCCTCGCCACCTCCACAGCCGCGCCCGTGGAAGCGCTCCCCGGCGCCACCCTGACCGAGCATGCGCCGCTCACCCTCCGCGTCGCCGCGCCGGACGCCGAACTCCCACCCGCGGCCCCGGATGCCGCCATTGTTTCCGACGCCGCGCCCCCACGTCCCCGCGCGCGCGCTGCCGCACCGCCCGCCCCCCTCGCTGCGGCGACCCCTGCCTCACGCGTTCCGGCCGTCCCCACCGGCATCGTTCACCGTTTGCGGGTGGGCCTCGACTCCCCGGCCGGCCTCCCCGCCGACGCGACGCTGTCCGTGCGCACGAGCGCCGGCGTCGAAAGCTCGGCCCACTCGACCCAACTCATGTTGACCGAGGTGCCGGCCGGGCTTGTGACCATCGAGGTCCGCTCCTCGACGCGATTCCTGGGGCACGACGTGGTCGCTGTCCCGCCGGGAGACGACATGAAGGTCCTCTGTCGCGCAATGTCGGCCGACTTCGCCGGGCTCCAATGCGAACTAAGGAAACCAGAGTGACCGTCGGAGTGAAAGTCGCATGAAAGGCCGCCGTCCACCCCCTGACATAGAGTGATTCCGTGATCCACACCCTCCTCACCCCGTTTGCGCTTGCCGCTGGACTCGGGATCACTCCCTCGGACGGCATTGGTCCCACGGGACCCACGGAACCCGCGTGGGTCGTGCGGGGTGCGCCCGCTCTGGCCAACGGGGATTTTGCGGCCCTTGCACGGGAGTTGGACACGGCGTGGGCAGAGCGCCGTCAGTTGGACAACGCCGCCGCCTTAGGTCGCATCAACCGCCTGGTCGCGGCGCTGCGACCCACGCTCGATGGCAGCCAGCGTGATCTGCTTCAGCGCGCACTCTTTGCGCGCGGCGTCCTGGAGATCGATGAGGCCGGCGACCTTGCAAAGCTGCCGAATGCGATCCGTGTCCGCGGGCAGGCCATCCCTGCGTCGTGGGCAGAGGCCATCTCCGTGAGCCCGGGCGCGCCTGCGCCGTCCACGGCAGACGCCGCATTCGCCACGAACATCTATGAGCAGGCGCGCACCGTGCTCGCGCAGGAAGGCGGCGTCGTCCTGAATCCCAGTTCGTCGGCAGGAGATGATGTTCGGGTGGACGGGTCGCCGGTGAACGCCGACATCACCCTGCTCGCCGGCGTTCACACGCTGAGTTGGCATCCGGTCGGTCGCGACCCCGTCGTGTTGCAGGTTCGCGTTGGCGGCGAGGGTCCGGAGGTGGAGGTGAGCGCACTGACCGCGTGGTTGACCACGCTGCACGACGTCTGGAGTGGGCGCCAACCCCTCGACCCGGCCACGCGAACCGTCCTGTACGACCATTTCCATACGCCCGCGGTGCTGCTGGTCGCCGACCGGCCCCCACGACTGGCGTGGCTGGTGGATGGCGCCGCGCGATGGGGTGCCCCGTCGTATGCGCTCGGCGTCGGCGCAGGCGTCGGAGCCTTTCTCGGTGGCAACGGAACCGGCGTCGTATGCGATGGGTCGCTCGATGAGCCCGGAAAGGCCGTTGGCAGCGTCGCAGCGGAAGGGGCGATGACGGCGGGGCCTTGGAGGGTTCGCGCGGCAGGCGGCGTCATGCGCGTGCTCCGCGGCGGCTTCGCGGCCGTGCAGGAGGGCACCTGTGACAGCGGGCTTTCGCCGGCGTCGGCGTTGGTCGCCACCTTGCCGTGGGGGTGGGTGTCGGCAGGCCGCCGATTTGGGGTCGGCGGAGGGGTCGAGGTCGAACCGCTGGTGCGCGTCGGCAGTACGTCCGCGTTTGCCGTTGCCCAACTGGGCGTCGATCTTCGGGTCGTGCCCGCCCCCCTCGCCGTGGACGTGCGGCTCGTCGCGGGCCCGGCCCTCAACACGTGGTCGGACGGCGGGGCGCGCGCGGCCGTTGTCGGCGGTGTTGAAACCAGCATCCTTTTTGGGAGGCGTCGATGATCGTCCTGCTTACCGCCTGCCTTTCCCTTGCCCCCCCCCTGTGAGAGTGTCGGGTTCGGATACGTCGACGCAGACGGGGATGGATACGGCGCCGGCGCCCAGATTTCCGCATGCGCGGAGTCTCTCGCCGAGACCGACGACGACTGCGATGATGCCGATGGTGACTCGTTTCCGGGCGCCGTCGAGATCTGGTACGATGGGCAGGATCAGGACTGTGATGGCGTGGACGACGATCAGGATGGGGATGGCGCGCCGATCGCCACGGATTGCGATGATACCGACCCCGACGTCAGCCCGAATGCCGAGGAGATCTGGTACGATGGCATCGACGGCGATTGTGACGCAGGAAACGACTACGATGCCGATGGGGACGGTGCGGAAAGCGATCACTATGGCGGCACCGATTGCGACGATGCAGACGCGGGCATCGGGCCCGACGCGACGGAAATCTGGTACGATGGCATCGATGAGAACTGTGATGGCGCCGACGACAACGATCAGGACGCCGATGGTCACCCAAGTGATGCCCATGGCGGGGATGATTGTGACGATGCAGCGCCCGACGCCTACCCCGGCGCGCAAGAGGTCTGCGATATTCTGGACAACGACTGCAACGGAAGCATGGACGAGGGTTTTGACGCGGACGAAGACGGCGTGTCCAGCTGTGGCGGGGATTGCGACGACGACGACGCGCAGATTCACCCGGGTGTGAGTGAGCGCTGCGATGGCATCGATCAGGACTGCGACGCAGCCATCGACGAGGACTACGACGTGGACGCCGACGGATGGACGAGCTGTGCGGGCGATTGCAACGACGGGTCGGCCACCGTACATCCCGGCGAGCCCGAGGTCTGGTACGACGGCACCGATCAGGACTGTGATGGCAACGACGACGATCAGGACACCGATGGATACACACTCGCCGTCGACTGCGACGACACGAACGCGACCACCCACCCCACCGCCGCTGACACCTGGTACGACGGTGTAGACAGCAACTGTGACGGTGCGAACGACTACGACCAGGACGCCGACGGCGCCCTGTCCGAAGACGTTGGCGGAGACGATTGCGACGACACCGCGGCCGCCACCCATCCCGGCGCCGCCGACGCCTGGTACGACGGCGTGGATGCCGATTGCGACGACGCAGATGACTATGATCAAGACGCCGACGGCGACCGCGCGAGTGCCTACGGCGGCGCAGACTGTGATGACACCGAGGCCTCCGTGAATGTGAGTGCGACAGAGATTTGGTACGATGGTCGTGATCAGGACTGCTCGACGGGCAGTGACTACGATCAGGATGCGGACGGCTGGGACAGCGATGCGTGGGGAGGAGAGGATTGCGATGACACCGACGCCACCTTTGCGCCGGACGCGGTCGACGCCCTTGACACCCTCGACCAGGACTGCGACGGCGTGACGGACAACCCCGCCGCCAGTGACGTTGCAATCGCGGTCATCGCGGGCCTGGAGAGCGGGCAGCACGTCGGTTCGGGGGGCGTGGCCCTGGCCGCCGATGTCGATGGCGACGGCGAAGACGACGTGATTGTCGCCTCCCCGGATGACGCCACCAACGCTGGCGGCGTCTGGCTGTTCGGGGCCTCAGAGCTGTCCGCGACATGTACGGTGAGTGACGCCTGGCTTGGTTTGGTCGGCGCCGCCGGAGACGAAGTGGGCAGCGCGATCCTGACCGGAGTCGACTGGGATGACGACGGCAGCGCGGACCTCGTGGTCGGCGCGCCGGGCCAAGGCGTCGCGTACCTTGCGGAGCCGGACTCGGCGACGTCGGCGTCCTACGCCGCCTCCTCGCTCGCATATGCGACGCTGACGGGGTCGGGCACGGCCGACTTCGGCGACGCGATGGCCAGCGGTGATTTCGACGGAGACGGCGCCGATGACGTCGTCGTCGGCGCGCCGGGCACCTCCAAAGGCACGGTCTACGTCTTTCTGGGCGGCGTGGGCTCGGCGAGTCGCGGCACCGCGGCGGCGGACTACACCATTCCCGGTACCGACGCCGGAGACGCCATGGGCAGCGTTCTTTCCGGTGGCGGCGACACCAACGGGGACGGCTACGACGACCTTGCCATCGGCATCCCCGGCGATGACGAGAACGCGCGTGCCAACTCCGGGTCCGTATTTCTCGTGCGCGGGACGAACGTGTTTTTGGACGTGGGCCTGGCGGTGGAAAGCGTCGCAAGTTGGACACTCACCGGCTCCGCCGCCGGTCAGGCAGTCGGCGCCTCGTTGGGCATGAACAATGTCGCCAGCACCGCGAGTGCGGACGTCCTGGTCGGCGCGACCGGCTATACCACCGGCGACTACACGAGTGCCGTTGGCGTCTTTTATGGCACCACCACCGGCACCGAATCCTTCACCGCCGCCGACCAGCTACTCGTTGGCGATGCGACCGCCGTTGCCGGGGGCGACGACCTCGACGGGGACGGCGCCTCAGACCTTCTCATCGGCGGCGAGGACGTGGTGTGGATGGTGTCGCTGGCCGCCAGCGGTAGCGTTTTCCTCCCCGACGACGCCACGGCGTACTGGACGACCAGCGGGGAGGCATTGGGCGCCGCGCTGGATGGATCCGCCCGCGACATGAACGGAGACGGCACGCTTGACGTGGTCCTCGCCGCGCCCACCGGGAAGGGCGCGGTGTACGTGGTGCCGGTCTACTGAGCCAACGCGCGCCGCCGTCAGAGGGTGCTTATGTATTCGCGGCTGCCGCGGTGTCCGTCGTGATCGTTGCATTCGTTAGCCGTCTTCCCCCGCTCCTCCGCGCCGCCGCTCCGCCCGCGTGCGAACCAACCCCGCTTTGGCGAGATACTGCCGCACCGTATTCATGTTCAGCGACCTGCCGATCGCGATCACGACTACTCAGCGGCACACGCGGTTCCGACCGGAGCGTTTGGCGACGTACATCGCCTGATCAGCGCATTCGAGTAGGGATTCGGGAGAATCGTGCTCGTCTCCCAGCGTCGCCACGCCGAGGCTGGCCGTGACCCCCTTGCACCCGGGAACCAGCATGCGCGCGATCTCGGTGTGCACACGCACGGCCACGTCCATCGCTTCTGGAACGCCCGCCTGCGGCAGGAGCACCACGAACTCCTCGCCCCCGTGTCGGCAGGCAAGGTCGTGCGTGCGCACGCATTCTGTGACGACGGCGGCAACGGCGGCCAGCACGCGATCGCCGGTGTCGTGGCCGTGTGTGTCATTGAAATGCTTGAAGTGGTCGATGTCCACCATGATCAGCGAAAGTGGCCATCCATACCTTTCCGCGCGAAGGAATTCACGATGGAGGCATTGGGCAAACGCGCGCCGGTTGGCGAGCCCCGTCAACGGGTCGGTGGTGGCGAGCCGAGCGATGGCGCGCTGCGTCTCGATCTCCGCTGTATCGCGCAGTGAATACACAAGCGTGGTGTGGCCGATCCGCACCCTGTCGTTCGCCGCGAGCACCCTGACGTCTTCGATCCGCCGGCCGTTCACCCACGTACCGTTGGTGCTGCCGAGATCGACGAGCGCGACCTGAAGACGGGCCGTTGCGCCGAACCGGGGTCGGCGGTTGACCCGTACGTGCTGGCGAGAGCATTTGGCATCGTCGAGGAACACGTCACACTCAGGGTCCCGTCCGATGAGCATGCACGGCTCGGTTACGACGATGATCGAGCCCGCACTGGCGGGTTCAATGACCGCGAGTACCGGCACAAGCAGCCCGTGCGCATCGAACGCGGCCTCCGCAGGATCGGTACGATGCGTCGTATCCGCCATCGTGAAATCATACCCGGCTCAGGGGCAGGGCCGCAAGCGGGAACGTTCGCATCCTTCCGCGCCACCACCGTGCGCGGAGGCCACTTCTGCCACCGGGAGTCGCCACAGGCCGCGACTGACGCGATTGTCGGCTTCTTCAGGGAGTGAGGGAGGAACCCGCGCTAAGGGCACCCAACGTCGAACGTGCCCGATGCATTGGCCGCGGGCAGCGCCAGCGACCCGTCCGCATCCCAGACTACCGAGAAGTTGCCCTTGAACGAATTGCCCTCGTCGATGTCCTCGACGTGAATCTCGGCGGAGGCCAAATTCCCGCGCATCAGCGTATCGAACCGCCATTCCGTGGGCGGCCCCAGCGACATGCCGTTTCCGCCAAGAGCACCCTTCGAAACCGTGGAGTTGTCCGTCGGGTTTGACAGCGTGAGGTCGAAGTACATCGCGTTGTTGTGGTCGATCATCGTGACGAAGTAGTAGCCGCTGCTTTCGGTGCAGGTGATGTCGAACGGCCCATCCACGAAGTTCAACGTGTAGGATTTGCCATCGTATACCGCATTGACGTCCATCGAGCCGTGGTCGCGGTCTCCGGTGTCCGTGTCGGCGTCACTGTCGGCGTCGGCGTCCGCGTCGGCATCCGTGTCGGCATCCGTGTCGGCATCCGAATCCGCATCACTGTCGGTGTCGGAATCACTGTCACCGTCGGCGTCACCATCGGCGTCGTCCGAGCCGTCTCCCAGCACATGCCCCGATTTGGCCTCACCTACGGGCGAGCAGGCCGCGAGCCCAAGGCCGAGCCCCAACCGCAAGAGCATGTGCGTGGTCATGGAACCTCCTCACGCAAGCCTACCCGATCTGCGGGCGAGCAGGTAGCGACGGCCACGGTTCGCGGGCGAATCGGCTACCCTGCCCCGTGCTCCTCGTTTTTCTCGCCTGCTGGCCGTACCCGCTCAATTCCGCGCCCGCCACGCCCGACGCCCCCGACTCGGGAGGCGCCATCGACCTCGTCCACGACTCCGTTCCCGACGCGCCGCTCGTTGAAGGTGACTCTTGCACGCCGGATATCTCCACCTGCCCGGACACAACGCTCTGCTGCACGGCGTGTTGCCTGCCGGACGCCCAGCCCGTGTGCACCGCCGCCGACCCGTACGGTGCGTGTCCCCTCCCCGACGTGTTCTTCGACGAGGAAACGTTCACTTCCTCCGTTCGCACCGAAACCATCACGGTGACGGAAGAGGGCTGTGCCGCACAGGAGGGCTGCGTTTTGGCGGTGGGAAGTCGCCGCGTGGTCCGATTCAACACCACCGTCGTCAACCTCGGGACGGCCGATCTGGTGATGGGCAAGCCGGGGGAATGGCCAGAACGCTTCCAGTTCTCGGAGTGCCACCAGCACTACCACTATCTCGATTTTGCCATCTACAACCTCCGGGATTCGACGGGATCCGTGATCCTGACCGGGCACAAGCAGGCCTTCTGCCTCGCCGACACGATGCCCTGGGTCGATCCTCTGGAGGTGCCGACCTACCACTGCCTCGATCAAGGGCTCTCCGTCGGCTGGGCCGACCCGTACGGCGCGGACCTGGATTGTCAGTGGATTGACATGACGGACGTGCCGGATGGCGACTACACGCTGGAGGTCGTCGCCAATCCAGATTTGATCTTCGAGGAGCGGGATTATACCAATAATACCGTCGTGACGCCGCTCCACATCGACGGGGATTCCTTCGTGTCGCCACGCTAGCGAACGCGGAACGGATGCAAAACTAGTGTAGCATGTCGGCGTTCCGAGGCCCGCCGTGCGTCTACTCACCCTCACGCCTGTACTGCTTTTCGTCGCGTGTCAGAGCGATAACAACCTCACCGGAAAAAAGGCGGAAGAAGCTGAGTTTGACGAGGGAGAGACGTTCGACCCGCCGGAAGACACGGCGGAAGAGGACATCACCGAGGACACGGGAGAGGACGTCATCGTCGATGAAAGCTGCGCTGACGACACCCTTTTCCTGCCGGGCTACGGGCTCGGGTCGACGATCGATTGCGAGCCGGAGGAGACCACCCCGGACTGGACGCTGGCGTTGAAGTGGACGTCGGGCGCGCTCGGCACGATGATTTCCACCGTTGCGATGGGCAACCTCACCGACGACAACGGCAACGGTGTCATCGACTCCGGGGACACGCCCGACGTCATCGCCACGCCGTACTCCGGCGCCATCATCGCGTACGACGGGGCAACGGGCGTACAGATCTGGCGCACGACCAGCAGCCTGATCGAGCAGACGACGAGCGCCATCGGAGACCTCGATGGAGATGGCTTCCCGGAGGTCGTCGTCATGGGCCTGTACGGCTCCGTTGCGCTCCACGGAGAGGACGGGAGCGCCTTCTGGACCGGCCAGCCGCCGGACAGCATCAAATCGTATTGCGGAAGCGTCGGAATCGCGGACCTCGACGGGGATGGTGACCCGGAGGTCTACTCTGGACGCCGAATCTTCAGCGGGCAAACCGGCGCCGTGGTCGGCACGGGCAGCAAGGGGCACGGCAGCGCCACTTCGGGACACTCGCCGAACTCCATCGCAGGAGACATCGACCTCGACGGCCAGCAGGAGGTCATCGTGGGCAACGCCGCCTACAGCAAGAGCGGCACGGCCATCTACTCTTCGAGCGGGAGTGACGGTTTCCCGGCCATCGCCAACTTCGACAGTGACGACGAGGCCGAGATCGTGGTGGTTTCTCAGGGAACGCTCCGCCTCCTCGACACCGACTACACGGAGATCTGGTCGGTGAGCCTCGGTTCCACCGGATACCCCGGGCCCCCGGCCATCGCGGACTTCAACGGCGACGGGGAGCCGGACATTGCCGTGCCCGTGGCGCCGGGCGTCATGGTCTACGACGGCAACGGCACCAAGCTCTGGCACTGGGCCGGCGTCAGCTCCAGCTATTTCGACGGGGTGAGCGCCTACGACCTCGATGGCAACGACGTTTGGGAGGTGTTGCATGTCGGAAACGACGGGCTTCACATCCTCAACGGACCGGACGGCACCCTGCTCTCCACGCTTTCGGGGGCGCAGACCTATTGCGGGCAGATGCCCACGGTGGCGGACGTCGACAACGACGGCCACGTGGACGTGGGCTTCGGCACCTACTCCAACGGCATCTATGTCATGGAGGACGCGGCAAACCAGTTCGTGGCCGGCCTGAACATCTGGAACCAGCACTCGTTTTCCATCACCAACGTTACGGCAGAGGGCACGATTCCCGAGGTCCCCGATGTGAATTGGACGGAGGGCTACAACAGCTTCCGCGCGGGGCCGCCGCTCGATCTGGTCTTCCCGAACAAGAATCTGATGGCAAAGGTGCAGGCTGTCTGCACGGACGAATGCAAATACGACAGCATCACCCTGACGTTCAGCGTCGGCAACAACGGCACGACCGACGTCACCGACCCCTTTCCCGTCCAGATCTGGGGCATGACGGACGGCCCCGACGTGCTGTTGTACGAAACGCAGTGGACGGCCGGCGCCCTTTCGGGCTGGATGGAGGACTCGGCGACAGTCGAGATCACCGGCGTACCCCACCCGCTCTACGACGTGTACATCACCGTCGACTACGGGAATTCGTCGGAGGACAGTGAGGTTTCGGAGTGTGACGAAACCGACAATTCCTCGACCTGGGGCAATTTCATCTGCCTGTAGCGGCGTGACGGCGGCCTATCCGAGCCGCGCCTTCAGCACATCAGCAACCAGCGCCGGGGGGGCCTTGCCGCCCGCGCGCTTCATGCACAGGCCCACGAAGAAGCCGTAGAGCGCCGTCTTTCCCGCGCGGTAGGCCGCCACCTGCGCCGTGTTCTCCGCGAGCACCGCGTCCACCATTTCACGTACCGCCGCCGGGTCGCTCACCTGCAGGAGGCCCCGTGCCGCAATGATGGCGTCGGGCGCGCCTTCGCCGGCGAGCATGGCGGCAAGGACTTCCTTCCCCGCAGGGCGCGAAATCACGCCCGCGTCCACCCGGGCGGCCAGGATGCCGAGTTCCGCCCCACCGAAGGGGAGGCCGATGTCACGTGCCTCCCGCGGGGTCTCGTGGACGAGCCAGCTTACGACGCTGCGGGCGTTGGGGTGCGCGGCGTAGGCGGCGTCGAAGATCGTGGCGAGGGGCAGAACGGTGCTCGCGTCCTCGGCCGAGAGGCCGAGTGAGACGTACGCGGCGTGGCGCTCGGCGTGGTCGGGCGCGGGTGTGACCACCCGTGCGGGCGGCGCGCCCGGTGCGAGGGCCGGCACCGCGGGCGGCGGCAACCGCGCCGCGGGGGCCGACGCCACCTTTCCCCAGGTATCCCTCAGTCCGACGACGCGATTGAATACGGGAACTCCCGGCCTCGAATCTACCGGATCAGTGAAGTAGTATCCCAGACGTTCGAACTGCACATGCTCGCCCGGGGCGAGTTTGGCGAGGAACGGCTCCGCGCGGGCGGTAATCGTCGTAAGGGATGCGGTGTTGATGTAGGGGCGGAAGTCATCCCCCGCGTCGGGCTTCTCTACGGTGAACAGCCGATCGTAGGCGCGGACCTCGACGGCGATGGACTCGGCTGCCGACACCCAGTGGAGGGTGCCCGGAACCTTGCGCCCGTCGGGGACATTGCCACCGGACGTGGCGGGGTCGTGCGTACACCGAACGGTCACGACGTTTCCCGCGGCGTCCTTGTCAACGCCAACACACTTGATCACGTACCCGTAGCGCAAGCGAACTTCCCTGCCCGGAGCGAGGCGATGGAACTTCGGCGGTGGAACCTCGGTAAAGTCGTCGGCCTCGATCAGCAGTTCGCGCGTGAACGGCACCGTTCGGCTCCCCACCTGCGCGGCCTCCTGCGGCCAGTGCGCGGCAGTGAGCCACTCGACCCGACCCGCTTCCCACGACTCGATCACGACGCGCAGGGGCTTGAGCACCGCCATGACGCGGGGCGCGCGCAGATTGAGATCCTCTCGTATTGCACCATCCAGCACCTCGACGTCCACAACGCTGTTCGCCTTGGCGACGCCGATACGCTCACAAAACGCACGGATCGCCTCGGGTGTGACGCCGCGACGTCGTAAGCCGGCGATGGTTGGCATGCGGGGATCATCCCACCCGGCGACGTGCCCTTCCTTCACCAGCAAAAGCAGCTTCCGCTTGCTCATCATCGTGTAGGTCAGATGCAGCCGGGCAAACTCGTACTGCTTGACGACGGTGACCCCGCTTTCGCGGATCGCCCAATCGTAGAGGTCACGGTTATTCTCGAACTCCAACGTGCAGATCGAGTGGGTGATTCCCTCGAAGGCATCCGACAGCGGGTGGGCGTAGTCGTACATCGGGTAGATGCACCATGCGTCGCCGGTGCGGTGGTGCGTCGCATGGCGAATCCGGTAGAGGAGCGGATCGCGCAGCTTCATGTTGGCCGCGGACATGTCAATCCGACCGCGCAAAACGTGGGCACCATCGGGGAACTCTCCCGCCCGCATGCGCGCGAACAAGTCGAGGTTCTCGGCCACCGATCGCTCTCTCCCCGGGGAAGGTCGTCCCGCGACCTCGACGGTACCCCGATAGTCCCGAATCTCCGCCTCGCTCAAGGAGCAGACATAGGCTTTGCCGCCGCGAATCAGGTCGCACGCCACCTCGTACATGCGGTCGAAGTAGTCGGATGCATGGAAGAGGCCGGCCCACTCAAATCCCAGCCAGCGCACATCCCCAAGGATGGACTCGACGTATTCAACCTCCTCTTTGGCGGGATTCGTGTCGTCGAAGCGCATATTGCAGCCACCGCCGAATTCCGTGCCGAGGCCGAAGTTGAGGCAGATGCTTTTGGCGTGGCCGATGTGCAGGTAGCCGTTCGGCTCTGGCGGGAAGCGCGTCAGGACGCGCGTGTGCCTGCCGGTGCGCAGATCGTCCGCGACGAGCGTGCGGAGAAAGTTCGAGGCCGGTTCGGTGGGATCCATCGGCAGCGTTTAGCGACCGACGGTCACCGCGACCACCTTCTCACCCGTCAGCACCACCGGCACCGCCCCGCGATCCGGCGTAAACCGACTGCGTTGGACGGAAATTCCCTCTTCAGCGACGTCCGCGCCGTTCGTCGAGAGCGACTCACCCATCCAGGCCTCGGCAGGCTCGCCGCCGATCGACAAAGCCGTTCCGATGCGCACGGACACGGCCAGCGGATTCGGCAGTTCCTCCGACCAGCTCTGAAGTTCCAGCGCGCGCAGCTCTATCGTGGCTCCGGCGGGCAGGAGCAACGCCTGCATGCCACCGGCCCCGTGAAAGCGGCCGATCACGACTCCGCCCCCCACGGAAACCTCGACGCCGTCCACGCCGCCGCTGCTCGACTCGATGACCTTCGGCAGCAGAAACCAACGCGGACCCGACTCCGCGTTGTGCAGGTGCACGTCCACCCGCAACCGCGCCAGAGGCGGGCGGCCCGGTTCGATTCGCTTCAGCGTCATGCGTACGGCGTCGTCAGATACAACTTGCACGGTAGCCTCCTTGGGCGCGTTGGCATGGCTCGAAGCGCAGGCAAGGCCGAACCCGGCGCCGAAGAGCGCCGGCAGCATCACTGGGCGAGCCGCTTGACCTTTTCAATGTCTACGGCCGACCCGGCGTCGAGCATGAACCCGCCTTTCCGACTGGTACCGCCAAGCTCGTACTCGGGCGCGTCGATGATGACCTTCTTGTCCACCGAGTCGATGTATTCCCCACCATCTTCCTGGTAGAGCTTCGGAATCTTGTCCTTATGCACCTCGTACAGGCGCTTCCACGACGACACCTTGCCTTCGCGAACTTCCTTCACATCGGACAGGTATTGCTCGCACATGACCTCGTAGTCATACTCGGTGCGCGGGGCGTTGAAGCTGCTGACCATCTGGTCCATCATGTGGTCTTCACTGACGTTCGACGCGCCGAATCCGGACCATGTCTGGTGACCGTCACGCTCCCCGACGTACAGCGCGTTTTCACCCTGCCACGCGCCGCCCGGGTGCTTGATGAGGTACTTCGGGTGGTTGTAGAAGTAGTACCATTCCCCCGGCTTGACGTTCGGGCGGTTGCCGATGGTGCCGATTTCACCCTTCACGGCGGCGTCGGAGCGCTTGATCGCGCGGCCGAGGGGCGTCGAGCTGACGTCGGTGCTGATACGCAAGGCACGATCCGGGCTCATTTTCTTGCCCTTCTGACCGAAGTGTTCGTCGAACTTGTCGTCACCCATGGCCGCGCGCATGGCGTCTACCTGCATGACGACGATGGTCACGAGGCATTCACAAATCGTGCGGCCGGCGATGAACTTCTTGATCGCCTCCGACGCGCTTTGGCCGGGGACCAAGCGGAAGTCCATGAAGCCGTTGACCGTGAAGTAGGTGGGATCCGCATGGCCCTTGCGGTACTCTTCCTTCCACTTCTCTGGGTAGTAGCTCTTGTAGTTGTGGGCGTAGTGCATGCCGGCGTCGGCACCGCCACCACTGTTTGCCTTGTCCATGTTCTGGACGATCTTCTGGCCGACCGCTTCTTCCGTGGCCTCGATTTCTCCCTTCTTCTGGATGCGCAAGCCGCCCGAACTGCCGGCCTGGGCTTGCGCCCCACCCGTGGCAGCGGCGTCGGCCGACTGCTCGAACGAGTCCTGACGTTTGGCGGACCCGCCGGGAGCGGACTGCGAGGCACCGCGTTGCTGCACGACGTGGGCGATTTCGTGACGGAGCAGCTCGTCACCGGCTGCGGTGCCGGGGCGGTAGGCGCCGGCAGCGAACGCCACGTGCGAGCCGACCGTGAACGCACGCGCGCGGTGGTGGTCCGCCAGCATGTGCGCAACTGCATCATCGTGAATGCGAACATCATCGACATCGGCGCCGAGGCGCGCGGCCGTAACCTTGTCGAGCGGCCGGCCGGCGCCAAGCGCTTCCAGCATGGCCTCCGGGCTCTGATCCGACCCGCCGGCGATCATGTCCTGGATAAAGGAATTTCCGCCCGCACCCTGCGCACGCCGTGCCGCGCCGGCACCGACGCTGCCTTGCTGAAGTGGCGCGGAGCCCGGACCCTGCGATTGCGAAGAAGATCCGCCGGAACTGCCGCCCGAACCGCCGGAGGACTGGGTGGAGGACCGTTGCCGAGTCTGCGTCGCCGCCATGGAAACTCCAACCGCAGCGGGGAACGCGCGCGGGTCGCGATTGTACCATCGATGGGTGGGAGTGCAAAGGGGGGCGATCTGGAGTTAGGAGCCGTCCAGAAATAACTGGCAGCACCGAGGGCGTCGGCGCGCCGCGAGCGCAAGGCGAGAGGAGCGAGCATACGCCAGGTTGTGAGCGACGAGCAACGCAGCGATCGTGGATGCGACGGCGGCCGAATGCGTCAGTTATTTCTTGACGGCGACTATGTGAGCGATCAGTCACGCAGCGATCGTGGATCGCTGCTGGGGGGGCACGCTGCGATTGTGATTCCCGCCGCACCGGGCCGGATGACGCCCAAACCGGCTCCCGTCCGGACGACCGGCCCCCACGGAGGCGAACCTGGACGGTGCCGCCAGCCGAATTCACCACATGAGTAGCCATGTCGCGAGTTCGGCTGGCTTTTCCGGCTGAACTCGGCGGATACTCCATCCTCTCGGGAGTTCGGCCGGCTTTTCCGGCTGAACTCGGAAGATGGCAGGTTATCTCGCAGGTTCGGCTGGCTTCGCCGGAGCGGCTCGCTTGATCGCTGTCCCGCGTGCGGCGCGCGGCGCGCGGCGCGTCGGTTTGGCCGAAAAAGCGCATTCGCGGAGCGAATGCCCAGTGCACAAGAAAGCGCACGTCCCCGAGGCTGACAGACCCTGACCGTCGGCGACGACGACGAGCGACCCGACTGCAACGGCGTCGCCGCGAGACGGCGTGGAGAGGAGCAGGAGCAGGCCGACGAGACCGCAGGATGACACCCTCGATTCGGCGGTCCAGACCGAAGAGCTTGATGGGCAATTGCGAGCGCCAGACGTTCCGTGCGGACTCAGACTTGCGTCGGGCGGGTGCTGACGCGCCGTGCAGCGTGAGGGACGATGGCCAAACGGAGCCAACGCCCTCGCGGCTCTGACATGCTGCCGCGCGAGTCTGCGCTACGAGGACGGCTGGGAGTGGCGGGCCGAACAGGCGGCGAGGGCAGCGTGACGGGCGCTCCCCGTTTCGCCCGGCAGCCGCCAGCCATGGGATCACAACCGGGGCGTGCGTTGGCGAGCGACGCGATACCACGCCCGCCGACGCGGTCGGGCGCCCTCTGGCGCATCGGCGCCCATCACCGGCCGACCCGGCGCCACGCCTCCGCCACGAGGTCGGAAAGGTTGGTGGGAAGCGTGCTGCGCGCTGCGTACTCGCCGGCCCATGCCGGAATGCTTCCACCGGCGTCCGTGCAGATGCGGTAGCGGATATGCGTTGCGTCAGTGCTGGGCGTGAAGGTCCAATCCCCGACGTTGAGGGCTGTCTCCACGGCATCCGGAAAATCGGCGAGAAGCGCCGCAACCTGCGCGGGATAGCGCGCCCGCGCATCGACGGCCTGCCACGTGAACACCCGATCTTCGCCTCGCCGGCCGACCGTGGCATGGACAAACCAGTAGCGATCGTGGATGGGAAAGGGATTTTCGAGGAGCTGGTAGTAGTCGAAGTCGTCGGCGCCCGGGGTCATGCGCACGGCGCGACTCACCGAGAAGCTCGACCATTTCGGCTGATTCGCAACGTCGGACGCGACGGTCAGGAGCACGTCGGCGGGGAGATTCACCGTCGTTGACCCCTCCAGGCAGTCCTGACCGCCCACCACCTTGTGCCGGACCGACGCAACCCCGCCGCCTTCCATCGCTTTCGTGCCCAGCGTTTCCCATCCGGCCTCCAGCGCAAGGGCCGCGCGGAATGCGTCGTAGTCGACGGCGTGGGCAAGGGCGGAGAGCGGCAGAAGCAACATGGGCGATCGGTACGCTAGCGCTTCCGGAACGCCGTGACTGCGCGTTTCGGGGCGACGGCCGACCAACTCTCCTCGACCCACGCGCAAATCTCCGCGAGATCCGGCGACGCATCAGCCGGGTACCGCAGCGACACCCACCCGCTTTTGCCGAGGCCGTACGCCGTCGGCTGAGCGTAGGGACGCGTGAGAAGTTCCGCTCCAGACGCCGGAAGTTTCACGGCGAACCCCAGCCCGGACTCCAACTCGGACTCGCGACCCATGAAAACGAAGACCTTCTTGCCGACCTTCATCACGCGATCTCCCCAGGGAAAATCCTCCCACGTGTCGGGGAGCGTGAGCGCGTACTTGCGAAGGCCAGCGTAGGTGTCGTAGGCGTTGGGCACGGGGGGATCTATCGCAATCGCGGCGAGGGTGGACGGCGACTTCGATTGACGTTTCCAGTCTATCGCGCCAGAGTGCGGACGTGCTCCTACTCCTACTCAACCTCGCCTGCGTCTCGGACTCCACTCACAAGGCTGGAGGCGCCGACCCTTCCGCATGTGAGTCTGCCCTTGAGGTCGATGGACAGGCCGATACGCTCTCCGCGGTCATGCAGGGGACCGCGGACGAATGCCAGATCCAGTGGTACCTGGACTTCCTCGATGTACACACGCTTGGCGCGGGGCCGTGGCATGAGGATCTTTTCGTCGACCACACCGATGACGCGCGGACCTTCGACGTTACGGATGCGACCAGAATCTTCACTGAAGCCGCCGTTCCCGACGTGATCCGGGGCCCGGATGGGATGATCTATGTATACTTTGTGGAAGGTTCCGTGGAATTGGCAAAGGAAGTGGCGACTACACACTCGGACTGGATGACCACGCATGGTCTACTTGGGTACGGCGCCATCAACATGGCAAGCTCGTCGGACGGCGTGAGCTTCACCAAGAGCACGGAGTTCGTCATCGAGGGAATCACGCAGGGAAGGGTCGTCGATCCCGAGGTTCATGCGCTGACAGATGGGAGGTTTCGCCTCTATTATGTGGGTACACCGGTGGAGACGCTCGTGGTAACCGGGTCCGTGGAGGATGACACGCCCCAAACGCTGTACTACGCGGAGAGCAGCGACCTGATCCATTGGGAACAGATCGGTATTGCCGCCGAGGGACCCAACGCAGACCCAAGTGTGATGTGTGTGACTGCGACGGAATGTTGGCTGGCCTGCACCGGCATGGACTGGGGGTATTCGACCGATGGCGGCGCAACGTTTGCGTTCGAGGAGTTGGATGACCCGCCGGGTTTCGCTCCGAAGTTCTTGCGGCTTCCGGATGGAGCGTGGAAGCTCTTCTTCAACAGTGCAGCGCACGGTGGACCGATCGACGTGTGGCTCAGTCGCGATGACGGGGCGACCTGGACGCCGGACGGCATTGCGATTGAAGCGTGGACGGTGGAAGCCCTGTCGTTTTGGCCGGACCCTTCCGGCGGGTGGTTTGTCTACTACCACTACTGGCAAGACGGGTACTCGGGAGACACGTGGGCGGATTCGGGGGCGGATTCGGGCGGCGGTGACTGAGAGGGTGTCGGCTGCAACGTGAAACACCGCGTACCGGCGAAATATCCGCCCGCAGCGAGCACGGAGGCCAACCTGAAGGGTCCAGCCAGCCGAATTCGCCACATGACCGCCATATCGCCCGTTCAGCCGGCTTCGCCGCAGCAGCTCGCTCGATCACTGTCCCGCGTGCGGCGTGAGGCGTGCGGCGCGTCGGTGTGGCCGAAAAAGCGCATTCGCGGAGCGAATGCCCAGTGCACTCGACGGCGCACATCACCCGAAGGTGAACGTCCCTCATCGGCGGTGCCGACCGGGGGGCTTGATGGGCAATTGCGAACCCCGGACGATCGGTCGCCCGGCAGGCGCCAGCCCCGGCATCACAATCGTGGCGTGCACCGTCGTGGATGCGACGGCGGCCGAATGCGTCAGTTATTTTATGAGGGCGACGCAGGCCTTTACAAATTCTTTTGGCACCACGCCCGGCGGTCGGCCACAATCGACGTAGGTGGTGAACCATGCAACTGATCGTCCTCTCGCTCGCCTCGATCTCCTCGGTGGCGCACGCCGCTCCCGCCTATGACGACGGCGGCTTCGTGCTGTCGGCCCCCGCAACCGGAAACTTCGTCGGCGGCGTCGGCGCGCCCACCGTCGAGTGGGATTCCGTGAACGCGCAATACGTCATGTTTTTCGAATCCCCCGTGCTTGCGGCTGATATTCCGGCGGATTGCAACGCCTACTACACCATCGGCCGAGCGACTTCTCCCGACGGAAAAGTGTGGACCGTGGATGCCGATCCGGTCATGGAGCCGGCGAACGAAATCGCGGGCAGCAATCGGAAGTGCACGGTCGGCCAACCTGCCGTGGTGTTCGACGGCACGACGTGGCACATGATCTTCTCGCAAGCCAAGGAAAAGGCGTCGAACGGCCAGACCCAGCCCGGCGGCCTTGCCTATGCGTCCAGCCCGGACAACATCCACTGGACCGTGCAGTCGGATCCTGCCGTTCCCGGTGTTGCAGGTCAGGGACTCGCGAGTGTAACGATGCAGGACGGCGTGCTCATCGTGGTGTACGCGCAGAATCCCAACCTGATGGTCGCTTGGCGGGACCTCGGGCATGGCGGCGATTGGAACATCGAGGCGGCTGCGGTCGTTGACCACGCAACCGTGGGATCGTGGGCAGCAACCTGGGTGTTTGGCCCAGCGCTGACGTGCTCGTCGGGGGCTGCGACGCCCTTCGCGATGACCTTCGGCGGAGATGACATCGACAACAAGCGCAGCCTGGCCATCGCGACGTCCGCCGACGGGCTGACCTGGGCCGTGGTGAGCGATACCGTGCTGACGGAGGGAACGCTGGACTACAGCAGCCTGAATCATTGGGATGTGTTGCCGTTGGGCGCGGACGGACTGGACCTGTGGTACTCCAAGACGGATGCATCAACAGGGCTAAAAGCCATTGGATACGCCCATTCTGGTGATACATCGGGTGCGCCCGGCGGGCGAGGCTGCATGGACGAAGCCATCGACACGGGCATAATCGACAGCGGCGGTGGGGATAGCGGTGATGCCGACACCGATACGGACGCGGATACCGACACCGACAGCGACAGCGACGCGGATGCCGACGCGAATGATACGGGTGGGAAGGTGAAAGTCGACGACTGCGGGTGCGCCACGGGGGGCGGCGCGGGCGGGCTGCTGCCGAGCTTACTGCTTGGCGGGTTGCTGGTCCGACGGCGGCGGTGAGCCGAGACGAGCGAACGACGATGGGCAAAGCTGGGAAGCCTGTCGCAGCGAGCGTCACTCGCCCCGGAGGCGGAGGGTTTCGCGCCTCTCGCGCTTGGTGGGACGACCGGCGCCGCGATCGCGCGCGGGCTCCGGAGACGGGGGCGTGACGGGGGTTAGATCCTCGAATAGTGCGCGGGCGGCGGCAGGCGGGCCGCGCGTGTCGGACAGGGCGACGACGCGAAGGAGGCGCAAACCGGAGGGCGCTCTCGCGCGAATCAGGTCGGTCGGTTTGACGTTGTGGGCGGGTTTTGCGGGCGCGTCGTTGAGGCGGACGTGACCGGCATCGCAAGCGATTTTCGCCATGGATCGTGTTTTATATAGGCGAGCCGCCCATAGCCAGGTGTCGAGTCGGGTGCGGTCCATGGATGGGCTTGACGACGGGGAGAGGGGTGAGTAGAAGGAGCGCGCATTCCCGCTTAGCTCAGTTGGTTAGAGCATCTGACTGTTAATCAGAGGGTCCCCTGTTCAAGTCAGGGAGCGGGAGCCACTTAGAACCTCGGTTTTACGCGAATCAAAACGGTAAAACACTCATAAAGCAGCCGGGGTAGACATCGCCCCCGATCGCGGGCACGCTGCCTTCGTCCACCACCGTGGGCGGAAGGAGCGAAACATGCCTTGGACCGTACAACGCCAGCCCCGAAGCAAGGGGCATTACTACAGCGCCGTTTACACCGACCAGCGCAAACATCGGCGGTGCGTCACCGTGGGATTTCTACCGGACTCACCGGCCACAGCGGAGTTGACCGCGCGATTGCGGGCTGGCGATCCCCTCGGTCAGTGGAAGGAGCGCGTGATCTGTGCGGTGCTGGCGGCAGCCGACGAAAAGGCGGCGATTCGTCAGGCGCTGATCGGTCCGGCCCTTGAGCCCCTCGTTTTCGTACGCGGAACGATGGAGCCGGCGATGAGCGCGAGCATCCAAGCTCATGCCGTGCTCGACACCTCGCCCCCGGGACCCTTCTCGTTGCGGAAGCCGTCGATGGACGGGTGGCCTGATCCGTCTATCAACGCTGATTTTGGCGCGAGACAGCACGAGCCCATGCTCTCCGATACCGCGCGGTTGACTGCGTCGAATTCCGCCCGTGCTCCCCGTCACCCTCAAGGCGCGATGGCATTGCGCGACTACGTCGCAGACATCTGGGGGCCGATTCGTGAAGAGAAGGCGGCCACCTGGAAGCGGGAGTTCTGGTGGTGGGACCGCCAGATCCTTCCGGCGCTAGGCGGAGTTCGACTCTGCGATCTCGATCGCGACAAGTGGAACTATTTCCTGAGCGGCCTACATCAGGGCGGGCGCAGCAAAGCGCTCGCGCAGACTGCCTACCGATGCGCGATCACCCACGCGGCGGCTCTGGGCTGGGTCGAGAAAGTCCACGACTTCCGCCCGATTGCTGGCTCGACAGCCACCAGCTTACCGGAGCCGGAACCGCTCTGCCTCGCGGAGGTGTCGAGGTTTCTGGCGGCCGCGCCAACGCCCGTGCATCGCGCGCTCTTCGCCACGCATTTCGGACAGGGCCTTCGCCCGGGGGAGGTGCTCCGCGTGCGCTGGGAGGACGTGGACTGGAAGAAGCGCACTCTCGGCGTGCGTGGCACGAAAAATAAGCTCGCGCTTGCGACGGTGCCGCTTACGCCGCTCACCTTCAGGGAACTTCATGCCTGGTGGCAACAGCTGGGAGAGCCGCGCGAGGGCGTCGCCTTTGAACGCTCGCGTGGCGGTGGCGCGTTCCCGGACTATCCGAAAAAGGCCTTCAACACGGCGGCGGAGCGTTCGGGCCTCAACGCCGGGCGGTCCCGGCACCTGTTTCCCTACGTTGCGCGGCACTCCTTCGCGACGATCGCGGCGGAGACGGGGATCGACCGGGCGCATACGAAGAAGATGCTCCGCCACTCGCGTGTGAGCACGGTGCTGGAAGACGCGTACGAGCGAGTGTCGCAGGAGCAGACGGCGCGGGCGTTTGGTGGGTTTGATTCTCGCTGATTGGGCAGGATGTCAACGGTCCCGGCCCAGTCGTTTTAACCGTCACAGACGCCCGGTATCCCAGATTCGGCTCCCACTTCAGCGGGCCCGGACGCGCTCGAACAGCTCCTTCCACGCGGGGATGGTCGATCGCCGATCGTTGTGAAACGCGCCGGAAGCACTTTCGCTCTTTCGGCGCCACTCGGCTACCGCTATGCTGGTGCGGTGTATCGAGGTCGCATACTCGCCATTCTCCATGTCCAGAGGGCGCTATTTCGGCTCTCCATGAGAACCCACCCCCGGCTTTGAGGGCGCCATGCCAAGCATCTACGCAGAAGCGGTCGTGTCGCGTGGGTTGGCGGTCAATTTCATTCGTACGACCCGCTGATTATCCATGGACGGTCGCAGACGCCGCGCGAAGAGGCGGAATACATCACGGTGAAACTCGGTGCTCGCCTGATCGATAGCTTTCACCGTACCACTGATTCTAAGGCATCAATGCCTGAATTGTTGGACCTGGTTGATAATCTGCGGGGCTCGAATCCAGCCGCCATGTTCGTGGCCCAAGATGGAGCATTCCTGCGCATCAATCCCCCAAAGTCCATCGTTCGCGAGGAAGGCGCGCAATTGTGGGTTATTGCTCTCAAAGGCGA